>NZ_JACYVQ010000002.1:0-790022 GCF_014842675.1 Paenibacillus sp. CFBP 13594
GAATAGATAGATGTAGTATAGAAGCTATGATCAGAATTGCCAGAGCAATCTATCAGCAATTTATATACTAATAACTATAAATTATTTGGAGGTTTTATTGTGTTAAATACCGTTTTAAATTATGTGAAATTTAAAAAAAATGAGGAGGGTTATTTAGCAAAAAAAAGGCTCACATTGCCCTTGTGTGCCGCAGAAAATAGGATGTCAACTTTTGCTAAAGTACCTTTACAACAAGATTATCAGGAAAGATACATTATGAACGGGGTTAACTCATTTTCCTCTGAGGATAATTTTATTGGAAGTGAACATTTATATGAAATTTATCAGCTAATAAGTAAACAATGTTCTAAATTATTTTCATCTAAATATGCTGATGCTAGAACTTTATCAGGTATGAATTGTGTTACTTCAATTTTGATGTCTCTTACTAATATTGGAGATAAAATCATGCTTTCCACTAGTTCGTCAGGTGGGCATCCTTCGATGGAGCATGTATGTAAAAGATTAGGTTTAGAAATCATTGATATGCCCTATAACTATGAAGAATTAGATTTAGATTATGAAAAAATATACAACACTTTAATTGAGGAAGATATAAAATACTTGTTATATGCGCCATCGGATATTATAAAGGTTCCAGATTACGATAAATTAAAGCTTCCTTCTAATACTTTATTTTTATATGATGCTAGTCAAACCCTGGGTTTAATTGCGGGGAAACAAGTAGCCAATCCACTTGAAAATCCAATAAATTGTGTGCTGTTTGGTGGAACACACAAAACACTTCCTGGTCCGGCCAATGGTCTGATAATGACTAATAATGAAGAAATAGCAAAAGAACTAGACGAAAATATAAGTCCTAAATATCTTAGGAATACTCAAATGCACCAAGTAGTAAGTTTACTTTATACTTTATTTGAGATGGAAATATTCGGAGAGGAATATGCTAAAAAAACTATAGAATACTCAAAAGGATTAGGTATAGCACTTGCAGAGTACGGTCTTGATATTCCTCTTCTTAACAAAATTCCAACTAATACTCATCAAGTATTTATAAGAACAAGTAAAGATGCTATGAATACTATTTTCAGTAATGCTTTTAAAAATAATGTTACTCTTAATAAGAAAAATAAAAAGCTATTTAATGAGTACGGTATAAGGCTAGGTACTCAAGAAATAGCAAGACTTGCATGGCAAGAAGATCCTATAGATCAGATAGCAAAAATAGTACATAGTTTACAATTCACCAATCTAAATACTCAAAAATTAATTGCAGATTTGAGAATACCAGAGTCCTTAAATTATACTTTTAGTACCCCTTCCACGAGCTTATAAAAAAGTTTAACTGAAATCCCTATAAAGAAAGGCTTCCCTCTCCCAATGTTCCCCGTATCACTTTAAAAATATAACGTGGTATGGGGGGCACTATGAAACTCGTTTATATGCAGGAGCTACAAAGTGACTTGGATGTAGACAAATACCATCGTCCCGAATACGACTCCTCTAGTTTGGCGAAATTACGAAACAAGAGTATAGCTGACGCGTCCTTGACCCATGCCTGCTTCCAAGAATATATAATTGATCGGGAACTTAGTTATTAAAATAATGGAAGAATTCTGCTGTAAAAGCTAGGTCCGTTTGCATTTAAAATATCGAGCATCTCTACTACATGTTGTTTTCCAAGTTCAAAACAAACATCTTCATCCTCATTTTCACAAAGTTCAAAGCAGTGTTCCAGTAATTTAAATTGTTCCTCTTGGGACTTTGTAAAATAATGTGTGTTAGATTCAAATTCAACCGAGAGTATACCTAAATTGCTATATAGCTCAATGTTTTTATCTCCATTTATAAGGGAGGCATCTAAGCTCTTTTTGAAGTATTCAATTGATTGTTTGAAATCTTGCTTACGTCTTAGCAATTCTCCTTTTTCAAATAATAAATTAAATTGTAGACGTTCACTTTTCTTTTCATATATTTTTATCGTTTCATCTATTAAATTTATAGCATTATCAAAGTTTCCTTTCATTCCCTGTTCTATAGCTTTGTATTTATTGGTTGATAAATCAGCTACAGAGTTTTCCTCCTCAATTAAGGCAGTAATATGATCGAAACTAAATGGTTGTTTTTCGTTTCTATAAAAGAAAATGTTATTGAGTTCGTTCATACATTTAATATATATTGCTTTTGTTTGTACAGTGTCGAGTTCACAAATGGTTATAGAATTATAATAGTAATCTTTTGCTTGATCTAAATTACCGATATGACGATAACAATGTGCTATACCCCAATAACATTTTGATTTGTAATACAATGATTCTTTTACATTTTCTGATTCACTCATGATTTTGAAATGTTCTATAGCCTTTTTGTATTGATTTTGTAAATGAAATAAATTACCCAACAAAAAAATTACATCGAAGTTTTCTGATGTTACGGTTGCAGGCCTCAATACATAATAGTTTGTATTAGTTTTAATTTCTTCTGTAGCTTCCTTATATGCGCCATAACCAATTAATGCATCTGCAACAAAGTAAATGAGTTTTTCATAAAAGGAACCTCCATCAATTTCTTCAATCTGTTCTTTCAGCATAGGTACATTCTTCAAAAGGTAACTGATTCTTAGTGTAGCTGTATAATTTTTAGAATCACTATTCTTTTTTAGAGTATCTAATATTTGAATCAGTTTAGCATCTGTTTTCATAGGTTGAATGAATTCATGGACAATTTCATTTTCAACCATAAGTTGCATCTGTTGTACTAAATCCAGTACTCTGGTTTGATTTAATTGAACAGCCTGAAACTCCTTATTAATCGCTGGTAGTAGTAAAGATTCAGTAACCGAGTATGACGAGTTTCTATTTTTCCTAATTAATCCTACTGTTTCTAATTTATCGAATTGATCTATTATCACTGGGTTATGGGGATGATTAAGTAATCCCAACATACTAATGAAAACCTCATTTTTTGATACGCATAAAGATAATATTTGTTTGAACGTTGTTTTCTCATCCTCAGTTATGTAATTGTAAAATAACTCAGTGATATCATTCAAATTTTTATAATTGATCTCGAAACATTCTTCTTTGTCATATTTATCTGCAATCAAACTAAGCATTTGAATATTTCCCGCTGTTAAAGCAAACAATTTATCATACTCGTTTTCATCTAGCGAAATGTTTCTCTTATTTAAGTATTCAACCATATATTTTTCTTCCAAATTTTGTATACTGGAGATTTTAAATATATTGTTGTTAGCCTCTTTTTTTTCCAATAAACCAGAATAAAATAGAATAAAAGTACATTCACTATTTGAGTTTAGTTTTTTTAGTCCATTAGTTATTTCGTTCCACAGTTCGCAAAATTTATCGTGTTCATCATAACTTTTTATATCATCAAAAATAAAAAGAGTTTTTTTCTTCTTTCGTATTTTTTCAATGATAAAATGGGCAGCGCTAGCACGATTGATGTCTGAATTTTCATTAATTAATAGTAGTTCGAAAATATTTTTAATAGCCACATGATATGTGTCCTTATTTTCACATTTTATGAAAAATGCTTGTACATTTTTTTCTTTTTTATATCCAATTGAATCAATAAAATCTTCCTCATCTTTAGACTGGCAATTATAATTAACAGCCATATTAATTAATTTAGCAAACTCAGTTTTTCCCACTCCCGGTGAGCCAAATATTTGAAACATTCGCCCTTCCTTAGAACGTTGTAATTCTTTAAAAATTTCTTCTGAAATTGCTATCCTGTCCGTAAAATAAGCAATATTGGGTTTTGCATTAGAAACTATGATTTTCTTTTTTTTCCTTTTTATATAATTATATATTGCTAATAAGGCTGGGATTAAAACAGCAATTATACTGAATATTTTGTCCCAAGAATCTAAATCCCAAAAATTGTTTGCTAACATAACAACCTCCAAATAATTTATAGTTATTTGGAGGTTTTACTCTACACTTTTAAGTTATNATACTACATCTATCTATTCGACACATTTCTATATATTCCTCTAAAAATTTACAAATTGATTGCCGTTTTATGATTCGTAAGACCTGTATTTTTGATTTTATAGGTGTATGGGTCTAGTAGTGTCACACTTTTACCATGAATTTTCCAAAAGGAGTTTCATTAACTATTATCGAATACAATATGAATAACAGCGGCACGAGAAAGGGTAATTTCACCCGCAACTTGATGTCGATGTTTTCCAGCAAGATTCCCCAGTCCGTTTCGTGTTTAATGTTAAATAGGAGTAGTCTATTACATTGTTCACGAGCTACACCTTAAGTTCTGCATCTAACATTCACCTCTGTAAGACAGTCAAGCAATTCTACACCAGCATCATCTCTATTTCAGGCTTTACAATCCAAAAAGTTTAACTGCAACAAGATTCACCGGTTACACATCTGTACAGCATGCTCCTAATCAAGACAACAGTGTCCACACAACAGAATATCGATTATGGGCTCTGAAATGAATCAGAACGAATGCACGTGGAGGAGGCTGTAATGATGGCGAAAAAAGAAGTTGTAGCGATGCTACTTGCCGGAGGGCAAGGTAAGAGGTTAAAAGGATTAACGAAATCACTGGCTAAGCCAGCAGTATATTTTGGCGGTACGTACCGAATTATTGATTTTCCGCTAAGTAACTGCTCTAACTCGGGTATTGATACAGTGGGCGTATTAACTCAATATGAACCACTTGTCCTGCACTCCTATATTGGTATCGGCAGTGACTGGGATCTGGACCGTAAAAATGGCGGAGTATACGTACTTCCTCCCCATGAACGTGAAGACGGAAGCAGTTGGTACCGTGGAACAGCAGATGCCATCTTCCGTAACCTGAACTTTATTGAACAATTCGATCCTGAGCATGTGCTCATTCTGTCAGGAGATCATATCTATAAGATGGACTACGAAAAAATGCTCCAGTATCACAAAGATAAAGATGCGGATTGCACCATATCGGTCATTGATGTCTCATTGGAAGAAGCCAGCCGATTCGGGGTGCTGAACACCAACGATGACTATAGCATCTATGAATTTGAAGAAAAACCTCCTGAGCCCAAGAGCACACTGGCTTCCATGGGTATCTATCTCTTCAAGTGGGATGTACTGAAACGTTTCCTGATCCAGGATGAACAACAGGCATCCACCTCCTATGATTTTGGTAAAGATATTATTCCTTTGTTGCTTGAAAACGAAAAATCCTTATATGCATATCCATTCGAAGGTTATTGGAAAGACGTAGGTACCATTCGCAGTCTGTGGGAATCCAATATGGACCTGTTAGACGAAGACACACCATTTAATCTGAATGATCCGGACTGGCGTATTTTCACACGTAATCCGAACCAACCTGCACAATATATCTCACCTTCGGGCAAGGTACGGAATTGTATTATTAGTGAAGGCACAGTAGTGCATGGTGAGGTCAACCATTCTGTTCTGTTCTACGGAATTGAAGTTGGTGAGAACAGTGCTGTCATCGATTCGGTGATCATGCCAAGAGTGAAAATCGGGCAAAATGTACGCATTTATCGAGCTATTATCGCAGAAGGATTGGTTATTCCCGATGGAACACAGATTTCGCCTGCACCGGAAGATGAGAGTGATATATTGCTCGTGGATCAGGAAGAACTGGAACGTCAGCTTCGCCAAGGAATAACCAGCAAGGCCTAATTGAAGTCAAAAGGACGGTGCATGCGATGAAACAATTGATTGGAGTTATTAACCTTGACCATGAACTTGAGGAATTGAAGGAATTGACGTACTTTCGCTGCGGAGCCGCGGTGCCTTATGCCGGGCGTTACCGTCTGATCGATTTTGTACTATCCAATATGATGAATGCAGGAATCGAGAGTATTGGTGTGTTTGTCCGTCGCAAGTATCGCTCTCTGATGGACCATCTTGGTGACGGTAAGCCTTGGGATTTGGATCGCAAGCATGGGGGCATGTTTATTTTGCCACCAGACTGGAACGATCCAACAGATACATCACAAGGGGATTTGCAGCATTTCCATAACAATTTGGACTTTTTCCACAGAGGGGCAGGGCAATATGTTGTGCATGCGGGCAGTCGCCATGTAACCAAAGCAGACCTCCAGGATGTCTACAGGTATCACATCAGTAAAGGAGCTGACGTTACACTGGTCTGCAAAAAGGTAGATCAGCTGCTTCCTGAGCATGACGCCTGTGTCAAAGTTGATCATGACGGTGACGGTAACGTGGTGGACATTCACCAAAGCGCTAATCACCCGAATATATATACAGAAATTTTCATCATGGAAAAAGAATTGTTCTTGCGCCAGGTGCAGCGTTGTATTGATCATGGCGAGAGCCATTTCTTCCGGGATGTGATTCAAAAAAATCCGGATGGATTGAATATCGCTGCCTATGCATATGATGGCTATCACGCAGTCATCAATTCCATTGACAGTTATTATCGTAACAGTATGGATCTGCTGAACACAGGGCAATATGAACAACTGTTCAAGGAAGATCCGATCCAGACCAAAATTAAATACGAAGCGCCTGCCAAATACCTGGATACCGCCGATGTTAAACATTCACTTCTCGCGAATGGCTGCATTGTGGGTGGAGAGGTGGAGGACAGCATTCTGTTCCGTGGTGTACAGGTGGCCAAGGGTGCCAAAATAAAAGGTTCCATCATCATGCAGAAATGTTACATTGGTGAGGGGACGGTCCTTGAGAATGTCATTCTCGATAAAGACGTGAAGCTGACCGGAGGACAGACGCTGATCGGTGACCCGTCGAATCCATACATTTTAGCGAAAAGTACTATTATCTAATGCCCACACGTAACCGATATCTTCTATAAATATATATAAAATAAAAATCCTGTAGGATGGATTTAAGGTTCATACACTTTCTAAGCATCGGGCCACTGCTAGAGCTCCCTCATACGTGCAAACGTAGTGGAGGAGACGAAATCGATTCTGAAGAAGCGAAGCGTTCGCCTTTATCCCCGGATTTCCCCTTTTAAAAAAGGAATCAAAAAAATCTGGTGATAACAGCGATCATAAGAACGATTCGTCACCGGAACGGGCTTTTAGCCGAAAGTGTAGCACTTAAAGGTTTGGCACTCATGTGCAACTGAGTGTATGAACCGCCACCATCCTGCAGGATTTCCCCGGGAGGAACCTACTTTTGTTTGACAACAAAGAAACGTTCAAGAGTATATTTACACGGAATCTGGTCAGCAAATTGGGCAAACCGATTGAAGAAGCAACACAGGAAGACGTGTACCACGTACTGGGAAGCATGATTCGTGAATATGCAGGCCAGGATTGGGCAGCGTCGAATCAGGGGTTCAAGCAGCGCCAGGATAAACAGGTCTATTACTTCTCGCTGGAATTCCTGATTGGACGTCTGCTCGGGAACAATCTGTTGAATGTGAATGAATTGGAATTGGTGCGTGACAGTTTAGCTGAGCTGGGCTTCTCCTTGGAAGAGATAGAAGAACAGGAGGCGGATGCAGGACTCGGTAACGGAGGTCTGGGACGACTTGCTGCCTGTTTCCTGGATTCACTTGCATCACTCCGATATGCAGGACATGGTTGCGGGATTCGTTATAAATACGGTTTGTTTGAGCAAAAAATCATCAATGGTAATCAGGTAGAGTTACCCGACAATTGGCTGGATAAGGGCAATGAATGGGAAGTCCGCCGTCCAGACAAAAAGGTGGAAGTACAGTTCTGGGGCCGGGTAGAAGCTCATGAGCAGGATGGAGAATATCAGTTTGTTACAAAAGATGCCGAATCGGTTGTCGCCATTCCCTATGACGTGCCTGTCATCGGTTATGGTGAAACCCATGTGAACACATTGCGTCTATGGAGTGCCGAGCCAAAGCGCGAGACTTCACTCGACACCCCTTCGAACTATTACGGCTATCTGGATTATAGCCGTTCGGTTGAATCGATCTCGGAGTTTTTATATCCAGATGATTCCCAGTACGAAGGAAAGTTGCTGCGCTTGAAGCAGCAATACTTCATGTGCTCAGCAGGTGTACAGAGCGCCTTGCGTACGTTCAACAAGCTGGAGCTACCATATGATCGTTTGCCAGATAAAGTAGCCTTCCACATTAATGACACGCATCCAACCTTGGTTATACCAGAACTGATGCGCATCCTGATTGATGTGAAGGGGTATGGCTGGGATGAAGCATGGGATATTACAACCCGTACTGTATCGTATACCAATCATACAACGCTTAGTGAGGCGCTTGAGAAGTGGCCTGTATCCATGATCAGCAGGCTGCTGCCTCGAATCTACATGATCATTGAAGAGATCAACAAACGCTTCTGTGGCATGCTGTTGGAGCGGTATCCGGGAGATCCGGATCGCATAGGGCATCTGGCGATTGTTGCAGACGACCAGGTACGGATGGCGCATTTGGCGATTGTAGGCAGTCATAGCGTGAATGGTGTTGCTGCTTTGCATACCGAGATTTTGAAAGAGCGCGAGATGGCTCCGTTCTATGCACTGTATCCAGAGCGTTTCAATAATAAAACCAATGGTATCACCCATCGCCGCTGGTTGATGCATGCCAATCCAAAATTGTCGGATCTGATTACGGATACAATCGGTAACGATTGGATAACAGAGCCGGGCAAGCTGGACCTGTTGGCTGGCTTTGCGGATAATACATCATTCCAGGAGCAGTTCCGTTTGATTAAGCGGGATAACAAGGAGCGGCTTGCTGCGTATATTCTGGATCATACCGGGACAGCAGTGAATCCGGATTCCATCTTTGATGTACAGGTGAAGAGGCTGCACGGGTACAAACGTCAACTGTTGAACATTCTGCATGTTATGCATCTGTATAACCGGCTTAAGAATGATGCTTCGTTTGATATGGTGCCACGTACGTTCATCTTTGGTGCCAAGGCAGCGCCGAGTTATTATTTTGCCAAGAAAATTATTAAGCTGATCAACACCGTGGCTGAAACAGTGAATCGGGATGCGGCCGTAAATGACCGCTTGAAGGTATTTTTCCTCGAAAATTATTCCGTCTCTCTCGCAGAGAAGATCATTCCCGCTGCGGATGTTAGTGAACAGATCTCAACCGCAGGCAAGGAAGCTTCCGGTACGGGCAACATGAAGTTTATGATGAACGGTGCTTTAACGATTGGCACGATGGATGGAGCCAACGTGGAGATGGCGGAGCAGGTTGGGGAAGAAAATATGTTCATCTACGGTCTGCGTGCAGACGAAGTGCTTGAGTATTATCGTTCGGGCAGCTATCGTCCGAATGAGATTGTGCAGCACGATGAACGCATTCGCGAGGTTGTGGAGCAATTAGTGCATCCAGGTGCATTCTGTTATCGTGATGGGGAGTTCTGGGATATTTATGACTCCTTGCTGGCCCATGGTGACGAATACTTTGTATTGCGTGATTTTGCTGCTTATGCTGACGCGCACGCTGCGATTGACCAGGCGTATCGGGATATTCCGGGCTGGACCCGGAAAGCGATATTAAACACGGCTCATTCCGGCATATTCTCAAGTGATCGTACCATTAGTGAGTATGCGACAGATATCTGGGGTATTCACCCCGTGTCCGGGAACTGGAAAGGGTAAGAATAGATTGTTAAACAAACAAGTCCCCTTGTTCACAAGAGCCATCTCTGCTGGTAAATCAACCAGCGTAGAGAGCATCTCCTTGTAGAACAAGGGGATTCTGGCATACAGTGTTTCATAGTATCATTCAACTTGAAGAGAACCGCAACTCGCGTATCTTTCATCATACAAGTTCGCACACAAAATCAAAAAAAAGATCTGGATCTCAGTCATACTACATAAGAAGTCGTTTGATATTTTGAATTAGATAGGGGAGCCGTCACTATGGATCATTACACACAAATTCAGCTTGCTATTGAGTATTTGGAGCAGCATTTGCAAGATGATTTTAATATCAGAGGGACGTCCGCTGCTGCGAACTTTTCGGCGTTTCATTTTCAGCGTTTATTCCAGGCGATCACCGGATTTACGGTACTTGAATATGTGCGCAGACGAAGATTAACGGAAGCTGCAGGGATGCTGCGGGGCACATCGGAAGGCATATTGGACATTGCGATGAGCTTTGGCTATCAATCCCAGGAGGCCTTCACCCGTGCATTTTCAACCTACTTTGGAATGACACCCGCGAAGCTGCGTAAGCTGGAAGCGGAGCAGTTGTCTCTTTTGAAGATGCAACAGAGCATTGATTTTAATGATTATCGAACTTCACTTGGTGGAACATTCCACATGAACACACCCCGTCTGGTCACATTGGCACCGAACTGGATCATCGGCTATGAATATAAGACCAACCTGAATGACAATCAGCATTATGCTGAAATACCTGGATTTTATCACGATTTTGGTGTGGAACAGAGATTCATGGCGATCCCGGAGAGGACACGCCCTGATATGGCTTATGGTGTGGCCTGTCATTTCGAAGAGGATGGAGCATTTTCTTTTATTGTGGGTGAAGAGAGCAGTGGAGCATCTCAGGTGCTTGAACCCGGTTTTACCTCGATTGAAATTCCGGGAGGCTTGTATGCAGAGTTCACCGTGGAAGGCTCCGGGCAGGATATTCGTAAAATGATCTATGGCAGCTGGCTGCCGCAGTCCAACTATGAACGGAGGGAAGGACCAGACTTTGAAGTGACGGATGTCTGGAAATCGACCCCTGAACAACTGGACATGAAGATCTATATCCCGTTAAAATAGACCTTACCGCTTCGCGGAATTCAAGGTCGGAGGACGGGATGAATGAGCGAAAAGTCGTGGCTTCACTCCAAGTGGATGCTGACCATTGTTGCTTGTATGGCAGTGCTCTATATACTGATTATGGGCATTTTACTGTTTGTCAGTGGACGAACACCTAGCATGAATTATCAATATAATCTCGTACCCTTCGAGACGATTCGTCCACTTCTTATGGAGAGGGAGAGGTACAATACAGATACCTGGGTCAAAAATTTGTTTGGAAATATCGTATTGTTCATTCCGCTGGGCATCTGGATCCCATGGTTGTTTCGGAGGTGCCGCACATTCCTGACATTTACATCTACAGTTGTTTTGCTTCTGCTGGGTGTCGAGGTCACACAATTGATTACACGTGTAGGTTCGTTTGATGTGGATGACATTATTCTGAATAATATCGGTGCCTGGATAGGTTACGCCGGATATAAGTTAGTCTTATGTTCACAAAAAAGGACTCGGAATTGAACCGCAGATCGCGGTCCATGACCGGGTCTTTTTGCATAAGAACCCTTTCAAATGTTTACAAGGGAATCATTTCGGATAAAACATATTAACGGCTTAATATAGTGAACAGAGATTATATATAAATTGAACTAAACATTTACACGAAACGGAGAGGACAGAAATAACCTGAAGAAGCAATCAGCGTTCGCCTTTATACCCGGATTTCCCCCTTATAAGGGGAATTCATAAAATCTGGTGATAACAGCGGTCGGAAGGTCATTCTGTCATCGGAGTATCCAGTGTAAATATGCTTTAGTTCAATTTATATATTGGATAAAGATGAGAGCGAGGTGGGCGATATCGTTTGGTGGAAAGAGAGTGTGGTATACCAGATTTACCCGAGCAGCTTTAAAGATTCGGACGGGGATGGATATGGCGACTTGCAGGGAATCTATGAGAAGCTTGATTATTTGGAGAATTTGGGCGTAGATGTGATCTGGCTCTGTCCCATTTATGATTCACCAGGACATGATAACGGATATGATATCCGGGATTACTACGGCATTTTACGCAAGTATGGCACGATGGAGGATTTTGATCGATTATTGGCAGAGGCCCACAAGCGTGGTCTCAAGATCATGATGGACCTGGTGCTGAATCATACGTCGGATGAACATGCTTGGTTTGCTGAATCACGTTCATCAAAGATGAATCCGAAACGGGATTATTATATTTGGCGTTCAGGCAAAAATGGGCAGGTGCCGAATAATTGGGAGTCCTATTTTGGGGGTTCGGTGTGGAAGCATGATCCCGAGACAAATGAATATTATCTGCATCTGTATTCGGAACAGCAACCCGATCTCAACTGGAACAATGCACAGATGGCAGAAGAGATGTATGAGATGGTGCATTGGTGGCTGGAAAAAGGGGTAGACGGATTCCGTTTCGATGCAGTAGCGCATATCGCCAAGGCAGAGGGTCTGCCAAGTGCACACAATCCGGATAATCTGCCGGTGGTTCCAGCGTATCAGCTCTTTTCCAATCTGGAACAGGTACACTCCATCCTGAAGAAACTGAATAACATGATCCTGAAACCCTACGGACCCATGACGGTTGGCGAGACTTCAGGACTTGGGCCTGAACAGGCCTTGGCTTATGTCGGGACGGATCGTGACGAACTTAATATGGTATTCCAGTTTGAGCATATGTTTATCGATGCTAAATCCTCCGGAATTGGTAAATGGAACTATAAGGAATGGAAATTGACAGATCTCAAAGAAATCATGAGCCGGTGGCAAACGGTTTTGCATGGTAGAGGCTGGAACGCCAATTATATGGGGAACCATGATCAGCCACGTCCAGTTTCCCGTTTTGGCGATGATGGTAAATATCGGGTGCGTTCTGCTCAGATGCTGGCGACATGGATGCTTACACTCGAAGGGACCCCCTACATCTATCAAGGAGAAGAGATCGGCATGACCAATGTCGCTTTCCCGAATATCGAACAATACCGGGACATCGAGACCAAAAATTATTTCAATCATTACATTGGTCAAGGTAAGTCGAAGCATGAAGTCATGCAGGCGATCTGGCTGAAGAGTCGCGATAATGCTCGCACGCCGATGCAATGGGATGAGACGGAACACGCAGGGTTTACCCAGGGTCAGCCGTGGATTCAGGTGAATGATAATTATCCTGAGATTAATGTGGCTGATGCCGAAAGTGATCCGCAATCCATTTTGCATTATTACCGTAAGTTAATTGCGCTTCGCAAACAACATAAAGTGCTTATCTATGGCGCGTATGAATTGCTATTGCCGGATGATCCGGATATCTATGCCTATACCCGAACGCTGGAAGATGAGCAGATGCTGGTCATTCTGAATTTCCGTGAGCATGAGCCTGAGATGCACTGGCCTGAAGGGTGGAATGCCGAGCATGTCAAGCTGATCATCAGCAATGTAAGCAGACGTTATTCTACCGATGAAGGTGCCATTCAGCTTCAGCCGTATGAAGCAAGAGTATATCGTAAGCAGCGGTGAGACGGAGGCTAGCATGATTTTGCGTTGGTGATGAGGTATGATTTATAATAAATAGTGGTTTTCAAAATAATCAAAACATATGTCGGGAGGAATCCAAGTTGTTGAATATTACGTTCCACGGTCACTCCAGTGTACAGCTGAGCACAGAAGAAAAGTCTCTGATCATTGATCCCTTCCTGCGTGGCAACGAGCTTGCCGTCACGAAGCCTGAAGATATTAAGACCGATGTTGTGTTGCTGACACATGCACATATGGATCACATCCTCGATGCTGAGCCTATTGCCAAAGCGAATAACGCCAAAGTTGTCGCTATTGTGGAATTGGCTACATATATGTCTTGGAAGGGTCTGGATACACTTGGCATGAACATGGGCGGAACGGTAGATCTTGATTTCGCTCAAGCCAAAATGATTCAGGCATTCCACACTTCCGGGATTGTGCTCGAAGAAGAACAACGGATCATGTATGCAGGTTTGCCTGCTGGATATATCATTAATATTGGTGGTAAAACGATTTTGCATGCCGGAGACACAAGTCTCTTCGGGGATATGAAAATGATCGGTGATCGTCATGATATCGATGTTGCCTTCTTGCCGATTGGTGGACATTTCACCATGGGACCTGAGGATGCACTGCAAGCGGCCGAATGGTTTAATGCCAAACTGACCATTCCGGTTCATTATGATACATTCCCGGTGATTCGTCAGGATGCGGAACACTTCGTGCAACAACTGGCTGCAAAAGGGTTGGAAGGACGTGTGCTGGCCCCGGGAGAATCTATTACCCTGTGATGCACATTTAACCCCTGTTCAATAAAAAATGGATTTATGGATAAAGACGAATATCACGTCAAGATAACTGACGTGGTATTCGTCTTTTTTCGGTTCCAGGTTCAATTTTCACCGATAGAGTTGGTACAAATGACAAAAAAATTGAAATTCCATTGTTGAACTCTCGTTTAGAATGATATAAAAAGTTACACGGAAACCAAACGGAAATCCGAATTGACCGCAAATAGGGGGAGTGTTCATGTCATTTATGAAATCATTATTTTTTCAAATTATTGTAGCGGTAATCATCGGAATTGGCGTAGGCATTCTGTGGCCGGATCTGGGTAGCCTGCTGCAACCGCTCGGAACAGGTTTCATCAAATTGATCAAGATGATCATCGCACCACTGATTTTCATGGTGATTGTGACAGGCATTGCCAAGATCGGTGATCTGAAGTCGGTAGGTCGCATCGGACTGAAAGCCATCGTGTGGTTCGAAATTGCAACTACCGTTGCGCTGGTACTTGGATTGGGAACAGCCAATCTGCTTCGCCCCGGTGCCGGAATGAACGTGGACCCTTCAACCATAGATGCAAGCGGCATTGAAGCAAAAACCAATGGTTCCGAGTTACCGCATACGGTAGACTTTATCATGAATATTATTCCGACAAGTGTTGTAGATGCCTTTGCACAAAATGCACTTCTGCAAGTACTGCTCGTGGCATGCCTGTTCGGGGTTGCACTGGCAGCAACCGAGAGTAAGGCAAAAGAGAATGTACTGACGCTGATTGAGAACCTGCTCGGAATTGTGTTCCGCATCATTGGTTATATCATGAACCTAGCACCGATTGGTGCATTTGGAGCCATGGCCTATACGGTTGGTGCCTATGGGGCTTCCACATTATCATCCTTTGGTCTGCTAATTCTGGCATGTTACGGCGCAGCACTGCTGTTTCTGGTCATGCTGGCATTGGCTGCCTGGTGGATTACCGGGCTAAATTTCCTGCAATTTGTGAAATATACCCGTTCTGAAGTGATGCTGGCGATTGGAACCGGATCATCGGAAGTGGTGATGCCACGCATGATGGACAAACTAACCAAGGCGGGTTGTGATCGTGCGGTTGTGGGGCTTGTGGTACCGACGGGGTACTCGTTTAATCTGGATGGCGCTTCAATCTATTTATCGTTGGCAACGGTTTTTGTTGCTCAGGCCGTAGGGATTGAACTGACATTGATGCAGCAAATTACGATTTTACTGGTGTTGATGTTAAGTTCCAAAGGCATGGCAGGAGTGCCTGGCTCCGCATTCTTGGCCCTGTCTGCAACGGCAGTGGCTGTCAATGCTTTTCCGGTAGCAGCGGTTGCTCTACTGCTTGGTGCAGATCGATTCATGGATACAATGCGTGTATTCACCAACCTGATGGGCAACTGTGTCGCAGCATTTGTGGTGGCAAAATGGGAAGGTCTGCTGGATCAGAAGCGAATGCGTGCCGTACTCTCTGGTGAGATCAGTGTTGCTGAACTGGAAAGGGAAGAGCAAGCTGCACTATCTTTATTGAAGTTGAATATGCAGGAAAAACAAGGGAAAGCCTTAGTTTCACCGGAGATGTCGTAAGAAGCGTGGCTCCGCTGTGGTGATTAAGTCAAGACAACAACTTTATAATAACAATCCATTACAACAGTAAAAAAACAGTAGAATACATTTAAAAAGTTCAACCAAGTTAGACCGTCTGTTGCCCGCACCAATGGTGGGAAGAACAGACGGTTTCTTGTTGTCTCAATACAGATATCATTGGGTTCACGAACGCAGGTTCCAAAATAAATGTTACAGAGGAAAGATTTATGGGGAATGTGTAGAAGAGGCGAAGAATATACATATTATAGTTTCAACTTGTATATACATGTTTACTTATGTAATATAGATATGAAGTTAGCCGAGAACATCACATAAGAGCATTACAATTTATTGGAGGCGTTAACATGAGTTCTAATAACACAACTCCGTCATCTTGGTGGAAGACATCAACGGTGTATCAGGTATATCCGAAGAGTTTTAATGATACAACTGGATCGGGTACTGGAGATATTCGTGGATTAACCGAGAAGCTTGATTATTTGCAGCATCTGGGTATCGATATTGTGTGGTTGCAGCCGGTATATGTATCCCCGCAGCATGATAATGGATATGACGTAGCGGACTATTACCGGATTAATCCGGATTATGGGACGATGGAGGATTTTGACGAACTGTTGAAAGGTCTGAAGGCTCGTGATATGAAACTCATGATTGATATCGTGGTGAATCACTCCTCAACCGATCATGAGTGGTTCCAACAATCCCGTTCTTCCAAGGATAATCCGTATCGGGATTATTATATTTGGAAAGATCCTGCCCCGGATGGTGGTGTGCCGAACAACTGGCAATCCAAGTTCGGTGGACCTGCTTGGCAGTTCGATGAACAGACGGGACAATATTTCCTGACTTTATTTGATAAAACGCAGGCAGATCTGAATTGGGAGAATGAAGAAGTACGCAAAGCTGTACGGGATATGATCAAGTTCTGGGCCGAAAAAGGTGTGGATGGTTTCCGTATGGACGTGATTAACCTGATCTCCAAAGATCAGCGTTTCCCTGATGATGATGGCAGCGTGTCACCGGGTGATGGACGCAAATACTACACGGATGGACCGCGTGTGCATGAGTACATCACCGAGATGTACGATGAAGTATTCGGGCCTTACAACATGGTGACGGTAGGGGAAATGTCTTCCACAACACTGGAACATTGTATCCAATATTCGAACCCGGCTTCCCGGGAGTTTTCAATGACGTTTAACTTCCATCACCTGAAAGTGGATTATCCGAATGGTCAGAAGTGGGAACTGATGCCGTATGATTTTGAAGCGATGAAACAGCTCTTCAGTGAGTGGCAGACAGGCATGCAGGCCGGTGGAGGCTGGAACGCGCTGTTCCTGAATAACCATGATCAGCCACGAGCACTGTCCCGATTTGCTGATGATGGTGACTATCGTGCCGAGAGTGCCAAGATGCTTGCAACAACGATACACGGAATGCAAGGTACACCTTATGTCTACCAGGGAGAGGAGATCGGCATGCCGAATCCGGTCTGGAATGACGTTAGCGAGTTCCGTGATATCGAATCGACGAACATGTACCGCCTGCTTCAGGAAGAACGAGGCAAATCCGCTGAAGAAGCATTCCAAATCGTGAAGGAGCGTTCCCGGGACAACTCCCGCACACCGATGCAGTGGAATGGAAGTAAGAACGCCGGATTTACTACCGGAACACCTTGGCTGAAGGTGGATGAGCGGTATCCTTCGATTCACGTGGAACAGCAGCTGGCTGATCCAGATTCGATCTACTACCACTACCGCAAATTGATTGCCCTGCGTAAACAGTTTAACGTGCTGATCGACGGTCTGTATGAACGATTGGACGATGCACACCCGGATGTATTCGCGTACGCACGGACCAATGGAAGTGAAACCCTGATTGTTGTATCCAACTTCAGTAAACGAGACGTTACGTTCTCGCTGCCGGAAGCGGTCTGGAATGATCACATTGCAGGCAAATCAGCAGAGTTACTCATAGGAAATACGGAGGCAACCCCTGCGCTGACGCAGGAAATCTCTCTCAGTCCGTATGCATCCTATATGTGGCTTGTGCCACAACAGGACTAATCACATTTTATAAATAGGAAGTGACACTATGGCAATTGATAAAAAACAGGTTGAGGAGATCGTCCGGGCAGTCGGTGGCAAAGAGAATATTGAAGCTGCTACACACTGTGTTACACGACTCCGGTTTGCCCTGTATGATGAGAGTAAAGTGGATACTGAAAGTCTGGATCAGAATGATCTGGTTAAAGGACAGTTCTCTTCCCAAGGACAATTCCAGGTCGTTATTGGGCCTGGTCTGGTGGATAAGGTCTATGATGAGATGATTCAGATTACCGGGGGAGATCGTTCTTCCAAGGATGATGTGAAGGCGGTTGCTGGTAAAAAGCAAAATCCAATTCAGCGAGCGATTAAAACACTCTCGGATATTTTCATTCCAATCTTGCCAGCAATCATTACGGCAGGACTTTTGCTCGGGATTAACAATATTCTGACAGGTCCAGGTATTTTCTTTGATGGAAAATCGCTAGTGGATGTTTATCCAGCCTGGAAGGATCTTGCGTCCATTATTAATACGATCGCAAGTACAGCCTTCACGTTCCTGCCGGCTCTAATCGGTTGGGCAGCTGTAAAAAGGTTCGGCGGCAGTCCGCTGCTCGGGATTGTGCTTGGTCTCATTCTGGTACATCCCGATCTGCTGAGTGCATATGGTTATGCTGATGCCGTAAATGAAGGTACAGTGCCAACATGGAATTTGTTTGGTTGGGAGATTGAGAAGATCGGTTATCAAGGGCAGGTTCTGCCGGTACTGGTATCGGCCTATCTGCTTGCGAAGATGGAAATTTTCCTGAATAAAAGGGTACATGATTCAATTAAACTGCTGGTCGTTGCACCAGTCACGTTGCTGATTACCGGATTCCTTGCATTTACGATTATTGGACCGGTTACATTTGCTATTGCAAATGCAATCACTTCAGGCCTGATCTATGTATACGATTCCTACGCGGCGCTGGGTGGTCTGATCTACGGTGGTCTATACGCTTTGCTCGTTATCACCGGTATGCATCACACGTTCCTCGCGGTGGATGTTCAGCTCATTGGTAGTCAGGGCGGTACGTTCCTGTGGCCGATGCTGGCATTGTCCAACATCGCACAGGGTTCGGCGGCACTTGCGATGATGCTTGTCTTGCGTGAGAAGAAAATGAGAGGACTTGCAGCAACGTCCTCGGTGTCGGCCTTCCTCGGGGTAACCGAGCCGGCGATCTTTGGTGTTAACATCCGTTACCGTTATCCATTTATCTTTGGTATGATCGGTTCCGCGATTGGTGGTGTGTTGCTGACGATGAATAATGTTCAGGCAACCTCCATCGGTGTAGGTGGCGTACCGGGATTCCTGTCGATTTTCCCTAACAAATGGGGCGTCTTCTTCATCGGCATGGCGATTGTCCTGGTTGTACCATTTGTACTGACCGTCCTTTTTGGCAGAGCCAAACTGAGAAAAGAAGATCGTAATGAAAGTAATGAAACCGTTGCTGAGCCTAAAGCGGCTACATCGCAGTCCGCTTCGGGTGTTACCTCTTCAACTACAAAAACAGATCCAAACCAGCGCACACGTAGTGCAGCTCAAGTAGGGGACGAAGCAGTGAATACGCTGGAAATCATGGCGCCATTAACAGGTCAGGCCGTATCACTGGAGCAAGTACCAGATCCGGCTTTTGCCGAGAAACAGATGGGTGAAGGTGTAGCGATTGAACCTTCCGGCAACGTTGTTGTTGCCCCGTTTGATGCTCAGGTAGCTCATGTAATCAAAAGTAAACATGCGGTGATTCTTGAACACGCAAGTGGATTACAAGTTCTGATCCATGTCGGGATTAATACAGTATCCCTCAAGGGTGAAGGCTTCAACATGCATGTGGAAGCTGGCGAGCATGTAAAGGCTGGACAAAAACTGTTGGAGTTTGATCGTAAGGTAATTGAAGATGCGGGATACCCGCTGATTACACCGATTATCATTCCAGATGGTCAAGATATGGTTGAACGGGTGGAAGTCACCACAGGTGATGTTACATCTAATCAAAATGGTGTGTTGAAGGTTCATCTGAAAGGTTAATTGAATACAACAACAAGAAGGGGCTGCATGATGCGCAGCTCCTTTTTGCTGTATGATCGTTATTTTCATGGTTATCATGGTAAACTGTATATAAAATGGAAGAATCACATTTTTAAAATAATGGTGGTTGGAAAGGTTCTAACAAAGCAAGCTTCAGGCATGTTCGAGTCGTGGCGTTCATATGGTGGAGAAAGAGTTCCTAGATCGATGAGGAGGAGAGCCATGACACGTATTGCGGTGATGGTCATTCATGGGCTGGGTATGCGGAAGGATGGGTACGCGGACAAGCTGATTGCTTGTTTGCATAAGGAATTGGACAAGGTGATGGTCTTGCCTGGAGCCTCTAAACAGATGGTGGATATCGAACCTGTATATTGGGCGGATGTATTTGAGGAGCGGGAAGAGGCTCTCTTTCAACAGCTCGTCAGCTCTCCGGGATTGAACTTTCAGGCGTTGCGCCGATTTGTAATCCATTACCTGGCTGATGCGGTTGCATATCAACCTGTGGAAAATCAAGGCCATAACTATGATGCCGTACATCGAACGTTGAATCAGGCGATGCATACCCTTGCACAGCGTAACGGACCCGAAGCTCCGCTCTGTGTGGTTGCCCATAGTTTGGGTGCCGTAATCGCCAGTAACTTCTTCTACGATCTGCAATATCCGTCCAGTCGTGTTCCTGAAGTTGTGGATGTGAACTCGGCTTTGGAGCGGGGCGACACCCTGACCAATTTTTACTCGTTTGGTACAACCCTGCCCTTATGGAGTTTGCGTTACCATGACTTTAGTTGCCCAATTCAGGTGCCCTCTTCCCATGTGAATCACTATTATGCCGGGCTGGAAGGGGAATGGGTGAACTTCTACGATCGGGATGATATTCTGGGTTATCCATTACGCCCCATTGATCCCGCTTATGAGAAAGCGGTTAAAGAAGACATTGAAGTGAACTCTGGCGGCGTGGCGATGAGTTGGAATCCGCTAAGTCATGGGGGGTATTTTTCGAATCGAAGCATGAATCGGAGAATGGCTCAGGGGCTCGCTCGAACCTGGACCTGGATAAATCGCTCATAATTAAGAGGTAGTTCAAAAACTGAAAATCGGTCTTTTTGAACATGTATTGTAAGTGTATTGAAATTAGGAGGGTATATGTATGGAATGCAGGACAGGCTGTGCCGCATGTTGTATCGCGATTTCCATATCATCACCGATACCGGGCATGGCTCATGGCAAGCCGGCAGGTGTACGTTGTGTGCAGCTTACGAATGATAATCGCTGCGGAATTTTTGGCCAAAAAGATCGTCCTGCGGTATGCAGTGGATTGCAAGCTGAGGAAGAGATGTGTGGTAGCACCGATCAGGAAGCATTTGATATTCTAACCTGGTTGGAGCAAGAAACTGCACCGACCGTGATTGCGCCGAAAGTAGTTTAAGTGACTTGTTTTAATTAATTAGGATAATTATACTTAATATGGAAGATGGTCGATCTAGAGAGGAGATGCGAATATAATGGGGCTTGTTAAACGTTTTGTATTGGTTGTTGTGAATATGATCGGAGAGTTATGGATGGGCTTTTACCGACGTAACTCGGATTATTATGATCATCAGACTTCGGAGTCCAAAAGTAAGATTGGCTATTATGCATTCATTATTGGGGCAACAGTGGTTACGGTGGGCATTGTAGGCTGGATGTACAACCGAATTTATTCATAAGTAGTCATTATACTTAAAATTGAATGAGGCCAAATGCTGAAGATGAGTCTGTACAAATAAAAGAGAGTATCCGCAGGATGTGACATCAAATGGATACTCTTTTTGGCATGGAATCACGCAGGAATATGATCATACTCATCACGTTTAAGAGGGAGGCTGGCAGGCTGGGTGTGTGCATCGTTGTGCTTAATTGAACGACACATATGACAATCATGGGACCCAGCATAAAGGTCGTCGGAAATCGGAGTTTGCGTGCAACCCATGCACCCGTTTCACAGAGCGGAGCATAGAGAAGAATCTCGGGGAAAAGGGTTTCCCACGTTGCTACGTCAAGAGATTCAGGTATGCATCCAGGTTCAATGAAGGATTCATGTTCATGTGGGACCACTCCTGGTGATGAGATACGTTGCGTTATCTGTGGAACAACCAGACTGCTACTGTTCAACTCATTAAGATCCTGCGAGAGCCCTAGCGGAAGGTTTGGGTTCTCTGAACATTACAAAGTACATCAGTGATGAAATAACGTATAGACAGCCTGTGATGCTGAAAGTGATCGCGTAACCCCAGTATGTTCCATATGTGGTGACCAGATAGGATTGAACAGGTCCCATGGTCGCCCAACCAATCATAAACGAGGTCTGCATCAGTGAATTGGCAATGCCGCGGCGTTTGTCCGAGATCCGATCCACCAGTATGGCTGAATGAATGGGATTGGCTGCGTTCATCAATGCTTGTCTGAACAAGAAACTGAGCGAAGCGATGAACAACAGATTGGTGAAACCTGTTAATAGAAGGAAGGGCAGCGACATGACCTGGAAAATGACAACGGCTCTTACGCTTCCGACCTTTGCTGCCAGGGTAGGACCAATCAGCATGGATACAATCGTCATAATCTGACCAAGTGCAATCAGTAAGCTCATGCCGCTGAGAGAAACCGAGAACCGATTGGTGAAATACAGATTCAAATACGGTACAACCAGTCCGGAACCTAATCCAATTAACAACTGAGTCACTATAAACTGACCAATCAGTCGGGAATCTTTTTTCTTGGTGATCGAATCATTCGTGTTGGCGGTATTCGTCAAACTTTCTTTTAGATTTGTATTGGGTTGAAGATCTGATTGTGCCGGAATGGTTGTCTGCGGAGCAGCCTTGCCTTCGGTTACAAATAACAGTGGAATAAACGCAGCCAGTGTTGCTGCACCACCGACAAATAAAACCGTCTGCAATCCGGTCACTTTGGCGAGTCCTGCCGTATGTAACAAATCTGCAAATACGCCGCCACCCAGGCTACCAAGAACCTGGGAAGCGAGCACAAGGGATGAATAATAACTGAACATCTTCAGCCGCTGGCTTTTTTTGACGTTTTCCGCCAGATAAGGAATGGCCAATACTTGGAATACCCCAGCGAAAAGGCCAGAAAATACCGCGAACCAAATCAGTCCTGTAGCTGAATAATCGAAGGAGCGTCCGATTAGAAAGATTCCGCTGAATAATGCCCCGGTAATGAGTAATCGCTTGCGGCTGAACAGATCACCGCATAGACCGATAGGAACAAACATAATGGCTGTTGCGAGTGATTGAATACTTACAATCTGGCCGTTCATTGTATCATTATAGCCCAGACCCTGAATGTACAGATTGTACAAGACAGAGAACATGCCATTTCCGATCTGATACAGAATGCTAGCCAGGAAAAACAGTTGAATATTGCGGGACCAGCCGCGAATTTCATCATTAATATGTTGTAAAACTCTCAAGTGGTTCCCCCCAGTCTGCCTGTGCAGTGATTCCAGTTTAACAGGAAAGGGGAATTTGCGGAAGAATTGACCACTGTTTATTTTGGTTCAGGGGCATAATCACACGAGCAATGACGAATCCATCGTAACCTTTGCTACCGACGGTTTGCAGTGCTGTAGCTTCAAGCCGAGGGTGATCCGCGATCAACTGCAGGAATGATCGAACACCTTGAACTCTAGGGTCTGTGCTGTCTGTGCGGATCACTTCACCGTCCCTGACGATATTATCACCAATAATAAGACTTCCCGGCCGAGTCAGTCGCAGGGCCCATCTCAGATAATCGGGATTACTCGGTTTGTCAGCATCGATGAAGATCATATCAAACGGTTCCCTGTATTCTTCCTGAACATCGGGAAGGGTGGTTAGGGCAGGACCAACTCTCAGGTCTACCTTGTGCAACAGTCCTGCTCGTGTGAGATTGGCTCGAGCCAAGTCTGCATGGTGTGATTCCGATTCCAGGGAGACGATACGTCCGTGTTCAGGCAGCGCTCTTGCCATCCAGATGGTACTGTATCCACCTAATGTGCCGATTTCAAGTACACGGGATGCGCCTTGGATTTGCAGCAGGAGCTGAAGCAGCTTTCCTTGATTTGGTGTTACGTCATGTGCAGGGAGTCCAGCTTCGGCATTGCTTTGCAGTGTATGTTCCAGCAGGGAATCTGATGGAATCAGCAGATCATTCATGTAGTCGTCGACTTGAGTCCAGGTATGCTGTAGGTTGGTCGTATTTATATTATTCATCTTCACATGTTCCTTTCCTTGTTTCATGTATTGGATTTCATATTTCAACTATAAATGGAGTGGATATATAAATAAAATATATATTATGTATGTTAATATAACTTTAGATTATGTAATTGACGTGGAAGAGGTGTAAACATGAATCTGCATGGATTACGATTATTTCATGCCATTGTGAGATATGGCGGGGTCACTCGTGCCGCAGAGGAACTAAATATTAGTCAGCCTGCGGTATCTTCTCAGGTGAAGAAATTTGAACGTGAATTAGGAATCCAGCTTTTTGTTTCGGAGGGAAGAAGACTGGTGCTTACGGATGCGGGGATACAGTTAACAGGATATGCGGAACGTCTGTTCATGCTGGAGCAGGATGTTGAGAATTTTGTGCAGGATTTTCGGGAGGGCAAGAAAGGACTGATCCGTCTTACAGCAACCTACTTGCCTTCGAATTTTCTGTTGCCGGTCTGGATCGCGCGGTTTAAGCAAATGCACGAGGATGTGGAGATTGTTGTGAGCACAACCAACACCCGGATGGCATTTGACCAGTTGCTTCGTTATGAGGCAGAGATTGCAGTGTATGGTGGAAGTGGCATTACACATGCGGGTGTCCAATGGGATGAATTGTTTGACGATGAGATGTGGTTTGTTGTGCACCCTGACCATCCGTATGCGGGAAAAGAAATCGAGCTGCATGAGATGATGGCAGAACCGTTCATCATGCGCGAAGAAGGCAGTGCCACGCGTGAGAGACTCGTTTCCCTTTGCACTACAAATAACCTGGCCGCTCCCCGCATTGCGCTTCAGTTCAACGGGCTGAACGAAACGATTAGTGCGGTGAAGGCAGGTTATGGGGCCAACTTTATATCTTCTTTGGTTGTGAACGAAGATGTGCAGCAAGGCAGGCTGGCACGTGTGTTTGTTCGAGGTATACAGCTGAGAAATACGGTTGCTGTATGTACACGAGCCGGGGAGGTATTATCACCTGCTGCACAGCATCTTGTCAAGCTTATCCGCCAAGAGGCGTCTTTGATGAAATAAATAGCGTGATTGTACTTAAAATAACTTAAAATAACTTAAAATATGTGTTTAAAAAGACCAGTTTTCAGTACCCTAAAGCGGACTTTTGAACAGCCTTTTAAAAATGAATGGGTTGCTTCTTCAACTATTAACTTTCGCTTTGTTGTGATGTTCCCCATGCATGTAATCGGGCGTATAGGGTTACGCCGCCAATGATCAGGACAGGAATCCAGACTGCAATCATGGGCACACGGTGGAATAACAATGCGGCTGCAATGACGCCGATCAAATAGATGACAACAGCACCTGCACGAAGGTAGGAGTCTGTGGACAAGGCTTTGGCTAACGATCGGATATTGGCATGTCGCAGCTTTTTGAGGATGCTTACGGTATCCTCAACCACAGCGGCCAAATTATTGGTGAGCACAGTTGTTGAGATGCCAGCAATGCCAATGCGGCGTGCCGCAGTTGTTTGCATCCCCATTGCAACGGCTAGGATGACAATTAACAGATAAGACAGTTGTTCTGAAAATGGACTAATCATGGCGATGGCGAACAGCAGGAGCAATATGCTTTCAACAGTAAATACGGCTGTGACCTTGGAGGACCAGCCATTTTTGGTCTGCACATGTCCAACCATATGTGCTGCAATGGCATTGCCGGCAATAAAACCAATGAGAGCAAGCAATGACCGAATTACAACAAATTCCTGAGCACGGGCAATGGCAATACCCAACAAAACAATATTTCCCGTCATATTGGCTGTGAGCACATGCCCCAGTCCCAGATATCCGATCAGATCCACCATTCCGGCAGACATACAGAGAAGCAGCATGGCGTATTTTTGGAGGGTGCTTTGATTCATCCTATCCGTCCTTTCAAAAAAACGTAGCCCCTCTAGTATACAGCCATAACCCATGCTTCTTCAAAATGAATTCATAGTGCAAGATTTAAGGTGCAGCGAGCCAATCAAACATATTGTTCACTGCTGACTCATGTATTTTCTCGTGAAAATGATGATCCTGCCCGCCATAAGCGTGAAATGTGACATCCGCACCTCGGCGCTTAAGCCAGTGATACATTCGGGTTCCATGGCTATAGTTCACCTGTGTATCTGATGTACCATGCATGATCAGCACCGGACAAGATAGTTTGTTCGCTTTGGATAAGGGAGAACGGGCGAGATAAGCTTCCGGAGCTGTGCGAGGGGAACCACCTAATACCCGCTTCAATGTGCGCCTCAGGTCGGTTCGCTCATGGTAAGTGCGTTCCACATCGGCGACACCGCTCCAAAGAACTAACTTATGTACTTTGTCCGGTCCCTCATTATAGGCAGTTGCGGTATGTACAGCATTAATGGCCCCACGTGAGAACCCCATTAACGATATCCGTGTCCGGTCGACAAAAGGTAAACGCTGCATCAACCGGTATGCGGCATGCACATCTTCGACATCTTTCCCGCCATACTCGTCACGGCCTTCACCACCTTCGTTGCCACGATAGGATGGGGCGAACACGATATAACCTTTATGTACAAATTGCTCAAGCCAAACGGTATTTACCCCGCCATAGCTGCCAAGTCCGCCGCGACAATAGATCAGCACAGGCCATTGTTCCGGTATATTATCCGTATCATGCATTGTTGCAGAAGGGTAGTGGCTGGCGAGTGGTTGCAAATGTAGAGATGTATGTATTGAAGCGAATTTCGGAAAGGCAGAGGAGACAGAGTCGAAATGAGAAGTTTCATATGTCGTGATATCAGGTAATGAACAACCTTGTGGCAGGTATAAATAAGCTTTAACCCGAAGTGTATCGGATGAATACGTCACTTGATAGAGCAGGAAAATCAACCTCTTTCATCGGTAATAACAGGCCAAATGACAGGGATGTTTCTATAGGATGCACGTAAAATAAGTTCCCATACCTTCCACGCTGGATCGCCAGCCCAAATGTGAGAAATTCGTTTATTGGCTCCATATGATTTATAATGGTTCAGGAGACATGTGGATTGACCGCTTGTTCTCATATTCATAAAACTAATTTTAGTGTGCAGAAAGAAAGGGAGAAAGCCATGATGAACGCTCCACATCCAATCGATCAATTCAAGAAATTCAAATATGAAATTACCAGATTTATGATGATCTATAAATTTGCTCTGGATCAAATGGAGACCAAGATTGAAGTCCTGAAGGAAGAATTCCAGTCTCTGCATGATTACAGTCCAATTGAGCATACAAAGTCCAGACTGAAATCTCCTGAGAGCATTATGAACAAGATGTTCCGCAAAAATCATGAGTTAACATTTGAGAGCATCAAGCAAAATATCAAGGATATCGCCGGGGTACGGATTACATGTTCCTTTATCTCGGATATCTATCGCATTAAGGATATGCTGTGCAACCAGAGTGATCTGCGTGTACTGGAGGTCAAAGACTACATCGAGAATCCAAAGCCAAACGGCTACCAAAGCCTTCACCTTCTGGTGGAAGTGCCTGTGTACATGTCCAATGGTGAGGAACGAGCATGTGTGGAGATCCAGATCCGTACAATCGCGATGGATTTCTGGGCGAGTCTGGAGCATAAGATTTTTTATAAATACAATAAGGATGTTCCCGAGCATTTGACCAAGGAACTGAAAAGTGCGGCAGATTCGGCAAATGCACTGGATCAACAGATGGAGCGACTTCACCGGGAAATTCAGGAGATTAAGGACGCCGATAACGAGCGGGATGAAGAAGAGTTGCGCCGTATTATTATTAACAATCAACAGTTCACACTGCCGTCCAACCTGCTCAAGCTACTGGGTAGCGGAGAGTAATATTTGATGAAGAGTACAATGGCTTCATTGAACACAAACTCCACATCCCGTGTACGGATGGCTTTAATTCTGGGGACGTTGTCGGCCTTCGGGCCGTTGTCCCTGGATATGTATTTACCCGCATTACCTACACTGGCTGATGAGTTTGGTTCATCTACTTCGTATGCTCAACTCAGTCTGACGGCGTGTATGATTGGACTTGCGGTTGGACAGTTGCTTGCCGGACCTCTAAGTGATGTACGTGGTCGGCGAACACCGCTCATTGCAGGACTTGTGCTCTATACTATCGCCTCCATACTTTGCCTGGTCAGCCCGACGATGGGCTCTTTTGTTGTGCTGCGGTTCATTCAGGGTGTAGCTGGAGCGGCAGGGATTGTCATCTCGCGCGCAATCGTCAGAGACGTATATTCAGGCCCGGAACTGACACGGTTCTTCTCCCTGTTGATGCTGATTAACGGCGTAGCCCCGATTGCTGCACCGATCATTGGTGGACAAATGTTGACATATACGTCATGGCACGGCGTATTTATTTTGCTTAGCCTCATCGGTATTCTGACGCTGTTGGCTGTTATTTTCGGCCTTGGAGAGACATTGCCCTCCAACCGCAGATCAAGCGGGGGATTGAAACAGACCCTGATTACGTTTCGGCAAATCGCAGGGGATCGTCAGTTTATGGGTTATGCGTTAACCCAGGGGTTCGTAGCCGCTGGCATGTTTGCCTACATATCCGGTTCACCGTTTGTGCTTCAGAAGATATACGGGGTATCGCCGCAAATATTCAGTGTTTGCTTTGCCATAAACGGGCTTGGTATTATTCTGGCCAGTCAGGTTGCCGGCAGACTTGCAGGTAAGGTATCTGAGACCCGGCTGTTAATCGCGGGGCTGCTAACCGCGGCGCTCGGAGGAACTTCACTGCTCATCGCCATTCTGGCTGAGGGTAATCTAATCTCTGTACTGATTCCGTTATTTCTGGTGGTATCCAGTGTTGGGTTGGTCAATACCGCGTCCTTCGCCTTGGCGATGGCCAATCAGGAGAAATCGGCAGGCAGTGCGTCTGCGCTTATTGGTGTGATGACGTTCCTGTTCGGTGGTATTGTCGCTCCCCTCGTAGGTCTCGGGGGAGAAGGCACAGCTGTGCCAATGGGAATCGTTATCGGGTGTGCTGATCTCGGTGCCTTGGTGATTTACTTCCTAATGGTCAGTAGAGGCAGGAAGCGCCAGAACGATCAAGTGTTGAGTTAAATGTACTGATTCTGAACACCTTGCGTTTATGGAGTCTTAAAATAGTGTAAAGTTATTTTGGGTTAAAGAACGAACAAGAGCCTCACTTGGAAGGAATTATGCTTCCAAGTGAGGCTCTTGCTGTAGGTAAGGACAAGTTTAGCAGAGCGCAAACAAAATTTGTGTATTGGACAGTATACCTGGCGTGAGGAATGGATAGAAGTACCCCACCACAAAACCAAACAGATTAATCGCAGGCCACATCAGGTAGACATCATTGTATGTGAAGACAAGGGACCATCGGTTATAGCAAAAGTTGGGCAGCGCACGTTCTTCGTTATCTCGTGGTGCCGCTGTACCCGTCTGTGCAAATTGCACAGCTTGAGTGAGACTTTGCGGCTGTTGCTGGAGGAAGAGCGGAAGCAGACCCGGGCTGCTTTTGATCAGGTTATACAGAAAAAGCATTTCTGCCGGAGGCTGACCTACCGGACGAGGATAGGCACTAAGCAGGGTGGGCAGATTGCCTTGAGTCAGCTGCGCAGGTACGCCCGGTGCTGTACCCGGGATCGTACCTGGAGTGCCTCCAGGGATATATGGACCGGGTCCTCCACCTGGAATGTATGGAGGATAGGAGCCTTGACCGCCAGGTATACCAGGAAACGTTGGACCACCCGGTGTGCCGCCACCGCCTGGGAACAGTGGAGGCAATTGAAAGGAACGGTCTTCTCCATAACTTAGATAAGGGTTATATTCGTAATACATGTACAGAACATCCTTCCTGTCGTCGTATTCTGCATTCAGCATATGGCGGCATCCGCCTATATGTGAATCTCGCCAAGAAGATTTTATGTGATCCACTCGGGACATAATCGGATTGACAACTGGACTGATAACAATTATCATTGTCAATGGAAATGGTCAAATGTACATACGGATATTATATGTATCAATAATAGTATCAATATTTTTGAACATTAAAATCTGTCACAATAACGCCGAATAAGGTGTTCATAATGAAATGAGAGGGGTTAACAAATTGCTTAAGAATAATAGAAAGATGATCATGCTTCTGATTACGGTGATGGTTATGTCCATCTGGTTGGCAGCGTGTGGAGCGAAGCCGGCAGAGAACGGAGCAGCAGGAGAGAAAGATACAACAACGGAGACAGAGACGCAAACAGAATCCGCTACAGCGCGCACATTAACAGATGCAATGGGACACAAAGTAACCATCCCGGCTAATCCGGAGCGTGTCATCGCGTCTTATCTGGAAGACAATTTGGTAACACTAGGTGTTAAGCCAGTTGCTCAGTGGTCGGTAGCCAACGGAATCCAGGAATATCTGCAAAAAGATCTGAATGGTATCCCAACGATTGCTTTTGATCTGCCTTTTGAAGCGGTAACAAGTTTTAACCCGGATCTGATTATTGTTGGTTCTGAAAGTGTGGTTGAAGGAGAAAAATACGAACAGTACAGTAAAATTGCACCTACTTATGTACTTGGCGATGAGATCAATAGCGACTGGCGTAAAACGTTACTGAAAATCGGTGAGATTTTGAATAAGAGTGATGAAGCGCAAAAAGCGCTGGATGATTACGAAGTTAAAGCTACAGAAATCAAGGAAAAGATCAACAACGTTACAGGTGGAACAAAATCAGCAGCGGCCATTTGGTTGGTTAGCGGCAAGTTCTTTATTGTAAGTGACAACGTATCAAGTGGAGAAGTAATGTACAAAGAACTTGGACTTCAAGAGCCTGAAGTTGTAAAAGAAATCTCTGCCAATGCAACAGGTAACTGGTCTTCCATCTCTATGGAGAAGCTGGCGGAAATGGATGTAGACTACTTGTTCTTTGTGAATAGTGATGCAGGTACTGGGGCGGAAGCACTGAAAGATCCAGTGTGGCAAAGTATCCCGGCTGTAAAAAATGGCAATTTGTTTGAATTCACCCGGTCTAGCAGCTGGTTGTATAGTGGAGTTCAAGCGAACCTTCAAATTATGGAAGACATTCAGAACAGCATTGTTAAATAAGAATTCGTCGATATGAAAAAGCATGTTCCTACTCCCTGGTGCAATGGGCACCAGGGAGTTTTTTTGTTAATTCAGCATTTTACGTTATATAATAAATATGAGTGTGTGATCGTGTCTTGAAGTGAAATTGACACTTGTTACACGAGCAGGGAAGGGGATATTACATATGTATACATTGGATCCACGTGAAATAACGGGAAGAGATAACTATAAACTGATGAGTGGTTCGGTGGTGCCACGTCCAATTGCTTTTGTGACAACACGTTCAGATGAGAATGATGTAATCAATGCAGCGCCTTTCAGTTTCTTCAATGTGGTCAGTTCGGACCCACCGCTGTTATCCATATCCATTGCACGTAAAGACGGCATTATGAAAGATACTGCACGTAATGTACTTGCTCATCAAGAACTGGTCGTGCATATATGTGATGAAGCAATCATAGCAGAAGTAAATGAGACAGCAGCTATCCTTGAACCCCATGAAAGTGAGCTTGAACGGACGAAACTGACTACAGTGCCAAGTACAAAGGTCACCGTGCCAGGAATAAAGGAAGCACTTATCCGGATGGAGTGTGAGCTGTATCAGCACATTCCCATTACCAACGATGATGGCAAACCGATGAGTGATCTGTTGCTGGTACGCATAGTGCAGTATCATTTCAGCGAACAAGTCTACAATCCGGACAAGGGCTATATCCTGATGGATCATTTGAAACCAGTCAGCCGACTGGCGGGTAATGATTATGCCAAGCTCGGAGAGAGATTCACCATAATTCGACCTGAATAGTTATGAAAGATCCTATATGTAATTTGTGAAAGGGTTTAACCCTGTTGATAAAGGCGGACAACACATGCGAAACTCGCATAGGTTGTCCGCCTTTTGTTGTGATATGAACATAAACGGGACAGGAAGTGAATAGACTTGTACTATATCCTGCACATTTCTATATGAACCTATTTGATATATAGGATGTTTAAAAAGCCCACTTTTGATTACGAAAGACAAGACTATATAGGGGGTTAAGCCGATGAACCAGCTTGAGGAAAGTACAGGGGCAAGTATTATGGGAATAGGAACGGCGTGGCCTGCCCACCGTATTGAGCAAAAGGATGTATCTGCCCGTCTCGCGCAAGCGCTGGAACATGAGCCAGATGCGAGAAGATGGGCCAAACGGATCTTTAATCAGTGCGGTGTGGAAACTCGGTATACGTGTGAACCGAATCTGCTTGAGCCTGTTGATTCTTGCCGATATTTACCCTTTACCAATGCGGAGGAGGTTCCGACTACATCCGAGCGTATGGGCAAATACAAAGCTGCTGCTGTTCCCCTTGGTCTGGAGGCGGCCGGACAGGCGCTTCAGGACGCAGACGTATCCTCCTCGGAAATTACACATCTCATTACGGTGAGTTGCACGGGGCAATTCCTGCCCGGACTTGATGTTCGGCTGATCCAGCAACTTGAACTGTCACCGCAGATCAACCGGATTCCACTGGTGTTTCAAGGATGTGCAGCCGGTCTGAAGGCGATCCAACTGGCGAATTCCATTGTAACGACAGATCAGAAGGCTACAGTTCTCATCGTGTGCGTGGAACTATGTACACTTCACTTTCAGCCATCTGCCAAACGGGACGACCTGTATGCTGCATCGTTCTTTGGTGATGGTGCCTCTGCCTGTGTTATTGGTGCGTCTGGGACAGACCGCAATGAATGTTTTCGACTAGGCCGTGGATACTCAACGCTGCTCCCGGATTGTACAGAAGAAATGATCTGGGAAGTGGGCAATACAGGCTTTGATCTCTACCTGTCACCACAGATTCCCAAGCTGCTTGGTTTGCATCTCGGTCCAGAGGTAGAACGATTGCTCGAGGGGAGCGGTTTACCGGAAATATGGGCGATACATCCGGGAGGCAGAGGCATCGTGGATGCCGTTCAGAAGCTGTATCAGTTGACAGATGAGCAGGTCTCCTACAGCCGAAACATCCTGCGGGATTATGGCAACCTGTCGTCCGTGACGATTCTTTTTGTTCTTCAAGCCATCCGCGAGGATTATAGACAGAAGGAAGAACATTCCAGTGGGATCGCGCTGGCCTTTGGCCCGGGACTGACAGCAGAGTTACTTCCGTTTACATACATCCCTGCCCCCATAGCGAACAGAACACCTGTGAATCATGGCATCCAATAGTTCGCGAACCCGAGTGAAGGAGATATACACCCCAAGTGGTTGAATGTGCTTATGATCTTACCCTTACCGATGAATATAATCGAATACTAATCTGATCGCAGAGGAGCTTAGGTATGGGTTATCGCAGACTTGCTGCCTTCATCAGCCGATATCCGCGGTTCATTATTCTCTGCTGGGTATTTATCATCGGGATGTCAGCGGTCTGGGCATGGAAGTTACCTGACATTGTTCAAGATCACGGATTAAAACGGGTTCACGGGGATGCGCAAGCGGTTGGACTTGTTCTGGAGGAAGAATTCAGATCTCCTGCTGATCCGGTTATTCTGGTGTTTGAGAAAAAGGAAAATACCTCGCGGTTACAGTTCCGGCAGTGGATCAAGGATCGTTTGACACAGGTTCAAGTGTTGCCTGCGGTAACCTCTATCACATCCCCTTTGGATGCTAGCGAAAGGGTGACGCTGCAAGAGCATAGGGCATATGCCCTTGTGAAGATGGATGTGCCCGCGCATCAGATGGGTCCTCCGCTGGAGCAGTTGCGCGCCGTGCTGGCAACAGACGGTCCAGGTACGGTGCAATTGACTGGAAAGGCAGTCGTGCAGCAGGATGTCAATCATCTGAGCTTTCGTGATCTGGAACGGGCAGAGATGGTGGGACTGCCGATTGCCTTGATCGTTTTGTGTTTTGCATTCAGGGGGCTATATGCCGCGTTGATTGCTGTCATGATGGGGATCAGTGCTGTGATTATCGCTATGGGAGTCACGTCACTCCTTGGTTATCACCTGGAATTGTCCAACTTTATCATTAATGTGATTCCCATGGTGGGCATGGCACTGAGTATAGACTTTGCCCTGATCATTCTGAGCAGGTACAGGGAAGAAGTTCAGCGGGCCTATGAAGATGAAGGCAAAGCTAACGTTACGGGCAGCAGCCTAGATATGCAGAGCGAGATTTTGCGAAGCAAGATTCTTCAGCAAACATTACGTACAGCAGGCAGAGCGGTGTTGTTCTCGGCAGCTTGCGTGCTCCTTGGGCTGCTGGGTTTGCTCTGGATCAGATTGCCGATGTTTCTGAGTGTCTCCTTGGGGGCCATTATTGTTCTGCTCCTATCGCTACTATTAAATGTTACGCTGCTGCCAGCTCTGCTATCACTGTCTGCGAATCGTGTATTCAGGCGAAAGTTATTCCATTGGTTACCTAGAGGTTCAGTCTGGCATCGATGGTCAGCGATGGTCATGAAACGACCAGTCAGTATGGCCATTGGAGGTACGGTTGTGCTGCTCCTGTGTGTTTATCCAGTGCCCCGGCTGGAACTGTCCGTCCCGAATGCTTCTTCACTGCCAGAGAGAATGGAGTCCCGCCAAGCAGCAGAGCAGTTGCAATATGATCTGGGGCAAAAGAATACCTCCGCCATCGAGATCGTGATTGGCGGACAGCAGGAACTGTTAACTGCCTCACACTGGCAGATGGCTCACAACAAAGCCCGTCAGCTACTGCAGGACTCAGGCGTATTGAGCATTGTTTCACCATGGGGCCTATTACAGCCGAATCAAAATGGCTCGCAGAGCCTTTTTCAAATTCCACCGTCGGCGCTCACTCCTTCCATAGAAGGCAAGGAGTCAACCAGGACGACATGGCTGCGTTCAACGGTCTCTGATCATTCGATTCGATTGATAGCCACGGTGCACGGGGAGCCTGGTTCGGAACAGGTTGCAGACTGGCTGGAACGAATGAGGAAGAGCGATTATACACTTGGTTCCACCAACGTAAAACTGCGTTATGGCGGGGAAGCTGCCGAGCAGGTTGAAATCATGCAGGAAGTCACAAGTCAACTGCCCAAAGTGCTAGTATTTGTAGTGGTATCCAATTATCTTGTGTTACTGGCAGCATTCAGATCTCTGCTCATACCAATCAAGGCAATTTTGATGAATCTGCTTAGCTTAGCCGCTTCATTTGGCATATTGGTGTGGGTGTTTAATGAAGGACATCTGGGGATGGAAACGTCAGCCATTGCCATTATGATTCCTGTATTCATTGCAGGATTGGTGTTTGGCATATCCATGGATTATGGTGTGTTTATGCTGAGCCGTATTCAGGAAGTGTATAGACGAACCGGAGACAGTGATGTGGCTGTCCAACAGGGATTGGCTTCTACAGGCCGTCTGGTTACCTCCGCAGCGGCCATTCTGCTTGCGGTGACCGTGCCGTTTGCTTTTGCTGAAGTTGCAGGTGTGAGGCAGCTAGGGATCGGAATCACGGCAGCGGTGTTGATTGACGTTACGTTGATCCGGCTAATACTGGTACCTGCATTGATGAAATTAATGGGCAGGTGGAACTGGTGGTTGCCAGGGCAGATAAAATGAAGGGTATTTCCGTAACCTGTCTTCAGGTTGGAGATATCCTTTTTTTGGCTAGAAATCGTGTGATTCCATTCAAAACAGGCAAACATGTTCAATTCATGGGTGACATCCATGTTCTATAATGGATGGGATTAATTCCATATGACAGTCTTATATCTACGTTATCCTACGAAAAACAGGAGGGACACAGGCCCATGTCTGATATTGAAGCCTATCTACAACAACAAACGAATCTTCGTGGTCGTTCCGCGTATCATGCAGATCAACCCCTGGAGTTATGGCGCAATCAGTTACGTAAACGTGTGAAAGAACGGCTGGGCGGTTTTCCCACGATGGCGGCCGCACTGAATCCTGTCTTACTGGAGCGCATTACATGTGACGGATATATTCGGGAGCGAATTGAAATTACGACCTATGCAGGACTTCGCATGCCTGTGTATTTATTAATTCCGGGTGATGGAAGCATTACCGATAACAAGAGACCTGCTATCGTTGCTTGTCATGGGCATGGCTACGGTAGCCGAGAGATATCGGGTATGGAACCGGATGGGTCGCCACGGACAGGAGAGCCCGGATTACACAAGGACTTTGCTGTAGCGCTTGTGAAGCGTGGTTATGTGGTTGCGGCTCCAGAGCTGCTCGGATTTGGTGATCGAAGATTGGAAGAGGACCGCGATGCGCCACCAGGAGTAAGTTCCTGTACGAAGATTGCTGCGCATCTGCTCATGGTGGGGAAGACCCTCGCCGGTCATAGGGTGTATGAAACAACACGTGTACTGGATTATGTATCGACTCGGCCAGAAGTGGATTCGGAGCGAATTGGAAGCATGGGTATCTCGGGCGGTGGGCTGGTGACTGCATTTACAGCCGCGTTGGATGAACGGTTCCGGGCAACTGTAGTAAGTGGCTATGCTAGTACATTCCAGGGCAGCATACTGGATCGGAACCATTGTCTGGATAACTATGTACCAGGTATCCTGCGTGAAGCGGAGTTGCCGGATCTCATCGGCCTGATTGTGCCAAGGCCACTTTTTATTGAAGCCGGAAGTGATGATCAGGTGTTCCCGATCCATGCAGCGAGAGAAGCGTATGCCCGTTTGACACACATATATGAGCAGGCGGGAGCATCAGAATCACTGGATGCGGATTTCTTTACAGGTGGACATGAGATTAGCGGAGCTAAGGCTTATGACTGGCTTGATCAAGTTCTGTGAAGTGTGGATCGTGCACCAATATAATTCTGATTCGAGAGGAGAATTCAGTGATGAAATGGTCAATATCGGTAAAGCTTCTGCTCTGTTTTGTTCTGTTTGCGAGTACAATGGGCATCGGTCTGGGAAGCAATGAAGGGCAAGTCGCCGAAGCGGCAACGGACAATTACAGATTTGATTTTGGTTCGGGCGCTGTTGAGAGCGGTTACACAGGCGTGTCCGCAGGAGATGCCTATACGCCTACGAAAGGTTATGGCTTCAACACACCTGCACAGATGAGGAATGTGTCTGCCTCAGGAAGCGGGGTTAAGAGTGACGCTGTGCAGTTTCTGACGTACGGTACCAAGAGCACCAATACCTTCAATGTGAATCTGTCCAATGGACTATATGAAGTTAAAGTGGTCCTAGGCAATACTGCCAGAGCCAGCGTGGCTGCAGAAGGTGTCTACCAGATCATCAATATGACGGGAAACGGGGCAACGGACCAGTTTCAAATTCCGGTGACTGACGGGCAATTAAACCTGCTGGTTACAGAAGGAAAGACAGGTACGGCCTTCACACTTAGTGCACTCGAAATCCGGAAGTTATCCAATCAGACCGTTACCAACCGCACGATCTACATTGGTGGTGACTCAACAGTTTGTAATTACTATCCGCTGGGTAGCAGTGTACAAGGAGGTTGGGGACAGCTGTTTCCGTCCTATGTGAACAATTCCACCTTCCAGGTTCGAAATATGGCGTCAAGTGGTCAATTTGCGAGAGGTTTCCGCGATGATGGTCAGATGGAAGCGATTCTGAAGTATATCAAGCCGGGAGACTATTTTATTTTGCAATTTGGAATTAACGATACCAATGCCAAGAATAATACAACGGAGGCGCAGTTCAAAGAGATTATGCGGGATATGGTGCGTCTGGCGAAAAACAAAGGAGCAACGGTTATCCTCTCCACGCCTCAGGGCCGGGCAACAGACTTTAATACAGCGAATGTACATCAAGCGGAGAACCGCTGGTACAATCAATCCACACGTGCACTCGCTCAGGAAGAGGGGGTTACCCTTCTTGAACTGAACAAGCTGAGTTCTGCCTATTTCACGTCTATTGGTCCAGCAGCAACACTTGCTCTGTATATGACAGGGGATAGTCTGCATCCGAATCGTCAAGGGGCTGCGGAGCTTGCACGTATTGTGGCTGCGGATCTAAGAAGACAGGGACTGAATGGATTCTGACTTTACTACTTAATCAATCTGCATAATCAGTGTTGATCCGTTTATGAAAAATTAAAAAATACCCCCGGGAACATGCCGCGAAACGGGAGGCTGATCCTTGGGGGTATTTTTTATGCCCAGGCTGGGGATTACTCCATCATATCCTTGGCTTCATGGTTCACTTTTTTACCTTTTAACAAGGGTTCCAGTTCATCTTGAACGCTCTGCTCCCAGAGTGGCACATCTGTGCGATAGGCGGCCCGTCCGTTCAGATGTCCGGCGACAGGAGCCGTAATGAATACAAACAGAATACCTAACAACAAGCGGGCACTGATATAGTTATCGAAGTACCAGAAGTAGAAAAATGTAGCGCTTAGTACACAGAACACGCCAAGTGTCATACTTTTGGTTGCGGCATGGGCACGTAGATATACATCAGGCAGACGGATAAGTCCGAATGCACTGAGTGCACTGAGTAGTGCACCGAGCAGTACGAGTAAACCTATAGCGGTTTCAGTGGTTACCTTAACGATCTCCATCATTTTTGAATACCGCCCCCCGTTCAATATAACGTGCAAATGCCACTGTACTTAGAAAAGCCAGAATGCCAATCAGCAAGATGATATCCAGATAGGCCTGGGTTTGCAACATCATCGACAGTACGGCAACGATAGCAATCACATTGATGCCAATGGTATCCAATGCTGTAATCCGATCAGCCATGGATGGTCCCCGAAGCACCCTGTACAAGCACCCTAGTATGGCTAAGGAGAGAATGAGCAATGAGATGAACAACAGTGAGGATAACATTAACGCGTCACCTCCATAATTGCTTTTTCGAATGTGTTTTGAATATTATCTCTCATTTTCTGTTCATCCTTGATATCCAGCGCGTGGATAAACAGTTTGCGTTGATTACCCGAGATCTCAAGTGGCAGAGAACCTGGTGTTAATGAAATAAGCAGACAGAGCAGGGTGACCTCCCAATCCGAGGACAATTGAGTTTTATACGTAAAAATACCGGGCCTTATGTCGAGCTTGGGCTTGATAATCTGGCGTATAACCTCAATGCTGGCTCGCACCAGTTCCTTGAACAGCAATGTAATCAGTTTGAAGATGGCCCAGACTCGCACTATATAGAAGCGCTGGGGGAAGAATCTGCGCATTCCCCCGATAAGAAGCAGTCCGAGCAGGTAACCTATGAGAAAACCAACACCATTCCAGGCGTTGTTCAGAAACATCCATACAAAAGCAATGATAAGATTCAGTACAATCTGAAAGGCCATAGACATCTACTCCTTCAATACGGCATCAATATAAATATTGGGATGCAGTAGAATATCGCCTGCGCGGGAGGTCAGTTGGAACATGCCTTCAGCCCCCACACCCATTACGATGATGAATACAAACAGAATTCCGGCAGGAATCAGCAGGCCGTTCACCGCGTATGGGCGTCTGGCAACCCCGGCTGGCGCTTCGCCCCAGAACGCTTGTATGAAGATGCGCAGTACCGAATATAACATCAACAAGCTCGAAAGTACCGCAATGCCGGTCAGACCATACAAGCCTGCCTGCAAGCCACCTTCAAAGAGAAGCAACTTCCCCGGAAAACCACTGAATGGAGGCAAGCCCGCCAAGGCAAGTGCACTAATGAAAAACATCCAGCCGAGCAGCGGATAGCGATGGATCAGCCCGCCCATGTTGTCCAGTTTGGATGTTCCTGCAACAGCGATCAAGGCACCGCCGAGCAGGAAGAGCAATGTTTTGATCAACATGTCATGCAGCATGTAGAAGAGCAGACCTTCCAGCGCAGGGCGACTGGCTGAAGCCATACCAAAAGCGACAAAACCTACACCTGCGACCACGTTGTAGATGAGAATTTTGTTCACATCGCGGTAGGAGATCGCACCGATGACACCAAGGACCATCGTAGCACCAGCCATCCATCCGATCAGGGTATGGAAGAAATCAGGATCATGATAGAAGATCAGTGTGAATGTTCGCACAATCGCGTACAAGCCAACCTTGGTAAGCAATCCTGCGAACAATGCAGTGACGACGGCAGGTGGTGCCGCATAAGAGCCCGACAACCAGAAGAACAGGAACAGCCCGGCCTTGATGCTAAATACGATCAGAAAGAGAACAGCAATTAAGGTAATGACTCCGCTCTGTCCCACTTCAGCAATTTTGACGGACAAGTCTGCCATGTTCAGTGTGCCAGTTATGGAGTAGAGGAAGCCGATGGAAGCGACAAAAAGAGCTGAAGAAACGATGTTAATCAAGACATATTTAATCGTTTCCCGAAGCTGTCTTTCCGTACCACCCAATACAATCAGTGCATAGGAAGAGATGAGCATCAGTTCAAAGCAAACAAATAGGTTGAACAAATCTCCGGTTAGGAATGAACCGTTAACTCCTGCAATCAGAAAATGGAAGAACGGATAGAAGTGATGTTCTTCTCGCTCCTTGTTCACACTGCGGAATGCATAAAGCAGACAAGCCAGCGCAATGATGGAAGCAGCAACAACAAGCAAGGCAGACACCATGTCAGCTACTAGCACAATGCCATAGGGAGGTGCCCATCCGCCCATATTAAGCGTTAGTACTCCATTTTGAGTCACACGAGTAATGAGTATCGTCGAGACCGCTGCTGTAAACAAAAGTCCGATGACACTAATGATCCGTTGGATATTTGTCTTTCGGAAAAAGAGCAAAGCCAGAACACCTGTAACCAAAGGCAACAGAATTGGCAGAACGACGAGATTATTCATATGGGCGCCCCCTTACTTCTTCCATATCGTCTGTTTTTAACTTCAGATAAGAACGATAGGAGAGAACAAAGAAGAACGCAGTGAGTCCAAAATTAATTACAATTGAAGTTAGTATCAAAGCCTGAGGAAGAGGATCGACATAACGTTCAGCCATCTCCCCAAGCAGTGGTGGTGCCCCGGTTTTGAGACGTGACATGGTGATCAAGAGCAGATGCACGCCATGGGTTAGTATGGACATGCCAAGTACGATACGGAGCAGGCTCCGCGACAAGATTAAAAAGACGGCAACCGCAAACAGAATGCCAACGGCTACGCACATCAATATTTCCATATCAGCGATCCTCCCCGATCTGTAGAATGATGGTCATGGTGACACCCAGGACAGCCAGATACACGCCAAGATCAAACAGCATGGCCGTGGCGAGTTCTGTCTCTCCCAGCAAAGGAAGTTCGAAATAACCGAAGGTTTGGCTTAAGAATGGAACTCCGAATATAAATGAACCTGCACCTGTCAGTAACGCTATACCCAATCCGATCCCAGTTAGAACACGGAAGTCAACGGGTAACGCTTTGCGTATCGTATCTGTACTGAATGCCAGGGCAATCAATACGAGCGCCGCCGCTGTTACCAAGCCGCCGATGAAACCTCCGCCCGGATTGTGGTGTCCTGCGAAGAACAGGTGCATGGCAAACGTTAGAATGATGAACACAACGACCTTGGTGGTTGTTTGCAGCAATACATCATTACTCTGCAAAGGTACAGTATCCCACGAGGATGAGCTCCGTTCCCGGTTACCATACTTTTTCGTATTGTCCGCTTCATCATCCAGAGCAGGTTCGGACTCCTGACTTTCGTCCTTCTTACGGAACTTCAAGCGAGCTCCGAGATCTTTCGCTTCGAGGTTCAGATTAATCATGGAGTAGATGGATAATGAAGCAACGCCAAGCACCATAATCTCCAATAACGTATCGAAGCCACGGAAATCAACCAATAAGACGTTCACGACATTTTTACCACCCGCAGACTCATACGCTTCCTGAAGGAAAAAGGTAGAAATGCTATCCAGTGATGCTGTTCCGCTTGCAGCTAGAGCTACAAAGGTCATCACAACTCCGACTGCAATCGCTACGATCATATTTACCGTGAGATAACTGCGGCTTGATTTGCCACGTTGCAATTCAGGCAGATGGTAGAAGCAAAGCAGGAACAATGCAACGGATACGGTCTCAACAATCATCTGTGTCAATGCCAGATCCGGCGCCCGGAAGAGTACAAACAGCAGGGTTACGATGTAACCAACCGCGCCCGTCATAATGACTGCCGACAGTCTGTTTTTGGCAAAAGGAATTGAAACCGCAGCACCGATGAGCGTGACTAGCAGAACGACCTCATAAAATGAGAAAGGTGCATTGCCCTGCAGATTCCAGGTGATATTCTCTCCTGAACGGAAGAAGGCATAGACCAACAAGGCGACCGTGAATGAAAAAATGTAAACCAGATAATTACGAACCGAGCCATTCATATAGGCTTCCGTCCATTTGCGTGCATAATGCTGGAGATTATCCAATACAACATGGTACATATTGTTAATGGTTAATCCTTGTGGATAGTGCTCATAAATATTCCTCCATCGTGGCAACAGCTTGTAGAGAGTGATTCCGAGAATCACAACTCCGATCGTCATAATCAGTTCCGGAGTCCATCCATGCCACAGGGAGAAATGTACATCGAAGCGCTCATTCCCATTCAAGAGGGATGGAAGCACAGCGGCCATGGCCGGTTCAATCAGTGATCCGGCCAGCAGATTCGGGAAGAGTCCGAATACAACGACAAGAACACCTAGAACAACGGGCGGAATGAGCATACCAGCGGGCGCTTCGTGCAGCTTCTCGGCAGGGATCTCGCTTTGGCTACGACCGAGGAATGTTTTGAACACGATAATAAGCGCATAGATCAGGGTAAACACACTTGCAAGCCAAGCGAATACCGGCAATAGAACACTCCAGGACCCAAGTCCAAAGATTCGCAGATGCGTGACTTCCACCATCGCCTGGAAGAATAGCTCCTTGCTCAGGAATCCGTTGAACGGCGGAATACCCGCCATGGCAAGTGAACCGATCAATGCCACGGTGAATGTAATTGGCATGAATGAAGCAAGTCCACCGAGCTTCCGAATGTCACGTGTACCCGTTTCATGATCAACAATCCCTACGACCATGAACAGAGCGGCCTTGAAGGTCGCATGATTAAACAGGTGAAGCAGCGCAGCGGTTATTGCCACGGTGTACATCGCAGAGGACTCGCCATATCCGAAGTAGAGAGCAGCAGATCCAACCCCTAACAGGGACATGATCAGACCAAGTTGAGAGATGGTCGAATAGGCGAGAATCGCTTTGAGGTCGTTTTTTTTCACCGCCAGGAATGATCCATAACACAAAGTCAGAAGACCAACGCCAGTAACGAGCCAGAACCAGAGTCCCTGTCCACCGAAGATCGGTGTAAACCGGGCCACAACGTACAGTCCGGCCTTGACCATGGTGGCTGAGTGAAGATAGGCACTAACAGGTGTTGGAGCTTCCATGGCATCCGGCAACCAGATATGAAACGGGAACTGAGCTGACTTGGTGAAAGCTCCAATCAGGATCAAGATAAGTGCGGGTAGAAATAGTGCGCTTTCCTGAAACTGACCCAATCCTGCAATGGTTGCACGAATACTGAACGTTCCGGTAATGAGATACATCATCATGAATCCGGTAAGCATGGCGAAACCGCCAAATACCGTAATCAGGAATGATTTTTGTGCTCCTGAAGTCGAGGCTTTACGTTTGTAATGGAATGCAATCAACAGGAACGACGTAATACTGGTCAATTCCCAGAATCCGTAGAGCACGATCATATTATCAGACAACACCACGCCCAACATGGCTCCCATGAACATCAACAGATACAGGTAGAAACGGTTCAGCGCTTCTTTCATATCCATGTAGAAGATGGAGTAGAGAACAACGAGGACACCGATTCCGGTGATTAGCAGTGTCAACATGAGGCTCAGACCGTCCAGATAAAGGTTAAATCCAATGTCCAGTGAAGGAATCCACGGGATATTTCCGGCTACGGTATTGCGCTGTGACACAGCGGGTATGAGACTCGCAAAGTATACAAATAATAGTGCCGGGACAAGGAGAACCGGCCATCCCAAATGGTTTTTACGGAAGAAACGATGCAGCATGGCAAGAAGAATGCCAGCGGCAAAAGGCAGAATAACAGCAACATGAAGCAGGCTCAACATTACACCCCCAATGTTTAGTATTTCGATTACTCTCTCTGTGACATACAGGCGCATGATCCTTTGAAGGATATGCTTGCTCTCTATATTCATAACCCAAGTATGTATATACAGAATCGTGTCTATTCTTTGAATGGAAGAAACACGGTGAAGATTTCAGTATAATATTGTATGGGCATGTATAATAAAAAAACACACAAGTTCCGATAAATATGAAAACGATTAGGTGACATTCCGTGTACTCTTTACAGCATAGTTATGTTGAAAAGCAAGATGGTTTCACCGTGTAATGGAGGAAATAATGTCATTCAAAATTAGAACTGTGCTTACTGTCATCTTTGCTGTGTTATCCTTGCTGGTTACTCTGACGATTGGGTCTATTTTTAGCCAAAAGTCATTTGTTGCTGTAGAGACTGAGATTGGTCACTCGCTTACAGGCACGGCCTCACAGGCTTCGGACAAGCTGGATCGATTCATGTCCGCTCGCGCGGGTGAACTGGACCTGCTGGGTCAAATGGCTTCGTTGGAAGATGGATTTCAACCTGATGAGATTCAGATGCTGCTGGATCAGTTACAAGATAGCTTTCCCTCATTCTCATGGGTTGGATTCATGGACCCGAAGGGAAAAGTGTTAGCTGCCACGGATGGTATCTTGCTTGGGGAAAATTTATCAGAGCGACCTGTGTATCAGGAGGGAATCAAGGGTAAATTCATTGGAGATGTGCATAATGCAGTACTTCTTGCCAAGCTGCTTCCGAATCCAACGGAAGAGCCGTTGCAATTTGTTGATATCAGTTTTCCGCTGAAGGATAGCAAGGGACATATTCAGGGTGTGCTCGCTGCACATTTAAGTTGGGAATGGGCGAAGGAAGTCGAAGAGTCCGTGCTTGCCCCATTGAAAAGGGAAGAAAAAGACATTGAGTTCTTTATCGTAAGCAAAAAGGAACGTACAGTGCTGTTGGGGCCGAAGGAATGGATCGGTAAACCGTTGGCATTGCCCGGCATCGAAGAGGCCCAGCGCAACAAAAGCAGCTGGTCCATTGAAGAGTGGCCAGATGGTAAGGAATATGTGACAGGATTTGCCTACAGCCAGGGTCATCTGGATTATCCCGGATTAGGCTGGACCGTAGTCATTCGTCAAGTCAAGTCATCTGCTTTTGCTTCTGTGTTTGACCTGATGTGGTTTAATGTGTGGTCGGGACTCGCCGTTACCGTACTGTTTGCACTGATTGGCTGGTTTGTCTCACGTCTGATCTCTGCCCCACTTGTGCGTCTTACCAGAGTAGCCAATCGACTGCGTGCAGGGGAAGAGCTTGAAATTCCTGCGATTAAAGGGATTAAGGAGATTGAAGTGTTGTCCCGTTCGCTTCGGGATATGCTGACCTCTCTTATGAATAAAAACTCGGAGCTGGTCGTGATGCAGAATCTGGCGCATTTTGATCAGTTGACTAGTCTGCCGAATCGCACTGCCCTAGAAGTGTATCTGGAGGAGTCTCTGGAGACTGAAAGTGAAAATCACACGCTGACTTTTCTCTATCTGGATCTCGATGGATTCAAACGGGTCAACGATACACTTGGACATCAAACTGGAGATGTGCTACTACAGAAAGTGGCCCAGCGACTGTCTGCTCTTGGTCAGGAGAAGGGTATAACGGTCCGATTGGGCGGAGATGAATTCCTGATTGTACTTCAGTCTGTTGGAAGTCATCCGAGGGAAGAAGCCATGGCTTATGCAGAAGCCATCATTCAAAGTCTGAACAAGCCGTTTATTATCGAATACGAGCGAATTCGAATTGGATGTAGCATTGGAGGTGCTGAGTATCCAACCAACAGCGACAATCCAAGTGAGATTATCCGGATGGCGGACGAAGCTTTGTATGAGTCCAAACGTGCAGGCAAGAACAGAATGACATTTTATTCCGAGTTGAAGCAGGATCGTTAGCGTATAATAATATTAGCTCGGTTATCCCAATCACCTTTGTACGAATGTGGCTATAGACAAGGAGGGGTGAAATGTCTGGAAAATATACAACTGTACCTTATGGTTATGAGCCACCTGTGGCCAGCCGCAAAGGCACACTGACTTTTTATGACTCGTTTGAACATGTGACCGATGAGCAACTTGAACGCGCCGCTGCAAAGGCGGACACTCGTTCATTCATACAGCTTGTGCTGTATCCTTTACACGAGAGCACGTTTAAACGAATGAGCAAGGATACGATACAGGCATATTACAAAAGAGAAGACCGCCTGCATGATTGGCGTCGGGAACATCCAACTTCACGTATACGTGTGGAGGGGCTTGAGGGCAAGAGAAAGAAATATACACCTGTGGATAGCGCTCTGCGTCATATTACTGCGGAATATCCAGCCCCTCACTTTCTTTATTTGACGATAGAGATGGCAAATCTGTTTGCTTCATTTGATTCCTTCAAGGATTGGATCAAAGAGCTGCGTCTCATCATTGACGGATCGTCCGAATACCTGCATCCGATGCTGGAGCAAAATCGTCATCGCTGGGAATGGGCGGAATGAAAACATAGACGTATGAAGAAGATCGGCCTGCTGATCATATTCGACCCAAAAAAAGTTGTGTTGTACAGACCGGAATTCCGGTGTACAGCACAACTTTTTTATTTATATTTTCTCTACGAAGGACGAAGTCAGGTCAAGTGATGTTACGGTTTTATTTTTACCTGTTCGTTTGGCGGCATACAGACAGGTATCCACTTCCTCGAACAATTTGTCTTTGGTTAGATTAGGGCTGTAGCTTTTGAGACCGATACTTACGGTGATGGAAGCTCCTTCAAGTTCCAGATGGCCCATCAGGGCAATCTTCTGACGAATCTGTTCCACCAAGGCATAGGCCTGCTTGAAAGATTGCTCAAACATCAATAAGGCGAACTCTTCGCCTCCGTACCGTGCTGCAATATCACTTGAGGTAATGGTTTCCTGAATGATCAGGGACACTTTCTCCAGAATGATGTCTCCAACCCGATGACCATACGTATCATTAATGGATTTGAAGTCATCAATATCGATCAGGGCCAGATGCATACTCATGCCACTGTTGGCATACTCAAATGCTTTTTCATAATAATCCTTGAATGAGCTTTGATTATAAAGGTTGGTTAAACCGTCTGTTTTGGACTGTTTGGTCATAATGGCATTTCGCACAATAAGGTCCTGCTTGGCAAGCATGCTGGCCTGAAGATCATCAAGCACCTCAACGCCGCTGGTTACGATAACCTGTGCTACATATGTACCTAGGATTAGAAAAGCAGGAATGGATACCATGTCAAATGAAGACAGGTACAACCGGTAGGCCGGATCGAACAAAACCAGAAAGTAACCAGTCATCTGCATCAGAAAGACAATCCAGACTCTCTTTTTACTGAAGAACAGCACCGAAGCAAAGATGGGCAACAGACAGATTGCTAATATAATCCGAATGTCATAATTGACATGAATAATTGTCCAGGCGATAACCGTGCTGGCTATAGACATGGTGTAAAAGGAATATGAACTGAAGCGCCGATCAACCCAACTTGCGAACAAAATGCATGAACTGCTGACGGCCGTAGGCCAGAACAGGACATTCATCAAGAAATCTATCGGTGTACGATCATACTCCAGAAACAGGAAACAGCCAATCTGAATGGCGAAATGTGCAATGATGACTATCCAGTAGGCATGGAGCATTTTTTGAATCCATTTGGAATGTTTGAACTCGTACTCTGTTGGAATGTGGCTATTGTGCGTATGGAAACCTTTCATATATCACCGCTGACTGCATCATAATGGTACGACAGAATTACTCTCGTATAAGATAATTATAAATCACAATGAACAAAACGCAAATGTGTTTAACTGTTATGTGAGAACAAGACTCACATAATTTTCGAGTTATCACAAACTTTTTATGGAGGACAAACAAAACTCAACAATACACTCATAGACTATATACATGGCTCCGTTCCATATGTAGGAAATCATTGATGAAGGGGAGGTGATCTTCATTCCTCTTGTCGTTCGTTCAACCGTTAATGCTACGGGAGCAATTACATTTACAGGAAATACGCTTGGACTGAGTCGTTCAGAAACGGCGGGAGTACCCGGAACACAGGATAGTATTGGAGGTTTTACCACAACCAACACCAGCGTCCAATACGGCACCTACCCACTGGGGACCACAAGCTTGTATCAGAGTAACAGTTCCGCTGCTATCCTTGTTCTTCCTGCGGGAAGTACCGTTCTGTATGCGGAATTAATCTGGGGCGGAAGTTATATCAATGGAACTGTCAATCTGAGCTCAGCGATCAACAATCCGGTAACGTTCACTACCCCTGCAGGTTCATTCAGTGTTACACCTGACCCGGTGACTTACAATCAGTTTGATCTGGGTAACAACGCCGCAGGTTATGTACGTTCCGCCAATGTGACGACACTTGTACAAAATGGGGGAGCAGGTACATATATCACCGGAGCAGTGGTAGGGACTATAGTTATTACAAATGATTCCACGGCCAATCATGCGGGATGGACACTTGGCGTTATTTATCAGAATCCCAATCTCCCTTTTCGCAACATGTCTTTGCGTGCAGGCGGCGTACTTGTGCAATCCACTTCACCACCGGTCGTAACAACATTGACTGGATTCGCCACCCCCCTCTCCGGTGTACTCGGAGGAAGAGCGCTGTTCAGTGCCCAGGAAGGTGACGCGAACCGGACTGGAGATCAGGCATTATTCGGGCCAACCTCAGCTACATCGGTTGCTTTGTCCGGGCCCAATAATCTGGCTGCGAACTTTTTTGCATCCCAAATCAATGGGGATACGGGAGCGCTTAACACAACAGGGACTTTCGGAACACGAAACCAGACTAACGGGGCCCCAGGCACCAATATTATCGGTGGACGACAAGGCTGGGATATTACCAATGTGGATGTATCTGCGAGACTGATTAACAACCAGTCTTCTGCTGTGTTAACGCTGACGACCTCGGGGGATGCCTACATTGTCAATGCCAATGCGATTCAGGTGGATATCAATGCGCCCAAAATTACAGTGGCCAAGGCATCCGTTGCCTCCGGCGCGGTGGCGGGAGATAGTGTTCTCTATACTGTTACCGTCAGCAATGCAGGTACAGCCAGTGCGGCCAGCGTTGTGTTATCCGATTCACTGCCTGCAGGGCTTACCTTCATTCCAGGGAGTGTAACGGTCGCAGGGATACCCCGCCCAACACTCGATGTGACCGCAGGCATTCCGCTGGGTTCATTAAACCTGTCCAGCAGCATCGTAGTCACCTATCGTGCGCTCATTGGTCAGGATGCAAGCATATTGCAGCTGGTGAATTCAGCGAATGCCGCTTTTACATTTCAAAGTGTGGCAGGGGGGGCAGTGATTACGGGAGTTATTCCGTCCAATAACTCCACCCTTACTGTTTATTCGCCAAACCTGTCCGTTGTGAAATCGGCGAGTACCACCAATGCCACGGTGGGTGACCTGGTTACCTATACACTCCAAGTGAACAACGGAGGGAATGTTGCTGCCAACGTTACATTGAGGGATAACATACCAAGTGGTAGCTCATATGTAGCAGGCAGCTTTCGTCTGAATGGAAATGTGATTGCTGGTGCCAATCCGGTTACTGGCGTTAATCTGGGGAGCCTCGCGGCAGGAAGTGCCAATACCGTGACCTTTCAGGTGCTTGTAACAAGCTTGCCGACACCGCCGACTCTTGTGGATCAGGCTACGGCTTCTTATTCCTTTAATTCACCTGATGGTCGGACGATCACGGGAAACATCGCCTCGAATACCTTAACGATCCCGGTAACATTGCCCAATGTGACCACGGTAAAATCAGCATCCGTTACCGATGTTGCAGTCGGGGAGACCTTCACGTACACCATAGTTACTACCAACAGCGGTATTCAGGTGATTAACAATGTGGTACTTACAGATGCGCTCCCTGCTGGAACAACCTTTGTTTCTGGCAGTGCAACCGTAAGAGGAACTGTCGTACCGTCTGCGAATCCGAGCAGTGGCATCTCTATTGGGACATTGGCGGCCGGAAGTTCTGCAACGGTGACGTTTCAGGTGAATGTGCAGTCTCTTCCTGCTTCAGGTTCTTTAGTTAATCGAGCGGTAGTGTCCTATAGCTCTGGTTCGTTCACGGGCATTTCCAACTCCAATTCCATTACAACCCCTGTATACCAAGCCGTTGTCGGTATCAACAAGTCGGCAAGCCAAACCAATGCGACACTGGGGGATCAGATTGCATACACACTTGCAGTCACGAACAGTGGAAACATAGCGACTCAAGTGAATGTGACCGATACGATTCCAGCGGGGCTGACGTTTGTCCCGGATTCGGTAACCGTGAATGGTACTGCGCGTCCGGGAACCAGCCCCTTAACCGGTATAACGCTGGGCAGTCTCTCGCCAGGTGCTACGGCAACGGTCGTATTTCGCGCAACACTGAGTACACTTCCATCTCCGCCAACACTGGAGAATCAGGGTACCGCAACTTATACGTACCAGCTTCCCAGCGGACGGAATCTCTCAGGGTCAAGTCAATCCAATATCGTTCGAATACCTGCATCGGCCCCTAATATTTCGATTAGCAAAACGGTAAACACACCTGATGCGACTGTAGGTGACATCCTTACCTATACCGTTATTGCAACCAATGCCGGAATTAGTGCGGTCCAAAATCTGGTGATTTCGGATGCACCATCCGGCTCTGAATTTGTCCCGGGTAGTGTCACGATTAATGGATCTGCTGTTACAAGCGCAAGCCCCGTTGCGGGAATCGCAGTGGGTACATTGAATAGCTCAAGCAGTGTAACTGTGACCTATCAGACCCGGGTGAATTCTGTTCCATCCACAGGTTTGGTTAGTAACCGGGCCAATGCAGCATTTACATCAGGCAGTTTTAATGGTGTTTCTTCTTCCATATCGGTAAATACCCCCATATTTCTGCCAGTGGTTCAAGTGGTGAAGTCAGCAAGTACAACAAGTTTGACGGTAGGAGATACGTTTAATTACACCATCCAAATTAACAATACAGGTAATATAGCTGCAACGGTTACCTTGACAGATCCCATTCCAGCAGGAGCGGTATTCAGCACAAATAGTGTCATTATTAATGGCGTACCTACACCTGGGGTCAGCCCGGATGTAGGGATCAGTCTAGGAGAGATTGCTGCGGGCACAGGTGCAACGGTCACTTTTGTTGCGACGGTTACCAGTTTGCCAGATGCAAGGCAGTTAATTAATCAGGCGGTTGCTTCGTTTGCTTACACGCTTCCAAGTGGGAGAACGATTGCCGGATTCTCGTCATCCAACACCATCACTATTCCTGTCTCTCTACCCAATGTAACGATTGTCAACAGTGACAATGTAGAGTACGGCGTAGTCGGGGATGTCATTCGATACACGTCTGTTATTCGTAATAACGGCACAGTAGCCGTTAATAATGTGGTATATGTCAATCCTCTTCCTTCGAATACCCCATTTGTACCCGGAAGTGTCATTGTGAACGGGACTTCGTTCCCGCTCTCCAATCCGACCGCCGGCATTCCAATCGGTACGTTGGCTCCAGGAGCCGAGGTTACCGTAACTTTTGAGGTGACGATTACCATGCCGATTCCTTCGCAGATTAACAATCAGTCGACGGTCAGCTTCACATCCGGTTCATTTTCAGGGTCATCATCGTCCAATACCACTCAGACTCCGGTCATACAACCGCAGATTTCACTTGTCAAAACGGCAAATACCGTAAATGCGACCGTAGGTGATACGGTTGTATACACAGTAACGGTTAGCAACACAGGCAATCTGGAGGCAAATGTTACCCTGACAGATACCATTCCCGCTGCGACTACTTTAGTACCCAACAGTGTGGTTGTATCCGGTGTGCCACAGCCAGGAGCGACGCCAGCAGCAGGCATTCCGATAGGTATTGTAGCAGCGGGGGCGACAGCTGTTGTCACGTTTGCCGTTGTTGTGGATTCACTTCCATCTCCGCAGCAGCTTAGCAACTTTGCTACATCATCCTTTACATTTACACCTCCAGATGGGCGGACGTTGACTGGCTCAGCCACTTCGAATACACTCACGTTCCCGGTCTCGTCACCAAACGTCGCTGTTGTCAAAAGCACAGCTTCCACCGCGGCTACGGTAGGCGATACGGTGACCTATTCCATTCTAGTGACCAACAGCGGAATTGCACCGGTGAGCAATATTCAGTTTTCAGACCCGATTCCAGCTGGATCCTCCTTTGTTACAGGGAGTGTCACAGTGAATGGGGTTGCGCAACCCGGAGCCAATCCGGCAGGTGGGGTACCCCTTGGTACATTGGGGCCCGGAACGTCCGCGACGGTCACATTCAGTATCCGTGTCGACGCGATCCCGCCAAGTGATCAGTTGAGCAATCGCTCTACGGTCAGTTTTACCTCAGGTACATTCTCAAGCACAACCTTTTCAAATACTGTGGTCACTCCGGTGTACCAGCCTATTCTTTCAGCACAAAAAACAGCCAGTACACAAAATGCTACCGTTGGGGATACAGTCAGCTACACGATAACCGTGAACAATCAGGGAAACTTTGGAGCCCAGATTAACCTGACAGATAACCTTCCAGCCGGAACCATCCTTGTTCCAAATAGCGTTATTGTAAACGGTCAACCGCTGCCAGCAGGAAATCCAGCAACGGGCATCCCCGCAGGCAACGTGGCTCCCGGAGCTACGACCACCATTACCTTTTCAGTGGTTGTTGATACGCTGCCAAGTCCGCAACAACTGGTGAATCAGGCTTCTGTAGCTCTATCATATACATTGCCGGATGGGCGGAACATCACGGAGTCTGTTCTATCCAATGTGTTGACCATTACCGTATCGGCACCGGATGTCGATGTCGTCAAATCCACAACTTCAACGGCGGTATCAGTTGGTGATATCGTAACGTATAGCATCGCTGTAACCAATAACGGAATTGCAACGGTCAACAATGTGGTTTTCACGGATGCAGTGCCGACAAGTACCGTTCTTGCGCCAACTGGCGTGTTTGTTGATGGTGTTCTGCGCCCTGGTGCCAATCCTTCTACGGGAATAACGCTTGGTTCCATCGCACCTGGCGTTACGGTAACCGTTGTATTTAGTGTGCAGGTTACGGCGCTCCCGGCAAGTGCAGTGTTAAACAATCAGTCCACGGTCAGTTTTACATCAGGGGTTTTCTCAGCGACCACATTCTCCAATACGGTTACAACTCCGGTCTTTCAACCTATTCTGGCGGCAGTGAAAACGGGAGATCAGACGATAGCAACGGTAGGGGATACCGTTGTGTACAGCATCGCCATCTCCAATACCGGGAACTATGGGGCATCCGTCACGTTGACCGATACCATTCCGGCAGGAACAGAGCTTGTTCCAAATAGCGTTATTATTAACGGGGCTTCAGCACCAGGTGCAGATCCGGCTTCGGGTATTCCGCTTGGTGTCGTTTCCACAACAACTCTAGTTACCTTCTCCGTTGTGATTGTGACGTTACCTTTGAGCCAGTCCATCACCAATCAGGCTTCTGCTACATTTTCGTATACATTGCCTGATGGAAGAACACTTGGAGGCACGATTACGTCCAACGCACTCAACATTCAAGTATCTGCTCCGAATGTCAGCGTTGTGAAGACCACTCCGGTGAGTGATGCTGTGGTGGGCGATACGATCGTATACGAGATGGTTGTGACCAATGAAGGAATTGACCCGGTAAACAACATTGTGATCACCGATCCGATTAACCCAGCCACCACATTTGTTGCTGGCAGCGTCTTGGTAGATGGCGTTCCACGGGCCTTGGCAAACCCTGCGCTGGGCATAGCCCTTGGTAGTTTAGCCCCTGGAGCATCGATAGCGGTATCGTATGCAGTGCGGGTCAATACGCTTCCAACACCACCACAAGTGAGCAGTCAGTCTTCCGTAAGTTTCACATCGGGTGTTTTCTCGGGAGCAGCGTATTCCAATACGGTTGTAACACCAATCTATCAGCCGATTATTGCCGTAACCAAAACAGGGAGCACCTCCAATGCAACGATTGGTGACACCATCACCTATTCTTTTGCCATTAACAATAGCGGGAATCTGGATGCAAGTTTGACATTAACGGACAATATACCGAATGGAGCCGTACTGCTTCCCAACAGTGTTCTGATTGATGGTGTTCCACAGCCAGGTGCCAATCCGGAGACGGGTATCGTTGTGGGTTCCATACCGTCCGGAGGTACGGTTATTGTAACGGTTACCCTCGAAGTGACTGTAGATTCGTTGCCGCAGGATCAGCAACTCGTTAACCAGGCGGTGGCCAACTATACATTTAGTCCACCCGATGGCCGTCTGTTGACAGGGACGGTATCCTCCAATGTTCTGGTGATTCCGGTATCTGCACCAAATGTGACTGTTGTCAAAAGCACAAGTGCGGTTGATGCCGTTGTCGGCGATGTGATCACCTATACGGTTGTAGTAACCAATAGCGGCATTGAAGTGGTAAATAATGTGGTCATGGTTGACCCGGTACCTGTCGGTACAGTATTTGTGCCAGGAAGTGTTACGGTGGATGGTGTGCCAAGACCAACAGGGAATCCGAATACAGGTATCACACTTGGATCGATTGCTGCGGGTGCTTCCGTTACGGTTACATTCAGAGTAGAGGTTGTGGTGATATGAGCCAATCTTCCGGTCCGTTGTCCCACTGGCTAAAGAATCAGTCCCTGGTTCGATTCAGCTCGGGTGCGACTGAACTGGAACAGGTATCCTATTCGAATACGGTTGTAACACCGTGGATCGGCCCCAGGCTTGAAGTCAGAAAAGTCTGCAATGTCACGGAGGCTGCCTTGGGGCAGTCTCTTATCTACCATGTTGAAATTGTTAACACCGGAAATCTTCCGGCCCTAGTGTACCTATTGGATCAGCTATCTGCAGAGACGGCACTGCTTCCCAATAGTGTACTGCGTGATGGTATTCCGTTACCGGGAGCATCACCGGAGAGTGGATTGCCTCCAGCTGAAATCGAGCCCGGAGCCACGTTGCGATACCACTTCCAAGTTGTAATCTTACGTTTACCTGAGACACTGAAGCTGCTGAATCAGGCACAGGTTAACTATGAGTTTTTGACACCGGAAGGCAGAACGGTTACGGGTATGGAACAATCCAATATCGTGGAGGTCAATCTGGTCTCATCCCGGCTGGAGATCTCCTTTCAGGCGGATCACATCTATACCTTCTCAGGGGATATTGTCATGTACACCGTTATCGTGAGCAATCCGGGTTTTATTGCAGCCACGAATGCCCAAGTAACGATTTCTTTGCCACAGGGAATTGTTTTTATACCAGCGAGTGTCATCGTAGATGAAATGTTTGCGCCACAAGTAACGCCTGATACGGGCATACAACTTGGAGAGATTTTGCCCGGAAGCTCAATTCGGATACAATATCGGGTTCAGGTTATTGGGGGAAGCGATGCGAATGGAATATCAAGTGTAGCTGTACTGTCATATATCTCGGCAGGACAGCAGGAGACGCTTTACTCCAATCAGGTTACTCTGGAAGTGTTACAGCCACAGGTCTCTGTGGTGAAAAGTGTGCTCCCGGTAACGGCCACATTGGGTGATGCCGTCCAATATAATATTACCATCTCCAATGCAAGCAGTTATGCGGTGGATGGAACTCTCCTGGATGTACTGCGAACAGGTGTAACATTTGTCGAAGGCAGTCTGCGCTGGAATGGGGTTAAACGTCCCGGAACCAATCTGGCTAAAGGGCTTAATCTGGGGACGTTGACAGCCCGGTCGGTTCTGAATATTCAGTTCGAAGCGAAACTTCCAGATCGAGATGAATCGATGCCTGATGACTACAGGTATGTGAATCATGCTAGCCTGATGTATACATTTCGATTGCCAGATTCACGGTCAGTGCAGCGGATGATTACATCTAATGAAGCTGTGGTCGAATTGAAAGCGCCGATAATTCAGGCTTACGTTCAAGTGACACCCACATTGGTCGAGCAGGGAGGTACCGTCACTTTTCAGGTACGTGTGGGGAATACAGGCAATTTGCCGGCACGTGTACAACTTGGGAGCATTTTACCTGAGGGTGCCAGATGGCTTGGGCAAGCTACGGGTGAGATCCAATTGAGCTTACCAGAGTATTCCACACCACGGGTTCTGCATGTGGGCGTGATTGAGCCTGAAACGGAAAAGAACATCTCGTATGTAGCGAAGTTAGCTTCTGAGAAGACGGGGACGCTGCAAGGAGCCTTGATTGCTCGGTACACGTATGAATGGAATGGACAAAAACGGGCTGGCGAAACCCGATCGAATGAGTACAGCATCATTGTGGAGTATGGAGAAGAATAGGAGGTATCACGGTTAACGGTAACTTGCCTGAGGAATTTGCTTATTCTGGTTGCCATGAGATTACACGAACGTAAATGAATGGTATACTAATTGAATATGAACTCGGCAATCAACCCGTGGAATCGGGACGTCGGAGTAGAGGAGGCAGCCACATTGGCAAAAGCAAAAGTAGCAAAAAGACCTACACGGGATGAATTCGAACTTGAAGAGTTGGGAAATCAACTAGTTGAAGCTTTTCGGGAACGTTCGGAAGTACTGTTGACCGTATGGGGTAAGGAAGATCAGGTGCAAGGAGTCATCGTCAAAATGGACTCCCGTACACGACTTGTGCATGTAGAGTATACCGAAGAAGAGTTCACAGCGAAGGTGCCTTTTCTGGATATCATGCGTGTGCAATCTCCCCGGTACTGAACGAAAAAAAACAGCTTTTGAATAATTAGGGCATCCGCCCTGTCAAAGTCGTTCTTCCTGCATAAGATAACCCATACCTGTTGCAGAGGAGGTACGGTCAATGAGCGAAGTATTAGGTGGAGAAACAAGAGGCTACGGATACGGAGGTTTCACTTCTGTAGGTGCCATTCTGGTTCTGTTCATCCTGTTGGTTATCATCTCCAAAGCGTTCTTGGTATAATTGCATATCTCTAAAGAATGAAAGAAGCTCTGCCATTGCGGCAGAGCTTTTTTGTACGTTCAGTCCTTGGCGAATTTTGTAGAAAATCGGTGTAAGTCCTGCTGACGTTATGTTAGAATATAACCATCCCTAGAGAAAGAAAGAGGTGTTTTGATTATGAGCCAAACGTTAACAGAATCTTTAAATGAACAGATGAACTTTGAGTTTTATTCTGCTCATGTATATCTGGCTATGGCAGCCTATTGTTCCAGCAAAAGTCTGGATGGATTTGCGAACTTCTTCATCGTGCAAGCGGAAGAGGAGCGATTCCATGGCATGAAAATATACAAATTCCTGAATGATCGTGGACAACGTGCCACACTTGAGGCTTTGCCAGAACCGAAGAATGAATATGCTTCGATGCTGGATGTATTTGAGCATGGTTATGCTCATGAACAGCAAAACACGAAAAAATTCTACAATCTGGCTGACATCGCTCTGAATGAACGTGAACATGCAACGATGTATTTCCTGAAATGGTTCATTGATGAGCAGGTTGAAGAGGAAGCTTTGTTTGACAATATTATTCAGAAGCTGCGCCGCATTGAAAAAGACAGCAATGCCTTCTACATGCTGGATGCCGAGTTTGGCAAACGTTCGTTCACTGCTCCTGCTGAATAAATGCACGTAGGGACTCGATAAGATTCCAGCGTCAAAACACCATTTACATACAGCATGAGGTAATGATCCTGAAAGCAATGGGGGCAATCTCCTTGCAAGGGATGATGGTTTGATGCCATATGCTGATTGAAGACAAAGAAGCCTGCACTTGTGCAGGTTTTTTTGCATGCATAGATATTTAATGATTGTATTGATTTGCTTGAATTGGAGTAAAGGTCTATCAAAATTCTGAATGTGGGTAATAGAGGATATGTCACATTTGATCTATCCTGACGGGATCTTATTTTGCGCAAATCTATCAAATTCGTATTAAATTTTAGGTTTATCTGACAAAAGTGTAACTCTACCGTAGCCTTTGGAGCGAGAACAGGAGCCACTATCTTTGATAGTATTAGGATTAATCGCCAAGGGATGAAGGTAGAAAAACATGGACACCCGGGGAAATATAACACACAAGGGAGACTTTTAATTATGCTACATATTCGTAAATCTATCATGGTCACACTTGCTATTTTACTAATCATTCCACTATTATTGCCGCAGTCGGTATCTGCCAAATCAGCTGCATCCAAGGATGGTGCAAGCAAACAAAATTCAAAGATTATATACCTGACGTTTGATGATGGGCCAACCGCTCATACGGGTCAGTTACTGGATATTCTGGACCAATATCATGCGAAGGCAACGTTTTTCATGCTGGGACCTCAAATGGAGCAATTTCAGAAGGCTACCAAACGAATCGTAGCTGACGGGCATGGATTGGGTCTGCATGGTGTGACTCACGTTCCAGGCAAATTCTATAAATCTACATATAGCGGATTGAAAGAGATGCAACAGGCCAATGCAAGTCTGAACAAGGTTGCCGGAGTTAAAACAAGTCTCGTGCGGACGCCATATGGTAGTAAACCTTATCTCAAATCGGCATTCCGTAATGTACTGCTGGGCCAAGGTGGATTCCATCTATGGGATTGGAATGTCGACTCGGAAGACTGGAAATACAAGAAAGATCACCAGAAAGTCTATAACAGTGTAATGAAACAGATCCACAATGTGCAAAAGAGCGGAACAACACCTGTTGTGCTTATGCACGACCAGGAAGCAACGCTGAAAGTATTACCGCAAGTGTTAAAAACTTTGAAGGCAGAAGGGTATCGTTTTGAAGTATTAAGCAAAAAAGTGCAGCCGGTTAACTTCTGGAACGACAAGCGTTAATCTTTTTAATTTTTAGCTTGGCTACAACGAAGGAGGTACACATCATGAAGAAACAACCATTATGGATCACGATTCCAGTAACGACAGCCGTTTTACTTGCTCTGGCAGGATGTGGCGGACCGGATTCAAATGCAGCATCATCAGAGAATAGTTCTTCATCAACGACAACAGTCGGTGAGCAGACCGAGACCGGCAGTGGTGGTGCTGATTTCTCTAATGAAAATGAAACAGGAACCAAAGAGAATACGGGCACAACAGATAATGAAGACACATCTGGATCCAAGACAAATGACAACCAAGTTGCCACTGGTCAATCAGGTGTGAATGATGTGATCAAGCAAGTTCGCAACCAGTTGAAGATGAAGGATGCGGCGTTACCCACTTCATTCACATTGGACAAGGGTACATCTTTGAGTGCAGCAATACTGTCAAATACTGCTGATGCATTTAAGGTGAACTTCTATGCTACCACTCAGTCTGTTGCCATTAATGATCAATCTTTAACGGCATCCGACAGTAAGATTCCTGTACTGGCTACCTATGAAGTGAAGACCTATAAGGACCCGAATCAGCCAGAAATTTTCCCTGAGACGGACCTGAAAGATATTCCAGCAGATATGGCTGTGGATCTGGGACATGGCATCAAAGGTATGAGTGAAGGTGCCGCAGGCAGTCAATATCTGACTTGGCAAGAAGGTAGATGGACGCTGGAAATTCGTTCGGTATCCGAAGATGAAATGAATAATCCGGGCATAGCGAAGAAAATGGTGGAGTACCTGGAGTCACATACCTTGCCGGTACCCAAAGATAAAGGGTATATCAAGGTTGAATATCCAAGTGGTGGACAGTCTGTTCATGTAACGATCTCATGGCAGGACGGTAACCAAATTCATCAGCTAATGACCGATCGAGTGCCATTGGAAGCTCTTGGTTTGGTTGTATCTGTGAAATAAATCTTGAGTGTGGGATGGTTACGATACACCTAAAAAAAGCTTGGCCCAGGAAGAAATTGCTGGGCCAAGCTTTTTATTTTGAGCATGTTATCGCAGCTTATGCAGCCGGGGTACATGCTTATTTTTGTTTCAATGGGTTAAAGCGGTGCTTTCATTTGAACCACCCTTTTTCCTTGGAGCGAGTGATGGCCTCAATGCGGTTACTGGCATTTAACTTGTTGAGAATAATGGAGATGTAGTTACGCACCGTGCCCGTTGTGATGAACAGATGCCCGGCGATTTCCTTGGTGTTTTTCCCATCTGCCATGAGGCCTAGTACGGCATTCTCCCGTTCTGTCAGGGGGTTTTCTTCTACATAAGCTTCATCTACCAAGTCGGGAGCGAAGATGCGTCTGCCATTCATAACTTGGCGGATCGACTCGGCAAGTTCTTCAATTGGACTGTCTTTGAGCAGGTAACCACGGACACCGCCCTTCAGGGCACGTTCGAAATATCCGGTCCGGGCAAAAGTGGTCAGGATAATGACCTTACAGCTCATTCCTTTGAGTTCTTCTGCGGCTTCAAGGCCGCTTTTCACGGGCATTTCTATATCCATCAGACAGATGTCTGGTGCAAGCTCCTGGACAAGGGCAAGGGCTTCCTGGCCGTTGCTGGCACGTCCGACAACTTCCATATCTTCCTCCAGATTGAGGAGGGAGGACAAGGCGCCGAGCATCATGCGCTGATCTTCCGCGATTACAATTCTAATCATGATTCTGCCTCCTTTATCGGTTTGCGAACGAGTTTCGGAACATGAATAATGATCGCTGTACCCGGGATGTCTGCCGCAGAGCGAATATCCAGACAACCGTTCACAAATTCAAGTCGTTCCTTCATGCCCAAAATTCCTGTTCCGCGCCGATCCTGTTTGCGAGTTCGTTCTATTCCAACACCGTTATCTTGAACGGTTAATACATTATCCGCTAGTGTTTCTTTGATGATGATAGTACAGGTTGTTGCCTGACTGTGTTTGACGACATTCGTGACAGCTTCTTTCAAGCACATACCGAGCACATTTTCATTTAATTGTGACGTATCCTGTAATTTCGGATTACCTTCCAGCACAAATTCAATCGAAGCGGCCTTCAGAATCTGCTCCGCCCGGAACAGTTCATCGACCAATTGTGTACCACGCATGGTGGTGACCATTTCCCGGACTTCCTTCAGAGCTGTACTTGCCGTTTGTCTGAGGTCGTTCAATTCGATCTCGGCCTGATCGGGATTATTGCGGAGCAGCCGTCTCGCCAAATCGGTTTTCAGACCGATCAGAGAGAGCTTCTGTCCAAGTGTATCGTGCAGGTCACGAGCGATACGCTGGCGTTCTTCCATTTTTACGAGATCATCAAGTCGCTTGTTCGCATTCTCCAATTGGCCTTCCAAATGTTCAGTTTTGTTTTTGTTATACGTACTGATGGGAAGCAGAATGGAGGCCATCAAGCTGATGAATACAAACGGGAGTTGGCTCACGAGCAGAGAACTCTGATTAATGAAACCGTAATTAATGGTTACGAAACTGGCTCCCAGGTTCACCGAATAGAGGGTGAAGAAACCGGCTTTATTTTTAATATTCCCAATAAAAAAAGCAAGAAACAATGAGAAATAGGCATAATCATAGGCAATAGTCATCGTAATGGATATGGCAATAAGTAGTCCAATCCACATGTACACCTGCCAGCCCTTGGTGATGAAGGCGAGCAGATAACAGACGAAGAAAACGAGGATGATGATGATGCCAGTTACCAACGTCCATAATTTGGAATATTGTGAAATGAAATAGAAGGGCAGGATGAAAAAGGCGAGCCACACATAAAGATTCAATCCTGTCTTTTTATAAAAATTTTGCATCCACTTTTGAATGTAATTCTCCTCCTTGCACTTGTACTCAACTTTAGCATGACTGTAGCATGACTATAGCTTGAACACAAGAAAACGAATCCGACAGAGTTAAGGCTTCTCTGTCAGACCCGCTGGATTGGTTACTCGGATAGGCGGTTGAACATACGGCTTGCGGGACAAGTTTTTGAGCTGTCTGAAGCTAATAAACTGTTTAGAATCTTCATCCCACAGACGGAAGCGCAGGGCAACCAAACTGGAACGTAGTGTAATAGTAGTTGCTTTTTGCAAAGGTGGTGTTGCGTTATGTGCTTCTTCCAAGAAATAGTTAGGTACACGTGGGCTCAAGTGATGCACATGGTGAAACCCGATATTACCACTGATCCATTGCAATAATTTTGGCAATTTGTAATAAGAACTGCCTTCAACAGCTGCTTTTACATAACTCCACTCATCTTCATGTTCAAAATACGTCTCTTCGAACTGATGTTGGACGTAGAACAACCAGATACCAAAGAAACCGGAGAAGAAGAAGATAGGTGCCTGCACCATTACAAAAGCCTGCCATCCGACTAACCAGGACATGAATGCATAGAGTACTACGATCAATACGGTAGTGAGGTGTGTATTGATACGTTCTTTACGTCTAGCACCTTTGCGGTTAAAACGATAAGCCAACAGGAACACGTAAATGGGTCCGATACAAAACAATACAAACGGGTTACGATAAATCCGATAGAAGAGACGACCCCAAGGAGAAGCTGCTTTGTATTCGTCGACCGTCATAACCCAGATATCACCTACACCACGTTTGTCAAGATTACTGCTTGTTGCGTGATGGATAGAATGCTCGTTTTTCCACTGCTGATAGGGTGTAACTGTCAATACACCAGTAATGGTACCGAGAATATCATTGGCGCGTTTGCTCTTGAAGAATGAACCATGACAGCAGTCATGGAAAATAATAAAGGTCCGCAGTACAAATCCGGATGCCACCAAGGCAATCGGGAAGGTCAGCCAGTAGGAAATCGATAAGCTAAAGTAAGCTGCAGCCCATAACAAGAAGAGCGGGAGCAATGTATTGATTAACTGGCGGATACTTAGTCTGAGATCATTTTTTTCGTAAGGGGTAACTTCTTTTTTTAAGGCCATTTCTTTTGATCTGTTCATAAAATTGTGTCCTCCTTCAATCGTTATAACTGTAATCAGTTACAACTTGGCGTTTCCCGGTAGACTTTCCTGTAGGAAGCGTTTTTATCATTGTAAAACAATCCGAACATGACAGTAAGTCATAAACGTCAGCCTTCTGTAATGACGAATATCAATGACGGACCATGACATTTGTCATGGGTGTATGATACTCAATAGCTCTGCAGCAGACAGAAGAGCAGGTTTTACTAATTCCTTTGCACAAATTACGCAACAATTTGTATTATGTATACAAATTTTGTTGTGAGCATGGTAAAATCTATCCTTGAGTGATTATGACAACTTATGAGACGGGTCGATTAGGTTGATTTCTGATGGATTGGATGGAATGCATAATGAAGAAACGAATTACGGATATCCTATTTATTATGGCAGGTGCATTTCTGTTTGCACTGGCGGTGAACCTGTTTGTCATACCGAACGATTTGGCTGAAGGCGGCGTCACAGGTATCACGATTATTTTGTATTACCTGTTTGAATGGTCCCCTGGACTGATGAACTTGATCCTGAACGGCATTTTGTTAATTGTGGGATATCGGTTTCTTGACAAAACGACTACGGTATATACGATTATTGCGGTGGTATTCAACTCGTTGTTCCTGCACCTGACGGAGAGTTGGACGATTGCATCGGATGAACTCTGGATCAATACCATTTTTGCCGGAGTATTTGCCGGTCTGGGTATTGGCTTGATTGTTAGAGTAGGAGGCACAACGGCGGGAACAGTGATCCTGGCCCGACTTGCCAACAAATATCTGGATTGGAATATCAGTTATGGACTTCTGTTCTTTGATCTGATTGTGGCTTTCTCCTCATATTTCATCATTGGACCACAAGGATTAATGTGTACAATTGTCTTGCTGTTTGTTGGAACCAAAACAATGGAGTTCATTATTGAAGGGCTCAATCCGAAAAAAGCAGTCATGATTATCTCTTCCAAACAGGATGAAATCGCGAAGCAAGTCATTGAGAAGATGGATCGCGGAGTAACCGTCCTGTCCGGTCATGGCTATTACACAAAAAATAAGAAAGAAATTCTATACATTGTGATTAGCAAGCAGGAAGTTTCTATGCTGAAGAAGATTGTACGAGCAGAAGATGAGATTGCTTTTATCACCATTCATGATGTGCGTGATGTTTTCGGTGAAGGATTTATTGAACTCTCCAAAACTTGATGAATATGTATATAAGGAAGAAAGGAGTTGCGGTGAAATATCACCGCAACTTTTTTGATAGGTTAATGGTATCCGGTATTAATCTAGTTCAATAAGAAAGAACCCTTCTCCAAAGAGAAGGGCAAAAGAGTATTAGTAATGTCTTCTTTTTTTGACTTCACAATATTCAACAGTGACATGACAATGTTTTTTACACTTTGTAGGGACATATTTAACTTTGGTAACACAGGTTTTCGTAATTTTTTTGTAAAAACACTTTGGTCTTGGATGATGACACTTATGATGTTTTCTATACATATTAAAACCTCCCTGATCGTGATAAGGTATTCTATGAGCGTGTCACTGTTTCGGAAATGTATAAACGTCTATTATTGTATAATAATCCCTTTATTAGGCTTTTGTGTTATAGATGGAGGTGTAGTTCTTTCTACTAAAAGAGTGCAATGACAAAAAGCTGTACACCCACCAAACACGATGATATATTGAATTTAATCAATTTGTTAATAAACCTAACTAACTATAAAAGGAGGCGATAACATGGCTGGCACACCGCAGTATATCCGCAATCTGAATGAAAATCTCATTATGGATGCCCTCATAACTCAGGGAACCATGTCGAGAGCGGATATCAGCCGTCAGACAGGACTTAGTAAACCAACGGTGTCTCAGGCGGTCGAACATCTGATTAACCGTAATCTGGTAAGGGAAATGGGGCCAGCTGACAACGCTCAGGGTCGAAAAGCAACGCTCATTCGTTTCAATGAAACGGCTTATTATGTCTGTGGCATAGATATCGGCGCAACACGTATTCGGATTGCATTATCCGATCTGAATGGAGAGATCATCGCCTATCGGACACATCCCATGGTTGTCCAAGAAGCTCATGAGCGAACAGATTCGACAGCGACGATGCCGGAGCTTCTTCGAAGCCATATGAACGAACTGCTTGATGAAAATCATCTGAACTGGGATCAGATTCAGTGCATCGGGTTCGGTATACCAGGCGTAGTGCTGCCTGGATCAGGGCGTATCCATCGTATTGTGGACCCTTTAGCGGGTCTGGAAGAAGCTTTCTCTCTAGAGTCGTTGTCAGGAGCTTTTCCCTGTGAAGTGATTCTGGAAAATGATGTGAATCTTGCGGCGCTTGGGGAGTATCGGAGTGGTGCAGCAGCAGAATATCCCTTGTTTGTTTTTTTCTCCATCGGTACAGGGACGGGTGCTGGCATCATGGTACATGGCCAATTGCTTCGAGGTTTAGGCGGCTTAACTGGAGAGATCGCAGAGATGCTGGTGGACGATGGCCGGCGTCTGGAGGAAGTGCTGTCCGCTGATGGTCTGATGCAACTGGCGAAAGATTATCAAGATCAGCATGATGAACTATTATTGGAGGTTGCTGATTCGGGTGCAGATGATCTTCACAGACACCTGACTCCCGAGAAGTTATTTGAAGCTGCACGCAGTGGAGAAGTAGAGGCGTTAGACATTCTACAACAATACAGCCAGAAGATTGCTTCCGCTCTGCGGCAGATTAGCGTTGTGCTTGCCCCAGATCTCATTGTGCTTGGCGGAGGTATAGGAGGGAACGGTGATGTGTTATTGCCTTTACTGAGGCAGATCATCTCTGAGCAATTCCCGGTGCAACCACAGTTAATCTGTTCCAAGCTTGGTGAGCAAGCTGTTGTTACTGGTGCAGTGCAGGTAGCCATACAACAAACGATGCTGAACCTTCAGCAGGAAGCCATGGATTAAGACATTGGATATACAACATGTGAGGAGGGAAAAGGTATGACAGAATCCGTGAAAAACGTAAGTAATAATTATCATTCCAATCAGGATGGTACGGTTGGAGGTGATCCATCCGGCTGGATTGCAGGTATTGACATTGGAGGCACCAAAACATTAATGCTCTTGTCATCAAAAAAGGCTGGAAATGAAGTTCATGAACGAATCTTGCCTACGCTTGCCAGTGATCAGCCGGATGAGTTCTTCCGATGGTTATTCGCTGAATTGGAAACATTCTGCCGCGAAGTTGGATGCAGTCTGGATCAACTTAACGGTGCAGGTTTGGGATTCCCTGGTGTGATTCTGCAAGAGGAGGGAATACTGCGAAATGCTCCGGCTTTTCAGTGGCCTGAGCTAGATATTCGCCCTGTTATTGCGAAGTATTACAGAGGGAATATCATGTTGGATAATGATGTGAATATGGCCGCAATGGGAGAGTATGATCAAGGGGCAGCACAGGGACATCAACACTGTGTAATGGTCACGGTTGGAACAGGCATTGGATCTGCTCTTATCCTGAATGGACAGCTCTATAGCGGCCAGAATGGAGCAGCAGGTGAGATTGGGCATTTCATTGCAGGTGAGGAAGGGCTTCATACCGGTTATGTTGCGGATGCGGATTCCTTTGGCGTATTTGAGCAAGTGACTTCAGGTACGGGAATTACCGAACAGGCGAGGCGTTATTTTGCTGCTGGAAAGGGAAGTTCCTTATCCCTGATCATGAGTCTGGCAGGAGGGGAAGCGGAACAGATTGAAGCCAGGCATGTATTCAAAGCAGCCGAGTCGGGTGATCTTGCCGCCCTGGAGATTCTGGAACTACCCATGCGTTATATGGCTAGAGGTCTGGCGAATATTACGGCTTTACTCAATCCTTCCATTATAGTGATCGGTGGTGGCGTGGCTGCATCCAACCCATCCTATTATCTAAATGAAGTGCGCACACGCCTCCAACGTTACACCGTTCTGCCTACACTTTTAGCTGTAGCTGAACTGGGGAACAAAGCAGGAGCAATCGGGGCATTGGCTGCAATCAGGTCGAGTCTAGCGCACACATATCAATAGAGAATAGGTCAAGCTACTATAGAATTAAAGGATGGAGATCCGGATGAGAAGTAGACATATGAAGGCTTACACAGAGAAAACAAAAGCCGATTCCAATGATGCAAAACGTGTTTTACTCCAATTGCAGGGCCTATATCTGTTTATGGGGCTTGCCGGGGGGATGTTTAACCCGTACATTAATCCCATATTGGTAACACAAGGGTTTTCCAGTAAAGAAACCGGATTTATTATGGCGTTTGGCACACTTGTATCCATTATTCTTCAACCTATATGGGGAATTCTGGTAGATAAGTTTAAAAAGACACGGTTCGTACTGGTGATAAGCCTGCTTGTTCCTGCATCGTTAGCGTATTTCTACAATATTCAAGTGTACTTTATATTAATATTGATTTATACTTTATGCACTATATTCCAAGTGACTCAAATACCCGTGGCTGACTCCTATGCGGTTACAGCCGCGAGAGCCGCGAACACCTCATATGGCATGATCCGACTCTTCGGCAGCATAGGAACGGGAGTTGGTGGATTTGCCGCAGGGATGTATCTCTCCCAGTTTTCCATTCACATGTTATGGCTGCCATTTCTCCTGTTTAACATTCTGAGCGCTATACTGGCAAGTACACTCCCCCGGCAGACGAGCATATCCTCGTCCTCGGTAACCTTCTCCGTAGGTTTGGCAAGATTGCTCCGAAACCGGACATTCCTTCTATTTCTAACAGGTTGTTTCCTGGTTAACCAAACGCTCACTGCGTTTAACTCCTTTTTTGTTATTTCATTTCAAATGGCTGGTGGTTCGGTGACCATGACGGGTACAGCACTGTTGCTGGCGTCAATTACTAATGTTCCATCCATGTTGGCAGCGGCATTCATACTCCGAAAATGGGGACATGAACGGACGATGCTGCTTGCAGCTGGGGCGTATATGTTACGTTGGGGAATACAATGGCTATGGCCGACACCTGAGGTCATGATTGGCGTTCAGGTGCTGCATGGGTTGTCCTTCGGATTCTTCTATATCGCAGCAGTCGAATATGTGGCTTCGGTTACGGGGCGGGAAATGCAGGCCACGGGACAAAGTTTATTTAACATGGTGTTTGCTGGCCTGGGCGGAATTGTAGGTAATATGCTTAATGGATATTTACTCGATTCCGGCGGTCCATCACTGATGTATCTGGCTTGCACGATCAGTGCGGCACTAGGATCAGTGATTCTGTATATCGTCAGCAGGCAGGCCAAAGAACAGAGAAGAGCATACTCATTAGAATAGAGATGGAAGGAGTTGGAGCCTATGAAAGTAAATCTGAAGCGGAATTGGCACACCAAGTTGATGTATTCGTATTTTCCTATTTTTCTGCTTACGATTTCCATTCTAATCTTTCTCTCCTTCCTGATTGTCAACGAACTCTCACGTAACGAAACACAAAAAGCCGACATGATCTCCACCCGCTATATCGTGGATACACTGGAGCGCTCGCTAAGCGACATTGAACTTCGGTTACTTGAAGACATTGGTGCAAACAAAACATATAGTCGCTTTCTGGAAGCTGGACGGGGACAATTATCGAGTCAGTTCATCTATGATGCGGCAAGTGGGTTCGGACGTATGCTGGATCAGCAGGATATGATTCAATCCATTTATCTCTATCGTATGTCCGATTCCCAGATTCTTACGCCGAGAGGCATGATGCGTTTGGAAGATTTTGAAGATCGTGCCTATATTGAGCAAGCCTTGAAAGATCGGGAGAACCTCGGTTGGAATCTGCCACGTGATTATAAGGAACGTTCCTTCGACGTACCTTCACAGGTGATTAGTATGAATAAGTGGCTTCCGTTACCGTGGGGCGGGGAAGGTCTGCTCGTCATTACCATCCGCATGTATGCAGTAGAACGGCAGATTGATAACATGACGAATGAAAAGTTATCTGTTCTTCAGGTTCGGGATAAGAGCGACAATCTGATCTATACCGCGCATCAAATGGACCCTTCAGCAGGCGAAATCCTTAATCGTGTGACTGCGGACAAACTTGGTCTGGTCTTTGAGAGCGGTATTCAATCCGGACAACTGTATTCATGGGTATCCCTTGTCTCTTATGTGTGGATCGGTATTGGTTTATTAACAATTGTTGGTGCGGTGGCTGGACTAATCTACATTACTCGCAGAAATACACGCCCCATTCAGCTGATCATGAATCGAATTCAGGCGTTACAGCCACGTGCCGAGGAGGATGAAGCAGCTCCATCCGTCAAAGATGAACTGGCACTCATCGATCGTGCGCTGGAACATTTGATTGCTCAAACGGTTGACTATGAGAAACAACATCATGAAAACTTACTGATTCATCGCAGACAGTTGCTTGTTGATCTGATGGAAGGAGAGCGAATGGATTCATTCCGTCACCGACTTCGCCATCTGCAACCGCTAGAGGAACGATTCATGGAACCGAAGAGTGTTGCTGTCCTCATTGCGGAGATGAATGGTGACGATCTCTCGACCAATCAGAATATTCTGAAGATTGCGCTCATGAACGTAGTGGAAGAACTTGTGCAGAATGAGACCCAGTTCGGCGGTTGGGCTGAATGGTTTGGGAACCGCAGGCTTATTGTGGTGATTGCATCGGATGAGCAGGAAGGACTGGACCGTGAATTGCTTATGGATCTGGCTAAGCAGATGCATATGTGGATTGCGGAACACTTCCGACTCCGGTTTACCTTTGGCATTGGACGAACCGTATCGGGCTGGGAGGAGATCACTCGATCCTATGCGAGTGCAGATGCGGGTTTGCAGCATAGACTTACTCTTGGTAAAGATGCCATCGTTCTCAGTGAGCAACTACCGGATCGTATTGAGCTGAAATCGTACAAGTATTTACAAATGCTCGCAGACTTTGTCCGTGAATTCAGACTAACCGGTGATGGTTGGCGGATTCAACTGGATCAGATGTTTGTTGCGTTCAGCGAAGATCAGATTACAGATAACGATATTCGCATGTTGCTGCAGGCGTTAATCCAGATGTTGTCCCGTGAATTCGGGGAGCTGTCTGAGCGGTTGCAAAGCCAATTTGCCGAGGGAATTCTGACTCGTCTTCGTAGTGATATCCAGCAGGTGGAGACACTGGAGGGGATTCAAGAAATTTTGCAGGAGTGGCTTAAAGAGGTTTATCGCAATTATGTATCTGTAAATGAAACGAAAAGTCATCGCGCGATGATCAACGAGCTGCGGATTTATATTGAAGAGCATTTTGATGATCCGGATCTTTCGCTGAAACATCTGAGTGATCGGTTCCAGATCTCGGGCAAATATGCGAGTTATCTGTTTAAGGAAGAGTTTGAGATGAAGTTTGTTGATTTTCTGGTGAAACTGAGGGTCGAAAAGGCCTGTCGTCTGTTGTCTGCATCCGATATGGCTGTTCAGGATATTGCTCTGCAAGTGGGTTATGCCAATGCCATCTCCTTCGGCAGAGTATTTAAACGGATTATGGGCGTGACACCAGGGGACTACCGCAAGCAGAGTGGAAAACAAGGGGATCAATAATGATATTGGTCGTGTTAGAACACCCGTTAGCGGGTGAAATCCAATCATCTTAGAGATATCTATGAAATCTCCTGTATGAGGGAATAAGGTTCGTACCTTATCGTCCTTTGCAGGAGATTTTTTTGATGTTCAACCACAATCTTAGGCCAGTGTAACTGGTATGTTGTTAAGGAATTTTACGAATGTCCTATACTAGCATTATGACAATCCATAGATTAATAGGGCAGGAGTGAAGATGATGTACAAATACGGACAGCAAGTATGGGGATCAGTAGATATCAGTAAAAGGGTTACCATTACAGCAAACAACAACACATTTACATTTCATGTAGATGACTCGTCATATACGATAACTATACCTGTTGGTACCTATACGACAAGTCAACAAAGGCATGAATCCGAACTTATTCAGGTCATTTCGAAGGCAGGGGCGGCTCAGAGCATTCCTGTACGATTTATTTTGGGCGGAATGCATTATGATGAGAAGTATAATGTATTGATTTTGGAACATACGGACACAAGCAACGAACATGTGATGGATCAATTTGCGGGAAATGCCATCGATACGTTGTTTGGTCAAATGAAGTTTAATCTTCCGCCAAGGAATTAGTGCGTCGAATCGTTCTACACGTGTTGCTAAACAAGGAGATCACATAAGATGTGGTCTCTTTTTCATTTTTTGAAGAGAGATTTAATGGAAAAAAGATTATTGCAAGCTGGGTGATTCCAGATTGTCTATGAGAAACCAAAATGAATACAACACAATATGTTATCATAGTTAACATATAAGGTGTGAAAATTGTATATTGTCAGGAAATATGTTTATATTTCGCGGTATTTAACTTAAAAAACGTGAATTTCACATTTTGAAAATAGTTTATTGTCTAAATATCAGATCTTATGTAATGATTAGTGACATTCACAGGTGCAACAAAATGGGATGAACAAAGTGGAGTGGCAATCATGTGAATCCATTCAGAGAGTGTGCGAAAGGGGAAAGGTCAAATGAGATTATTTCAAAGACGTAAGGCAAGCAAGGCAAGTTCAATCCTCGCAGTGGTAACAGCATTCACTCTATTATTATCTGCATGTTCATCAGGAAGCGAATCAACATCTTCATCAGGAGAGTCGGGTTCGGGGGAAAAAACGACTTTGAAAGTGGAAATCTTCGATCGGGGAAACACTCCGGCGGGCTACACCATTTCGGACAGTTATCTGACTCGCTTCATTCAAGAGAAGTTTGGTGATCCAAACAACATCGATGTTCAGTTTGTTCCCGTACCACGCTCGGAGGAAGTACAGAAACTTAACGTTCTGATGGCGAGTGGCTCTGAAGTTCCTGATATTGTCTTCACCTACGATTCGGGAACATTCAACCGGTATGCAGAGCAAGGAGGTCTGACCGAACTTACGGATCTGATCAATCAAAGTGGTCCTAACCTGAAGAAGTTCCTCGGAGATGAAACGTTGGCCTACGGTCAATACGATGGTCAACAGTTTGCGGTTCCAGGTAAACGTCTTGTACTTGGCAAGTACGCATCTTATGTTCGTCAGGATTGGCTGGACGCACTCGGATTGCCTTCACCTGAGACAGCTGAGGAGCTGCATACCACACTGAAGGCCTTTAAGGAAAAAGATCCGGGTAAGGTTGGCACAGGACTTATCCCGATGGGGATGTCCATTGCCTCGGCTCAATATGAACCACTGATCTGGTCATTCATTGAACCGCTGACGGAAGAACAGAAATATACATTAACGCAACAACTGGGTTCCAATGACTATCCAACGTTGTTGCCTGGTTTCAAGGAAGCCCTGAAATATATGAACACACTGTATAATGAAGGATTAATGAGCAAGGACTTTGGACTCGACAAAGACAAGAAAAAGCTGTGGGAAGATGTATCTAACGGCAAAGTTGGATTCTACACCGAGGATGCCGGGGAGATTTATATCTCCGGTACGTACAAAAACCTGCAAACCAATCAACCTGGTGCAGTGATCACACCAATTGATGCATTCAAAAACTCCGAAGGCAAATTTGCCAAACCGGCATATGCACCCAATGCGATGTATGTCATGATTCCGAAATCGAGCAAAAATGCGGAAGCAGCGATGAAGTATCTGGATTGGATGGCTTCAGGCAACAACCTGTTCGACCTGCAATTCGGTGTTGAAAACGAGAACTACGAACTTGTGGATGGGGTACCACTGATCAAAGATGATGCTTCTCCTGAAATTGCAGGCCGTATCTATAATTCTGGTGACATTGCCATTATCGTGAACGGTAAATACGTTGGGGATGACAAGAAAAATGAAGAGGCCTATGTCGTTCAGGTAGAGTCGAAGTATCGGGATGATATGCGCAAGTCGGTAGCCATTTCCAACACGGACACCATTCAACCGGTACGCTTCTCCAAACCGATTGATGCAGAAGCGCGTTACGGTAACGGCCTGAAAGACAAGTTCATGGAATTTTTCGTGAAAACAACCATTTCCAAACCCGCTGATTTTGAAGCCACGTATGACAGCATGATGAAGGACTACATGGCGAGCGGTGGCCAAGCAATCCTCGATGAACGTACAGAAGCTTACAAAGCGATGAAATAAGTAGAGTAGAGATCACATCCAATGTGTATGACAACAAAGAACAGGGATTTCATTAGGGCGATGGCAACATCGCCTTGATGAAGAATCCTGAATGACATGGGGGGAAGGTTTATGAAAACAAGCATCTATTTCCGCAGAAACTGGCAACTATATGCGCTGCTCCTACTGCCCATGATCTACTTCATTATTTTTAAGTATGGGCCAATGTATGGCGTGCAGATTGCGTTCAAGGACTTTAACTTCTTTCAAGGGATCGCCGGTAGTGAGTGGATTGGCTTGGATGCATTCAGAGAAGTGTTTCAAAACCAGGGATTCTACACGGCATTACGCAACACGTTAGTGCTTAACATGCTGGATCTACTGGTCTCCTTCCCGGCACCACTTATATTAGCCATCTTATTGTTTGAGCTGAAGAAGGCCTGGTTCAAAAAGTTGGCACAGACTTTACTGTACATTCCTCACTTTATTTCGTGGGTCATAATTGGAGGGATCGTACTTCAGGTATTCGGTACGCAGTCCGGTTTCATCAACAATATCTTGATGAGCATGGGATTTGATCCATTGCCATTCCTTTCAGACAAAAACTATTGGCTCTTTACGTATCTTGCGGTAGGCGTGTGGCAGAGTGCAGGCTGGGGTACGATTCTGTATCTGGCATCCCTCACGGGCATTAACCGGGAACTCTACGAAGCCGCAGAAGTGGATGGAGCAAGTCGGTTACGCAGAATCTGGCACATCTCCTTGCCAGGCATCAAAACAACGATTGTTACCTTATTGATCATCAATGTCGGCAACATGATCTCTATCGGCTTTGACCGACCGTTTATTATCGGTAACGTGGCTGTACGTGAATACTCGGATGTGCTCAGCACGTTTGTCTATCGTGTCGGTTTACAATCTGGTCAGGTTACGCTCGCAACAGCTGTAGGTTTGTTCCAGGCTTTAGTTGGACTTGTCTTCATACTCGGAGCAAACTATACGTCCAAGAAATTAACCGATGAGAGCATTATGTAGTGGATTGAATCACATATGATCTGTAAGGAGTGAGTGGGATGTCTGAAAACACGGCGAATCGAATATTCAACACGGTAAACGTCATTCTTATTATCATTACGATGGTGCTGTGTCTTGCACCATTCATTCATATTATTGCGATCTCGCTCAGCTCGAACCGGGCGATCGGTTCAGGAGAAGTTTCCTTTTTCCCCAAAGAGTTATCCTTTGAGGCATATACCAAAGTATTTGCAGATGGATCGATGATTCGCTCTCTCATCTATACCGTTTGGCTGACCGTCCTGAGTACAGTGCTAAGCATGGCGATGACCATTGCAGCGGCATATCCACTGGCGAAGAGTAACCTGAAGGGGCGCAAGTGGTTCATGCTTGTTATTGTGGTGACGATGTTCTTCAGTGGAGGTATTATTCCCGAGTACATTCTGATCAAAAATCTGCATCTACTCGACAGCTCATGGGGACTCATTCTGCCGGGATTGATTAGTCCGTTTTATATGATCATTCTCATTACCTTCTTCCGAGGTATTCCAGAAAGTCTGGAAGAAGCAGCGGGCATTGATGGAAGCAGTCACTTCGGAACACTTATGCGCATTATTTTGCCACTCTCTCTTCCGGTTATGGCAACACTGAGCCTATTCTACGCTGTAGGACGCTGGAATGGTTTCCAGGATGCACTCATGTATATTACGAAGCCTGAACTATACCCTTTGCAATTGAAATTGTATCAGATGATTCAGCAAAACCAGATTACAGAACTGATGCAGAACGAAGGTATTGGTGCTGTTCAAGTCTTGCCTGAGAGTCTGAAAGCAGCCAGCGTTATATTCTCCACGTTACCGATCCTTCTGGTGTATCCATGGTTGCAGCGGTACTTTATCAGTGGCGTAATGGTAGGTGCTGTAAAAGGTTAATAGTCTCGGGAGGTCCATGACATGACACAACGAATGGTAGAGAAGATGTCAAAAGAACAGCAGTACCTTGTAAATCAGTCCATGTTGATGATGGATAGCTTCTATGACAAGGAAATGGATCTGCTTCGCAGTTTCGAAGAGGAGGATTCATCGCAGCATAGCACACGAGCCAGCGCACATTATGCGCTAGGGTTGTTGATTCGAGATGAGCCTGGTGATGTGGAACGCGCGATACGGGTGTTCCACAAGGTGCTCGATGTTCAATATGACGCTCCGGATGAAATCTATCACGGAACCTTCGCGACCCGGCCAAATGATGTGCATCCACCAGCGGGTCACTATGCTTGGAAATCTTTTGCGCCAGGCACGGCCTATTTCCTGGAACGCACCTTTGAGAAGGTGTCTGCGCAGTTTATCCATAAATTACAGGAAGATGGATCTCTGCTTACAGAGACGGCAGATTCCAAACAACTGAAACGCCTGTTTCATTCGGCAGTGAATCAGGTCCTGCCACCGGTCTGGATCAGTTATGATCCCAACTGGCGCGAGTTTATCGCTTGTGTCTGTGTGGTCGTAACTGCCGAATTCGCCGAACTTATGCCGGAGACACTCATGAAACGGATGGACCATGCGATGGAACTGGCTGTTCAAGGGTCAATAGAACGGAGGTTATCCGACGTAATTCCAATGAACACGAATATTGAGTTGATGCATATTTTCATCACCCACTATTATGGCCATCGCTTGAACCGAACAGAATGGATTCAGCATTCGGATGAACAGGCAGAGGGATTGATGATGGAGTTTGAACAATACAACGGTACATTCGCGGAATTCAATACGACAACGTATTACGGGGTGGATCTGTCCGTGCTTGGCATGTATCGAAAGTATGGACTCACCCAACGTTTAGTTGAAATTGGACACCGGATCGAACACGGGCTGTGGAATAACATTGCGCTATATTACAATGCCAACCTGGAGAATCTCTCCGGCCCATTCTCTCGGGCGTACGACATGGAGATGCGAGAGCATAGTTCGATCGGTGTATTTATCTATCTTTTGCTTGGTGAAGGGTATGAATATCTGGCAGGAATCAACTGTGAGTCAGGTCATGATCCACTGATTGCGCTCCTTGGGGTCGATGTGCCCGCAGAAGCCGTGCCGTATTTCAGGACTCATCAAGCGGATCGGCTTGTGCAGAAACAGTTCATGGAACTGTGTGAGCGCAATGATCCAACGTCCAATCGGAATTTGTGTACAGCCAAAGCTTGGATCGGTGAGGATCGGATGATTGGGGCCATGTCGGGAAGTGTGAATACGAATGGACAGATGCATCCAGCTACGATCCACTGGCAGATAGAGACGGGGGAGCGTTATTATCTTCGCTTGATCCGCCGTGAGGTAGGCGAGGGGTGGAATAGTCATCTGCGGGGATTGACGTTTGATGCGGATCTCACGCCAGATTCGTTAACCATTGATGTCGCATTGGATACAGAGGAAGAAATCGAAGTTTATTTTGAAATCAGAGGGCCTTCCCTTCGTCAGCAGGATATTACGCCAGCCTTATGGCAGTTCCCTGGACTTACGTGTACCGTGAAGGCTGAAGCGCCTGAACCATCCGTATTAATGTATGTGAATCATGCGGAGATCATCTATCGTTATGTGCCTGGGCAGACTGCTAACCAGATGAGATTTGAATTGACCCTCCGTGAAGACAATGGACAGAGGAATGAATAGATAGAGATAAATGGAATATGAATAGGCGATAGAATGAGAGACAGGAGGACCAATAATGTATACGGACAAACAGGAATATTCGTTCTCAACATGTTGGAACATCAAACGTCATACGACCGGACAAGGCATGATTGAAGAGATCAAATCTCTTGGATTCAGACAGGTGGAATTGAATTATAATGTTACGGAAGAGATGCTGCAGACGATAGAACCGATGATTGTACGGGGCGAAATCGGTGTATCCAGTGTGCATAATACATTCCCGCATGTGGCTGATCCGGATTATGGGACGGATTCCGTCCTGCTCGGATTCGATGATGAGCCGCGCCGTAAACGAGCGATTGAACTGTTACTTCGCTCAGCCGAGTACGCACATCGTTATGGCGCCAAGGCTGTTGTTGTACATCCCGGTGAGATCCCGTTTGAATACAATATAGATGAAGCATTGAAAAAGATATACCATGATCAAGGACCGGATTCACCGGCATATCAATCTTTATGGCAAGAGATGCTGAAGAAGCGGGAAGATGGCAGCGCACATTACCTGAGCCGGATTCAGGAGAGTCTGGAAGAGGTATGTGACTTGTCTGAGCAGCGAGGATACGGGGTGAGTTTCGGTATTGAGACCCGTTCACGCTGTTATCAGATGCCGACTTTGCACGAAGCAGGGGCGATTATTGGGCAAATGAAGGGCGCGCCGCTTGGTCTTTGGTACGATATTGGTCACGGTATGATGATGGATCGAATGGGGCTGTACGATAATGTACGCGAGGCTAATGCGTTGATTGATCACGTGGTTGGCGTGCATATTCATGAAACCGTAGGGTTGGCAGATCATTGGTGTCCATATATTCATAGTAAAGACATGACCTTTTTTGATTCATTTTTGGATATTATTGATCGTTCGCCGGTGAAAGTATATGAGCTGAAAGCCGCTTGTACACCGGAAGAAATTGATGAAAGTCATGGAATAATCACGGCTCGTATTGCTGAACGTCATGCGGCGCGTCAGCGCGGATAAAGATCACATGCTTCAAACATGAATGCACCTTATAGGAAAGTAAACCAACAGATAGAGCGGTTCAGAACAAACCTCAGGTTGCATTACAGGGTGTTCTGCCGCTCTTATGTTGTTCTTTTAAACTGGTACATGTTTTTACCGTTTCTCAGGGAGTGTTACATCACCGAGGATCCCTGCCTGATATCCTTTGACTACAGCACCAATTCTGGACTTCACACCAAATTTCTGTGTAATAGAGGTGATATGATACTCCACTGTACGTTGACTGATCGCCAGATCCTGTGCAATTTCCTTATTGGTCATCTCCAGTGCAATACGGTTAAGCACTTCGCGTTCTGTTGCAGTGAGTGATTCCTCCAGATTAGAGGATAACATGGTCTCTGGAACAAGCACATGACCCAACATACTTTGGTGGATGGCGTTAATAATCTGTCCATACGTTGCTTGTTTCGACAAGTAGGCATGGACGCCCAGATCATAAGCCTTCAACTGGAATTCGTGATAGTTGTACCCGGATAACAATATAATTTTGACGGATAACCCGTATTGATCTTTCAATCTTCTCACAACCTCAAAACCATCAAGTTGGGGCATGCGAATATCCATGACGACAACATCTGGTCGCAACGCCTCTACTTCGGATAAAAAAAGTAATGGATCGCTGAAAGTCTTCAATACCTGTATGCCGGGTTCGCGGTTTAAGCGATTGTTGAGACCTTCCATGACCAGGGGGTGATCATCAAGCAGTACGACTGTAATGGGTTCGCTCATTGTTCAGTTGCTCCTTTGGTTAAAGGCAAAAGAATGTTGATTGAGGTTCCTTTGCCAAGGCTGGAATGTAAGGTTAATTCTCCACCGAGATGCTGAATGCTGCTTTGTATGGATATCAAACCGAAGTGCCCTGTTGCAGTAGCAAATGTGGTATGAACATTAAACCCCAAGCCGTTATCCTCTACTTGGAGAATCAAGTCATTATCCCTTGTATGTACCTGTATGAAGCAAAACGACGCCTGTGCGTGCTTCATCACATTCATAATGAGTTCACGGATCGTCCGAAAGACGGTGGATTTCAGAGGATCGTGCTTTAACTCTTCAGAGAGGGCGTTATAGTTTAGTTCCATTCTGAGACCACTTTGTATTTGAAGTGTACGGATGAGCCATTGCAACGCTTCCTCCAGATCACTTCGATCCATAATATGAGGGTAGAGATCATCACACAATTGGCGTATATCTCTCTGGGAAGCATACAGGCACTCCAGCCAAACAGCCGTTTGATCCTTATGCGTCTCTCCGGTATCGTGTAATTCCTCCAAATCACGAGACAGGAAAATCAGGTTTTGTAGCAGTTGGTCATGCAGGAAATAAGAGGTTTTCATACGCTCTGCCTGTTGGGCTTCCATCATAATATCATTGAACTGCCGATGGCGGCGTATCTGGTGTTCATGAAGATCTGTCTGGTCTACACGGTATTCATATCGCTTCTGCAGATCAGATAAGAGTTTGCCATTGATGAGCATTCGAATCGCTTCCAGCCTGCCTTTATCAATGATCTCCTGCTCTTCTGCTGAAAAAAAGGTGCGATTTTCTTTGTGACCAATGCCTAGAAATCCTATCATCTCCGTCGTTGGTTCACCTGAAAGCTCCCAAACCTGTGCCAAGTCATATTTCTGTCGTAAAACTTCAATATCCAACACCTCGTTATCGATATTCTGAATGGAAGAAAAAACGCCTGTACCTTCCTGAGAATATCTGTGCTTATCATCAATCCATATGACAATGACGCCTTCAATATCCAGCATCTTGTGGAACATCTCGGCAAACACGTGAATCATGTCCCGCATGTTTTGCTGCTCAGCCATTCGCACAGTCAACCGCAGTTGCTGGTGTTCCAACCAGTCTTTATTAAGTTTGTTTTTCTTGCGTGAGCGGGTGAGCATGTACTGATACACCCAAGTGATCAGCAAAAACGAGACAAACAGTAAGCTGATATGAATTAACGAATGCAGGTGCGAAGCAGCCAGAAACAGTAAAAATACGATCAAAGCATATAGTCCATGAATCATCAATCTTGGCATAACCAGTTTGAAGTCAAGCATGCTCCGTTGTACAAGTACATAAGTGAACATCCATGATAAAGGAAGAAATCCAATTAATGTGTACTCTACAGGCAATAATGGTTCACCTTGAAGCAGGGTTGGAATAGCAAAACAGATGATGAAGGGAATTAGGCTAAAAATAATTCCTGTTAACATGAGCAATAGCTGGTTCTGCTCCTTGCGATTGTAGCTTTTACGATTAACCCATGTCATCCAGATTAAGATCAGAAGGGTTGCGCAAAGAATAAAGTTAAGCAGATTGGTTGGACCAGACGGCGCAACAGGAGTACTGACGGTGGTAATGCCTTGATTGATCTGAACATCGGTCATCATCCACTGCTTGATGTATAAATATACTAGGCCTGCAGAATAAGCAACTGCAATACCTCTGCTGATGAATAGTAACCACCGAAAACGATGCAGACGGGTACGGAATACAAAAGACACATAAAAAGCGGCTAGACAGTAAGGTAACCATGCCGCACAAAAGGCCAGAATATAATTGGATAAAGGCAACTGGGATGTGTATATCGTCAATATACATATGGCCATGGACAGGTTAAGCAGGTAGAACAGACGCATCACTCGTGAACCGGGTTGGTTAAACAGGGCGTAGCTTCCTGTCACCAATAGCAATAACTCCAAAATGGATGAGAATCCGATGTTAAACCATTCACGTGGCCCAGGCTTCATGGTATGTTCGGATGCCTGACCGCGAGAATTCTCAACGCTAATGGTATAGGCTTCAGTCACTAAGAATTCACCTTTTTGATGGAGTAATCGGACTTCTCCTTTGGATTCCAACGAGATAACAGTGTCACCCGATCTAATCCCGGATGTATATGCCAAACCTTGAGGATCTACATCATGTACTGCCCAAGAATTAGAGGCATTTGGTGTTAACGAAAGTCCGATATAAGGGTTCATAAATGACGAGATATGGATATATGTGGCTGTTAGTGTAAAGCACAACATCGTGACAAACCAAACAGAACTAAATTTATATGTGGTGACACTATGTAATGAATTTCTTAATCCCATGCGAGTAATCATCCGTTCTTATAAAATGCATCATTGGTAAAATGAAGTGGAAAAACAAGCCATGTAGCAATGACATGGCTTGCCGAGCATCACTCTATGTTAATGTAGCAGAGTGCCTAACATTTTGTACATCAAAATTGATGATTCCTGCCTAAGCATAGGCTGCTTTGATCTATAATCCACAGCACCGCTGCTGGATATGGATACTTCCGGACCGTAGAGACCTAGAGCAACCACAAACTGGACCCCTTCTTCAGCCCAACGATCCTGTGAACCGGCAAGATTGGCAGTTACGGCAGGTGCACCAAGTAGTTGTTGAGCCGTTCTGGAAATAATCACTGCGGCCTCTTGCCTTGTGATGGCTTGGTCAGGATGGAACAATCCACGGGTGTTACCTTGCACAATTCCCAGTTCCAGGGCGGTTTGAATGAAGGCGGCATAGGGGCTTAACTGGGTGTCTTTAAATTTTGGTGATTGAGTCGAAATTGACATCCCGCTTATACCCACGACCTGTGTTACAAATTCTCCACGACTTACAGGCTTCTCTGGTTCAAATTGGGATTGATCCTGTGGATACAGGCCAATCTGTGTTAAGCGATAGATGTACGGAGCATAGGGGTGGTCTTCTGGCACATCTTCATAAGGCTTGGCTTCTGGCAATTTCTCGGACCAGCTATCTGACTTGTTGTAATAGAAATACGTGATTTCACCTAACTGATTTTTTTTGAAACCAGCGAGTTTACCGTCCTCATCCATGAACAACATGTCCTTAACGGGTGTTAAAGTGTGAGTGCCATAAGCGTCTATAACCTGAAGCCCTTTCTCTGTTGCTGAAATATCATACAACCATGCGGGCAAGCGAATATCCCGATATAGTCCCTCGTAGGTACGGAGTGAAAAATCGGGTACGATATAATTGACATCTTGGGTCTCTTTGTTCGGATAAAAATGATCCATAAATGCTTGGAAAAGCGCTTCTCGCAGATCAGGTCCATCACTGTTGGAGACGACAAATAGTCCGGTCTTCTCGTTAGGCAACAGCCATAGATTGGAGTGGAAGCCTGCAAGATCGCCTGCTTTACTCACGACTTTCCGTCCATGATTATATTGCGAATAGGTGGATTCGAATCCATAACCTGTGCCGGGTATATCAGGGTGTATGGAGACATCCAACGTTTGCATGTCCTGGACGGATGCCGGTTCGAGTATACGTGCACCCTGGTATGAACCTTGATTGAGCTGCGCAAGCATAAAATGAGCCATATCCCGTCCAGTCGTAATTAATCCACCCTCAGGTGAGCTATCCGGTACATTGGGATATTGCGGTAATGCCTGCCCTTCAGCGCCATAAGGAGTCGCGAGTTTACTGAGCGAGTCTTTGCTTAGTGTAAAATGGCTATTCGACATACCGAGTGGCTGGAAAATATGCTGTTGTACATAAGTCTCAAACGGAAGTTTGGACTGTTTCTGAACAATGTAGCCCAAGAGTGCATAGCCGTAGTTGTCGTAACGGAAAACTTCTCCTGGCGTGCGGACAACGGACGGTTGGTGGTCTTTGATGAATTGCTCAAGCGGATAAGAACTTCCCAGCTCCCTGTCTGTAGCTACTGCATCCGTGAAATCAAACCCGCTGGTGTGGGTCATCAGATGTTCCAATGTTAACGTTGTTCCGGTATGGTTGGTCAGATGCAAAGCGTCTGTGTATGCGCTGATATCCTGATCAAGCTTTACGTTACCTTGCTCGGCCAATTGCATAATAGCGGTTGCTGTCAGTGTTTTGGAGATGGAGGCTACACGGAACAGGGTGGAGTCGGCATCGACGGGGATTTGTTTTTCCGCATTGGCATAACCATATCCTTTATTCAACACAATCTGTTGATCGTGAACAACGGTGACGACAGCCCCTTTCAGAGCAGACTTCACTTCAGGCTGGGCGAAGAATTGATTGATGAACGATTCCGTTTCCTGAGGGGTTACCTGTTGAAGGGGGAGACTATTCTCTGCCGATACACTGGTTATTGTGGTGAAACTCAGAGATGCAACCAGAAGGATGTTGGCTACGACACGTTTCCATTTAGGATTCGATTTGTAGTTCTGTTGTTGTTGAATTGGACATGTTGCTACGTAAGATTTCATGAAATTCTCCTTTGAGTTGAGAGATGTTGGCTCTCTTACATTTAAGTACATCTATAATCTAGCAGTTCGAATGTAATGGCGATTCCGTAGTACGCACTTATTATGGCAGGACTTCCGCAAACCTTTTTGCGTGATCCCGCAATCGCAGAAGGTGAATAGTGAGTTGCGAATGATCTTGAACATATGAAAAGATGAATTTGAATATATGAAAAAGAGGTATTTGTCATGATGGACCCAACGGGAGTCTCGACAAATACCTCTTTTTGTTTCGTCTTTTTATTTTCCATGTGAAGCGACATAGTGCAAAGAAATTGGGAAGTAGCTTTTATAAAACTACTCGTACATCCGTCGTTCAAGTTCGGCATAGGCAATCGCAGGATCATCATTGGAATTGTCAATATAAGCGACGGATGAAGCAGGGAGCGGCCAGGCTACTTCTTTACGGACGAGAGAAGCTGTGAAGGCATCCCAGTTTTCAAGTTTCCATTCATCCAATGGGGATTGTCTCGCTGTGATCCGCTCGTGATACAACGCTTCATTCTCAAGATAGATATAGGCGACACGCACATCCGTGTCTTCCAGAGAACGTCCAATTCTTGCAAGTTCCTGAGCAATCCAATCCGGGGTTCCGATTTCTTTGGTAAATGGCCCGACAACGATCGTGTCGATACCCAACTGAACGTTATCCAGAGCTGCGTCCATCGTAATACGATATCCAAGATCACGGCACAACCTCTTGTATTCAGGCGAATCTCGGTCGGATGGATCAAGTCCCTGAAGGGTCATAATTGCCTCAGCCGCGGGACGAAGCAGGATATCCATATCGAAAAAAGCCGCTTTATGTTTACGGGAAAGGGCTTTGGCAAGGGTGGTCTTGCCACTTCCGGCCCCGCCGAGAAAGAAAATTAGTTTGCTCATGAATGTAATGCCTCCTTAACTAGATTCAAAAAATAAGATATGTAATTAAAAAATACACGAATATATAGATTCATAATTAAAGTTCGTGAATGAAAGGACTTGTTTATTTTAACATAAATAAAGAAGCATGTTAGCTAGACAGAAAAGGAAGGATAAGGTAATATCATACCTAGTTGTTCTATGCATAGGTTTCCGATGTATATGATCAGAAGAGATTTAAAAGTATGAAAAGGAAGGAGTGAGCGCGTTGCAGGTTAACAAACAAATGATTAAGGGTAGTACCGAGACACTAATCCTAACTTTATTGAAGGAACGACCGTTGTACGGTTACGAATTAATTAAGGAATTACATCGTCAATCTGAGGGTGTGTTTAATCTGAAAGAGGGCACGTTATATCCTATTTTGCATGCCATGGAGATTGAAGGATGGGTAGAGTCGTACTGGATGGAGGTTGAAGGCCGTAAACGTAAATATTATTCGATTCGTGACAAGGGCATGGAGGCCTTAGAAAGTAAAAAAGCGGAGTGGAATTTGTTCCGTAGAGCTGTGGATCGGGTGCTTGGGGAAGGAGGCCTGACATGACGAATCGAGATGAACGAATTCAGCATTATCTTGATCACATGTGTGTTCAGGTTAAAGCTCGCGAAGTACATAACGACCTGCGTGATGAGTTGGGAAACCACATGGAAGAGATCATTTTGGACAAAGAACAAGAAGGTTATACAGAAGAAGAAGCAATTGCACATGCCATTGAACAGATGGGTGATCCTGCTGTCGTAGGCAAGAGTATGCACCGGTTGCATCGCCATCGTATGCACTGGGGCCTGTTAACGGGACTTTCCAGTTTGCTAATCATAAGTCTGCTGCTGACGTGGATTTATACAACAAATATCTCAGTTGAAAGGTTTCAGTTCTTGTATAAAAGTCATTTGATCTACACTATATTTGGTTTAGTACTGATGGTGTTTTTGATGTATTTTGATTATCAAAAATGGAAGAAATCTGCCTGGTGGATCTATATTTTGTTAAGTGGTATGTTGTGGATTAATCCGCTGGTATCACCGTTTGATTATGGTGTACAACGGTTCTGGAGTATATTTGGGTTAACTATTGATCTCACGACGATATCCATGTGGGTATTGCCCCTCGCCATAGGCGCGATTATGCTGGATAAGCTGCGTACTAAGTGTGACGTACAATCCGTCTCAACTTATATTCTTCTTGTGGCTTTGCCTTCTTTTAGCCTGTTACAAGCTTCAGATTGGGTGCGATTGTTTCCATTCGGAACGGCAACTATTATCTTGTTTGCCTGGATTACACAAAAATGGCTTTATACATTTGTAGGGGCTGCAATTGCGGGACTTGTCACTATGATGCAATTGTTTTTGAGTGGTGAGTACAGGCGGTTTGAGAGACTCACTGCCGTGTTTAATCTCCAAAATGACCCGCTAGGACATGGTAGCTATAACCACTCAATTATGAGTATTCTTCATTCCGCCGGATGGTGGGGAAACGGTTCTGACACGTCTTTGGACCACTTTACAGGATTTTATATGGACTATCCCGGTGTAATGCTTATTGATGTATTTGGTTGGTTAGCAGGCATACTGCTGTTGCTTGGAATCGTATGGTTTCTTACTAGTATGCTGAAAATGCTACCTCGTGTACTCGATGAATTTGGTCGTATGATCGTGTTCAGCATTACGTTGATGTTTTCTTTGCAAATGCTTTACTCCCTTGCGATGACTACGGGAAAGGTTCCGATTGTCAGCGTCACTTTCCCTTTTATTGGATTTGGTTCTCATGTGATCTTAGAATACGCCATGATGGGTTTACTGCTTGGAGTATATCGACGTAAAGATACTATTTCATTGAGAAGCAAACAGGGAGAGCCGATCACGTCCATGTCAAAATAAAAAAAGATACGTGATCGGATGGTATAAGTAATATAATACGATGTTTAATCTTACGGATGTGATCGTGCGTCAGAAGGAAACCAGATATGACGCAGGTTCACCCAGCCCTGGCTGTTGAAAGATAGACCACGCACCGAAGGCAAATATGCGGTTTCTACTGGCTTTTCGGATAAATGGAACAGTAAATTCTGATCAACCAAGAATTGTTCAATTCGGTATAATTCAGAAGTTCGATCTGCTGCAATCGGAGAGGCGATAATGGTTTGCAACATCTCATGGATCGTTGTACGAGCCGAATCTTCCAGATGCTCAGACAACGTGGAGTAGAGATCATACCGGCGTAGTTCTTCGTCCCTGTCCCGAATGAGAGAGAAGAGAATCAGATCAGATTCCAGCCGGAGATTTCCTTTGAACTGCTCCATCGTAGCGGTACGGACGGTACAGGAGAAACCGTACTGCTCCAGTATGGACGCCAGATGTTTAGCATCCCTGCGATATTGTGGAATGGTTGCAATGTGCAAGGAGATGGGACTGGAGGATATCGAACTTATCGATACATGGCTAAATCCCTCCGAGTGGACCTGGACTTTCTTGGTATTTACCACACTAAAATCAGTCTCCACAACCTCAGAGTCATCTGCATGTCCGTCATCTCTATACATTCCAGCAAGGCATGACTGAAGGTGTGCTCTTATTTCCGGATCGTGTAACGGTCCGGTTTTTTGCGTATTACATGTGAGTAATTTATGAACCATCACACCTGCACTAATCTGAGTCCAGTCTGCACCCGCAGACGCAGACGGATTATGAACAAGATGAAAGAACGGAGTTTCGATATCTTGGCTATCATCCATTTTGGCCGAGGCACTCCACGGAATTTGCAGGATATCTACCCGGTCCATATGTGCTCTACCCTGAAAATATGATGAAAAGGCTTCAAGTCTGCACAAGTGATCATCCCAGGCAGTGACCTTGAACGGTCCCGTCCCGACAGTTTTTTGCATTGCATGCAGATCACCCGCATGATTCATCTTCAGTTCGTGTGTTCCCGGTGAGGGTACAATCGCCGCACGACTTGTTGTAAGAAAGGACAGAAACAATTCGTGAGGTTTTTTAAGCCGAAAACACACGGTCAAGGGACTGACCGCTTCAATAGATAGGAGCTGTTTACTTACATCACGGTACAGTGTCCGACGATCTGTAGATTGCAGACGTTCAAACGTATGCACAATATCATGGGACGTCAGCATCTGACCATTGTGAAATGTAATGCCTTTTCGTAAATAAAACGTCCAGGTCTGTCGGTCTGCACTGACATCCCAAGTATGAGCGAGACAGGGGAGAATCTCACCTTGTTCACCACGTTGAACCAACCCGTCAAAGACATGGCTAGTCACAAAGGACTCAGCGAGCAGATTAATGTACAGCGGATCAAGCGCATGAAGCTGTTGGCGCAGGGGCAACCGAAGCGTATCAATCTGCTCATTATTGGTGCCGGCTTCCGTATGATGTCCTGAATACCCTAGCAACCACTGGTTTAGATGATCCTGCATGATTGTTGAACTGGAGAATGCGCTCACCTGCTCGGCAGCTTCCTGCAACTCCCGGCGATTCATGGCCTGTATCATATATTCTGCGGCGATTTGATCAGCCGGAACAAGCAAAGTCAGTGAAGAACGCCGACCCCGGCCACGCTGGGAAGCCCAACGAATCCAATCATGGGCGACCATCTTTTTGACAATCGTTAACATATTTCGGTGTGTACAATTTAGCAACTCAGCGAGATCGGCGAGTGTAAGTTCATGTTCTGTATGGTGACCGTAATGACGATGCAACAGCAGATATTGCTGATGTAATTTCAAGTGTTGATTCCCTCCTGGAGGTGAACTCTGACGTATTCCTCTAAAATAAGAAGTTTTGTCGATTATAATTTCTATTTATATTCCTATTTTATCATCTAGAATATAGCATAGAAAGGTTAATGGAGGTTTTTCCCATGATTGATAAAATAATGGCTTCACCGCAACGCGCTCTTATCACGCTACTGTCTGCATGGGTGCTAGCGATCATTCACCAGTATTTATTCTATGGTAATGAGATTGGCGTATCGTATCCTATCTTTGTCATTCTCTTTTATGTGTTCATGTATCTGTTTGCAAGGGACCGCATAAGGTCTTTCAAGTTCATTGATGCTTTTGTGGCGGCTGTAGTGCTATTGTTGTCGCTAACGTTCCTGTTATACGACAATGAACTGTTCCGTGTTCTTAATTTCCTGGTTGTACCCGGCGTAGTTATCTTACATATGACCTATCTAATGGGCAGAAAACAGAAGCAGTGGTGGGAGATTGGTTTGATTGGTACGGCTATTGACCACATGCTGCCTCAAGCCATACGTCATTGGGGGACTATTGCTGCCCTTGCTGTGAGAGCAGGAGGGCGTGGCAGGGGCAAATCCCAAAAAACAGTTGTTTTCAAAGTACTCATTGGTCTTGTGGCGTCCTTGCCTATCCTCATTGTAGTCGTTGCGTTACTGTCCTCTGCTGACGGGGTCTTTGATCAGTATTTAGCCGGTTTTCCGGAGTGGCTGAATCAATTGGCTTTTACCCCAGGGATACCGAGAATCATCTGGATTGTCATTGCAGGTGTAGTTCTGTTCGGTTATGTATGGGGATTTGTACAGCCAATGCAATATGAGGCAGAGAAGAGAGCGAACGCACATTGGAAAAATGGCGCAGCATCTACGCCGATTACGCGTGATCATATGCAGGAAGTCTCTCCTGTGAATGTGGCTACTGAAAGTCAATTTACGAATAAGATTACACCCGAGCCCGAACGTACTCCGGTTCATCGGGAACCATTCAGATTGGACCCCATCATTGTGGGCACCATGCTGATCGTCATCAACTGTGTGTACGTTATGTTCGTTCTTGTACAGTTTTCGTATCTGTTTGGTGCGGGAGAGGGACATCTTCCGGTAGATCTGTCTTACGCTGAGTATGCGAGAAGCGGATTCGCAGAGTTGATTCTCGTTACAGGTATTAATTTCTTTATTCTTATTGTTGCATTGCAATTCACACGTCCGAGTGGAAAAGTAGGCATGATCGTGCATCAGGCACTTCTCCTGATTCTGGTCAGCTGTTCAGCAATCATGTTGTATTCCGCTTTTATGCGCCTAAATCTGTATGAACAGGCATATGGATATACATACATTCGCTTTCTGGTACACGCATTCATGATCTTCCTTGCACTCCTATTGCTGATTGCTGGCCTTCGTATACGGTACACGTCCATACCGCTGATCCGCTGGTATATTGTGCTTGCGCTCACTGCATATGTTGCTGTCAACTATGTGGGTATGGATAAACGGATTGCCGAGCTGAATATTGAACGTTATCATCAGACTGGCAATATTGATGCTACCTATCTGGCGAGTCTGTCAGCAGATGCAGTTCCGTTACTTCGAGCGTTTGCTCTAGAGGAGTGTCCGGATCTCAAGAGGGAAATGCTGGAACGTCAAGCATATCTGGATATGGATACATCAGATCGTTCCTGGCCTTCTTATAACGTAGCAAGACACAGAGCTGAGCTAGAGTTGTCCAAATTGAGAACGGAATAACTGAATAATAGTTGTTTTCACGTACGGATTTATGCAAAAACAATATGTAAGTGTTATAATATAAAAACTAACCTATAAAGGGGGTGAATCCCTTGTTTGAACTGCAGGAGATATTACCATATTTATTCTCGATTGGACTCATCTTCACCGTCAGTTATGCCTATATTGCCCATCTTCATTGTGGCATGACAGAGTACTGGGTGGAAGGTGGCGCCGGTGGTGGACTTGAACCTGTACTTCCCGCCCTGTGTTTGGACAGACAGCACAGACAGGAAGACTGGAGCCGCATGATTAGACGAAGAGAAGCGCCCGATGAAGATGAACCAGATTGTCATTCCTCGTTGAACGATTGGTCAACAAATCAACGAGGAGGATATATATGGAACATAAGACCAACAAGGGATTCACTTTTACTTCGGGCAAGGGACGGATCTATGGCCTGATTGTCATTTTGTTTGCAGTCATGCTGCTTGCCGGATGCAGCAACAACGTGTCGGAGATTACTTCATCGACACCGGGATTTTTTAATCACTACATTGTATTTCCACTGTCGTATCTGATTCAGCATATTGCCACGATATTTAACGGAAGCTACGGGGTCGCGATTATCGTGATTACGCTGGTCATTCGTTTAGCACTGTTGCCATTGATGATGCGTCAAGCCAAGTCCCAGCAGGGAACACGAGTCATCATGAACGCCATGAAACCCGAGATGGATGCGCTCAAGAAAAAATATGAAGGCAAAAATGACCCTGCTGATAAGCAAAAGCTATCTCAGGAAACAATGGAACTATACAAGAAACATAAGTTTAATCCGCTGAACATTGGTTGCTTGCCGATGCTCATTCAGCTGCCTATACTTTCAGGTATTTACACAGCCATCCGACTTACACCGGAGTTGTCCTCCCATTCGTTCCTTTGGTTCAAACTGGGAGCGCCGGATTACGTGCTCGCTGTGGTGGTTGCAGTCATATATCTGATCCAAGCTAAAGTATCACAAGCCAATATGGCGCCTGAGCAGCGAAAACAGTTCGCCATTATGGGATATCTCTCCCCATTGATGATGGCTTTCTTTTCCCTTTCAGCCCCGGCAGCGATGCCGCTCTACTGGACAGTTGGGGGTTCATTCCTGGTACTACAGACATTATTGTTCCGTAAAATGTACCCGGTAGATCACCCGCAGGAGCCTGCTATAATTGAGGTGAAGAAGGTAAAGTCTGCAAAACATAACAAGTCGGCCAAACCTGCAAAGTCCTAGAGACTGGCTAGTAGCATCACTATTATAAGAGCATCGTCTATGTATATCACACCCTATAGAGCAGACACAAAGTCTACTTTATAGGGTGTTTTTGTGAGGGTGAAAAGCCGAGTGATCCAAAAACAATTTTCATAGATCAAAAAAATTTAGTATTTAGTATAAAGGGGAGGAGGATAACATACTTATGGTAGGAGCGAATTAAGCCAATTTCAGAATGAACCAGATGGTGTAGAAACATGGAATAAAAACAAATAAAATTTATTGTTTGGATTTATTGACAAAATTTGATGCATCAATTACCATTTTGTTTAAGAGTTTTGGAGAGGGGCTATTCTAGTGTAAAGACTTGACTTAATATGGCTTTTTATGTAAGTGAATACTGTGATAAATTATAATTCATTTAGAATTTGGAGGAAAATTAGTGGATATTATTATCGGGCTTATACTGGGAATAGTGGAAGGACTTACGGAATTCGCCCCAGTGTCATCCACAGGTCATTTGATTCTGGTGGGGCATTTGCTAGGTTTCGAGGGTACTGTACGTGCTTCGACATTCGAGATTGTAATCCAACTCGGTTCAATCCTGGCTGTGGCTTTTCTGTTCTGGAAACGAATTCTCAGCATCCTTGGCATCCATGTTGGAGAAGATCGGAAAGCAAACAAAGCTAAGGAAAAATTAACACTTCTTCATATCATTATTGGTGTTATCCCTTTTGGTATTGGGGGCGTATTTTTTTACGATTACATAAAAGAGGTTTTGTTCAGTGCTCAAACGGTGGTTGTAACGTTAATCCTTGGCGGGATTCTGATGATTGCAGCCGAGATATTCAAACCCAAAAAGCCGGCTGCAGAAACATTGGATCAAGTCACTTACCGGCAGGCTTTAATCGTAGGTCTGTTCCAGTGCTTTGCACTTGTTCCCGGTTTTTCGAGAATGGGTGCCACGCTATCGGGAGGTTTGCTAGCAGGCATGAGTCACAAAACTGCCTCGGAATTCACGTTTATAATGGCGCTTCCTATTATGTTCGGTGCTTCACTGAAGGATCTATACGAGAGCTGGGATTATCTGTCGGTTGATGATCTTCCCTTATTTATTACAGGGTTTGTGACTGCTTTTATTGTAGCCATGATTGCAGTTAAATTTTTCCTGAAGTTAATTAACCGGATTAAACTGATTCCTTTTGCAATCTATCGTTTTGTATTGGCAGCCGCTTTTTGGATCTTTTTGCTTAACTAAAGCATTCTTATTATCTATTACATGTGAATAAATTAACCGTCGCAGGAGTCTTATCCATGATCAGTGTTTTTATAAATCACATTGAAAAGGAAAGACTCCCTTTTATTTTTTGGAAATAAGTGGTTATCAAAGGGACATTCATCTACTGGGGTGGGAGCGCAAAATATGACGGCATTCATCATAAAGCAAAGCATCATGTTTGTCATACTGTACGGAATCCAATTTTTGATCGGAACGATTGTACTCAAATATCAGTTGCGTGTGAATTATGCTCGTAAAATTGTTCATTTCATGTCATTTATTACACCGTTAGCTATTGAAATGATCGTGAGTTCCAGTACAGGGTATACCGGGCCCATTTTTATCGTCGGAATGCTGATGAACTGCGTTATCATGCTCATTTATATTAAGCCAATTCGCGAGAAAAGTGTATTGGTTCAACGCATGTTTGCTTCTTTTGACCGTCCCGAAGATCGTCCTCATACTTTGCTATGGATGAATACGCAATTAATTGCCGGCTACGTCGTTCTGGCACCATGCTTTCTGTATTTTCAAAGCATAGGTTATGGCACGCTGGCCTTTATTCCCGTTATCATCAATGGACTAGGGGACGGGCTTGCCGAACCGATCGGTATTCGCTTTGGGAAACATAAATATCGCGTTCATGCCTTGTTTTCGAAGAAAAAGTTTACGAGAAGTATCGAAGGCAGTTTATGTGTGTTTCTATCAGCAGTGTTGATCCTTTTGGTGTTTGCAAGCAGTTTTACTGTTCCACAATTAGTTGTTGCACTGCTAATTCTTCCTATAGCTGTAACTCTGGCTGAGGCATTCTCACCTCATACCATAGATACTCCGTTTATACTTATCGTTGGTTTTGCGTGTTTGTATATGATCATTTCATTTGTTTAACAAGGGGAACTTCTTATGACAACCAGTGAATACAAGGTTATTTCTATTAAATCCAGTTATGAAGCATTCATTAATTATAGCTATATCGTCGTTGATGAAGCGACTCAGGAGGCAGCGGTAATTGATCCTTCCTGGGACCTTGAAGCCATTCTGGATTCCCTGGAAGCTGAGCAGACCAAACTCACACACATCCTGTTGACACATTCCCATGCGGATCATGTTCATCTTGTAGGAGCATTGCTCGAACGTTTTAATCCTCGGGTTTATATGGGGGGAGCGGAAATTGATTTTTTTAAGTACCACTGTAAGAATTTGAAGCCTGTAAAGGATCGAGATGCCGTTTTAATAGGCAATACACTGATATCCTGTATAAGCACCCCAGGACATACGCCAGGTTCTATATGTTATTCATTAACAAATCATATTTTTACAGGAGATACTCTGTTTGCAGAGGGATGTGGCATATGCCCCGAACGCGGAGGAGATCCAGGTGCGATGTATCAGAGTTTGCAAAAAATACGGCAACAAATACATCCTTCCGTCAGGGTATACCCTGCACATTCATTTGGCGTTGAACCGGGTCAGACACTTCAGATGCTGCTTGAGAGAAACATATATTTTAATATTTCGGATGAAGAACAGTTTATCGCTTTTCGTATGCGTAAGAATCAGCCGGATGCCAAAAGTTTTGTGTGAAGGAACAAGGGGTGTGACTTGTGAAGGAAAATATTGTTTTTATGTTCTCCGGTCAGGGTTCACAATATCTTCAGGCGGGAAAGGAACTATACCAGAATTATCCGGTATTTCGCCAATGGATGTTGCAGATGGATCGTTGGGTTCAAGACATCGGCGGCAAATCCATTATACAGGAATTATATGATTCCAATCCGTCTTATCCTGATGATTTCAATGAAACTCTAGTTACACATCCGGCCATTTATATGTTGGAATACGCGCTTGCCAGAACGTTAATGGAGAGCGGTGTCATGCCTACAACCGTTGTGGGCACCAGTTTAGGGGAGTTTGCCGCAGCGGCTGTATCCAACGTAATAACTCCCAAGGCGGGACTCGAAGCGGTTTATAGACAAGCTGAAATCATTCACAAGACATGTATTCCAGGAAGCATGCTTGCTGTATTGCATAGTCGTGAAGTCTATGATACCAATCTGGAGCTGCATGCAGAGTGCGAGCTTGTTGCTGTGAATTCATCAAATCATCTAGTGATCTCTGGAAGTATGAAAGGGGTTACAAAAGCAGAGGATTGGCTGAAAAGTCAGGGGATTACTTATGTCAGATTGCCTGTGACTCATGGCTTTCATTCAGCCTATATCGATCCTGCGGCCAAAGAGTACTTAGCCTATCTGGACAAGCAGTCATATCATGCTCCCACGACCCCGCTTGTCTCCAGTTTGACGGGACAATCTGTGACCAAGGTATCTACCGATCATTTTTGGCAAGTTGTCAAGGAACCGATCCTATTTTCTCGCGCGTTAACCCATATAAAAGAAGAGAAACCGAATAGTATATTTCTGGATTTGGGGCCTTCGGGTACACTTTCCAGCCTCGTAAATCAGATTAGCCACAGGAAGGAACGAACATATATAACCATGACTCCCTTCCATCAGGATGCAAAACATGTGGAACAGATCATTAGTCGTTACGCCAATTCGAATGAAACTGGAGGGGATGAACCTTTGTGGGCATATGTATTTCCAGGGCAGGGATCACAGAAGTTGGGCATGGGTGAAGGATTATTTGAGCAGTTTCCAGAGTTGACTCGGCAGGCGGATGATATTCTTGGATTTTCCATTCAGGAACTGTGCTTGTACGATCGGTCTCAGCAATTGAGCCTGACAGAATATACACAGCCGGCTTTGTTTGTTGTTAATGCCATGATGTATCTACATAAAATCAAGGAAATGGGCAGAAAGCCATGCTTGGTTTCAGGCCACAGTCTGGGAGAATACAATGCGCTTTTTGCCGCAGACGTATTTGATTTTGCTACAGGATTGAAGCTTGTACATAAAAGAGGAGAAATCATGAGCAGGGCCCCTAAAGGGGGGATGGCCGCGGTTATCGGTTTAACCGAGAGTGCATTGAAGACAATCCTTCAACGATTTGGACTGCATCAACTGGATATCGCCAATCTGAACTCTCCGACCCAAATTGTTTTGGCAGGGCCTCAAGAAATCATTGATCAGGCCAAACCGATTTTTGAGCAAAACGGTGCACAAATGTATATCCCTCTCAGGGTCAGCGGGGCATTTCATTCCCGTTATATGGAGGAATCAGCCAAACAATTCGATCAGCACCTCCAGCATTATACATTTTCCGCTCCAACGATGACCGTCATCTCAAATTATACAGCGCAGCCCTACCGTACAAATGAAATTCATGCCAATTTGGTGCACCAAATTACACATCCGGTTCGCTGGTGTGAAACGGTAAGGGTTCTGATGGGCATGGGCGTAAACACAATAGAAGAGATCGGTCCAGGCAACGTGCTGACTAAGCTGGTTACAAAGATTCAGACAGAGTGCGGACCCATCGTATATCGTCCTGATGACATGTCTGTCCAACCGTTATCGTCAGCAGTTCACCCCGATACTCCAATATCATCCGTTTTACAATCTGGCAGCCAAGGAACTCGACTGGCCGAGTCTCTTGGCTCGAAACCCTTCAAAAAGGACTATAATTTGAAATTGGCCTATTTGACAGGTGCAATGTACAGAGGCATTGCTTCGGCGGAGATGGTTGTTAAAGTGGGGCAATCAGGAATGATGGGCTTTTTGGGCACAGGGGGGTTAAGCCTGAAGCAGATCGAAGAAGGAATCGATTATATACAACACCATTTGCAGGATGGACAGGCGTATGGGTTAAATCTTCTTCATCAAATGACTCATCCTGAACGAGAAGAAGAACAAGTTAACTTATTACTACGTAAAGGTGTAAATACAGTAGAGGCTTCTGCCTTCATGGGTGTTACTCCGGCATTAATCAAGTACCGTGCCCATGGACTGAAGCGTTCTTCAGACGGGCGAGTATCCACAACGAATCGCATTATTGCCAAAGTATCCAGACCAGAAGTGGCTGAAGCATTTTTAAGCCCCGCTCCGGAATTCATGGTTGAGAAGATGTTGAAGGAAAACAAGATTACATCTGTTCAGGCAGAACTCCTGAAAAAAGTACCCATTGCAGAGGATCTGTGCCTTGAGGCTGATTCGGGTGGACATACAGATGCGGGTGTGGCGTATGTCATGCTGCCTGCCATGGTTCGTCTTCGCAATACGATGATGGAAAAGTACGGTTATTCGAAAGAAGTTCGCATTGGTGCTGCCGGTGGTATTGGTACACCTGAAGCAGCAGCAGCAGCATTTTTGCTCGGAGCGGATTTTATCGTAACAGGTTCAATCAATCAATGCACGGTTGAAGCAGCTACTAGCGATGCTGCCAAGGATTTACTACAGGATATGAACATTCACGACACGGAATATGCCCCTGCTGGAGATATGTTTGAGATTGGAGCCAAGGTACAGGTTCTTCGCAAAGGTGTATTTTTCCCCGCGAGAGCGAACAAGCTTTATGATTTATATCGGCAGCATGATTCTTTGAATGACATTAGCGAAAAAAACAAACAGCAGCTGGAAAACAAATATTTCAAAAAAACCTTTGATGAAGTATACCGCCAGGTTGTTCAATATAGATCTTCCGAGGAAATACAGAAAGCCGAGCAGAATCCCAAGTACAAAATGGCCTTGGTGTTTAAGTGGTATTTTGCCCACAGTACAAGGCTTGCAATGGAAGGAACAGCAGGTCATCAGGTCGATTATCAAATCCACTGTGGTCCAGCCTTGGGAGCTTTTAATCAATGGGTGAAAGGCACAAATCTCGAGGACTGGAGAAACCGTCGTGTAGCTGAAGTGGGCATAAAGTTGATGGAAGATACGGCTTTGGTTTTACAGGAACGATTGAAGCAATTGGCTGTGCAGGTTGAGACGAACTAACTTTTAGCATGGTTAGGGACAGGGGGGTGTGATGATGCGACAAAAGAAGGACACGAAATCAACATCCGATAGTAATCCGGAAATGAGCCTTACGGATATTGTGATCGTCGGTATGGCGTGCAGGTTTCCGCAGGCTAATCATTATACGACGTTTTGGGATAATCTTGCGAATGGTGTGGATTCCGTCAGGGAGGTTACCCCAGATCGATGGGATGTATCAAAGTTCTATTCTCAAGATATTGACGCCCCTAATAAGAGTATTGGAAAATGGTGCGGTCTGCTGGATGATGTGTATTCTTTTGACCACCGCTTTTTTAGTATCTCTCCCCGAGAGGCCAAAAATATGGATCCTCAGCAACGAATGATACTTGAAGTATCCTGGCAATGCATAGAGGATTCCGGGATTTCGCTTCAAAGGTTACAGAATCAGATCACTTCCGTTTATGCCGGAGTAATGACAGTAGATCACCGCCAAATGGCTTGCCTTCCCGAATTGGAGATAGATAGCTACGCTTGTCTTGGAAATTATGAAAGTATTCTTGCCAATCGAATTTCTTACGTCATGGACCTCAAGGGCGCGAGTATATCGGTAAATGCAGCTTGTGCATCTTCATTAGTAGCCGTGCATGAAGCCAAACAAGCCCTGCAACGAAAAGAGTGCAATTACGCCTTGGCTGCCTGTGTAAATCTAAATTTGCATCCCTGGAAGTTTATTTCATTTTCCAAGTCAAGAATGTTAAGTCCGGATGGGCGTTGTAAGACCTTTGATAAGGAAGCCAATGGTTATGTACCAGGGGATGGAGCAGGCGTACTGTTGCTTCAAAGGCTTGAAGATGCTTTAGCGGAAGGCAATCATATCTACGGGATTATCAAAGGATCTGCCTGCAATCATGGTGGAAGAAGCGCATCCATAACTGCTCCGAGCATGAAGGCACAACAAGACGTCATCTTGGCTGCTTATCAGGATGCAGATATTTCCCCGGAAATGGTCACTTATATTGAGGCACATGGAACGGGAACGTCGTTGGGAGATCCGATTGAAATTGAAGCGCTTAAAAATGCATTTGCTGCCTATACTTCCCGAGCCCAATTCTGTCGGATTGGCTCGGTAAAAACCAATATTGGCCACTTGGAGAGCGCTGCGGGCATGGCTGGTATTGTGAAAGTGATCATGATGATGAAACATGGTAAAATACCTGCCAACCTTCATTTTAACGAACCTAATCCGATCATAGATTTTAAGAGTACTCCTTTTGAAGTGACAAGGGCTCTAACGGATTGGAACAGTGCTGGCGAAGGTTTGCCTTTAAGAGCGGGCATAAGCTCTTTCGGTTTTGGTGGGGTCAACGCACATCTGGTGATTGAACAGTGGTGCGCTGCACCCTCGAACAAACAGAAGGATGATGCAGCAGCAGCCCGTTCTCAGCTGTTCACGCTATCTGGAAAATCAAAATGGCATTTGGAAAAACAGCTTGAATCGTGGAGAGCATTCTCGCTCACACCCGAGTTTGAAGATTGTACGCTGCGTGATATTAGTGGAACATTATTCACGGGAAGAGTGGCTTTTCCTTATCGTTATGCTGTGATGGCAGACAACTTACAGCAGTTGAAGGAAGAGTTGCATTCGGAATCAAGTCGTCCTTTCATGCCAAAACAGCAAAAGTGGGCAATAAGAGTGGGGAACTTTTCCTATATAAACTATGAGCAATTTAGCATGTTAACCCGTGATTTACCGCACGTGGATGACATCGTTCAATCCTTACTGGATCAAATTGCTGATCGTCCGCTTGCCGATCATTATCGGCGGATGTTCTACAATGAACCATGGGAAGAAGAGACACTTCCATGCTGTCAGTTCATTGCTGGATACGCCGTCCTTCGATGTTTACTTGATGCGGGCTTAAAAGTGGAATGGATGACAGGGGAACGTGCAGGGATGTGGGCAGTTCTTGGGGTAAACCAGATGATTGTGCCAGAACAAATTCTTTTGAGGCTTGCAGGGGGAAATGAAGCTAACATCTTTAAACTCCATCGTCCGTGTATTCCCTATTATGATCCCACATTGCAAGACATTTTGTATCCGGTTTCTTTTAACGAGGCCTATCTTCGTCACTTGTTGGGTGGCACACTAGTTGAAAGTGTGGGCTCTGGGAACAGACAAGATGATCGATTGGAATATCCAATGGTCAGTGATAACGAACAGGTTCAATATTATCTAACTAAGGGTCAATCACTCATCTCTCATCAGTTCACCTTCAGAAAGTATATAGATGAATGGTCGAATCTTCTAGGTAAAGTAAGTGGGGACGATTGGGATTTGGAAGAGTTGCTTGGGAAGCCTCTTGATGTCTTGATGGTTACGGAGCTTTCCACTCAACAGTTGTTCATTATCGTTACAGCTGTGGCTCATTCACTGCGGAGGTTGAATCGCAAATGGGATTTGACGATCATGACTGAGCCCGATCCACGATTCGAACAAATATTGGATCTGATGGACGATCACATCTTACTTCCTGAAATGATCGCCCAACTTGTTTTGGATTCCAATGTGGATTATAAGGCGGTTGCCCAATCCATGAACCTGAAACAGCAACAGATGCATACGGACCAAAACGAAAAACCGTTATATGACCGAAACGATAACCTGCCCGAAATTGGAAATGTTGAGCAATGGCTGCATCAAACACAAGAAAGCCGGGTTGATCTGGGGAAAATTTCGTCAGACATCAAGATCATCGACATCGGAGTATTTCAATCTGTCTCACCTGATACGCTGAAACTTGCTTTAAAAGAGGATGAAGCTGGATATGACGTCTGGAATATCCTCGGTCAGTTATGGCTCCATGGCGTGAATGTGAGGTGGGACCTATGGTTCCCTTCAGGAACATTTAACAAGTGTGCCCTGCCGACTCAGCGTTTCGAGTCTGTAATACATCGATTACATGACAATAACAATACCCTGGCTAATCCATCGGTTATGGATGTACATAAGCTTCCGCGTCCACAGGGGAAGGGGATAGATCCAGCTTTACACCCGATGACTGGCTGGAATACCTCAACCTTGGATGAATTCAAGTACCAAACGCTGTTTACTGGCAAAGAATTTTTTCTGAATGATCATATCGTAGATGGTAAACGGACTTTACCAGGTGTGGCTTATTTGGAAATGGCATTGGCCGCTGCGCAGAAGGCAGGAATCCAGGAGGTTACTGGTTTTGGTGAAGTGGTGTGGTCAAGACCCCTGACGGTTATGGAGCATCCTGTTGAAGTAAATATTTCTTTGTCAAGAGCTGAGGGGAAAGTTCATTTTCACGTATGGACCGGCGATGATTCAAACTCCAGACGAATTCACGGGCAAGGAACGTTGTATGAAATAAAAATAGAAGGCAATAAACAAGTCTTGCGACAAGGCACTGAATACGGAGTTAAACGTGATATGGATGCGATTAGAAGAAGGTGTGTTGACCCTGTTCCAGGAGTATATCGCACGCTTGAAAAGAGTCTTCTCGTCTACGGTCCATCCTTTCAATCCATAACGGATTGTTGGGTGAGTGAAGATGAGGCTATTGCCAGCTTTGCGCTCCCACTCCCTTGTGATGAACAGTCACATGCCTACACGCTTCATCCTGTAACGATGGACAGTGCTTTGCAGACAGCGATGTTACTTGTCCAAAAGGTAAGCTCTAGTCTTTGTATGCCCTATTCCATAGGTACGGTCAAATGGTTGAATCGGCTTCCCGACAAGGGAAGTGTGTATGTTAGGCAGCAGAGTACACAAGGGGGAAAAGCGTTCAAGTTTGATATTGTCTTGCTTAATAAACAGGAACAAATATGCATGGAGATGCGTGATTTTACGGTAAGACAGGTTCAGGACAAAAAGCGCCATGCGAAGGACTCACTGAAAACACTTTTGCAAAGATTGGAAGCCGGAGAGGTTGAACCCATTGATGTCTTAACTTATATGGAGGAACGATGAGAAAAGATCAGATGTTATCACTGGATCAGATTCTTGAAATGGTGAAGGGACGACGTCTCTCATCAGAGATAGCCTATCAGCTTATACAGGAAATAGAGCGGCATGATAATTCGGCTTCCAATGAAAAAAACATACAGCAGAATACGTATCTGTATCCATCCTGGGAAATTCAAGACCTTCAACGTACGGTTTTCAAAAGTGAGAGACTTCTGTTATTTGTTACTGGTGAAGAAAATATGGGGCAATGGGATGAGAGTGCTTCCATCATTCGTGTGATACAAGGAAATCAATTCATCGAGCAGGATGCTGATACATTCGTAGTCCGTCCGGAACATGAAGAGGATTACGAGCGTTTATTCAACCGACTGTCCGAATTACAGTGGATACCTGATACTGTCGTTCATGGATGGAATGGTGCCGTGCTTTCGGAAGATGGAGGGACGCTGCTGAGTAAACAGCTTGCCCAGGGCGTGTACGCCTTATTTTATACATGCCAATGGCTGGCGAAATGTGCTGACAAAAAGAAAATACATCTTTTATATGTTTATTCCAGCGATCATAAAGAAGAACCGGCAAGTGAAGCCGTAAGCAGTTTCATGCGCAGTGTAACATGGGAACACCCGCAATGGACATGTCGTACATTGGACATGGGAAATGAACCAATCGATATGTTACAACTCATCAAACAGGAGCTGGAAGCTCGGGACCAAGCGGTAGAGGTTCGTTATTGGGACAATCGGCGTTATGTAAAAAGATTGGTATCGTTGCCGAAAAGAGAATATTCACAAGTGGATTGGAACAAAGAAGGCGTGTATTTGATCACAGGTGGGATGGGCGGCATCGGTCTAAAGTTTGCCTCCTTGCTTGCCAAATCCGCTCGAGTCATTGTTTTATCCGGACGCTCCATTCTGAGTAGGGATCAGGAACAACAATTGCATGATCTAGGGAAGTTCGGAGCTGAAATAGTGTATATCCCGGCGGATGTATCGCAACGTGAGTCCGCTTTTAATCTCATCCGTGAGTGCAAAGCCAGATTTGGGGGTATTCATGGTGTGATTCATTGCGCTGGCGTATTGAGAGACTCCATGCTTCAATCCAAAAATAAAGTGGACATGGATGCTGTTATCGCTCCTAAAGTATACGGAACGGTTTGGCTGGACGAAGCTTCTTGTCATGAACAGTTGGACTTTTTCATCGTTTGCTCTTCCGTCATGTCCGTTCTGGGCAACGCTGGACAATGTGACTATGCCTTTGCCAATGGCTTTATGGACGGTTTTTGCCGTCAACGGGATCGTTTGAACAAAGAGGGGTTACGTTCTGGTCAGACGATCTCTCTGAATTGGCCTCTATGGTCGGAAGCGGGGATGGGAGTAGATCCAACTCATCGCCTTTTTTTGGAGAATACGCTCGGGATTTCAGCGATATCCAGCGAACATGCCATACATGCTTTTGAAGATGCTTTCCATTGTAAGGAAAATCAGCTGGTAATTGTTGGCGGGGATGCGGCCAAATTTCAGAAGGTACACGAGAAAACATCGTTTGCAGATGTGGATCCTCCGAAAAAGGATGTGTTGTTGCAGAACAGCATAAATGAAGAAGTTCTACTAGAAAGGGTTTCAGAGGTCATTTTGACCATATCCTCTAAGATTCTTAGTGTTGACATACAGGAACTGGATCTGGATGCGGATAAGAGCGACTATGGATTTGATTCCATTTCAACGACTGATTTTGTCAATCGACTTAACGCAACATATAGCATTGATCTGACGCCTCCTGTTGTGTTTGAATATGCGACTTTAAGGACCTTTGCAACCTACCTGAGCGGAGCTTATGGCGAAGACATTGCCCGATATCATGGAATGAGTGGGGGACACGATGAACCCGAAATGCAGACTTCACATACGGTCAGTGCTGATGAAACAAATGAGAACGCAAGTGAGCCTGTTGATGTCCATAGGAGCAATAAAGAACCCATTGCCATTATTGGAATAGGCGCTCATATGCCTCAATCCGAGAGTATGGATCAACTATGGGAGAACTTGGTTTCCGGAAAAACCTTTATTTCCGAAATCCCTCCTGAACGCTGGGATTGGCATCAATATTACGGGGACCCAATAAAGGAAGTTAATAAAACCAACATCAAATGGGGCGGATTTATGAAAGCCATTGATCAATTTGATGCTTCGTTTTTTGGAATTTCGCCTCATGAAGCGGGGTTGATGGACCCGAGACAGCGCATTTATTTGCAAACCGTATGGGAAGCCATTGAAGATGCTGGTTACAGGCCATCCGATTTGTCTGGGAGTAAAACAGGCATGTTTGTCGGGGTGGTTAGTTCAGATTATTATGATTTGATGCATCAAGCAGGCATTCCTACCGAGGCACATACAGCGTTGGGCATATTTCATTCCATTCTGGCTAACCGAATTTCATATCTTCTAAATCTGCATGGACCTAGTGAACCCGTGGATACAGCCTGTTCCGGTTCGCTGGTCGCCATTCATCGGGCAGTGGAATCGATACACAACGGAGAATGTGAACTGGCAGTTGCCGGAGGCATTAGTGTTATCGCAAGTCCACAGCTGATGATTGCTTTTAATCAGGCAGGCATGCTCAGTGTGGATGGTCGCTGTAAAACCTTTGATCAAGGTGCTGATGGGTACGTTCGTGGTGAGGGTAGTGGGGCATTGCTGCTTAAACCGTTGTCCAAAGCGGAAGCGGATGGAGACCATATCTATGGAGTAATTCAGGCAACGGCTATAAATCATGGGGGACATGCCAACACTTTGACGTCTCCAAATCCTAACGCACAGGCAGAACTCATTGTTGAAGCGTGGTCGAGATCAGGAATTGATCCGAGGACAGCAGATTATATTGAAGCACATGGTACGGGGACGCCATTGGGTGATCCAATCGAGATAAATGCGCTTAAAAAAGCATTCTCCCAGCTGGTTCAAAACTGGGATGAATTGCATGGCACGCAGAGCGGCTCATCCCCGGATTCCACTGTTCCGCACTGTGCAGTGGGGACTATAAAAACGTATATTGGGCACCTGGAGGCAGCAGCAGGAGTAGCGGGAGTACTAAACGTGTTACTCAGTATGAAGCATAACCGATTGCTGCCAAATCTGCAGTTAAATGAAGTTAACCCGTACATCCAGTTGAAGAACAGTCCATTTTATATCGTAAAGGAAGGACAGACGTGGAATCGCAAACATGACACGTTGCCCAGAAGTGCGGGCGTAAGTTCATTTGGGTTTGGAGGTGTCAATGCTCATATCGTCATCCGCGAATACGTGACCAAGCACAATAGTTCCCAAAATATATCCAATCGCCCCCAGTTACTCATCGTTTCTGCAAAGAACAGGGATCGATTGAAAGCATATGCGAAGCGAATCGTTGAATTTCTGAGTCAAACGGATGGGATTACCCTAGCTGATGTTGCATTTACAATGCAAACGGGCAGGGAAGAGATGGAGGAAAGACTTGCATTGGTGAGTTCGAGCATCACGGATGCCGTAGACATGCTTGAGCGGTTTGTTGCAGGTCAGGCAGATCTATATCGATGTTGGCAAGGGAGCGTATCCAAGCGCAAATCCCTCCAAGATGAACATGTTATAACTTACAATCATCCATCCACAGATCAGGATTCCATGATGGAAGCAGAACTCCATAAACTTGCTCAGCTCTGGGTAACCGGTAACAGGATTGATTGGTCTTCAATGGATAAAAGTGAAGGGCAACGGAAAATCTCCATCCCGACTTATCCGTTTGCAGAGACACGGCACTGGCTTCCTAATCCAGTCAACCGTATAGAAAACGCTGGAGCTCATCGGTCGGGAATGGATAACAGATTCATGATGAAGCTGGAAAACAGATCGGATTTTCGGTCATACCGCTACGAATTTGAATTTACGGGTCAGGAATCCTTTTTTCGGGATCACGAAATAAACGGATATAATGTATTGCCTGCCTCAGCACATATTGAGTTGATCAGGGCCGCTGTCATGATGGCTGCTCAACCCAGAGAGGATGAACAAATTAACCTCCAAAAGCTGGTATGGCTCCAACCTGTTGTAGCTCAACAAGGTATGGGAAGGCTCCGAATCCTTCTTAATCCATCCTCTAATGGAGATATTGAGGTGACCGTTCAATCTCCAAGTGAGTCTCAGGGGGATGGGACAGAGACCATGGTTTTTAGCCAGGGGACTGCTGTGATTACCAAGCGTGGAGTACGCAAGACTAGCGAAGTGGAGACAATCCTGAGCAGCTGTAATCTGGAAAATCTCACTTCAGAGCAATGTTATTCCTTTTTTTCAGCAAGAGGCATGCGGTATGGTCCAGACTTCCAGGGTCTGAAAATTGTATCAGTGGGTCATGATCAGGCATTGGCCAGAATTGCTCTGCCTTCGAATATTATCGATGGATTTCAGGAGGGCACCCTTCATCCAGGTCTTCTGGATAATGCTTTTCAGGCCACCATCGGGATCTGGTCCAGTGCTTCGGGAAATATTCAGGAGGAGCCGCAAGATACGTCTTTGTTGCCCTTCTCCATACAGCAACTTCAAATATTTGGCTCCTGCGAAGCAGAGATGTGGGCTCATGTCCGAGTACGTCAGGAGAGTGGCAGTGCCGTTGTACACGCAGATACCGAATATGACATGGATTTGTTTAATGTAGAGGGTGATGTACGGGTATCTATTAGGGCAATGCGTTTTAGAAGACCTGAGCCAAAAGCTTCTAATCTCAATGAGACTAAAGGGATGGAGACATATGAGTTACAAATGCTGGCCCCTGCATGGAAAGAGCAGACAATCGGCTTGCATGAACATGAACATGAACGTGTACTCAACGATCTCCCGGGAGAAATATGCTTGGTAGGTACGAAGAGCTCGTACTTGACTCAGCTGCTTAAATATCTGCCTCACGCCGAAGTGATCGTTTTGAATCCACAGGATTCGATCATGCGGATCACGGAACAACTGATCCCAATTATGAACCTTCGACATATGGTGTGGATATCTCCGCTAACCACCGGAAACTCACCTGATGTCGAGGGAATGATTGAGGCTCAGGAAGAAGGCGTGTTTCTTCTGTACAGACTAATTAAGGCACTTCTTCAGGACGGATATGGGAATCGGAGCATGGAATGGACTGTAATCACAATGCAGGCAAACGCCATTCATACACTTGATTCGGTTGATCCCACTCATGCCGGGATACATGGTCTTATAGGAGTATTATGCAAAGAACGACCCGGATGGAAGGTTAGACAGGTGGATTTGGATCAGTTGAACGATAAGAATATGCACGAGTTGTTTTCGTGGTCTGCTGATTCCTACGGATTCCCATACGTAAACCGACATGGCGAATGGTTTCGTCAACAACTTGCGTCCGTTACATATTCCCCTGTGAGTTCGGGGCAGTCTCATTCCTATCGCCATGGAGGTGTATACGTTGTTATCGGGGGAGCAGGCGGAATCGGAGAGGCATGGAGTGAATATATGATCCAGCATTACAAAGCCCAGATCATCTGGCTGGGAAGAAGGAAACTGGATGCTGATATTCAGGCGAAATTGCAAAGGCTGGGCGAGCTCGGACCTGCGCCCTGTTACATGGCTGTTGATGCAACGGATTCGGAAGCAATGCGTCAAGCATGTACAGATATTAGGCGGAATCATCAAACCATTCATGGTTTTATTCATTCAGCCATCGTATTGGAGGATCGTAGCCTGGAATATATGGACGAAGCTGCTTTTCGGAAAGCTTATTCCACCAAGGTAGACATCAGCATCAATATAGCCAAAGCGTGTATCGGAGAGTCGCTTGACTTTGTACTCTTTTTTTCGTCCATGAACTCCTTTTTGAATTCGGCCGGACAGGCCAATTACGTAGCCGGCTGTACGTTCAAAGATGTATTCGCCCAATTTTTGAGACAGTGCTGTAATTTCCCCGTCAAAGTGATGAACTGGGGATATTGGGGAAGTGTGGGTTCGGTACGTTCTGAATATTATAAGACACGCATGGCGAAAGCAGGACAAGGTTCAATCGAAGCTCCTGAAGCGATGGAGGCTCTTAATGTACTGATGAATGGTGTGCTGGATCAGATTGCATTGATAAGGAAACAGCCTTTGGTGGATATGCAGATCTTGCATGAAGAAGAATCCATTATGGTCTATCAGGGGGCTGTACCGTCTTTGGTTGTATAACAGGGGTCTGAAGAGCGGGGATTATCAGACGGTAGGGGGAACGTGTAATGACAGAACTGAAAGAGTTGTTGGGTCAATTATTATGGGGCAGACTGCATGCTACAGGACTTTTGAGCAATTTTCGGGGTGAAGATGCAGCTGTAGCAGAAATGCCTGATTCATTGATCAAGCGTTACGGAAGATGGTGGCGGGAGAGTCTTCTTTATTTGCGAAAATACGGTTATTTCACCTCTACTGGTGCTGTAAATCCCTTGATTCAGACCAACGATACGGACCTGGCTCACGCATGGAAGGAATGGGATAGGAAAAAACTGCTGTGGCTATCCGATCCAAACGTATCTTCCTACATTCCACTGCTGGATGCCACGCTCCGAGCGCTGCCGGACATTTTGACGGGTCAGAAGTCCGCAACCGACATTATTTTTCCGAATAGTTCCATGCATCTGGTGGAGAACATTTACATGAATAATCCTGCTGCCGATTATTTCAATGCCGTTTTGGCAGAGCAGGTTGCAGCTATTATAAAACAGCAACTTGTGCAGGAGCCGAGTGCACATATCCGTATTGTGGAGATCGGAGCCGGAACGGGAGGCACGAGCCAGGCGGTTCTTACCCGGCTGAGTGATTTTCATCCCCATATTCTGGAGTATTGTTATACCGATCTTTCCCAGGCTTTTTTGAGTCATGCCCAACAGGTATATGGCCCGCATTATCCGTACCTTACATACGGAACGTTTGATTTGTCTAAACCTTTGTCCACCCAATCTCTGCAAGCGGGGACTTATGATATAGCGATAGCAACTAATGTCATGCATGCTGCTCCTAATATTCGCCTTGCCTTAAGGAATGCTAAGGCATTACTCCGTTGTAAGGGTGTTTTTTTGATCAATGAAATCACTGAAAATACGCTATTGAATCACCTTACATTTGGTTTGTTGGATGGGTGGTGGAGCTATGTGGACCCTGCTCTGCGTATTTCCGGAGGACCATTGCTTAAACAGGAAACTTGGAAAAACGTATTGTTATCCGAGGGGTTCGGGGAAGTACAGTTACTGGCTCATTCTGACGAATCTAAGGGCCAGCAAGTGATAATGGGAACAAGCAATGGCGTGGTACGTCAGCAAATCTTGAAACATGAGCAAACGGTGAAACATCAGGCCGAAAGTCAAACGAGCCACATTTCGCAGGATATTCAGGAAAAACCGTCAGAAATCCGGTTACCCGAAGTGGAGGGTTCACATACATCCGAAGAAAAACTGAAGTACATAAAGGAAGTGCTTGTTCGGACATTATGTGAATCTTTGAAAGTGGAGGCACAGCTTATCGACCCTGAGGAGGCTTTTTCCGATTATGGGGTTGACTCCATAACGGGTGTTCGATTAATTCATTCGATCAATGAACGACTGGGAACGGAGCTGTTCACCACCGATATTTTTGATTTTCCTTGTGTCAACCAGCTTGCACAGTATATTTCCCCAATGGTACAGGAGAAACCGATGGAGCCTGAACAACAAACGCAGCTTCATGGGGGGCGCAGTGCCAGTGCCGATAGGCCCGACGTCCAATGGACTGAACAGATGAATGAAGAGCGGGAATTCACGTTGGGTGATGCAATGAAGAGTCATTCCGATGGCGATATAACATCCTCCGGTGCCAACAACAGACACAAGGACATTGCGATCATTGGCTATAGCGGCAGATTCCCGCAATCGGATAATGTGGATGAATTATGGGAGCATTTGGCTGCAGGCAATGACTTGATTCAGCGTGGGGCGCGGTGGACTTCCGAACAGACAGGATCATCCGTAGAGAAAACTGAAAATAACCATGGAGCTTTTTTGGAAGATAGCGATTGTTTTGACCCCTTGTTTTTCAAAATCTCCAATGTTGAAGCAATGCATATGGACCCGCAACAGCGATTGTTTCTGGAGGAATCGTGGAAAACCCTTGAACACGCCGGATACGCGGGCGAACTAATTCAGGGCCGTCAATGCGGAGTGTATACCGGATATTGTGGAGGAGACTATGAGAAGTTGATCGGTGAACAGGCCCCTGCACAAGCCTTTTGGGGCAATGCTGCATCCATCGTACCTGCCCGAGTATCCTATTTTCTGAATTTACAGGGGCCGGCGATTGCGGTTGATACCGCTTGCTCAAGTTCGCTGGTTGCCATTCATCTGGCTTGTCAAGCCCTATGGTCAGGGGAAGTGGAGCTTGCTCTGGCAGGTGGAGTGTTTGTGCAATCCACGGCTGATTTTTATCTTTCTGCTAGTCGGGCGGGCATGTTGTCCCCGGCTGGACGGTGTCATAGCTTTGATGAACGTGCAGACGGTTTTGTGCCGAGTGAGGGTGTGGGGGCCTTGTTGCTCAAACGGCTGGAGGATGCCATCCAAGATGGTGATCATGTACATGGGATCCTCAAAGGCAGCTGTATCAATCAGGATGGGAGCACCAATGGGATCACAGCCCCCAGTAGAGCCTCACAGGAAAGACTTGAACGCCAGCTATACGAACAGTTCGGTGTTAATCCCGATCAGATCCAATTGGTTGAAGCGCATGGTACTGGAACGAAGCTGGGTGATCCCATTGAATTCGAAGCGCTGAACCGAAGTTTTCGAAAGTATACGAGCCGTTCTCAATATGCTGCACTAGGTTCGATCAAGTCGAATATGGGACATTCGATTGCAGCAGCGGGCATAGCCGGTGTTATCAAATTGTTATTGGCCTTGAAACATCAACAGATTCCACCATCCATTCATTATTCCAAAGCAAATCCCAATATTGATTTTTCGAAAAGTCCATTCTATGTCAATACTCAATTGAATCCATGGCATACACCCACCGGACTTAAGAGGGCTGCACTTGTAAGCTCATTTGGCTTTAGTGGAACCAACGCTCACCTTGCCATCGAGGAGCCTTCCGGAGAGTTTTCTCCATCAATACATAAACCGGGTTATCTATTGGTGTTGTCTGCACAATCGACAGGACAGTTGAGGGAACAAGTGAGACGAATTGCGCAGCATTACAGGAAAGTGGGAGCCCAGCTTGATTACGCAAGCACAAGCTTTACTTTGATGACGGGGAGAAGACATCTGGAGCATCGGTTAGCGTGTGTAATTCAGCATTCTGACGATATGGCCTCCATATTGGAACAATGGCTTGAAACCGGGGGCTCATCACAGATATACGCGGCGGATTTATCAGGCCAGCCTTCCAAAGAGCAGTCTGTTCTTCGACGTTATGGCAATGAATGTATCCAAAAAATCGCTGAGGAATCAGCAGATGATTCGCGATATCTTGAAAACCTGCATGTTATTGCTGAATTGTACGTACAAGGATATGAATTGGATTATAACAGGCTGTATTTGACGGAAAAGTATAAAAGAATACCTCTGCCGACGTATCCCTTTGCACGGGAAAAGTATTGGGTGAGTTCCGGGGAAGCCATCCCTTCCATTGAAAGGAATGTAAACAAGGAGATTTCGGATGTTGCTCCTGTCACAAAAGAGCGCAGAATAGCCAAGCTTCTCGGGAAGCAGTGGAGGCACGCGGCGGTTACAAAGCTTGATCCAGAACATGGGAAAGTTGTGGTTGGATCTACAATGGAAACCGCCAGACTTGCCAATAAGATTTCACAGATGATACAGGGGAGCCAGGTTGTGCTTGTGAGTGAGGAAGAGCAGGATTCTGGACGTTTGCTCGATGTTTTAATGAATTGTGATGCTTTTATAGATCTGTCAGGCTGTAGCCGAAAGATGGAAGCAGAAGAAATGATGCTGGACCAACTGATCTACTGGTTAGCACAGCTCCAACAAATGATTGATACCCGTGGTCACAAAGAATTAAAACTACTTGGAGTCACCATGGGCCTAGAGTCTTTCCAGAACCCATCGATTCATATGGGTGGCGCAGAACGGGCTGGGCTCTACAGGATACTACAAAGTGAGTACAGTCATATTATTTCGCGGCATATTGATGTGGACCCGGGGGACAGTGAGCTTGATATCGCAGCACAGATCGTTCAGGAGTTAACTCATGCAGGGAAGGAACAGGAGGTCTGTTATCGTGAAGGACAGCGGTACAGTGCTTATCTGGATACACTCGATAACGTGAATATACAGCAGTTGAATCAAACCCGACGTCCTTTTTCATCCAATCATGTTCTTTGGGTCACTGGGGGGACACGGGGTCTCGGCATGCTGTGTGCGCAGCATGCCGTCCGACACTACGGGGTCCGTAAACTTGTTCTGATCGGTCAGACCCCATTTCCATCTCGACATGAATGGGAGGCGCGACGTGGAGACAAAGACGAGATCGGCAGCAAAATTAGAGATATCCTGGAATTGGAGAAACAGGGTGTACAGATTGAAGTACTCTCTCTTGATATAGGTAATAAGGAGAAACTTCTGGAGGCTGTAAAACATATACGTTCAACGATGGGCGCAGCCGGAGGAGTAATTCACGCAGCTGGCATAGCCGACATGGAGAATCCCGCCTTTATTCGTAAACCGCTGGAGTCGATTCGGAGGGTGTTGTCCCCCAAAATATTAGGCACTATAGCACTGTATGAATGCTTCCGTCACGATCCCTTGCAATTTTTTGCCCTGTTCTCTTCCGTGGCTGGAGCCATTTCGAAACTTGGTGTCGGACAAAGCGATTATGCCATGGCTAACACCTACATGGATTATTATGCCGCAGCGCATGCCCGTACCAGTCCACTTATCAGCATCCAATGGCCGAACTGGAAGGAATCCGGGATGGGTGAGTTTCCAAGTCAAGCTTATAACGAAACCGGCCTGCTCAGCATCACGGATGAAGAAGGACTGAAGTTGCTGGACTGGGCACTAGTTACCCAACAAAGCGCAGTCATGCTTCCGGCAATCGTGAGCAGCGAATCCATTGACACTGGGGGGGAAGCGGGAATTTCCAGAACGGTTAAAGCTGAAACGATGTCCGAAATACCTATGACAAGTGGGGCTTCTTTTTCTGATACATCAGAGATATTACAGATGAAATTAAGTTCCATATTCGCCGAGGAATTGAGTATTGAACCCGAAAAAATGAACCCAGACCGATCCTTCGAACATTTCGGGATGGATTCAATCCTGATTGCACAGCTGGCACGCCGGATAGAGCGCGAGCTTCAAATTCCTGTGGTGGAACCTTATCTCTTTTTGGACTATCCAACGATCGCAGGACTGACAGGGGCTTTGCTGCAAAAATACGTAACAAGTCCACGTATATCTCCTGAGCAGTTCAACAGACATGAGGCCCGACAGATTCTCCAGCCGCCCAAAGAACATTCCCGTTCCCGAGTGGCCATCATTGGAATGGCCTGTCATTTCCCAGATGCGGTGAACCCGGAACAATTTTGGAACAATCTGAAGACAGGCAAAAACAGTATACGTGAAATTCCGTCATCCCGGTGGGATTGGAGAACGTACTACCATCCTGATGGCAAAGCCGGGAAAAGTATGAGCAAATGGGGAGCTTTTCTCGATGAGCTGGAATCGTTTGATCCCGATTTTTTCGGAATGGATCATTCACTGGCAACTCATCTGGACCCTTTGCAAAGGCAGTGGCTTGAGGTTAGCGCTGAAGCACTTGCAGATGCAGGATATGGAAAAAATCAGCTTGAGTCGCTTGAGGTTGGTGTGTTTGCAGGGGCAAGAACAGGTCATTTCATGAGCAAAATACGTCAGGACAACAAACAAACCATTATTGGTACAGGTCAAAATTTTATTACGGCACATTTGGCTCATTTATATAACCTCAGAGGTCCAAACATGGTCGTGGACACCGCTTGTTCCAGTTCCCTAACAGCCATCCACTTGGCTGCCCGGAGTTTGCAAGATGGGGAAGCAGATCTGGTGATCGCCGGTGGGGTTGAAGTTTTATTGGATGAGACCCCTTATCTTTCCCTGACTGCATCAAGGGTGCTGTCACCAGATGGACAATGTAAAACCTTTGATGCCTCTGCCAACGGAATTGGGGTTGGGGAGGGCTGTGGAGTAATCATTATGAAACGATTGGAACAGGCCATAGCGGACGGTGACAAAATCTACGGCGTGATTGATGGTTCAGCAATTAACAATGATGGTCATACGATGGGCGTCACCACACCGAATCCCCAGGCTCAGCAGACGTTGATCGAACGTGCGATCAAGGATGCCAATGTTGATCCGGCTTCAATCAATTATGTAGAAACACATGGAACAGGCACGGTCATTGGAGATCCCATTGAGCTTAAAGCGTTAACTCAAGTGCTGGGAACCCGTATGGAAAAGAGGGCTCTCTGCGGCGTGGGAAGTGTCAAAAGCAATGTTGGACATCTGTTGAGTGCGGCAGGGGCAGTTAGCATGATCAAGGTTTTGCTGAGTATGGTTCATGGCCAGATCCCGCCCAGTATAAATTGTCCGCATCCGAATCCGAGATTTCGCTTTGAAGAAAGTCCGTTATTCCTTGTTCAAGAACTTACACCTTGGACCAATAAAGTGTTGCGTGCGGGTGTCAGCGCGTTTGGGCTCGGAGGAAATAACGCTCATATCCTTGTCAGCAATGAGGGTGTCCCGGACCAAAATAAAGCGACACTGGAACCTCGTTTCAATCGCATTGTCTGGAAAAGGGCCCGGTTTTGGCCTGACGAGGGTGAGGGGAAAAACGTGGTGGTCAGATCGTATTCCGGACAAACCAATCGTAAACCTGAGCATATGCTGTCTTTCTTCACACCGAAAAAATTGCAGTAAGGGGGAACTGTCGTTGATAGGACGCATTCAGGAAACGTACGTGCAACGATTAAGCCACAGCAACGCCATCGTTCAGGATCATCGTGTACACGGAATTTGTACGTTACCCGGGGTCACTCTGCTGGATATGATCTATCGTTTGTCGGCTTTATATATAGAGACACACGCCATCGAATTGCGCCAGATTTTGTTTACAACGCCCATTGTGACATCAGAGCAATTTGATCGTCAAATCGCTGTGACGTTCTCACCTGTACTCTCAGAGATGCAGTGGAGGGTAACCATTACGAGCAACAAAGTGACGAATGGTATCATCGATCAGGACAGTGAAGAACAACATATGCAATGTACGATGTTTCTTGTTGATCCCGAGTTTAATCCACCCGTGATTAATGTTCAGGATCTGAAAACTCAATCCCGGGATCAGTGGAGCATGGATGAGGTTTATCAATTAGCGAGGCAGGTCAACATCGAACATGGGCCATTTATGCAAACTTCAGGGGTCGTCTACCAAAATGAGAATCAGGAGCTTATGTGTCTGAATCTCAGTGATCAGGCCTCCGCTTACTCCGATGAATTTTATGCACATGCGGCTTTTTTGGATGGAGCAACGTTTGCGGGCTCCTCATTCCGTTTAAAGGCAAAAGCACAGGGAATGTATGACCATCAGACTCCCTATATTCCGTTTATGATCGATCGGTTTCGTATTTTCGGCCCGTTACCTGACACGATTGGTGTGCATTCGCTCGCCCGACCATTGACTGTAGACCATTCGGTCTCATCACCGGATCTGGTCTCCATGGATATTCGGATTGTCGACTCTGCTGGCAAGACCTTGGTTGAATTTGAGCGTTTAACCGCCAAACGCATTCGAAATCCTCATTTGATACAGAAATGGGCCGATGTTCATCAGAATCCCAGTGGGGTAGAAGCGTCAGGATCAAAGGATGCATCTGTACCAGAGCTGGTCACACAGGTCAGTATTCAAAGTTCATCTGTCAGCCTACATGAAACATCCGAACTATCGAATCGGCGAAGAAGTGTTCCAGAAGGAAGTATGAAGCAGGTTGCGGACTATTTAAAGGAAGAGATCGGCAAAGTGCTTGGAACATCTGAAGCGATTTTGGATACAGAGCTGGGATTTTATCAGATGGGACTGGATTCCTTGCAGCTTATCAATCTTTCAAGGACGCTGGAGAACAAAGTGAAGGAACAGCTTTACCCCACGCTGTTATTTGAATATTCCAATATTCAGTCTCTTGCTGCATACCTGCACCAACATTGGTCTGAGGCATTTACTGAAAATAAGTATGCGGAGAACAAAGTTTCGGTCAGCAAGGCAAGCACCAGAACTTCGGGACTCGATCATGATCAGGGAAAGGGTGATGACTACTCATTGATCATGCTCGAACCCTTCTGGGAAGAAGTCACGCTGCATATGCGTAACACCTCTAACACGGTGCGGAGCCACGTTGTCATTCTTTGCGAACAGGCAACTGGACATGATCAAATGATCAAGGAATGTTTTCCGCAATCAGAGGTTGTCACCCTAACCAGCGAACATACCATGATGCCACAATCATTTGAAGAAATGTGCGAGCAATGCATAGTCTGGCTTCAGAATTACATGCAGCAGTTTCCCAAAACGGAGACCCATATTCAAGTGATTGGTCCGTCAGGAACGGGCAGTGACTTTGCAGGCGCCATGGGAGCACTGTTAAGAACAGCTCATGCAGAGAACCCCCATATGCATGGGCAGACAATTACGGTGGATGATATTCATACTGTTACAAAAGCCCAATGGGCGGAGTGGTTGAATAAGGAGCGGTTAACACATTCCTCGGGAGTTATTGAAGTGTATTACACCGGAAAATCTCGTGTGCGAAGGGTGAAAAAATACCGTGAAAAGCCGATCCCGATGCCGCATAAAAGCCAGTATGATGGAGTGTATGTAATTACAGGTGGATTAGGTGGATTAGGCTTGATGGTGGGCCGACAATTGGCAGAGCAAGGGAGGATTACATTGGCGCTGGTGGGGCGTTCTTCTCTTGGCGAAAAAGAGTCCGCTAAGATATCCGAGTTGAAGAGTCTGGGAGCGGATGTTCATTATTTTCAGGCAGATCTAAATCATAGCGAGCAGATGAGTCATGTTATCCAGCAGATCCGGACCAGTCTGGGAGTTATTCGGGGAATCGTGCATTGTGCAGGAATTACCCGAGACCAATTCATTTTACAGAAAACAAAAGAGAATATTTCGGAAGTGCTAGGCCCTAAAGTGCATGGACTTTGGTACCTGGATGAATATACTCGTGATGAACCACTGGACTTTTTTATTTTATTCTCTTCACTATCGGCTGTGCTCGGGAATAGGGGACAAGCAGATTATGCTTGTGGAAACGCTTTTATGGATCGGTTTGCAGAGCGGCGTCAGCAGCAGGTTGTGGCAGGACAGCGATCAGGCAGAACCATTTCAATTAATTGGCCCCTATGGGCGAATGGAGGCATGTCGATCGATCCAGTTTACGAGCAGCAGTTGAAAGCCAAAACGGGATTGGTTCCGCTGCCTCCAAACGAAGGAATGCAACTGTTCGATTCACTTATGATGAATGGTTCACCGCAGACTGTTGTGATGTATGGTAAACCCTCGCTCATCCGCAGCTTTGCGCAAACGGTTATCCATGTGGAGGGGGCTTCCTCCGCAAAAGTTTCAAAAAATGATCATGAGGTTTCTCGAAAAGAAAAGCGGTTATCGGGAAGGCATACAGAAGATATAGCCATTATTGGTGTGGCTGGCCGCTATCCGATGGCTCGGAATGTGAATGAGTTTGCTGCCAATCTGTTATCAGGCAAGGATTGCATTACAGGCTTTCCCATCGAACGTTGGGAACAGGGGCGGTTTTCGTATACGCCAGATTCATATTATCAGTTTGGGGGATTCATCGATAAGATTGACGAGTTCGATCCACTATTTTTTAATTTATCTCCCCGTCAGGCGGAGATGATGGACCCTCAGGCGAGACTTTTTCTGGAGACGGCATGGGAAGCTTGTGAAGATGCGGGTTTTCGGGTTGAACGTAGTCAGCATCATGATGCTTCAACAGGTACCCGGAGTGTTGGTGTATTTGCTGGTGTATTCTGGAACCATTATGAGCTGTTTGCATCGGAACTGACAGATCGCGGTGTACCTACATCCTTGGGGGTCAGCGCAGCGTCCGTCGCAAACATGGTATCGTATTGCATGAATTTCCATGGTCCTTCTCTTGCGGTAGATACCATGTGTTCCTCCGCATTAACAGCCATTCATCTCGCCTGCGAAAGCATTCGAAATGAGGAATGTGAGTATGCTTTGGCAGGTGGAGTCAACGTCATTACGCATCCACATCGATATTTGTTTTTGAAAGAGGCACAGCTGCTGTCATCCGATGGAAGATGTCGCAGTTTTGGAGAGGGCGGAGACGGATATGTGCCGGGTGAGGGTGCCGGAACGGTATTGCTGACCAGTCTGCGTCATGCCAAAGAGGAAGGTTATTCCATTTATGGAGTCATTAAAGGGTCTGCAATCAATCATGGAGGAAAAACATCGGGTCCAACCGTACCGGATTCAACGGCACAGTCGGAAGTCATTAAAGAGGCCTTCAAACGTTCAGGGGTTGATCCTCGAACGGTCAGTTATTTTGAGACACACGGGACAGGAACGTCTCTCGGAGATCCGATCGAGGTCCAGGGACTGCACAAAGCGTTGGCGGACTGGTCACTGCCGGAACAGAGCTGTGCAATTGGTTCATTAAAGTCCAATATCGGGCATTTGGAAGCAGCCGCGGGTGTAGCTGCGTTAACCAAGGTACTGCTACAGATGAAATACAACCGGATTTTTCCTTCCCTGCATGCAGAGCGTCTGAATCCGTATATTCCTTTTCAGCACACTCCCTTTTATGTGGAGAGGGAAGGAAGAGACTGGAGAAACGTAAAGGCAGATTGTAACACTCCAGAAACCGGACCTTTGCGAGCGGGTATTAGCTCCTTCGGAGCAAACGGCAGTAACGCCCATTTGGTTGTTGAAGAATATGCACCGACAGTAGTAAACTCCGGTTCGAATTTTGAGTCCGAGCTTCCGGTCATTATCCCGTTATCTGCGAAAACTCAAACAAGTCTGCTTGATCATGTGCGCGACATGATGAATTATCTCTCCACTAGGGAGGAACATCAAAATTCCACCGCCACACAGGAAATCAAGCTCTCCAACCTGGCATACACACTGCAGGTGGGCAGAGAACATATGCGATATAGGGTTGCTTTTGTTGTCCGTTCTCTTGAGGAACTGCAAAGGAAATGTGCAGAGTACTTGGAAAGCAAGGACCAAGGCCTGGGGATTGGATCGTTGAACAGTCAGGTTGGTTATGAGGGAGAAGTCCGGCATCAAGAAGATGCGATTACAGAAATGTTTCAATCAGATGAAGACATTCGGACAGCGCTCCAAATATGGATGAACAAAAAAAAGCTGGCTTCTATCGCCGAAGTATGGGCCAAAGGAATAACCATTGAATGGAAAAGCATGGTTCAGAAGGACAGCAAGCCCACTCGAATCAGTCTTCCTACCTATTCATTTCAAAGAGAGCGTTATTGGGTCCCCATGGTTCATGCAAAAGGGGAGAGCGTGATGGCAGGTTCCGGCAAGAAGGCGGCAGTACTGCACTGTATGCTACACCATAACCGCTCGGATCTGCTGCGAGGCCAATGGTACAGCAGTCAGTTCAGCGGCAATGAGCCCTTCCTAAGCGATCATGTGGTGCAGGGGCACAAGCTGCTTCCCGCTGTCGTTCAGCTGGAGATGGCCCAGGCAGCAGCAGCACACGCAGCGAACTGGTCTCCGCGCACACATAGTCTGCTGCTGCGCCATGTCATGTGGAGCAGAACGCTCATCGTTGGGGAGGAGCCTGTGGAGGTTCATCTTGCACTTGAAGCCGAGGCCGATGGGAGCTTGTCCTATGAAATATCGGCAGCGTCATCCACCGAGTCTGCCATCGAGTCTGGGGAAGCGGTGTATAGTCAAGGGCGTGTGAGCATCGGACGCCCCCTGGCAGAAGCCGTGCAAAGTCTGGATTTGCAGGCCGTACGCAGCCGTTGCACGCAGGGACAGGCCAGCGGGGAAGTCTGTTATGAAACGTTCCGGAAGCTGGGCTTGGAGTACGGTCCGTCCCATCAGGCGATTGTCGAACTACACTGGGGGGCGGACGAGGCCTTGGCGCAGCTTCGTCTGCCACACGCCCTCTTCGAGGGGCAAGCGGACACCGTGCTGCATCCGGGGATGGTGGATGGAGCCTTGCAAGCGACCATTGCCCTATTGGCAGGAGATGAGATCGCGGCAGCGTTGAGATCCACACCTCTGAAGGGTGAAGTAAACTTGGAGGGCGCTGCCCTTGGGAGCACAGGAGAACGGTATGGAAACCAGCCGGCTTCCGCTCCGTTACCTTTTGCGCTGGAGGAGGCGGAAGTGATGGCTCCTTGCCAAGCGCAAATGTGGGTGGTAGTGCGTGTTCGCCCCGATCCTGCGGCATCTTCCGCCGCGGAGGTGAGGGTCCGTAAACTGGATCTGGAACTGTGCGATTCAGAGGGACAGGTTTGCATTCGGCTGCGGGGCATTACCTCGCGTGTACCGGAAAGCCGGGAAGGCGTACTGTTGGTGCAGCCCGAGTGGCAGGAACTGCCGCAGCGCGCTCTAACGCCTGGAATTCCGGCAGTCGAGCCGGCGGTGCTGCTGTGTGATTGGGCCCCGCAAGATTACGCGAATGCAGATGCGGATTTGCCCTGGGAGCAGATGGCGTTAACGGGGGCGTTGGAGGCGCGGTACGGACAGGCTGTTCAGGCCATCCTGCACCACGTGCAGCAGCAACTTTCAAAACATCAAAGCGGCCGATTGGCCTTGCAAATTGTCATAGCTGGAGATGAAGAAGGAAGACGGTTCGCTGGCCTGAGTGGGCTGCTGCGGACGGTGCGACGGGAACATCCGGGCTGTCTGGCACAGCTGGTCGAAATCCAGCCAGAGACATCCGCCGCAGTGTTGGCTGAACAACTGTACCAGTGTGCGCTCCATGCGGAGGAAAGCCATCTGCGTTGGGAAGCGGACGGGCTGAAGCGAGCGGGCTGGCAGGCGGTTAACGTGGACATGGATGAGAATGTGGATATGGATGAACATTTGATTCGAAATGTACATGCGGAAGCCGAGATGGAGCCGAAGACAAAGACGGGATTCCCGCTGTTGTCCCCTTGGAGGGACGAAGGCGTCTACGTCATTACAGGTGGAGCTGGTGGACTGGGACGTATCTGGGCCCAGGAAATTGCTGCTCAAACAGAAGGCAGTACACTCATTTTGACCGGCCGATCTCCGGCGATGCCAGAGACGGTACAGCGAGAGATGGCGCAGCTTCCGGCCCGGGTTCTTTATGAAATGGTGGACGTCACCAACAGAGAGGCGGTCGATGCACTATTTCGGCGTCTTCGTCAGCAATACGGCCGGGTGAACGGGGTGCTGCATTGTGCCGGAGAGATCCGGGACAGTCTGATTCGGTACAAAACGGAACCCGACTGGCAGGCGGTGCTGGCCCCGAAAGTAAATGGCACACGGAACCTGGAAGAAGCGATCGGGACAGAGGCGCTGGATATACTGCTGCTGTTCTCCTCTGGTGCAGCGGTGACGGGGAATGCAGGGCAGGGCGACTATGCCGCCGCGAATGGGTATATGGATGCGTATGCGGTGAGCCGAAATGCACGGATGAAGCGCGGGGAGTGTCAGGGTCGAACCTTGTCCATCAACTGGCCGCTGTGGGAAGAAGGCGGGATGCAGCTGGAGGAAGAGGGGAAGGCACGTCTGTGGAAACAGCATGGGCTGAGACCGATGGGAACCGCTTCGGGTGTGAAGGCGCTGTATCAGGCCTGGGCGAGTGGAAGCAGTCAGGTGGCGGTTGCGGAAGGCAATCTGTTGGTGCTGCGCAGAAGCCTGCTGGAACCGGGAGATTCGTGGTCGGGCCAACCGATCGAGCCGGTAAAGGCAGACAAACTTGAACCGGTGTCGGAATGGCTACCCACCCACACGGAAACGCCACAAGTTGCGTCTCAGACGTCTCAGGCGGGAAGCGCAGCTGAGCTGGAAGCAGTGCTTACGTTGGAAGTTGCCGCCTTACTAAACGTGGCGGAGCAGGAGATTGATCCGGATATAGACTGGAGTGAATATGGTTTGGACCCGGTACAATGGAGCGAGCTTTCCCGCAGACTGCTGACCCGGCATGGATGGGACATTTCCGCAGAGACACTGTTGGAACACTTAAACATGAGTCAAACGATCCGGCATGTTACCGGTCAGATCCACCCACTGGGGAAGGAGCGAATGGACCTGGATATGAATGAAGAGAAACATGACCTTGCGCAGAAGAATGATGCTGATTTGCGAGTAAAAACAGTTCAATTTCTGCAAGAGCGTTTAGCCCGTGTCATCGGACTTCCAACATCAAGGATTGATGCAGATACAGCCATGGATCGATATGGTATAGATTCGCTGCTTATTATGCAGATGACTACCCATTTGGAAGAACAGTTTGGTCTCTTGCCCAAAACACTTTTTTTCGAGTATCAGACCCTTCGGGCTCTGAGCGAATATTTTCTTGAGCACCATCATGAACAACTGCGACTCATTGTAGGGGGAGAACGTTCTAAGGAGTCCGTTAGTATATCTCCAACCTCGGTTGCTGTACAAAAGCCAAAAATAGAGGACGTTAACTCCAAGGGCATTTTACGCCAAAAGAGGACGTTAAAGAATCAACAAGCTACTAATCCAGAGTCGAAGAATGCAGCCCCAATGAATTCTTTGAATTCGATAAATCCAACTGAATCATCCATTCAGGTGCAAGAGAAGGAGGAGAAGCAGGATATCGCCATTATTGGTGTGGCGGGAAGGTATCCGGGAGCGCGGAATATCCATGAGTTTTGGGAGAATCTACGCAGTGGAACAGACAGTATCACCGAAATCCCGCCAGAACGCTGGGATCAGGAGCAGGTGTATGATCCGGCGCCGGGCACGCCGGGCAAGACCTATGGACGCTGGGGTGGATTTCTGGACGGTGTGGACGAATTCGATCCGTTGTTCTTCCAGATCTCTCCCCGGGAAGCCGAGATGATGGACCCGCAGGAACGATTGTTCATGCAGTGTGTGTACGAGACGCTGGAGGATGCGGGGTATACGCGGGAGCGTTTGGCGGCGGACACCGTGGGGGTGTACGTGGGTGTGATGTACGAGGAATATCAGCTGTACGGGGCCGAGTCCTCAATTGCGCTCTCGGGTAATCCGGCGTCCATCGCCAACCGGGTGTCGTATTTCTGTAATTTCCGCGGACCAAGTCTGGCGGTGGATACGATGTGTTCGTCTTCGCTGACCTCCATTCATCTGGCGTGCCAAAGTCTGAGACAGAACGAATGTCAGGTAGCGGTGGCGGGCGGGGTGAATGTGTCGGTCCACCCGAACAAATATATCATGTTGTCCCAGGGACGATTCCTGTCCAGCAAAGGCCGTTGTGAGAGCTTTGGTGAAGGGGGCGACGGGTATGTACCGGGTGAAGGCGTTGGCGCGGTCCTGTTAAAGCCGCTCGCACGAGCCGTTGCAGACGGGGACCGGATTTACGGCGTGATCAAAGGGTCGGCGTTGAATCACGGTGGAAAAACGAACGGATATACCGTGCCGAATCCCAACGCTCAAGCGGACGTCATCAGCCGGGCCTTGCGTGAGGCGGGAGTTGACCCGCGGACGATCAGTTATGTGGAAGCCCATGGCACGGGTACGTCGCTCGGTGACCCCATCGAGATTGCGGGGTTGAGTAAAGCTTTTCAGCAAGAGCCATCGGAAGAAACCTACTGTGCCATTGGCTCAGCGAAATCCAATATCGGACATGCGGAGAGCGCAGCAGGCATCGCGGGAGTCACCAAGGTGCTGTTGCAATTGCAGCATGGGGAGCTGGCGCCGTCCCTGCATGTGCAGCAGACGAACCCGCATATTGACTTTAGTCAAACCCCGTTCAGGGTCCAGCGGGAGCTAGACGTTTGGGCACGGCCAAGGGTGGACGGTCAGATCGTACCGCGACGGGCGGGAATTTCCTCGTTTGGTGCAGGTGGAGCGAATGCTCATCTCATTTTGGAGGAATACCGGGAACCCGAACTGGTGCAAGAACAGGCGAACGAGCAACACGAGAAAAGCGAGAAAAATGAAGTTCCCGGGATGGTTGTGCTGTCGGCGAGAAACGAGGAACGACTGGTCGTTCAGGCGCGTCAGCTGCGGGATACACTTCGCATTGGGCAGAGCAGCTGGAGTGTAAGGGAGATCGCCTATACGCTGCAAACCGGACGTGAAGCAATGGAGGCTCGGTTGGGCGTACTGGCGCAAACGGTGGACGAGCTACTCGCCAAGCTGGACAGCTATGTGGAACAGGCGGGTCAGGCGGAACCGGTAGGCAAAGGAAGCCAGTATTATCAGGGTCATGTGAAGCAAGGACAAGACAATCCGGGCTGGTTAACAGATGAGGAAGACATGAAAGAGAATGTGAAACGCTGGCTGTCCCAGGGTCGTTATGAGCATGTACTGGACGCCTGGACACGAGGGGCAGTGATCCAGTGGATGGAGCTATACGGGGACAACAGACAGCAGCACCCGCGTCGAATCAGTTTGCCGTCCTATCCCTTTGCAAGAAATCGTTATTGGGCTCCAATGAAATTAGAGGTAGCATCGTCCAACTCCAACGTAATTGGAAGTAATGGGCCAGCCATGCTTCATCCACTTCTGCACAGTAATACTTCGGATCTTCATGAGCAGCGATACAGTTCACTCTTCACGATGGACTCACCTATGCTTATGGAGATCCATGAAGAACAAACAGCAAAATTATTGCCTGACTTACTTCATCTGGAGATCGCCTATGCCGCTATGGAATTGGCGATACCTGATCATCATGATCCAGAAGAATCTGAATTATCGATCCAGTTGCAGGATGTGATATGGGACAGCTCTATTTACGTGTCTGATCAGACACTTCCGTTACACGTCTCATTGCAATCCGAACCACATTTAACCGTGGGATACGTCATATATGGTGAACATGCAGGGGGACTCCAACCCATATACAGTAGCGGAATGGCCAAAAAGGTGGCTTCTGAGTTTACAGCATCAGATGCTCTGGAGATTGGTTCTATCGATGAGCTCGACACGGTTGAGCTGGATTCGTCGATCACTGCTTTTGCGAACCATGCTTCAAAGCCTCTCTTGTCCTCATCTCCTTATGCGGTAGAACGTATATATGCGGGGGAAGGTCATATCCTGATCAAGTTTGAACATGCAACGGATGTGTTATCTGTACCATCAGTGTACAAACTGCCAGTAGATGCCATTCAGCTTGCCGTTTATGGGGGGCTGGGCTGGACGGAAATCGAAAATGAAGCAAATCAGCAGTTGGATATGTCTGCTTCACGTCCTGTTTACATTCAATCCCTTCAAAGACTTGATGCAATAGGCGCATCAAACATTTCTTGGGCGAGAGTAGACAGAAGAGAACGGATGAACGGGGCACCAGGGCTTGAAGTGTTGGACATTCGTTTGTATTCATCAGAAGGACGCGTAGTGTTAAAGATTCAGGGATTAGAAGCAGGATTTACAGCCATATCGCCAGAGGCAGAAAGCGAAGGAGTGGTGGTCCATTCGGATACTGCAAGTACAAGTACAAGTACAAGTACAGGTGCATTTGCACTTGATTCTTCATTTAGTAAATCCGAGAAAGAAACCGTGATCCTCTCAAAAGAAGCTTCATCTGCTCTCATGGTTTCTCGCCGGAGACCGGAGCTTTTGGGTCTAACAACGTCGGAGTGTGTAAGATGGGAGTTAAGGGAACTGGCGGGGCAAACGTTGAAAATTCCAAGAGAACTGATTGATGGCAATGAAAATCTTGCGGAATATGGATTTGATTCCATTAGCCTGACTGAATACGCAACGGTTCTTAATCAGCGTTTTGGAGTGGATCTGGCACCATCCATATTTTTCGATCACACCACACTCTATGAATTGGCTCATTATCTGGAGCGAGAATTCGAGCAGGCCATCACGGATCAATATGCAGATCACGAAATCCAAACGGAAGAAAAACATACAGAGCAAGCTGCACCGATTAAAAGCAAAGCGGCACAGCATCGTGCCAAAGTCCGAAAGTCTAAGGCCCAAAGACAAGCATCTGGCAAGTACTGGCGTTTGGGAGATACACGTCGAATGCAAACGGCCGATGAACCTGTTGCCATTATTGGCATCAGCGGACGATTTCCCGAAGCGCGCAATGTAGATGAGATGTGGTCGATTCTCGTAAATGGGCAAACGGCTGTTAAGACCGTTCCCTCGGATCGATTCACCAGCAGTAAAAAGGATGCCTGGAAATGTGGTCTTGTGCCAGGGGTACGGGAATTTGACCCCCGCTTCTTTGAAATTTCTCCGCGTGAAGCCGAGAGCATGGACCCGCGTCAGCGATTGCTATTGCAGGAATCCTGGAGAGCGCTTGAAGATGCCGCTTATGGCAAAAGACAGCTTTCCTCCGGCCGGGTCGGTATGTTTGTCGGGGTGGAGAACAATGAGTATTTACAAGTTGTTGGTCTGGACGGGCCGCTTACATCCAACCACAATGCCATTCTGGCCGCTAGATTAGCCTATCTACTGGACCTGAATGGTCCCAATATGGCGATTAATACGGCTTGTTCTTCGGGGCTGGCGGCTGTTCATCAAGCCTGTGCCAGCCTGCGAGCCGGAGAGTGCGACACGGCTCTTGCGGCAGGGGTGAGTCTGCTGCTTACCGAGCAGGGATTCGAAGCGATGTCCCAGGCGGGCATGCTGTCCGAGGATGGACGCTGTTATGCGTTTGACCAGCGTGCCAATGGCATGGTTCCGGGAGAAGCGATAGCAGTTGTTGTATTAAAGACCTTATCGCAGGCTGAGGCGGATGGAGACTCGATCTACGGGGTCATTCGGGGCAGTGGCATGAACTATGATGGCAAAACGAATGGAATCACCGCGCCGAGTGGGGTGGCACAGACAGCACTGATGAATGAGGTGTATACCCGGTACGGCATTCGAGCGGAGAACATGCAGTACATTGTGACTCACGGGACGGGAACACGTCTCGGAGACCCAGTCGAAATCAATGCTTTGCAGGAGGCCTACAAAACGCGAAATATGGAGCCAGGCTCCTGTGCGCTGACGTCGGTAAAAACGAATTTGGGTCATACCCTCGCCGCTTCGGGAGTGGTGAGCCTGATTAGCCTGGTACAGGCGATGCGTCATGAGACGATCCCGGCAAGTCTGCACTGTGAAGAGGAAAGTGAATATATCCGGTGGTCGGAGGGGCCGTTTTATGTGAATAAAAGCAATCGGTCTTGGCCACGAACAGAGCAGGCGAGATTGGGTGCGGTAAGTGCCTTTGGCATGAGTGGAACCAACGTGCATGTCGTAGTGGAAAGTTATGAAGGCAACAGGCAAAAACAAATGGCTGGAAATGCAGCGCCTTATTATTTGCTGGCACTGTCGGCCAAAACGGAAGCAGCACTACAACGCAAGGTGGAAGACATGATCGCTGTACTGGAACGGGAAGAGATGCCGGATCTGGCGACAATCAGCTATACGCTGCTGGAGGGACGACAGCATTTCCGTCACCGCTGTGCGGTGGTTGTACAGTCCAAGGCGGATGCTGTGCATGTCTGGAAACAGTTCGGTACGAAAGAAAATAACGGGAAGATGTTCCGCGGGACAGTGGGCCGGGAGTTCATTGAACAGCGCATTGTCCGGGAACACGGTCATGAGCTATTACATCAACTTCAGCATGAAACTCAAGCACCCTCAACCGGGGCATACCGTGACATTCTTCATGTCCTGGCTGATTTATACTGCCAGGGTTACGCGCTGGATTGGGTGAACATGTACGGCGAGGCTGCTCCTGGACGTATTCATCTGCCATCCTATCCGTTTGCTCAGGAAGAATACTGGGTGACCCCGTCATCCGCTGCAACAGTCCAGATGAACGAGCAGCATCATACAGCAAAGCTTCATCCGCTTATACACCGGAATACGTCAACGCTGCGCGAACAGCGGTATAGCTCTATTTTTACACTGGAAGAACCGTTACTGCATGAGCCTATGGAATCGGGTTACAAATGTCTTCCTGATGCAGCCCATGTGGAGATGGTGCGGGCAGCGGTGTCATGTGCGTTAAAAGGAGCGGACGGGATGAATCAGGCTCCGGTTCACATGAAGCTGTTCGACCATCAGTGGGTTAATCCAATGGTGGTGACAGAGGAAGCTCTGGAGGTTCATTTGGTCATCATTCCACAATCAGATCAATCCTTAATCTATGAGATATTCAGTGAAAGAGATGAGGGTGATGAAGAGTTATGGGGCAGGGGTCGCATCGAGTATGAACTTCTGGAATTCGTGAGGCCCCCAATGGATGTGCAGTCCATTACCGAAAGATGTACGCAAATGGAGCTTAGGAACCTATCGTCAGAAGGTATATGCTCATCCATTGTTTGTTGTTATACCGGAGAGAATGAAGTGTTAATAAAGCTCTCGCCTAATCGCAATGATCAGGATCGGGCTTTGCTGATTACACCGAAGTCGCTGACTGAAGCCGTATCACTGGCGGCAAACATCTTTCAGACAAGAACGGGAGCGGCAGCAGATTATCGTAACAAAACGATACCAGTAAGTGAGGCAGGCGACTCGCTTGTACATGAGATAGGAGAATCGCTTACACATGAGGTACAGAGTCAAAGACATACCTGGCTTTCCATGGAGTCTATGGAATTTTCCGCAGATCACTTGCAGCATCCGCTGTGGATGTGGATCAGGGAGTTGGATTCCGGGCTGGATGTTACTTTCTATGATGCGAAAGAACAGGTAGTTGCACACATGGCGGGTTTACAGGTCCAAAAGAATCTGATGACAAAAGATGTACCGGAGGACATGGAAAGAAAGAAGATCGGACGCGAGGTTGCAGATGATAACCTTCTGATGGCTTTTGAGGAAATATGGGAAGAATCGGAGCCAGAACTTCATCATGAAGAGAACCCACAGACTATGTTATGTGTACTTTCCCGTCAGGAGAATCAGGAGAGGTTCGTTTCACGGATGAAACATCACAACCCTGAGATCCAGCTGGTCTTCATCGATCCGGGACTGTGGGAAAAAGAGACGGATACCGTTCATCTAGCGAAGTACAGAGAAGCGCTTCAGGAGATCAGCCAGCAATATGGGAACGTGGATACTGTACTATATTTGTCGGCACTGGAGGAACCGCTACTGCTGCAGGACACGAAGCCGATATTACTTTTGCTTCAGGCATTGGCAGCAGAGAAGATCAAGCCTGGCCGAATTCTGCTCGCCGGGGAATACAGAACAGGGATCGAGCGGTGTTACCTGGATGCATGGATTGGTTTTGAGCGTTCACTTGGGCTCGTTATGCCCCATACGAAATTACAGGTAATCAGCAGTGATGTGCAATCCATAAACGAAGTGAACTGGCAATGGTGGAGTGAACGGTTATGGCAAGAATTAAGGTCGAACCAGCGATGCAGCGTACGTTATGAGCATCAGCAGCGCAAAGTAAGCCGTATCAGATCAATCCCACCTGTCGAGCATTACAAACAGGGAACAGAATACGTGTTGCCAGGAAAGACATATTTGATTACAGGCGGATTGGGAGGAATTGGCCTCGCTTTTGCCAGAGCATGGGCTCCGTTGGGAGTAAATCTGGTGTTGATGGCCCGATCTTCCCTGGATTCTGTGAAACAGCAAAGAATTGATGAGTTGACCGAGGCGGGCAGTCAGGTCATGTATGTTCAGGCTGATGTTGCTGTATTAGAACAAGTCGAAGAAGCGGTGCGAACAGTTAAACGAAGATTTGGCGAAATTCACGGACTGATCCACGCTGCCGGGATTGAAAGTCGGGTAAGTGTGCTGGATAAATCAGCAGCAGATTTTGAGCGTGTGCTTGCTCCCAAAATCCGGGGAACAATGGCATTGGACAAGGCGCTTGTTAACGAACCGCTGGAGTTCCGCAGTTATTTCTCTTCCTCATCGGCTATTTTGGGAGACTTCGGTTCCTGTGATTATGCTGTGGCGAATCGATTCCAGATGGCCTATGCCCAAGAACAGCATCGCACGGGTCCTATTCACACGGTATCCATCAACTGGCCGCTTTGGAGAGAGGGCGGAATGGGCACAGAAGAAAAGAATGCTTCGGCCATGTATCTCAAAACCAGCGGTCAACGTTTTCTGGAAAAAGACGAAGGGCTAGCATTATTTCCAAAAATTCTAAATGAACCTTACGCTCACCAACTCGTTATGGCGGGGAAACCGGAACGCATATATCGTTTTCTGGGTGTTGAATTCACACCTGATGGAGCTGACAGCATGCCTCAGCCTTCACATGGAGTTAGGAATCCGGTTTTTACGAATCCTGCGGTGAAGCGGCGTGTACGTATGGAGTTACGTGGCAAAACGGTGGCTGAATGCGCGCAATGGGAGCTTGGAGAAATAGCAAGCGAGCTGTTAAAGATACCTCATGAAGAATTGGACCCTCAAGCCAATCTTGCGGAGTTTGGATTTGATTCCATCAGCTTGACGGAGTATGCAGCACGGTTAAGCCATCATTACGGAGCGGAAGTGACACCATCCATTTTCTTTGGACATTCTACACTGAAGGGATTGGCTGAATATCTGGAAAACGAGCATCGGGATGTTTTAATTGGCATGTACGAAGAAAGGGAAGTCGTGACCGACATGAAATCCGATGTCGCGGACCGAGGTTACCGATCTGAACGTTCCGGAAGATGGGCTGGCGGCAAATCCTTCCCTGCATCCGATCTTCGCCCAACTGCACGTAATCTGGACAAAATGGATCAATTCACGGAACCTGTTGCCATTATTGGTATGAGCGGACGGTTCCCCGAAGCACGTGATGTGGACGAGATGTGGTCGATGATCAGTCAGGGTAAGGAAGCGATAAAAAGGGCACCGGAGGACCGGTTTTGCACCCGCAATGGGCGTGGACCTTGGAAATGCGGTCTTGTGCCAGGGGTACGGGAGTTTGACCCCCGCTTCTTCGAAATTTCTCCGCGTGAAGCCGAGAGCATGGACCCGCGTCAGCGATTGCTATTGCNAGTACATCCTTCTTCCGTTCAACAGACACTTCTGTGTATATTTGCGTCGTGCTGACATTGGTATGTCCAAGAATCTCTTGCACTGAACGCAAATCTGCACCATTGTTCAGAAGATGTGTAGCAAAGCTATGTCTGAGATAGTGCGGTGTTGATTTTTTGCTAACTTTAGATAAGTCCCTGTATTTAGAATAAATATCCTCAATGGAGTAAATGGAGAGTCGATCACCATATTTGTTGAGGAACAGAGCATCCGATTGGGGGTCGAAATGTTCGCGGGCATGCAACCATGTTTTAATTTTATGGATGACTTCGCTACTTGAAATGTAGAGTAATCGCTCCTTACGGCCTTTTCCAAAAATCAACACGGTTTTCTCTTCGAGATCGATGTGCTCCATATCAATATTCACTAGTTCACCAATACGAATTCCAATAACATAGAGCAGTTCAATAATTGCATCGTTGCGAAGGTTAATTCTTCTTCTAAAACTCGTGTGTAATTGTTTCATGTGCTCTTGTGGTGCATTTAATAACTTTTCAACCTCACTTACAGAGAGTGTCTTCGGAATACGTCTTGCCGTTTTAAATTTCTTTCCGAAACCAATAATTGGGGACTCGACTATATCACCGTTTTGAACCAAATAATTAAAAAATGCTTTGAAACATATGTACTTTCTTTTTATAGTCGAATCTTTAAGTGTGTGTTCACTGTTTAATTGTTCAAGATACATGCGTAAATTTTCTCTGGTCACATCATGGATATGTTTAGTATCAAGCCACTCTACAAGTCTGTTGAGATCAGACAGATAGGCTTTAATGGATTTAAGGGATAGATTCCGCTCTACGCTTAAATAAGTCTCGTATTGCTTAATATAGCTGTTTAGGTTACTTGTACTAAGTCTCATGATGCCTCCTGATGTCGATGTCATATGTTGCCAATGGCCCGACCTACATTATTACGCATTAAACTCCATTTGTGAAGATGCTCAAAGGCATATATACAATATTCGAGATTTGTGAAAAACAAAAAAAGAGCCGGATTCCCTCCGACTCGATACGTTCGCACTTATATAATTTTGCGGAACAGCTCCATCACTTCATCCTTGGACGGTTGATAGGGATTGCCTGGTGCACATGCATCTTTCATCGCGTTATCGGCAAGCAGTTCCACATCGGGATCTTTTACACCCAGTTCAGACAGTTTCTCAGGGATCCCGACTTCTTTTGATAGCTGACGTATGGCCTCAATGACGTAATCTGAACATTCCTCATCGCTTCTGCCTTTCACATCCATACCAATTGCCTTAGCAATATGACGGAATTTGCCGGGTACATGCTTGGCGTTTAACTCTTCCACATAGGGGAGTAACATTGCGTTACACACACCGTGCGGCAGATCATATACGCCACCCAGTTGATGCGCCATCGCATGGACATAACCCAGACCCGCATTATTAAAAGCAATCCCGCCAAGGAAACACGCATACGTCATATGTTCCCGCGCTTCCAGATCACTGCCGTCTCTCACGGCTCTTGGCAAGTATTCAAAGATCAGTTCAACAGCTGCAGCAGCTGTTGCGCTTGTCACAGTGAACCCTCCAGGCGTCACCATCGCTTCCACGGCATGAGTCAAGGCATCCATTCCCGTGGCCGCTGTGAGACTTGCTGGCTTGCTAAGCATTAACTCCGGATCATTAACCGACAGGGAGACCAGACTATTACGGTCCACCATCACCATCTTCACTTTACGTTCCTCATCTGTAATCACGTAGTTCATTGTCACCTCACTCGATGTGCCAGCCGTTGTGTTAACAGCCACAAGTGGCACGGACTTATGTTTCGATTGATGCAATCCTTCATATTCACGGATATGCCCACCGTTGGTAGCTACAATACCAATGCCTTTGGCAGCATCCTGCGGTGAACCTCCGCCTATCGATATAATGGCGTCACAGCCATGATCCTGGAATAATCGATGTCCGTCATGTACATTCTGACATGTTGGATTAGGCTGAACCTCATCATATACGACATAGTCTAACCCTGATTTTCTTAATATAGACAGTACCTGCTCTGCAACGCCTGAAGCAATCAATTGACGATCACTTACGACCAACGCTTTGCGGATACCCATCTGTTCAATCATCTGGCCTGCTTCCTGTAAACACCCTCTACCCATCAAGTTCACGGGCGGAACATAATATGCATGTGTTGCCATCTGAACCAGCCTCCTGTAACCCCTGATTTACTATCTCCATTGTAACTGAATCCGTTTTCAAATATAGTGAAATAAATCACAATGAACACGATAAATGTTACACTGAGGTTGATTTTTACCCGTAATGAAAAAGACGACCCAGACACCCGAAGGTCTCCAAGCCGTCTCTCCTATCGATCTTAAAGCTATATCCACTACTTATACCTTACGATGGTACTTTCATTAAAACATCCTTATCCTTACGAAGGCTTACAGCGCCTTATCGTTCACACCGTCAAGCCATGCCTCAATATCGCCAATTACGGAGGATACACAACCATCCTCAAATGGTGAGTTCAATCCAGCCAGTTCAACCAATCCGGTGAAGGACAGGCTTCCTCCCGCTTTGCACAATGTCAGATAGTCGGCCCATGCGGACTTCATGTCCTCATTGCTGCGTTTCCAGAACTGGAATGCACAGATTTGTGCTAACGTATAGTCAATGTAATAGAATGGCGATGAGAAAATATGACCCTGTTTATGCCAGAAACCACCTTGCTCCAAATACGCATTATCTTTGTAATTGATGTGTGGCAGATAGGTCTTCTCAATGTTGCGCCAAGCCTGCTTGCGCTCCGTTGGAGTTGCATCCGGGTTCGCATATACAAAATGCTGGAATTCATCCACAGCTACACCATACGGAATGAACAACAGACCGGAAGACAGGTGATCAAACTTGTACTTGTCCGTATCTTCCTTGAAAAACAACTGCATCCACGGCCATGTGAAGAACTCCATACTCATGGAATGAATTTCAGCCGATTCATATGTCGGCCAGTTGTATTCAGGCACTGCAAAATCACGGCTCTCATACACCTGGAAAGCATGACCTGCTTCATGTGTCAATACATCAATATCACCGGAGGTACCGTTGAAGTTGGAGAAGATAAACGGCACTTTGTAATCGTTCAGGAACGTACAATATCCGCCGCCCTGCTTACCTTTTTTGCTTACCAGATCCATAAGCTCGTTTTCGGTCATCATCTGGAAAAATGCATCTGTCTCTGGTGATAATTCAGCGTACATTTTTTTACCATTATCGATAATCCAGTCCGCGTCACCTTTAGGTGTCGGGTTACCCGTCTTGAAGCTGAAGCCCTGATCGTAATAATACAACGTATCCACATCGATCCGATTACGCTGACGCTCTCTGAGCTTGGTCGCCACAGGTACGATATAATCACGAACTTGCGCACGGAAGTTGGCAACCATCTCTGCGTTGTAATCCGTACGGTTCATGCGATCATAGCCGAGTTCGACATAGCTTGGATAACCCAGTTTCTTCGCGATCTGTGTACGTACTTTAACCAGTTCATCGTAAATGCGATCGAATTCAGCTTCATGTTCAGCCATGAAAGTGTATCTGGCTTCCGAAGCACGCTCCCGCATGGAGCGATCCGTGGACAGTTCAAATGGATGCAACTGTGGCAACGTGCGCTCTTCACCTTCGAACGGAATTTTGGCCGATGCAATCAACTGATTGTATTCTGTGGAAAGTTTGTTCTCCTTCTGGAGTTCTTCAATAATCTCCGGGCTGAATGTTTTCAGTGAAAGATCCGCCAGCTGGAACAGCTGTGAACCCCATTTTTGTTCCAATTCATTGCGGAATTTGGAGTTAACCAGTGCACGGTAAAAATCCGTAATATATTCCTGCACAATGGGTGCATTCTCGTCCAGAAATTCGTTCTCCGCCTTGTAAAACTCATCATTGGTATCAATGGAATGACGGATGTAGACCAATTGGGCTTGTGTCTCAAAATCACTGCGCAGCGCGTTAATCTGATCCATGAACCCACTCTGTTCTTCAACCGTTGCCGCAGCTTCAAAACCGCTCAACAGCTCACGGAAAGATGTCTTGATGTGTTCCAGATTCGGACGTGTATACGTATACTCACTAAATTTCATTTATGTACACCCTTTCCTGTTTGGCAGAATCTCGAGAGTATCCCGAGTTAAACTACCCCCTATTATACAAAAGAGCAGCTAAAAAATCCCATCTTTACGAAAAATATTTGTCCATCGGTCAAATTGTACAACTTGAATGGTTACATATATTACGTGCTAATGTAAGGTCAGTGCCTCAAAATTTTTCCCCACACAAATAAGCCCGCCTCGCGTTAGCGAAGCCAGCTTATAGGTTGTCTCTCTTCTTTTCACATTTAAACAATACTAGCTTTGGTCTTTATCCATAATCTGATAGAACCAGCCCATTCCGACCATGCCCACGACCATAATAACAGCCATAATAATGATATATGTCATGAATGTAACCTCCCTGCTTCCGTATATTCATCACACTACTACTAGTGTACACGGTGAAGCGCCGTTTGAATTGACCGAACATTGACAAAAATACGAAATCTTTAATTTTAATAAATGGATTATTTCCCCGATCACACTAAATCATACGTACCTCACTGCACGGTTCAAAGTTTCATCCGCCGTGCTTACGGTGTATACTATACTTCTATGAAATGGAATTTGGATTTTTACGCAGAAAGGTTGAAAGACATGTCAACTCGCATCCCCTTACGTCAGCTATTTCTTACTGTTTTATTAGCCCTTATGTTATCGATTTTATCCGCCTGTGCTGATGGAGAAGCCCATCTAACGGTGAATATGGATGGATCAACGGATCTGGATCTCAATCTCAATGTAAAGAACTCCGCTCTTGGAAAAATTGGGCAAGACAATCTCATGCCTCTGATCGCAGATGCATTGAATCGAAATAACTTCCAGGCAGAGGTTTCGGAACAGGGCGATCAGAAGCAACTCACAGCGACCACTCATTTTGAAAAAAACAATACGACCAGCTTTGATACATCCGAGTTACCACAAGGGATCAAAGTTGAACAATCAACTTCACCCGGCTTCTTCACTTCCAAGATGCACATTACAGCAGAAGCTGATCTCATGGAGTCCATGCCCGATGGTGAGATCAAAAATCAAATGAACAAGGTGCCTAGCTTTCTTAAAAACCTCTTGTTAAAGGATGTTAACTTTGACTTTAAGTTGTCTTTGCCCATCAAGGCAGCCGATTCCAATGCAGATCAGGTGGAGGATGGCGGAAAAACGCTTATTTGGCACGTTTCCCCCCTCCAGATGAATAAACTGGATCTGACTGTACAGGTTCCCAATATCCGGAACATCATCATCATTGCAGTCATTGGCCTATTATTAATCGTTGCTCTGCTTATTTGGTTTTTTGTTCGTCGCAGACGGGCCAGACAGCGCCATAGTGCAAGATCACATCACGGAAAAAATTAATTCCTTCACACCAATTTTATTTGTGACTTGCCAAACGGTGTTATGGATAGTAGAATACATCCGTACTGTGTGAACGGTTAATTTTTTCATTAAGCAAAGCTAAAGAGGTGACAGGTTTCATGAATATCCGCGAATGCCCACTACCTGGTATCGGAGTTAAGTACCAGTTTGATACAAAGGGCGGCCATCAGTTAGTCATTATTGTGCATGAGGACGGACGCCGTGAATTATTCTCCGTTGATCCACAAGACAACGAAGAACTCACTCTGATTGCAGATTTGGAAGATGACGAATGTGTGACTCTCTCCGGTTTAATCGGAGGCTGGTCGTAAATGACAGAATAACCTGTACCTTGAATTCAAGGCACAGGTTATTTTTCTGTTACGTTACCCTTTGAGAGCGAATATATGGAACCCATGTATTCAGTACGCGGCTAATCTCCGTGGAATGAAACGGTTTGCTGATAAAGTCCTGCATCCCGCATTTCAGACACTCCTCACGGTCACCAGCGCCTGCAAAAGCTGTAATCGCTGCAATAACCGGTATGTCTGGGCGGCTCTGTCTGATGTGGCAGGTCGCTTCAATCCCATCCATAACTGGCATTTGAATATCCATAAACACCAGGTCATATTGAACCTGGTTCAATGAATCGACGGCCTGTGCACCATTCTCAACGATATCACAGACTCCGCCAAACTTGCGCAGCATCTCCTCCAACAGATGACTGTTGACCGCTTGATCCTCAGCAATCAAAATTTTGATGTCATGGGCAAGACTAGCTCGATCCAATTGCAAATCCTCATTCGTGGTGATTTCAATCGGGTCAATACTTTCCTCTAACCACCGCTCCACTACGAGGGTGAACTGGAATTCTGCCCCCTCACCGATCTCACTCTGTACGCCAATCGCTCCGCCCATTAACTCCACCAGTTTTTTGCTGATCGCAAGGCCCAGACCTGTCCCGCCAAACTTACGATTGATGGCCGGATCAAGCTGTGAGAAGGATTGGAACAATTGATGCTGCTTTTCTATTGGAATGCCGATCCCCGTATCTCTCACCTTAAAGGTCAACATCAGGTTATCCTGACCATGCTCATCTGAGTAATCAGCACCTACGCTCACCTTAATACGGCCCTGCTCTGTGAATTTAACAGCGTTACCCACCAGATTAATCAAAATCTGCCGGATTCGTGTCTCATCCCCTCGAATGCGTTCAGGAATGTGATCCGACACTTCACAATAGAGTTCAATATTTTTCTCTGAGGCCTTCAGTGCAAACAGCTCGATCACCCCACCCAACATCGTCTTAATATCTACAGGTGCGCGCTCAAGATCCATTTTGCCTGCTTCGATTTTGCTGAAATCCAAAATTTCGTTCAAAATGTACAACAGGGATTCCCCGCTATCAATCATGATTTCCGCAAAACCTTTCTGTTCATCATCCAGCTCGGTTTCCATTAACAGATGGGCCATGCCCATGATGCCATTTAATGGCGTACGAAGCTCATGACTCATGATGGCGAGAAACTCGGACTTTGCTCGGTCTGCATCCTCTGCTGCTTCTTTGGCACGTATGATGTCCTTAACAGATGTCATATCACGGAAAACCATCACTGCTCCGCGGGTTCTACCCTGATCAATAATCGGCTTCAACTGGAACTCCGCCAGGAAACTTGACCCATCCTGCCTCCAAAAAACGGATTCGGTACGCGGCAGACCTCGTCCTTCACGAACAGCCTGTAGAATGGGTGTATCCTTGGATGGGTAAGGGATACCTTCGCTCTGCATCTGGATCATCATCTGTTCAAGAGGTTTGCCGTTCATTTCACTTGGACAGAAGTTCATGATCTCCGCAGCGGCCGGATTGGCAAAGTTCAGATTCCCTTCCAGGTCCAGTCCAATAACACCCTCAGACATGCCATTCAAAATCAATGCCCGTTCATAACTAAGATTTTCGATTTCTTCAACATAACGTTTGGACTCTGTAATATCACTGGTAATCCCATAGACTCCTACAACCTTTTCCTCAAGTATAATAGGAACATTAATAACATTGGTTTCAATTCGCTGTCCATTTTTGTGGATCAAGCCTATCTCGTAGCTCTGTGCAGTGCCCTTCACCGTTTCCTCAAAATGATATCGAGTCTTCTCCAGATCCACAGGATCAATGAGGTGATCAAAAGGCCGACTGAGCAGCTCCTCCTTGGTGTGTCCTGTCAACTGTTCCTGACCCATATTGGCTTTCAGCAAATTCCCTTCCAGATCAAGAGAAGCCACACCTAGGGGATTACAGTCAAATAACGATCTGTACTCCTGCATGCTTAACTGTTGTTGCTGGCTGGCTGTGATATCCCGTGTTACGGCGACGATCTCCATCAATTCACCTGCACTGTCATATACATAGTGTGTAATTGTATCTGCCCATACCGTAGATCCATCCTTATGTAACAGGCGATAACTGATCCGTTTGGGAGCCAGCCCCTTTCTCTGCTCTTCTACGTACGCTTCAACCAAAGGCACATCCTCCGGATAGATAACAAATGTTCCCGGCTTACCTATAATTTCTTCTGGCTCATAGCCCAACATGTTTTTACATGCATTCGATACATATTTAAATGTACGACTGGAATCGGCATCATGTATTGCAATCAAGTCCAGTGAAGACTCCGCGAGCAGGCGAGAGATGCGACTGCTCTCTTCCAATTGCTTACGTTGCACAATGAGGATTTCCTCTGCATCTTTTTGTTTCGTAATATCAGCAGCTTGTACGAGCAGATACAAAGGTTCACCACTCGTTTCATCCCGTACGATGCAAGCTCTAATGGTTGCCCATAATAACGAACCGTCCTTGCGTTTCAGGCGAACCTCCGTCTCGTACATCTCACTTGTTTTATGGGTCATTTCCCAGAATTTGCTGCGGAATTCCTCCATGTGCAGATCTTCTTCGTAGATCATATGTACAACTGAAGTATCGAGCAGTTCATCTTCACTGTATGCAAGCATCTCGCAAAATGCAGGATTAAGCTGCAACCACCGTCCATTTACATGCGATGCGACAGCAATGCCGATTGGTGCGTGCGTATACAATTGTTCGAACAGAGATCGGCTCTCTGTAATGGATTTCGACATTACATGTCCTCCTTTATAAGAATCTGAATGTATTCCGTATGAATAGATCGACCTGAACATAACTTCATCTATAGAGTACTACCCCAAATGCCATGATTGATAAACGAGATCGGACAAAATTCCTGCATGAATCGACATTTTTAATTTTGGATGCTGACAACTTTCATTATGTACATACCAATTCGAACACATCACGTCATATACTACACAATACCCGTGCTCTCCCGATTATACAATGTTGAATATTCGAATAGGAACGGAGGTTATGGATCATGATCATTGTCGCAAATCAACCCGCCCTGCTGAACCGCTCGGAATGGTCTGATTTTGAATGGTATTGGTTACAGCAACTACAGGATCGTCCTACAAGGTATGTGTACCAATCCATGGATCATCTTCGTTTTGAGTGGGACTTGAGGGGCTCTCTCGTGGATGCAGCGGAAGGATTGGATCGAAGCGGTGTGAGTTTTGCATCCTTTGAAAAATCCAGATGTAATCCTGCCTTCTGGAATCGTAATGCGGAAGGTGGGTTCGAGCTAAGATCAAACGTGACCCCCGCCGACGGTATCCGGGATATCTGGAGGAATGGACACTTATATGCCTTTGAATGTGCAACAGCTACCGTTATTGTGCTGTATGGTGGCGTGCTGAGAAGCATTCGCGAAGACGCCTTTAATTCCCTGTTTCGAAATCTGTTACTCTTTGACTGGCATTATGACAGTGACCTGCGATTAACCGAAAAAAACGGTAGCGAAACCGCCCTGCCAGGAGATGTGCTGTATTTCAAAAATCCGGATGTTTCTCCGGAAACCCCCGAGTGGCAGGGAGAGAATACGTTCATGCTGCGTGAGAACTGGTATTATGGTCATGGCATTGGTATTGCACGCGGCGAAGAAATTATACGTACCCTGAATCAGTTCCGCGTTCCAGGTAGCCGGGTCTCCGCCTACTTAATGGATATGGTGATCTATCCGGACTTCTTTTATTTATCCCGATTCGCCAAAAACAGCCAGAATAATATGGCCGCTGGTTCCACGCCTGTATTACCTGGGCAGTTATATGTACGTCTTGGTGGCAGCCGTTATTTACGCAGCTGAACTACTGGAATAGAAACGGCTTTTGCATTAAATTGCACGACACCTCAATCCAAGTGATGACAAACAAGCCCAATACAGCAGCAGTTAGCCTGCCACCTCATTGGGCTTTCTTTACATCTAAAAGATCATTACTGTATCGACATTCCTTACCTTTGTGCTACATCGAGGATCGCTCCAAGCAGTTTACACATTAGGGTCCAGTTGCACAACAACCTGTTTACCACTTACCTGAACACCTGTCGTTTTGCTACCGAATTCAGCTAGCGATTTGCTCAGTTGTTCAGCCCACTCCTTGCCTGCAACTCCTTCTTTAGCTCCATGCACCTGGATGACGAGTTTTACCGAATCACCCTTCTTCAGAATGCGCTCCGCTTGAGATTGCTTCGTATCCCGGTCATGATCCTCCATCGCAAGGTTCAAGCGAATTTCCTTTACTTTACGTTTATCGGGGGATTTACTCGCTTTTTTCTTCGCCTGCTGCGCTTCCTCTTTGGCCGCTCCAGCTCCAATCAGCTTGCATGGCGGTGGACTTGTCATCAAGGACAAGCACACCAGATCTACTTTATGCTGCTTCGCGAGTAGAAGTGCTTCCTGCGTGGACATGACACCCAGATCTTCACCATTCAGGCCGGTCAGCTGCACTTCGGCTGCTTTGATCTTTTCATTTTTGATCATGATTCTTCCTCCTCTACATCAAAAGCCTGTCCTGACCATTTACGGATCAGAGCAGGCTAGGATGGTGTTGCTACTTATTTGTAATACATATCAGCGTACAAATACGCCAATCGGTTTGATTTACAGTGTGTTGAATGCTTCCGTCAGAACTGGTACGATTTGTGATTTGCGTGATACTACGCCTTTCAAGAGCGCTCTGCTATTAGACAGCGTCACATTGTAGGCTTTCTCCACAGCTTTAGTGGATGTACCATATGCCAGAGCTACGGAATCGTTGTTCAGAATGTCTGTTACGACAAATACAAACAGGTCGAGACCTTTGCTGGAAATGATTGCTTCAATGGCTGCTTCAAGCTCAGGTTGCTTCACGAGAACATCATTCACATCTACAGCGTTAACCTGTGCAATTTCCACTTTGGATTGACCCATTACGAATTCTTTGGCATCCAGGGAAATCAGTTCAGCAATTGTTTTTTGGCTCAGATCCGCGCCGGCTTTCAGCATGTCGAGACCATAGCTGTCTGCATCTACACCAGCAATGGCAGCCAGTTCACGTGCAGCGGCTATGTCCTGCTCTGTGCAAGTCGGGGATTTGAACAACAGGGAATCGGAGATAATGGCAGACAACATCAAGCCAGCAATCGGCGCACTCACTTCGATGCCATTTTCTTTGTACATTTTATTCAAAATGGTTGCTGTACAACCTACAGGCTCTGCACGGAAATACAGAGGTCCGCTTGTCTCAAAGTTAGCAATACGGTGATGGTCGATAACTTCAACAACAGTTACTTCCTCAATATCGCTTACACTTTGCTGACGCTCGTTGTGGTCAACCAGAATAACTTTGTTTACTTCATTTGCAGCGGTTTTAATCAGACGTGGTGCAGCAATTTTGAATTGATCCAGTGCAAACTGGGTTTCACCATTGACTTCGCCGAGACGAACAGCTTCAACGTCCTGACCCAATTTTGTTTTGAGATCCGCATAGGCGATTGCCGAACAGATCGTATCCGTGTCGGGATTTTTGTGACCGAAGATTAACGCTTTTTCCATATTCATAGCCCTCCGTCAATTCTGATTTATATAAGTTTAACCAAAGATGTTTACACTTGCCACTCCGATGACAGAATAACCTTCCGATCGCTGTTGTCCCCAGATTTTTTGATTCCCTTGTTAAAGCGAAAATCCAGTGATAAGCATACGCTTCCGATGCAGCTTTCTTTCAGAAAGCTTTCAGGCGAACGCTCCGCTTCTCCAGCTTTTTTCTGTCCTCTCCGTTCTCGTGTAAAAAGTTTAGTTGAACTTATATAGAAAATATATGTCATATTTTAATCACACCCTACTGATTATAGCGCTAATAAGGCTAAATTCCAATCCCTTTACAGCGAATTAATTGCAAATTATTCTCAGGCAAGTCATTTTGGAAAAATAGCTAAACTTGGTTCATTCCCCTCAAGTCGATATGATATGTATCCTATTTATTCCATCGTACAACCTTATAAATTAGCATACGAAATCTGATGTCCAACGAAAATATTACATCTCAGGCTCTTCAGCGCTCTGCCCTTGCCGTACAAAAAAGGTCTGTAGACTGCCGTCTTCGCTAATCTCCAGCAGGTTCAATTGTGCTCCGTAGGCACAACCACCATCAATGCCAATTTTGTCTCCGCTCGGGTCAAACCAAATGCCTGTCTCATCATGCAAATGCTTCACGGGGGTGTGTCCAAATACGACCGTCTCTCTAATCGTCGTTGGTCTGGAATAGAATGATTCACGAATCCAAATAAAGTCCCGCTCGGACTGGCTTCTCCAATCCTCGATATCCGGGTTGATCCCGGCATGCACAAAAATATAACCCGGAATTTCGTACACCAGCGGAAGCTGTTCCAGAAAACGAAGATGGTGTTCATAGTGTGTACGTATCCACTTTTTGGCTTCAGCATAAGCTTCCCAATCGATCTGTTGCTCATCATAAGTAAGCTCCAGATCCAGATAACTTGCCATCGTCTGTAGTCCGCCATTACGAATCCAATGTTGATCATATTGCTCAACATCCTGGGTAAGCGCCTTCACCATCATGGCATCGTGATTGCCTTTGATCACCATAATATGGTGCTGTTGCTGAAGCTGCATAATCTGTTCGATGACCTGTTTGCTGCTTGGACCGCGATCGACATAATCACCGAGTAAAATCAATTCATCCTGCTGCGGATTATAATCTGCGAGCTTAAGCAATGCATTAAATTCATCGTAACAGCCATGAATATCACTAATGACACATCTGCGCATGTGAATCTCTCCTCTCCCTGATCACGCAAGAGTATAACCGGAACCTTGCATGAGCAAGATTCCAGTCTGTTTAGAGTAGTTATTCCCGCTTGCTTACCATTAGTCCTGCTTGAGTCCAAAGGCTTCAGCAATCAAGCCGAATGAGCGCAGACGTGCTTCAAACGAATGAACCGCTGATGCAATAATGACTTCATCTGCTTCATGGCGTTCTGCCATTGCGGTAATTTTGTCTTTCACCTGATCCGGTGTTCCCACGATGGAAAAAGAACGACGTTGACGGATCTGTTCCATCTCCATCGCTGTGTATGGATAGTTGTTTACCGTCTCCAGAGATGGGAAGGAACTTTGTTCAAGACCTCGTCCAAGGCGTAAGAAGAAAAGTTCATTGCTGCGCGCAAGTTCAGCCGCTTCTTCCTCTGTCTCCGCGCAGAATGCCGAGACAGCAATCATTGAATGTGGTTTGTCATTCAGGATGGACGGCTTGAAATGTCTGCGGTAATGCTTCATTGCTTCTTCGCCGCCTGGTGTACCGAAGAATTGGGCAAACGCATAGGACGTCCCTTGCGCAGCAGCAATTCTCGCACCTTCGGAGCTTGAACCCAGCAACCACACTTCTGGTACCGTGGGAACCGATGGTCCGGCTACCAGAGATGCAAACCGATGATCCTCAGGCAACTGCTCGTGGAAGTATCCGCCCAGATCCGCGATCTGTTGCGGAAAAAATTGTACATTCGATGATTTGCCTTCATTCAGTGCTCTGCTGGCAATTGGCATGCCTCCCGGTGCTCTGCCAATCCCAAGGTCAATCCGTCCCGGATGCAGAGCTTCCAGCAGACGGAAATTCTCTGCAACCTTATAGGCACTATAGTGAGGTAGCATAACGCCACCGGAACCTACGCGAATTCGATCCGTATGTGCAGCCACATGTGCAATCATAACTTCAGGACTGGAGAAAGACAGTGCACCACTACCGTGATGCTCCGACATCCAGAAACGGGAGTACCCCAATTGATCCGCATGTTGTGCGAGTTTCACCGTTTCCTGCAACGTATCCTGTACAGTTCGTCCTTCATTGATATGTCCGTGTTCGAGTACACTCAGTTTCATATATATTCAATCCTCTCGTCTGTTAGGTTCATAAGAACTGTGAATATGAGATCTGCGAATATTACGCGCTTTTGCTCACTTCATTCTTGCTCATTCCATTGTAACATTAATTATTACAGTTTCAAACTTTAGTTATTCTCTTTATTACCACACTTGTGCAAGAAACATGCAAAAAACGCCACCAGCTTTTGAACTGGTGACGTTTTTGATCTGACCTATTGCAGAAAAATTGATTTATGGTGCACGTTTCGGTAACAACTTCACATACTCGTCAGACAGTTTCATCAGGCTGAGCACATGTTCATAATCGGAACGATACGGTTCCAAATCCGTTACCGGTTCATATGTTTTTAGGGAGTAGGCCGTTCCATCGTCAAAGCCCGCACCCGGGATAAACATAATATCATCGTTGACAAATGAACCTGTCGGCAAGTAATACCGGATACCGAAGGCATTGTGGTCCATGTTGAGCAAATCATGTCCGAAGGCAGTGAATTTCTCATCCTGAAGCGAAACACCCATCAAGTTCATAATCGTTGGCAACATATCCAACTGACCGCCTGGCTGCTCAATCACTTGCCCTTTGGTCTGTTTCGGCGTATGAATCATTAACGGAATGTTGAATCGACTTACTTTACCGTCATAAGGGACGCCCAGATTGGCCTGAATCTGCTGTGTAATCTCTTCGTCAGCTGGCAGACCAAAGTGGTCTCCGTAGAGCACTAAAGTAGTGTTATCCCATAATCCGTTCGCCTTCAACTCATTAATGAGTTGACCGATGGCATAGTCCGTATAGTTGATTGCTTGCAGATAATCGTGAAGCAGTTTGTTCGTGATGGTCGCTGGAATCGTGATCCGTGCACGATCAGCGGGAACCGTAAACGGCGAGTGGCTCGATGCCGTTATGAACTGAGCATAGAACGGCTGATTCGCAGCCTGATGCGAAGTCATTTTTTCCATACCTACACGGTACAACTCTTCATCCGATGGCCCAAAGTCATTGAATCTGTCGTTTTTGAAGCTGGGCTTGTCGAAGTAACGAGTGAATCCGAGTGCCGGATACATCTTGTTCCGGTTCCAGAAGGTGACGTCATTGACGTGGTACGTCTCGGACTCATATCCCTCTTTTCCTAATAACTTGGGAAGACTCGGCAGTTCACGGTCACTATACCCTGCTGACATGGGAACAACTCCGGTTGGATAGATAGACGTGTTCGACATGAACTCAGCGTCCGAAGTATTTCCCTGTCCTATCTGTTGGAAGAAATGAGAGAAATAATAGCTTTCTTTGGCCAGATTATTCAATACCGGCGTTAACTCCTGACCATCTAAGGAAGCATTAATCGGGAAATTCTGAAAGGACTCCAGTTGCAATACAATCAGATTGCTGCCCTTCGCCTGACCAAAATATTTGGCCTTCACGGCTGTGCCGTCACTTGGTTTATCCTGATACGGATACCGGCTAACCAGCTCATTGATCTTGGCAATGGTTTCGTTAATGTTTCCATTCGCAATGGCCTCATTCTCTTTGCTCGTCAGAATGGCCGACGATACTTGATAGTTCAGGAAACCGAGATTCTCAGCACGAACTAATTCGTTATCAATCGTTTCACCTTTGACAATAAAACTGCCAGACAGCACGATGCAGAATGCAGCGGTAAGCGCAACGCCGAGTTTGCCCCAGTAACGTCTGCGAATTCTACCAAACGTCAAACCGCTATCGCGGTAACTGATGTGGTTGCGCCCGCCAGCACGTCTGCGCATAATCAACCATATTGGCAATGCCAGTACGATGTCTGCAAAAAACAGAAAGTGCTCCGGTCGTACCAGTGGTCCGATACTTCCCCTTACTTGGGCAACTTGCCCCAGCTCACTTAGCGCGGTATAGGTTGGTACCGAACTAAAATGGACGTTATACAACGTAGCCGCGAACAGCACCAGAGAAAACAGAATATTAAATCCTCCGTATACTGCTCGCTTCCAGCCTTTGGGCACGATCAGATCCAGCAGGCATACCACAGTTAGTACGCCTAATGCGTCAGTTAACAGACCGATGCCGGACAGACCCTGAAAAAAGAAATATCGCAGCAGTGACAGCTTCAGCAGCATTACAATGAATAACACGGCGAATAAGGTCCGTGATGAAGTTCGTTCATTTTTGGAATTATACATGGTCGCTTTCAACCCTTACCCTGAAATTTTACGTTCATTTTACAAAACGCATATTTCAGTATAACAGTTTTCTGGTTGCTATTCCATGGAAGTTCCGTGTAGGACAGGGTGAGCGTTACGCAATTGTAGAAATATCCGTGTTCTGTGTGTCTGCTCCCTCTCTCTGTGCCTTAATGGCTGCTTGTGCAGCAGCAATTCGTGCATAAGGGATCTGTTCAGGCAAACAGCTTACGTAATCCAGTCCAATACGGTGGCAGAACGTAATTGACTCCAGGTCCACAACATTTTCTCCACAGATCCCTGTTTTCAGATGAGGTTTTCGAATTCGACCTTGGACTACCGCCATCTCCACCAGTTGGCCGACTCCCTCAATGTCCAACACATGAAATGGATTATTCGTTACCATACGAGAGTCCGTATCACGCTGAAGGAGAAGGAGCCGCTTCTCCGCTTCATGGCGGCTATATCCAAATGTCATCTCTGTCAGCTCATCCGTGCCAAACGAGAAAAAGTCAGCCTGGCGAGCAATGTGAGTCGCCGTCAGCGCCGCTCTCGGAGCTTCGATCATCGCCCCCACTCTATAGTGACAATGCCGCTTCTCCTCACCAAGCACCTGGTCCGCCACATGATCCACCAGATCTCTCATCACCTGAAGTTCATGCACATGACCGATCTGCGGGATCATAATCTCGGGACGCACCCACCATCCTTGTCGGATGCCTATCACCGCTGCTCGGAAAATCGCTTCCAGCTGCATATCAACAATCTCCGGGAACACCGTACTCAGCCGACAAGCCTGTTGCCCCAATGTCGGATTATGTTCATGCAATTCACTGACTCTGCGAATTACGCGCTCCAGTTCCTCCAGTTCATTCTGATGGTCTTTTTGCTCCTGCCACTCCTCTGCTTGTAACCACTCGCGCCGTTTCTCCAATACTCCCAGATCCGGTAACAGTTCATGCAACGGCGAATCGAGCAAACGTATCGTTACCGGGTATCCATCCATCGCTTCGAATATTTGTTCAAAATCAGACTGCTGCATCGGCAACAGACGCTCCAAACCACGCCTGCGTTCAGATTCACTGTCTGCCAAGATCATTTTTTGTACAAATGGTAACCGCGCAGGTGATAACAGCATGTTCTCCGTCCGGCACAGACCTATTCCCTCAGCCCCTAGTAGCCTTGATGTCATGGCATCCTGTGGATGATCTACATTGGCCAGTACCTTCAACTCTTTCACTTCATCAGCCCAATTGAGCAGTAGTTGCAGATCTGCTGATAAAAGTGAATCTGAGTTGTTATAAGCTGGACATTCATCATTAGTTACTGGCTGGATCTGTATGGGCAGATGTCCATTGCTCACTTCTCTGTTAGAATCTGTGTAGTGTCGCTTCAACACTTCCATGATATGCCCAGGTTGGATACGAAGAAGTGCATCCTCCTTGGTGATGAGTCCTTCATGGACAAAATCCACAGTACTCCTCAGCGTGGCTGTTGAGGATAATCGGGCGGGCTGGGTCTGCACAACATACAACGCGCCGGATTCAATCACAAAGGTGATTTCCTGCACTTCTCCCTTATGCGTCTCCAACTGGCTACCTATCTCCAGCAAACTTGTGTACAGCTCAGGTTGGTCTTTCCTTAAACGCTCCAAGCCGTGATCTGTTTGGCTCGCGTTCCCGGTAGGGACATATTGTCCTGTAATTCCCTTTTCTCCTGTAAGTGGGTTACACGTATATATTGTTCCGGTCCCGCTTGATTCTCCACATTTTCCATGTATCATCGTCTGTATAAGAACAGGAGCGCTTTGCTCCGAAGAGATGTAATATGATTTACGCACGATCTCTTTCTGAGATCTGGATGCTTCAACACACTGTGGATGATATACCGCACGTACTGCTTCTTTGAATTGAATTTGAACATCTTGAGGAAAAGGGTTACGCCCCTTCGCTTCAATTAAATATTTAAATTCGGTAATGGTTAATTCAAGTTCCGTTTCATCCCGACCCTTGACATGACTCGATATTTCTGTGAAAAATTCAGACGGAATTGCATATACCAGCTGTCCATATTCCTCTAAGTAATCTGAATAACATTGGAGTGCATACAACCGATCACCGGTTTGACGTGCGAGTCCTTCTACAGTAACATCATTCAGACCAACATTGAGCAGTGATTGTGTCGCAGTTGCTGAGGCTCGATCCTGGTCCGTACGTACCGCGAGTAGTAGCGGATTCTCCGAATGTCCGAAGAACTTCCCGGTTTGCTGTTCCAGATGCCGGATCGCGTTAATAATCTCTTCCTCTCCTTCACCGGAAAGATGTCCAAGACGGGTACAGAACTCGCGACAGCATTCCGTTGTGACCACAAATCCGGCTGGGACAGACCACCCTGCATGGATAAGTTCTGCAAGATCAGCCCCTATACTGCCCATTAGCCCCTTCATCTCTGCCGTACCTTCTTCCAACAGAATTACCCGTTTTGTCATTACAGCTCTCCCATCCGCCATTCATGGCTATGCTTGAAGACTTCAATCCCTGCGTTACAGATCAGCCTTCATTCTAATGGTATGTCACAATCGTTCAGTCAAGGACATCCGCTTTTGCATTTTGTGCTCGTTATCCTGTTTTTTTGTAAACGCTACACTAAAATGAGATGAATCTAAGCTGATTCTGGCAATTGCATTCGCTCATTTATCAAATTGAACAAAAAGAAGCCCCTTCAGCTATGCTGATGGAACTTCATATTTTTTAGTATTCACTTACCTCAAACGTCAGCACTCGATCAAACAGGATATAATCCTTCCGACTCTTGAAAGGCCCTTTGTTGTTGTCGTGTTTATCAATCGCAAACGAAGCTTTTCCACTTCCTGCTTGTTTGACTTCATACCAGTTGATAAAATCATTTACTTCTTTCATGCTTAGGTCGAATTCTTTTTCCAAACCCGTTGTCATGGTAATGACAAAGATAGCACGGTTAGTGGACGGTTCCTCCGGTTGTTCCGGAATTGTAGGTTCTTCTGGTTCTGGTGTGGTTGGTTGCTCTGGTTCAGGATCAATCTGCCCATTGCTCTCAATAATAGCCGAAGCTTCGTTTGAGTTAACACCTTCACCAACAGGATTAACACCAGTTACTACGTAATAGTAGATCGTACCTGGAGTTACATCTGAATCTTTATAATTGGCCTTGGTTATGCCAGTTGCCACTGCTATATATGGCCCATTTGCTGTAGTTGATCTTTTAATCGTGTAACTGGTTGCCGTTGCTGTCTCATTCCATGTCAATCCTATGGATGATTCTTCTGCAGATGCTTCGAGATTTAACGGATTAGTTGGAGGTGTGATATTATACAGCTGAAACTCGGAAACACTGACTGTCCGTGTATTAGAGTAATTAAACAAGTTTACTTTTGTTATTCCTTTGTACGTTGTAGGAAGATAAATTAATCTTCCATCAGCCTGATCTGCTTTTACTGTGTACCAATACGTCGGTAAAATCGCTTTTCCAGTGGAATCGAATAAACCAACGGAAACATCAAAATCTGCTTTTACACGGATAGCATTCGCTGTAACTGCTCCATTAAAGATTCCAACCGCATGATCTACTGCTGTAGATGGAGTGTTCCATTTTTCTATAATCGCACTTGTAGCCTCATTATTATCTGTTAGTGCATATGTAGATTTACTCCCTTTGCTTTCAGTATCGCTAAGTGTCATTACCATCTTATCCATGAGCCCGCCACTATAATCTACCGCAGCATGTACCCCTAAAGTAGATGTAAAACTAATTGTAAAAATAAATGCTCCAATCAATAATCCGACCTTCTTGAACAATGTTGTTTTCACATGAATCCTCCTAAAGTGTTTATGTACAAACTCACTTTAGTGTATATATGTTCATGTGTCTAAACATAAACTTGCTCATCTATAAAATTCAGTTAAATTCTTGAAATTTTATTTTTTATTGGATATTAAAAAAGCCCAAGAAGCATAAATCTCTCCTTGCGCTCCATATTGTTATCTAATCAATTAGCTATTCCCATTCACCTTTTTGACGTAAATCGCTTCATAAGCAACAATTACATTCGTTTTATCTGTTACCTTTTGTATATCATCGACCACAACTTCTTCTTCACCGTAATCTATTAAACTCGAATCAACTTTCTCGAAGACCCCACAATCCTTCACATAAATTATATCTGGATGGTTAGAATCATATCGTAAGCTTTCAGGAAGATCTTCAGCCAAAATTTCATGCGATTCGGCAACCGTAGTCCTCGGTACCTCTGTAACAGGAACCATCCCAATAACAACTATTACTAAAAGTGAGGCCCAGATTTTTTTCTTCATAGGATGTCTATTCTCCAGTTCATTTTTCCTATATCATACAGTAAATCAGATTAGTGGGCCATTTTTTGATTTTGCTTAGAGTTTAATTTAATTATTGAAAGCAGCTTGTTTGTAGTTTTAGCTCCCATCCCTCAAGCCATAAACCGCAGTATATCCTCAATCTTCTTCCCATGAGAGATCACACCGTAGTTCATCCATGACATGAAATCCACCTCATACACATTGCCACTCTTCACCGCAGGCAGGCGTTTCCATTCGTCCCTGTCGAGCAGTTCGCGCTCATCTCCAGGTTTGGCAGAATTTCCAGTGTCAAATGTAATTAACAAGTGATCCGCATCAAGTTGACTTAACTGCTCCAATCCAATGGAAATCCTCCGCTCTTGTCTTGTCCATTGCTGCACACGGGAATGCGGAATCAATCCAAGATCCTGATAAATTACAGGGCCAACGTAACCCTGCTGGTCCCCATAGAGAGTAATATCAGAAGCAGATATACGCAAAAAAGCTACTGTTTGACCACGCATATAACGTGCTAACCGACTCTTAGCTTCCATTGCCTTGTCCTCATACGCACCAATCACATCTTGAACCCGATTCACCTTCCCTAACACATCGGCTGTCGATCTTAAAATGGAGCGCCAGTCCTCTCCCAGATGATCTACGTAAAATGTAGGTGCTACCTGCTCGAAACGGTCCAGATTCCATCGATCATATCCCTTGTTCAGCATGATAAAGTCCGGTATATTACCCACATTAAATTGAGCATCCTGCTCGCTTACATCGAATTCGGGTACATCATCCAATCCCAAATAATGCTGTCTCCCCCAAGAATGATGGGAGCATTGCAGTACAGGTTTTACGCCAAGAGCCAACACAAAGTCCTCCAGATACGGAGCAAAGACACGAACCTCTTGACGGTGATGACGGCGGTATAACCCAGGTGAAATACCAGCATATTGCTTAAATCGGCGGCCAAAATAATATTCGCTGCTGAATCCCACATTCTGAGCAATCTCATGGATGCGATCATCCGTCAGCTGCAATAGTTGCTTAGAGCGCTCCAGTCGAACCGCATTTACATATTCAAGCGGGAGCTTGCCCGTGATTTTTTTGAATTGCCGAGTGTAGCTGGCTCTTGTTAGACCAATATCTGCTGCGAGCTCATCCACGGTTATGGTCTGATCATAGTGGTCGCCAATATAACGAATTGAACTTTGAAGACGGGCACGGTCATCGGGTACTTCTGTTTCGGGGACACTCTGGCGAAGCAAGGCACGGAACCACTCCTGGAAACGAAGCTGTACCTCCCATTGCTCCAGCCAACCGCCAGTGACCTGTTGACGTAGTATTTGTTCCAAGGCTTCCAGACATGAACTCCACGGACTGTAGCTGAGTTGCATAAGCGGTAATAATGTCGGAGAATCTGGACTTTGGGGAAGTTCCTGCTGCTCCTCCATGTTTCTACTAGACAAAGCGTTCGAAGTCTCTTCTTTCAACTCAGCCATCATCAGATCAAGCTTATAATACTGCAATTCACTTTCTGTCCAAGGAGAGCCTTCTACCTTAATGGATGTTCCAGCAGGAACAAACATAATCATTCCTTTTTGCAAATGATGAGATTCCTGATCTGAGCAAACTATTGAACCTATCCCAGACGTTACAACAAATATAGAGTGGGAGGACGACATCCTGTATAACAAACGTTTATCGATATGAGATTGATGGTGATCTACGTATTCCATATGCTGAAGTGAGCATAGCCAGGGCTTGGGGATTAGTTGTATTATGGTGTGGCACATGTTCATCGTCCTTAACTGAGAATTATTATCATTTAAAATAGTGTATACGAAAAAAGAAAGCTCTTCAACCCTGACTGAAGAACTTTCTTTCTTATGGGATTATTCTTATGGAGTCATTTTTTCCAAGAGATCATCAATTTTCATGGAATTTGCTGTAATCGCACCTGATTGCCATTGTGATCTTTCCATGATGTACACTTGATTGTTCTTAACGGCCGGAAGAGATTTCCACAATTTGCTGTCAAGTACCTTCAAGGCTTCCTTGTTCTCGGGAGATGACCATTCTCCATTGGAAGGGAACACAATAAGATGATCTGCATCAAGTTGCGGCACGGCCTCTTCAGACAGAATTTCCTGGTATTCTTCCATCTTGTTAACCAGAGGATGAGGTGTTAGGCCAAGCTCGGAATAAATAAATCCGGTAAATCGATTTTTCACACCGAACAACGCCAGTGTGTCATCGTTAAAATTCAGCCGGACAACTGCGACACTCTCGTCTCCAACCGCTTCCTGCAACTTCGCCTTCGCATCTGCAACCTTGGCTCCGAATGCCGCAGCAACTTCTTCACCCTTGTCCGGCTTACCTACAACATCGGCAATGGTTTTTAGAATTTGGTTCGAATCCTGCAGTACGCTCTCAGGCAGACGATACGTCGGTGCCACCTTGGAGTACATCTCATATTTCTCCATATCTACCCCACCATCTACAATGATGAGATCCGGATCATACTCCAACAAAGCTTCAATACTCCCCGTAGTATCAAATTTCGGAACATCCAGTCCTAAATAATCCTGTACACCCCACATCGGATTATACCACTGCACTACAGGTGTAATATCGAGCGCCTTCAGATAATCTTCCACATATATTCCAGCAATCCGCTGTGGTTGAACCGGAATCGTCACATCTCCAAATTCATCCTGTACAACCCGTGTCGCAGGCTCTGTCTCGTTTCCAGAAGTATTTTCTCCAGAAGCTGCACTTTCAGTTTCAGTTGCAGGAGTCTGTTCCGCATTCGTAGCGGTATTTGTACTACACCCTGAAATAACCAGACCCATGAGCAGTAATGTAATCGTCCACCCTTTGAAACCTTTAACTAAACCTACCATGTTACCCTTCACCCCTATGTGATCTGTTGATGTAACCGTGAGAATATTCCACATATAATGATTATCATTCTCATCGATTGCTTAGGTGAATTGTACCTTATGCCTCATCCGACCCACAATGTACATTTGATGCTGTTTTTTTATACAAACGAAAACACCCTTGTTGGTCCTCCCCCCGCTTAACGCAGGGGCAACCTACCTTGTCGATAACTTTCCAACAGTTGATCCACAAAGGAATCATTCGCCGTACCCTGTAACAGTGCAGCACCAATTAAACCAATATCATCACTCACATACCCCGCTAACTCAGGTTCGCCGGTGAGAGCCAAGGTCTGTTTGAACGCCTGTTCCCTGCATGCGCGCAGCACCTCTACTTCAGCCACCGCAGTATCATGAGCCCACCGTTCAAAAGCTTGCATCCACTCGTCAGCAAATGCAGAGGCATCCCTTTCATCCAGGTAAACTTCCACATCCAATCCTTCGAATGTCTGCTGGGTCAGAATCCGTCCCTCGTTAAGACCCAAGAGTAGCTTCTCCACATCCGTTCTGCTCATTGATCTCCCCTCCAGTTCATCATCATGTCAGATACATCTCAGGTATAACAAAACGCTTCATCATTCGATTAGGATCGGCTGTAAAATGATCCAATTGAAGTTCCTCATATTCGCTAAGGATACTTTCAAAGATACGAGCAATCACACCACAATCTGCCAAAGCATTGTGCCTGTGAATTCCATCTGTGTTCAGATCGTAATACCGAATCAGAAAATCCGTAGAGACGACCTCGGTAATCTCAGGATGAATGTAAGTGAACATTGCTTTTGTATCCAATACCGGGTTAGTCAACATCGGGAGACCATACTCATCACAATGCCGCTTCAAGATGGGCAGGTCATATTCATATCCAGCTTGTGTCACAAGAACGTTATCACCAATAAATTTCTGAAATTCCTGAAATGCTTCTACGAACGACGGAGCCTCTACCATATCCTCATTCGAAATGCCTGTTAATTTCGCCACAGCTTCTGGTATAGGTTTGTCCGCACGTGCAAGTGAAGAAAATGTTGTATTACATTGTTGACCTCTTTGGTAATGCATCGCACCAAATTGTGTCACACTCTCCACCACAGGATTAATTCCCGTTCCTTCGAGATCAAATATGCAGTACATTCTATCCTGTAATGAAGATACGCTTAGATTTTCAACAAAGTATGTATCAGGCAAAAGCGTAATTTTCATCCGCCAACCACTCCTCCCCACTATCATTCTGGTAATGCATTTCTCATATATTAACCTGTCACTCCCACAACCGCGTGACCTGGACCAACTTGCGCGTTCCATCAAACTGCAACTTATAGATATCCGGCATCGTAGTCTTCTCCCAGAAATCGTAACCGTAGGAAGCATCATAGTGTTGAAAAATAAGCGTCATTACATCTCCATGGGTTCCGATGACTACCTTGTGACCCGCATGTTTATCCAGAATTCTATCTATCACCGCTACTGCCCTTGAGCGAGCCTGTTCACCAGACTCCCCACCTGAATACGCATACGTAGGATCACGGTACAACTGCTGCTTGGCTTCACGAAAATTATCATGCTTCACATCCGAACTCGATAACTGGCGTTCACGCAGATCTTCCTCTGTCACCACAATTCCACCTGACCGATCTGCCAGAATCTGAATTGTATCCACTGCTCGCCTGTAAGGGCTGGAATAGAACAGTTGAATCTGCTCCCCTTGCAGCAGACTGGCAACCGTTCCCGCATCTTGATGACCTTGTTCTGTCAGTCCACGCTCGCGTTCCTGTCCTTCAACATATCGAGACTCCGCATGTCTGACAAAATACAAAAACGTACTGGCCTCACTCATCATCCATCCGCTAATCCTTTCTTCTTCTCAATGACAATCAGGCAGGTACTGTCTGGCAAAGGCGCAGGGGAGCCATCTTCCTTCATGAAGATCATTCGTTCTCCAAGTGCTTCCGTATAACCGTCCTGAAGGAAATGTTCGAAGATGATCATCTCGGCTTGTTCGCCTAGCGCTTCTAGAATACAGTTCTTATAGTCGGTCGGTGTAAAAATACCGAACTGCTCCTGAATTTCATGCACGTATGCCTCTTCCCCCCACGTATAGGTATAGAGAAATTCCATCGCATCGTTGATCGGCATCTCTACTTCGTTGTCTGAGATCCGCTCATATTGAATTGCACGCCCCTGAAAATCCTCTGCATACCGCTCCAGCCAGCGCATCCCATCCGCTTCCAGGAAACGAATACGGCGCTTCTGTGCCTCGGGTTCACTCATGATACCATCCCTAATCAGAATTCTTCCTCCAGGTGACAGTACACGGAATGAACTTCTCAGCGCTGCCACAACCGTATCGGAATTAAATCTTCGACCGTCCAGTTCAATATATGAATATAACTCATGCAGAATGGATGAGAAAATAACCGTATCCACTGTGCCTGGCTGCACATATTGCTCCAGTTGCAGGGCATCGCCCTTCATGACTTGCCAGCGATGTCCTTCACGCTGTTTTTTGCGCTCCAGCGCTTCAATGACATTGGCTGAGATATCGATACCAATCGGCTCCACTTCCGGTTTTTCCTGCTCAATCAGATCCAGCAGAATCCCTCCACCTGGGCCAATATCAAGTACCCGTTTACCAACGATGTAGTCGAGCAGTACTTTTTTATAATCACCGGAGCTGTTCATATCGGACAAATACGTTTCTTCGTTGTGGAAGCGGTCATAGGCATCCCGGCGCAATCCGAACAGGTCAAATAACAGCAGTACAGCCTTCTCGTATAACGGCGACTTTTCCGCTTCAATACAGAATGCAATCAGCTTCTCTGCCGCTGGAGAAAATTCAAAGGTCACAAACAGTGTATCCGGCAGATCCGCATGACGCTCAATGCGATGGGTTAGATGGGGATAGACGATCTGATCCCCTGCCGTAATCTGTTCCCACGAATACTGTTCCAAATATTTTTCAATCATTCGTTTCTTGTAAATATTGAGCTTCTTGACGCCTTTGTAATCGTAATACATCGTATTCATTAATGGTTCGAAGCTGATATGGCGAACGATTTCAGATCGGCTCTCCATGGATGTGGGATTCATACTCTCGCTGCGAAGCGTCAACAGGAACACTTTCACCATCTCCTGCAACGAAAAATCCTGCATGGCCGACTCCACATACCATAATGTGCGATGAGCCAGCGGAGCCAGCGCCTGTTCCACATCCAGTTCCGTTTGGAGCTTGGCGTAAGCCGTATCCATAGCTTCTCCCTGCCGAATGGATGAACTTCTTAAGCGGGATAACCGTTCCTTCACGCTCCAGTCTTCATGATCCGGTCCAACGATAATCCAGCCTATAATGCGCTGCACCTCAGCCTGAACCTGATTCCATAACGCTGGATCAACACCTGCAATAATGCACTCATTTAATGCCATCAGTATGGTGTGCAGTTCATCTGTACTAAGCCATCCTTTGACGATTAAGGCGTGGAGCGAAGCATTCTCGGCAAATGGAATCTCTCCGCGTATGTATTGACCAATAAGTCCATGCGTAGCAATTAGAGTACGTATAATCTCATGCCTTGGAGTGTGTGTATTCAGCGTATCATGCTCGCTTATATCCGCATTCTTACTTAAGGAATCGCCCGGAGAACCATGTTGATTTATACTCGTCTCCTTGGTCTTACCGATGTCATTATCCAGGTGCTCTGCGCCTGCGTATAGATCATATAACTGAGCCGACCCCACATTGTGTACAAACAAGTTAACGCCCTGCTTTTGCCATACCCGCCGCTGCTCCCGTGATCCTGCCTTCGCCGTCTCTGACCAGATTAATACGTCCTCCAGTATTTCTCGCACCCAAAAAGAAACCTGAAGCTTTTCCAGTACGTGAAGTGTACGCTCGGTGTATTCCAGCACCGGATTTGTTCCCTCAAGTTCGGCAATGGAATGAATGCGCTCCAGGTTAATATGGGGCTTCTCTGCTGCTGCCAGCAGTTGCAGCCATTGCTGCTGGGCTTCCGGCGTGTTACCTGACTTGTATGATTGTATGGCCTTTAATGAATGCAGCATGAATTAGTCCCCTCTCTTTCTCTACCTTTTTATATAATATAGTTAGATTCGTTTATAGAAGTTGAACGATTGTATAACTGACTCTGTATCTCCCGACAATGTGTCGCTCATTAATATTACCCAGCTTTGAGACACATCACCCGCGGGATCTCCCGCCATGCCAGTCATCCAATCGATAACCCAGTACGAGTCGCGGGCCTCTTTGAGCATAACATTATCGGGGGGAAAATCGCCATGATAGATCTGCTGTTGATCAGGCAATGTTGTATTCATTCTAGACTGCTTCGAGTGGAAAATCCATTCGATATAACTTCATAATGTGCTCGTTCGAATACGCATAGATTGCCGCAGTTCTTCCCTGACCAATTCGCTCCATATCTACCCTCCCTTTACTCGAACTCACTGCCTCTGACTTTAGAGAAAACCATACAATCAACCAGCGTACCTGTACTGTCCCGCCGCCTCTTGCGCAGTATACCTTCCAGTGTATAACCCGCTCGTTCCGCTACTTTGGCACTTCGCACATTGCGGGCATCACAGCGGATCTCCAGCCGGTTCGCCTCCAGATGAGTAATGGCAAATCGCTCAATACCTCTCACCGCTTCCGTCATCAAACCCTCACCAGCTCGCGATGTTCGAATCCAGTAACCGATCTCAAAACAGCGTGCATTCCAGTCAATGCGATGTAACCCGCTGCTACCTACGAATTCATCCGTATGTCTATCACGCAAATGTAACATCATGTCGGTACGCTCCAGATATTGCAGCCTTGCTTTGCGAACAGTCACTTCAGACTCTTCCAATGAAGGGATTTTCTCTGCAAAAGGTAACCACAACCGCAGCTGCTCCGCACTCTCACGGACGGCTTCATTAACGGCTGTGCCATCCCCCCACTGCGGTGCTCGAATCGTGAGGCGTTCCGTATGGAAGCTCTCGGGTATCATTAACATGATCGGATTAAATGAAGACAACTCTGTCATGGTTATACCTACTCCTCCACCTGAAATATGGAATCAATAATCAGGGGCAAATTGTCCCTCACGGACACTGCACCGAATACTGAACGGGCGTGCACTCCTTGTTCCCCGAATACCTCCATCATCAGATCCGAGAATCCATTCAGCACTTTATGATGTTCCTGATACGAAGCGGACGCATTGATGAAGCCTTGCACTTTAACCACTCTCTTCACCCGATCCAGTGAACCCAGCACATCTCGAACGACAGCGAGCACCTCCAGTCCGGCATTCCGGGCAAAATCATATCCCTGTTCTGTTGTAAAGTCTGATCCCAGCTTGCCACGTTCGGGGATATCTGGTCCTTTACCGGATACATACATGATTCCATTGACAATAACGGCATTCGCATATTTTGCTGCGGGGGCGCTGGCCTGTGGCAAAATGATCCCCAGTTCATTCAATCTCGTTTCAATCATCGTATATTCTCTCCTTCTTTTAGGGTTCTAACGGAACCTGACTCCTTATATTCCTGCCTGTAGGCTCTTGGTGCTACCTGAACAGTACGCTTGAACATCTTGCCAAAATGTGAGAAGTTACTGAATCCCGCAAGCCAGGCGATATCCGTAATGGATTCCTCACTTTCCCGCAGCAAACGCTGTGCTTCCTTCACCCGTAACAGATTCAGATAATCACTGAAGGTAAATCCCGTCGTTTGTTTGAACAATCGACTCAGATAATGCGGACTAATGCGAAACATGCCCGCCACCTCCGGTAATGTCAGTGGTTTCTGATAGTTCTCATTCAGGTAACGCACGACTGCCTGTGTCTTGGGATGAAGCACCGGCTCACGATCATCGGAGCATAACCTGCCCAGGTGCTGATTACGATAGGCTTGCAGCAACAATTCAATAGCCCGGTGACGAAGCAACAGGTTACTTCCCGGCTGGGGACGAAGCATTTCATCCACCATTTCGCTCACCATCCGCTCCAATACCTCCGTGACCTGTGAAGGAAACCTTATAATAGGAATCTCCCAGCAGAAGGGCTCCTTCAAAGCTTCGACTAACTCCGTTGAAATAGCCATGGCTGCAAAAAGCTCAGGCTTCAAATACAGCACCATCCGCTCATGGTCAGGCATGCCGCTCTCCAATGTTTTATGAACCGTATTGCGGTCAACAAACACCAGGTCACCAGCCTTTACCCGATAGGTCCGATCCTTGATGAAATAGATACGCTCGCCAGACAACAGGTAATACAACTCATAATGATCATGCAGGTGGTCATCCGTCATCGAGAAATATCCAATGCGACGATCATATTCAATATGTAGTAAATCCGTGGGATCATGAAAATCTGCACTGAAAGGTTCTGTCATGTCGGCCTCTCTCCTTTCCATAAATTATAGCAAAATATGCGGCATTTGAAAGCGGTTACGCATAAAATGCGGCGAAAGAAGTACTCCCTTGTTATAGTCTAAAGCTATATTCAAGGAGGCGATAGACATGAGTAACAAGAAACGTTATGTATTAGTCGGAACCGGCGGCCGCGCCGAATTTTTTTATGGTGCTTTAACCCGGGATTACAGGGATACTTCCGAGCTTGTCGGCTTTTGTGATATAAATCAAGTCCGTATGAACTACGCGAATCAACTGCTGAAGGAAAAGTACGATTATCCCGAGGTACCTACTTATCCTGCAGATCAGTTTGATCAGATGATTGAGAAGGAGAAGCCTGACTATGTCATCGTAACGAGCGTTGACCGTACCCATCACAAGTATATCATTCGTGCGATGGAACTTGGTTGTGACGTTGTCACCGAGAAACCAATGACGATCGATGAGGAGAAATGCCAAGACATTCTGGATGCCGTCAAGCGGACTGGCCAGAATGTCAGAGTTACCTTTAACTACCGTTATGCGCCGCACCATACGAAGATTCGGGAACTTATTCTGAATGATACCATCGGAAAAGTCACGTCCGTTCACTTTGAATGGCTACTGAATACCCGCCACGGGGCAGATTATTTCCGCCGTTGGCATCGGGACAAGCGTAACAGCGGAGGACTGCTCGTTCACAAATCCACCCATCACTTCGATTTGGTGAATTTCTGGATCGGCTCGCAACCGGAGACCGTGTTTGCATTCGGTGATCTGATGTTTTACGGCAGAGAAAACGCAGAAGAACGTGGTGTAACGCAGTTCTACAATCGAGCAACTGGCAACCCGATCGCGAAGGAAGATCCTTTTGCACTGCATTTGGATTCAGACGCACATATGAAGTCCATGTATCTGGATGCCGAATCAGAAGATGGTTATCAGCGGGATCAGAGTGTATTTGGGGATGGTATCAACATTGAGGATACAATGGGTGTTCTTGTGAAGTATCGGAGCAAAGCCATTCTGACGTACTCCCTCGTTGCCTATCAGCCATGGGAAGGTTACCGTATTGCCATTAACGGCACCAAAGGCCGGATTGAGATGAACATTGTGGAACAATCCTATGTCAATTCATTAGGTGACAAAAGTAAAGAAGGTGCTCTGATCGGTAAAACGTTGCGGGTCCTTCCGATGTTCGGTGCGCCATATGAGGTTGAAGTGGAAGAAAAAGCAGGTGGACATGGCGGAGGTGACCCGGTTCTGCTGAATGATCTGTTTGGAGAGCCTGAAGAAGATCCGTTCCATCGTGCTGCTAACCACGTGGACGGTGCCAGATCCATTCTGACTGGGATTGCGGCCAATCGTGCCATTGCCACAGGCTTGCCTGTCAACGTCAATAATCTGGTTCGTTTCTAAGTCTCCCAGGTCCGCACTACTTTATTAATCTTTTTAAAGGCTGCGCATATCACGCAGTCTTTTTTATATTTTTATAATTAACCTGCACACAAGTTGACTCGGTAGAAGGAGGAAATCCATGTTCTTCTCTTTAAAAAACCGCCTGATTGCCTTTATCGTTGTCCTGTTTGTCCTCGCTTTTGGTACACTCTCCTACCTGCTCTTCAAGGAATCTCGCACGGTCATTCGCTCTTACATCGAATCCTCTGCTCTTGAGAAAATGGAGGAATACGGTTCATACGTAGATATGGTGCAGATGCAGATCTATGACGCCGCCTCTCTTGTTTTCAATAGTGATACGGGCAAAAACTGGGATAACGCGATCGGTGATCCGAACCTGCCGGAAGGAGAAAAGATGTTGGCCAACCTCGCGATGAGCCGTTTTCTCACTCAGGCAACCAACAGTTACACCAGTATCTCGGATGTATCCATCTATCGACGGAATGGACTGCGAATTGGCAGCGAGAATCAGGTAACATATGACCCTGCCTTTGTACAAGAATCCTGGTATACGAATTTCTACACGTTGGGGGAACGCTGGTTACCTGCACACACCGATCAACATGAACGTGTCAGAGATCATGGTAACCCGGTGGTCAGTCTGCTGATGCCTATTGGCACCTTTCATCATGCTACAGCGCAGAGTGTCATGAAGGTGAATGTCAGTGAATCCTACTTTCTGGAGCCGCTCGGGCGTATCCACCTGGCGGAGAATAGCACTATTTTTCTACTGGGCGAGCAAGGAAATCCCATTCTGTCACAGCAGGCAAACGCGTTAGGTGCTGTAGCTACCGCAGAGATCGATCGATTTCGAAACAGCCCGCTCAAATCCGGTGTGGCATACCTCACTAACCAGGAAGGACAGCGAGACATCCTTGTATTCAAGAAACTGGGCCGTACCGGCTGGATGTTGGCAGGTCTGGCACCTGAAAAGGAAATGTACCTCTCTCTCCATAAGCTCCAAAGCACAATTCTTGTGGTAACAATTGCCCTGATTCTCGTCTCCCTCTTGGCTGCTGCATGGTTATCCCACGGCGTAACCAAACCTTTGACCAGACTGGTGCTGGCGATGAGACAGGTTCAACGAGGGGCTTTTGACCAAGCGGATTCACTTCTGCCTCCAGATAAAAATGTAAAGAGTGAGATCAGTTATGTCATCTTTACCTTCCGTTATATGATCAGTCAGCTGCGGCAGCATATCCAGAATGAATTTGAACTGAAACTTCTTCGCCAGCAAGCAGAGTACAAGGCACTTCTCATACAGATTAATCCACATTTTATGTTTAATACTCTGGAGCTGGTAAGCAGTCTTGCCATTCAGCGCCGAACGGATGATACGGTTCAGGTCATTGAGGATTTGGGTAAAATGATGCGCTTTTCTATCAACACCAATGACGACCGTGTTCCCCTAACCGAAGAGTTGGATTATGTGCAGCGTTATATCTCCATTTTGCAGACTCGTTTCGGTCATAAGCTCGACATTTCGGTAACGTTAGAAGGCACACTGAACTCCGTGATCATCATCAAGTTTATTCTTCAGCCACTTATTGAAAATGCAGTGAAATACAGCTTTCAGCATCAGACAACAGCTCAGGTCCAGATACGGATCAACCGACTGTATGATCGTCTGCATATCCGCGTTTCAGACAACGGACCGGGTATTCCAACAGAGATAATCCATAAAATGCATCACCCTGATGCTTCCCCCTCATTGGAATCCATATTGCTTAATGAAGGCTGGCATATTGGACTTGGCAATGTGATTGCTCGTTGCCGCCTGCATTATGGTGCCTTGTTCACGGTTCATATGAAGAACGATGAGAGCAGTGGCGCATGTATAGAACTGATTCTACCCGTACAGGAGGAATATGATGTACAACGTATTAATCGCAGATGACGAGATTGAAGTTCGCGAAGGGTTGAAATTGAAAGTCGATTGGCATGGCATGGGCTTTGCCATAACAGGAGAAGCGTCTAACGGGATCGAAGCGGATGAACTTTTACAATCTGAACATTTTGACTTGTTGATTACCGATATGAATATGCCTGTTATGAATGGCGTCCGATTATTGGATGTCTGCCGCAGTTATAATCCTTCCATTCAGATTGTTATTATCACGGGTTATGAAGATTTTCAATATGCCAGAGCAGGTGTCCGTAGCCAGGTCATGGATTATTTACTGAAGCCTGTAACCCGGGATGAACTAAAAGCCACTTTAGTCAAAATCAAAGCGGATCTGGATGAACAACGTAAAGTGCGAGGCGATTCCGAATTGTTGCAATGGCGACTCTCTCAGTATTACCGGGAAATGAAAGAACGTTTCCTTCTTGATCTCGTCAAAGGCAATCGCCTACCGCCTTCCTCCATGCCAGAACGGCTGAGATTGTTCCATCTCGAATCATGGCAGGATCAGAAGGTCTGTTTCATCACCGCCAGTATGAGTCACTCGGACAAGCAGGATCTTCGAGAAGATCGCTTACACGAGCAGATGCATCTTCCTTTTGAGATGGTATGTTATGAAATCGCCCAGTCTGATTCAGACAATGTCCAGGTATTTCATGATTCGGCACACGCAGGGATCATGCATTTCATCACAGCAGACGGTGTGCAACACGAGTTCATCCAACAGCTCGCGGGACATACGGCATCCGTTTTTTCCATGAATATTAGGGTTGGGATTGGACGATCTGTATCTGGACTTGAGCACTGGAAAGAAGGTTATATCCATTCCCTTTTGGCATGGAATTCAGCTGAACGGGCTGTCAGCGGGCTGAACCCTCAGACAGGAACAGACTATAGTCCATTACTGCCTGAAGAAACGACACGAACGCTGCATCGTTGCCTCATTCGTGGGGAACTGGACTCCTTCCGCAGCATCATCCACAAGGAAATTCACGAGGCATTCCAGCTCTCTCCGTCCCGAATGACACGAAGTATTTTTCAAATTTCACTGTTGATGGATTATCCTATGGCCCCGGAATGGATACTGTGGCTTAAGACGCCAGATCAAGCAGAACGCTTATTAATGCAATGGGCTCAAGACTTCCTAGGTCGACAACTTCCTTCGGAAAATGGGGATGGGACGGTTATAGAGTTAGCCAAGCGATATATCGAAGAGAACTATATGCAGGAGCTCACGTTGACGTTACTCGCTGAACGATTCAACTATTACCCTACCTATTTCTCCGAATTGTTTAAGGAAGGGGCAGGTACCTCTTTTGTTCAATATGTGACGGGCGTTCGGATGAAACATGCCTTGCAACTGCTGAAGGAAACCCAATTAACCGTATGGGATATTACTGAGCTGACAGGTTTCAGTTCGCCAAGTTATTTCAGTTCGAAATTCAAAAGAATGTTCAACATGAGTCCTTCAGACTATCGGTTGCAGCATTCCGAAAAAATCGATAACCATGATCCGAAGAAATAAGATTCAAGCTTCTCCCCTTCCCCGGTATGATGTGGTTACCAAGTAAACGCCGCATGTTGTAAGCGGATTCACAGTGGGTAACCATGAATTTTATCCATGCAGAAGGGAGGCACATGATGAAAAAACAGACCAAGCCCTTATACGGTCAGCAGAATACCACAGCCTACTTGTTTCTTCTGCCCTGGCTGATCGGACTCTTCTGTCTGACACTGGGACCGATGATTGCGTCCCTATACTTATCCATGACCAAATTCAATCTGCTGTCATCACCGACTTGGACCGGACTTAGCAACTATGTTCACATTTTTACCGAGGACGATACTTTTCGCAGGTCCCTGGGGCTGACATTTTATTATGTCTTTTTATCCGTTCCCCTAAGACTTGCCTTTGCTCTACTGGTGGCAATGGCGCTGAACAAAGGAATTCGAGCCCTCGGCATCTACCGGACCGTATATTACATCCCTTCCCTCTTGGGTGGCAGCGTCGCGATTGCAATCGTCTGGCGGCAACTTTTTGAGGGGAATGGATTGGTCAATCAGTTTTTAAGCTGGTTTGGTATCTCGGGACCATCCTGGATTGCGCATCCGGACTATGTAGTCTATACCATCATCACGCTATCCGTGTGGCAATTCGGATCTGCCATGGTTATCTTTCTTGCGGGTCTGAAACAGATCCCGGCAGACTTATATGAAGCTTCCGATGTCGATGGGGCGGGAAAGATACGTCAATTTTTCGGAATTACCCTGCCCATGCTCTCCCCCGTTATCTTTTTTAACCTGATCATGAGCATGATCAATTCATTCCAGGCGTTTACACCCGCTTACGTGATCGGAGATGGCCGCGGGGGTCCACTCGATGCAACAATGTTCTATACCCTGTACCTGTATCTGAAAGGTTTCTCGTTCTTTGATATGGGTTATGCTTCGGCTCTGGCTTGGATCATGTTGGTCATTATCGGAGTATTCACCGCAATCGTCTTTGTTACATCCCGATTTTGGGTGTTCTACGGGGATAATCAGGAGGGGAGGTAATGCATATGCCAATCAAACGACAACTGGTTCAGGCCGGGAGGCATGCCGCCATTATACTTTTCGGTCTGCTGATGTTATATCCTGTACTATGGTTAATTCTCAGTTCGTTTAAACCGAACCATCTCATTTTCACCAGTGGCAGTCTTTTCCCAACCAGCTTCACGCTGGAGCACTATATTAATGGCTGGAAAGGTCTGCAGGGCATCTCATTTGGCCGTTTCTTCGGCAACTCCGTTCTGATCTCGGTCATGAGTGTGCTGGGTAATGTGATCTCCTGTTCCCTTGCAGCCTTTGCTTTCTCCAGATTGAAGTTCAGATTCAAAGGCCTGTGGTTCAGCATGATGTTGATCACAATTATGTTGCCTTACCATGTTACTCTGGTGCCCCAGTACATTCTCTATAATGAGCTTCAATGGATTAATACGTATTTCCCGCTGATTCTGCCCAAGTGGCTCGCGCAGGATTCCTTCTTCATCTTGCTCATGGTTCAATTCATACGCGGTATACCGCGGGAACTGGACGAGAGTGCAACCATTGACGGTTGCGGGCAATCACAGATCTTTTTCAGAATCGTAGTGCCTCTGCTCGTTCCGGCACTGATTACAACAGCGATCTTCACCTTCCTGTGGAGCTGGGATGACTTTTTCAGCCAGATGATCTATCTGAGCAAAATTGATCTGTTCACCGTGCAGCTGGGCATCCGGTCTCTCTTTGACCCCTCAGGACAATCCGATTGGGGCGCATTGCTCGCCATGTCTACCCTGTCACTGCTTCCCGTGACCATCATCTTTTTACTGTTTCAGCGATATTTCCTTGAAGGCATTGCAACAACAGGTCTGAAGTAACAACACGTTTCTCATTATCCATAGTCAGGGGGATTCACCATGTTCAAACGTTTCATGATTGGTATAATCACTTCACTTTTGTTATTCGTAACAGCTTGCTCTGGAACAGACCATACAGGTGCTACTAATAATACAGGCGATGGTAATAACAATGGAACTACCGAGGGCGGACAGGTCGAACTTCGCATCATGTGGTGGGGTGACCAGAAACGGGCAGATATTACGAATGAAGCCCTCAAGATCTTTCAGGCAAAACACCCGGAAATTAAAATTTCAGGAGAATTTGCACCCTCCTCTGGATATTTCGACAAGCTGAATACCCAGTTGGCATCAGGCACAGCACCGGATATCTTTTTCCTCGGTGGAAATGTCGTTGATTATGCAAAAAAAGATGTCCTGCTCAACCTGGACCCATATGTTGGCAACGAACTGAATCTCGATGGTATGGATGAAACGATGATCGAATACGGACGTCTCGACGGGAAGTTGCAACATATCTCTGCCGGTGCGAACGCACGGGGAATTGTTGTTAACAAGGCACTCTTTGAGAAAGCCGGCGTGCCTTTGCCAGCTTCGGATTGGGACTGGGCGGACTATGCCGCCATCAGCAAGGAGTTATCCGACAAACTCGGGGACGGCTTCTATGGAACCTATAATTTCACCGTCGACGGGATGGATATTTATCTAAAACAACGGGGTAAACAACTGTATGACATGAAAAATGGCACACTTGGATTCGCCAAGGAAGACATTCTGGAATGGTTCCAGTATTGGGAAAAGACTTCGGCATCCGGCGGTGTAGTCACACCGGAATTGCAGGTATCCAACCCGCATGATGATACCAGTAAATCCCTGTTGATCACAGGCAAAGCAGCCATGACTCTACTACCATCCAACCAACTCGCTGCATTCCAGAGCTTGACGGAAGATCCTTTGGTTCTTCTCCCTGTACCACGAGGTCCTAAGGGAACGGGTGTTGTATTTGAATCCAGTCAGGGATTATCAGGTTACGCGAATACCAAACATCCGAAGGAAGTGGCAATGTTAATGGACTTCTGGATTCATGATCCGGAAGCAGCCAAAATCCTCGGTAATGACCGCGGCGTGCCCGTTACGGAAGCCAATCGTACTCTTCTTCAGGAAGGTGCAGGCCCTGTGGAGGAGATTGTCTATAACTATACAAATCTTGTCTCTGAAGCTACGAAGACTGAACCTTTTGAGGTGAGTTACAATCCTCCGGGATTTGCAGAGTTCTCCAAGTTAGCTCAGACGACAAATCAAGAGATCGGATTTGGACGAAAAAGTGTAGAGCAAGCTGTCTCCGACTTCTATAACGGAACCGTTCGTATTTTTGAATCGAATCAATAACCAGAAACAGAATCTGTGAGGAGGAACATATGACAGAAGAGATACTGAATCGGCTGCGCAACATTTCGATTATGGATCAAGTTCAGCCTGTTAAACCGGAAGATCAGCAATTATTACAGGAATGGCATGCGTCGGGTGTCCGGTTTGCAGCATCGGGCGGACGAATGGAAGCTACGTATTATGCAGCAGTGGAAAAATTGCTTGCTTGCATCCTGCCCATGGGAGACAGTGATCCCATTTTACAAGAAGGTGGCATCTATCTGGGATGTTGGTTAGAGAGCACAGGTACCATCAATGCGGAGCTGCTGTCTCGCCTGCTGCCTTCCGTGTCCGAAACAACGTACCTCGCATTAGCCGAGCAGCAAAGAGATGATGGATTGCTTCCGTATAAACTTACGGCAAACGGGCCCTCTTTCCGGCAAATCCAATTGGTCACTCCACTGGCACGCAGTGTATGGAACCACTATCAGCTTCATGACAATCATGGCAAGCAGTCGCCTTTCCTGAACACCATGTATAAGGCTATGGTTCGTTACGATGAGTGGATTGCCCGCAACCGTAATACCCGAGGAAGCGGCTGTGTAGAAGCTTTCAGTACGTTTGACACTGGACATGACTTATCCCCCCGGTTCTGGCATGTTCCGGATACACCTTATATGAATGATGCTTCTGCCTATCACCCGGATTCTCCAATTCTGCCTTTTCTGGCACCAGATCTGACCGCCAATATCTATTGTCAGCGCATGTATCTGTCCCGCATGGCTGAGGAGTTGGGGGAGTCGGGAACGGATTGGAAAGCCAAAGCCGAGTCCAGCCTGGAACGTCTCTTCCGTTATTGTTACGACGAACAGGATATGTTCTTCTATGATCGGGATCGCAATGACGAATTCGTCAGAGTGCAATCCGATGTGCTGCTCCGCGTGATGGCCTGCGAGGTGGGCGAGCGTGAATTGTTCGATAATCTACTGCGTCGGTACTTGTTGAATACAAGCAAGTTTTTCGCAAAATACCCATTTACATCAATTTCAATGGATGATCCCAGATTTGATCCCTTTTCCTCCTATAACAGCTGGGGAGGGGCATCCAATTTTCTGAGTCTGATTCGGGCACCACACGCATTTGAGTATCATCATCGATATGTGGAGCTAACCTGGGTAATGCAGCCTATCTTGTCCGCTCTATCCAAAGATAAGCGTTTTGGTCAGGTACTCAGCCCATGGACCGGCGAACAAGGTTTTACCGAGACATACTCCCCTTCCATCCTCTGTCTCCTTGATTATGTGGAGCGTTTATGCGGAATTATGCCTGTTGGATCGAATCAGCTCTGGTTTACCGGTCTACTCCCTATCGATATGGATCATGGCGAGGTCGTATCTGGCAACACGGCTTATAGCCGAAAAGTCAACGGAGTAGGATATGAATTGGTCAACACCCCTGATCGCATGACGGTATATCTGGAAGGCAAGGTTCATCTGGATGGCCCGTCAGGGATTCGACTGGTGACGGATCATAGTGGACATCTGGAAGGCGTAATTGGAATGAGCGTCCGCACCGTCGAGGGAGAGCTTTACTATCAAGGAAAGCGCATTCCGATTCAGATCAAAGGAAATGAAATGCAGCGTTATGCTGATGGAAATTTGAAAACCGAGCGCGATATTGGCATCATCTATCCTACGTATCGTTAATGGTTTGTATGCAAAAAGCGCAAGTTGCGGAGGTTTACTGCCCCTGCACTTGCGCTTTTCCCTTTTGCGTGTTTACATTTCTTTATTTCTTATTCATAAGGACACAAGATAGAAATTGACTACCACTGCGGAAATCATTCTCGCTCTGGTTACAGAGGAGATGAGTTTACCTTACACCTTCCGTTGCCACGCCGGATGACGATAAAATTCAATCGTATCAATATAATTTACCGTGAACTGCTGCTCAACTTCTGACAGGTTCAACAGTTTTCGGTCGATTTGCTTCATCCCCATGACCACATCGTGCCTTAGCAGGTCCATCGCAATTTTGCCTACAAACCCGCCTTCCATCTCCTTATGCTTGGCACGGAACTCTTCATTGTAGATCAGTTCAGGTGTGAATGCCGCTTCGACGAATGCATTAACGAGTGTAAGCTCATTGCCATCCATCTGTACTGCCAGATAATAATTGCCACGCTCATCCTGAATGAGGTCTTTATACATCTCTACGATCATTTGAATCACTCCTCTATTATAAAATGAAACCCCGTTAGCCGTAACGAACATGGGCTATCAAACGTACACCTTCCTACCCCGTTCCTTCATATACTAGGTACAAATGGCGAACGGAGGAATACTTATGAGCTGGCAGCATCTCCATACTGGAAAAACACTTCAGCAGCGCCTGGCACAACTCCAGGGGCACCTTGCAGAACTGAATACTCCACTCTCCGGGCTGGAACCGGGACGTATTCGTCGTGTCTATCCAAGGCAGTTTATCAAAGTAAACCGTCAGTTATTCATTCCACTTAGTCTGAATTCCATTCGGGTATTCGATATTCCTCGAACACGGCGAGGCGTCCGAGTGGGAATCCGCACGACTTTCCCTTCCAGGAATGCATTTAACAATATCAGACTTGTGGGCGTGGGACTGGATTATCTTGAACTTCAGGGAAAAGGCAGAGTCCCTTCCCGTATTTTATTTCCTCTTTCCAGCATCGAGTCGATCTATCGGCCAACCATCGGAAGAAAAAACCTGAAACGGCCTTGTAGGCGGAAGTAAAGCTGGTTCTTTTCGCAAGCCATACAATATTTTCCAAATGTCTGCATACGGGTGCTCCCTTCCAATATATAATTATAACCCATGCAACCACTAATCTGCTGAAGAATCATTTTATGTCAAAAAGCGGTGAGAACAGAACTGCTTCTGTATCTCACCGCTCAGCCAGTTAAGGATCAAGCTGGCCCTTCACATGTGTACATCAGATTCCTGTCCATACATCCTTGGCATAACGACCTTCCTGCTGAAGCTGATTGAGCCAATCTTCTGCTTCCTTCGCGGACTTGCCATGAATATCAGCGTATGCCTGCTGGAGTGTAGCTTCCACATCAGGTGCCATCTTGCTGCCATCACCGCAGATATACAGATGCGCACCCTCTTCAAACAAAGGAATCAGATGCTGAGCATCGTCTCTCATCAGATGCTGTACATAACATTTCTCCTCCCCGTCTACACGGGAGAAGGCCGTATGAAGCTTCACAAGCCCTTCTTGCTGGGCTGCTTCCAATTCATTTTTGTACAGATAATCATGCTCGGGATTTCGGCATCCAAAGTACAGATGGGCTTCGCCAACCTCTTGACCTTGTTCCTTCAATACATGCCTTGCCTGCAAGAAACCTCGGAATGGAGCAACCCCTGTACCCGGGCCTACCATGATGACGGGAACCTGTGTATCCTCCGGCAGTTGGAACCCGGATTCCGGTGTCCGCGTGAACATCACGATCTCGTCACCCGACTTCAGGTTAGCCAGATAGTTGGAAGCAATACCTCTGTATTCTCCCTGTCCACTCCATGCCGGGGCACGCACAACACTGACCGTAATACTCGCTTGATCGGGTTGCACACGCGGTGAACTGGAGATCGAATAATATCTGGCTTTTAATGAAGGCAGTAATTCAAGGAAACGCTCAAACGGCAGTTCACATGCCTCATATTTCACCAGATAATCCAGCATGGAGATCCGTTTATTCCGCACTTCATCCATATACACAGATTCATCAAGCAGCGCTTCAAGTTCCTTCTTATGCGGTGGACATACGGTGTATGCTGCCATTTCTCTCAACTGCGCACGAGTTGCCGCCTCCTGAAGCTCGACGCTATGACTGAGCAGATCATACAGGTTAACCGGTTGATGCAATGGTAGATGTGCGGCACTCCGACCGGATGCATCCAGAACGAGATGCTCCGTTCCGGTAAACCCGTATCGACGAAGTACACGTTCCACAAGTTCCGGTGGATTCTGCGGCAGAATGCCCAGGTGATCCCCTTCCTTGTAGGTTATGCCTTCAGGCAATTTAATCTCCAGGTGACGTGTGCTGCGTTCACTGCCCGCGTCGTGAAGCTCCCTGTTCTCTAGCACTTCTGCCACATGAGCATCATACGTATCCGCAAGCGGTGTTACGGCGAGCCCACTGACAAACTGTACAGATAGTGAACTGCGTTCGCTATTGGAGCTTGTGTTCAGTTTCAGTCCCATCGTTCGTGCGAGATCCGGCCATAATTGCTCTGTCCAATCCCCCACCTGTTTCTCGAAATCTCCACTGGCATCTGACTCACCCAGCGGTGATAACCGCTCTGCTCCTCTGGAAGATAACTGTTCATCGATTAAACGCGGAATACGCTGATAGGTGCTGGCCCAGTTGTGGTCACCGCATCCAAGAACCGCGAAACGCACACCTTTGAATTCATTCGCATCTGCATGTTCGATCCACTCGACAAACATCTTGGCATTACTTGGCGGCTGACCGTTATAGGATGCACTGACAATAATGACGGCACCCTCCTTTGGCAGTTTGCCAACACGATCATCCAGCGCAGCGACCTCACTGCGGAAACCCTGGTATCTGGCGGTATCGGCAATTTCACGTGCAATGCCTTCGGCTGTACCCAGATTGGAACCGTACAGAACAAGCATTGGTGTGTGATGGGCATTGGCCGCATCCGGCTCTGTTCTTTTGGCAATCGGCTTTGGTTCTTCGACCGCTACACCCGGAACGGCCATGACGGGCTGCCCCCCACGCGCACGTACACGAATGGTGAAGTTATCCGGTTTGAGCGTCAGCGTTTCTTTCACCTTTAACTGATAATCGGAATGATCTATGAAGTCAAAATGCTTCAACGCCATGCCCAGTACCAGCGTTGCTTCCTGAAGTGCAAACTGCTGACCAATGCAGGCCCGTTGACCGTTACCAAAAGGTTTGTAGGCATCATGCGGCACTTTGCTCGGATCTTCGAACCGTTCCGGGCGGAATTCCTCTACATCGTCTCCCCAGGCTTCGCGGTCACGATGCAGCTTGGGAATAAGTACACTGACGCTGTCTCCTTTTTGCAAAGGATATTGACCCGCAAGTACCGTGTCCTCTTTTGCATACAGAGAAAATGCCGGGGCCGTCGGCCACAACCGCAAGGCTTCATTCAAAACCATACGAACGTACTTCAGATTGCGAACCTGGTTGTACGTGGGAACCGGATCTTTCAGAATCTGATCCACCTCAGCTTGAGCTTTAGCCAGCGTATCCGGATTCTTCATCAGATAATAAACGGCGAAGGATAACAGTCCACTTGTGGTCTCATGTCCAGCAATCAGGAATGTAATAATCTGATAACGGATATTCTCATCATCCAGCGTTTCTCCTGTCTCCGGGTCCTTGCCGCTGAGCATGTGGGACAACAGATCATCTGCGCCTTCCTGCGGTTTCTCTTTACGCTCGGCAATAATGTGATCCACCAAAGAGAACATGGAACGGATATCCTGTTCAAACTGTTTCTTTTTGGTGATCATCAGCTTGTCTTGCAGACGCAGTCGCTGCAATGAACTCATGGATTCATCCAATGCACGGACCATACTCGTAATGAATGGATGTGGTTCTTCCCGGTAGAAGCTATTAAACCGATAGTTGAACCCACAGAGTCCAATCGTGTCGAGCGTAAGACGTGTCATATCATCCGGAACATTAACCGTCTCATCCGGGTTCAATCGTGACCATTTCTGAACCAGCTGCACAGCCAGATCAATCATTTTGTTGTGATATCCCTGCATGGCACGTTGACTGAAACTTGGCAGCAGTACGTTATGGGCTTTTTTCCAATTCGGCTCCTCGGTCCAACTCGTAAATAGCCCATCTCCTGCAAAAGCACGAACCTTCGCAAGGGGTGCCCACACACGTTTGTCGAATTTGGATTCATCCGTTACCTCGGCGACCAGTTTGTGACCGGAAATATACAATTCACTTCGCCCGGGGTACTCCATACGAAAGATCGGTCCATATTCTTCAGCCAGTTTCACCAGGGACTGCACCGGCTCTTCAAAGTTCAATTGCGGCAAATTACCCAGCGGGCCAAATGTTTTTGGTTGAGGTACTGAAATTGGTGGCATGACGCTCACTCCTTCTTTCCAAGTTAAGAGTTATACAACTAAAAAATAATGACTTAATTACAACGCAATTGCACTTACTCTTCAGATCAACAGATTCAAGTTATTTTTTGCACATTTTCATATTTCATCCAGATAACGATAAAACCATAATAAAACCAACTGACTGAAATGGTATATTGGTCATTTTTGAATAAAAAAAATGGAGGACTTCGTTATCTTCTTTTACCCTAACATTTCCAGTTCTAATCTTCAACAGTCCCAAAGTCATAGGACCTCAGGACAGGGATTAAGATATACTTATGATTTCTTTAACAGAATCTGAATAGCCGACTCCATCTCTAATGGAGCAACTGTCGTTTCATAACGGCCACGGACGTTCCCGCTGCGGTCAACCAGGAATTTGGTGAAATTCCATTTGATCCCGTCTCCTTGGTACAATTCTGGATGCTTCTCCTTCACAAAGGTGTCCATCCACTGTCCTTCCTTCGTGTCCAGATCATAACCTTGAAATGGCGCTTCTTCAATCAGATAACGGAACAAAGGATGCATGAATTGCCCAACGACCTCAACCTTCTCGAGGATCGGAAAGGAGATCTGAAACTGACTCCTGCAATACTCGGCAATCTCAACGCTACTGCCAGGTTCTTTCTCGTTAAACTGGTTGCATGGAAACGCCAGAATCTCCAGCCCCTGATCACCATATTTCTCATACATCTGCTGAAGTTCACTGAATTGCCGGGAGTAGCTGCACCGACTTGCTGTATTCACAATAAGCAGAACCTTCCCTTTAAAAGCAGCAAAATCACCCTCGTGTGCCTCCATAAATGGAACTTGGTAAGAAAATATACTCATCTATATTCATCCTCCTATTTGTCTTTTGTATCTCATATGAATTCTATCTTGAGATGGATTATACACCTCCCTTATTAATAGGTGAAATATATAATTAATATAATTTTAATAGTTTTTAACTATAGTAGACCAAATAAAAAACTGCCCTCAGCAGTCAAATACTGCATCTCGGACAGTTATCAAAATCATAATGTGCCATCACACTCAGCACACCGTTAACCCATAATTAAACCATATACAATGCCTGGTCCGTGTACCCCAATGGTTAAATCATTTTCAATATCGGAAGATCGGCTTGGCCCTGAAATAAAGTGGATACCTGCCGGAAGATTCTCTCTTCCCGCTTCGTCAAATCGATCCAGCGTCTCCCCCAGTCTGGTGTACAGTCGGTCTACTGGAATAATGATGATGAGTACCGTAGGCAACAGACTAACCGAGCGACCTTTTTCCGGTGAAGAAAGTACAGTAACCGAGCCTGTGTATGCTGTTGCATAATCCGCCATGACCACACCGATATCAGCCTCAGCTGCACGAGCCTTCCAGTTCTCATCGGCTTGACTATTCCAGACTGAGATCTGTACATCCGGGAGCTGCGCTTCCAAACCGAGATCCTCAAGCGCCTCTTCATTTTGACGAATGATATATCTGGCACTCAGTTCATGAGATTTGTTAGCAATAAATTGAGACACTTCTTCCATGTTCTGAACCCGGGCAATGTGGGCTCCTACACTCACAAAATTATCGGTGAATGCTTGAATACGCTTCTCTTCATCCCATTCCAATTCAGTCCAAAAGTCGGGTGCTCCCCGAAAGGGTTGGGTCGGCGCTTGGCGTTGCCTTGGTCTTCTCAATTTCGAAGCAATGTCATTCATAAACTGCTCCTGTTTCTCAATGGACTTCTTCTCCAATTGTGCAAGCCATTGCTGATGTTCAGTGACCATGCTTCTTCCCCTCCCCTTCTTCTCGTTCACGAATAATCTGCTCCATACGGCTGCGAACGGAAGAATCCATGGCTTGTTGCTCCTCGTTCAGTTCCTGATCCAGCTTGTTCCATTGTTGCCGGAAGGATTTCTTGGCGAGACTTGGCGCAACCCGATAATTGTTCCAGCCTTTGAGTGGACCCAGCTTGAGAGAAATGCCGTTGTTGCGTACAATTGCCTTCTGCCCAATCTGTCCCAGACGTATGGCCGCACTGAAACGTTTGGAATTGGATACAACGGCAGCAAATCCCTTCATGCCCATGCTTTCCATTTTGTTTCCATGGCCATCTTCCACTTTACGCCTGCGTAGATAAACGAGCATATCATGCAATGGAATTTTAACTGGACATGCTTCATAACAGGCTCCGCACAGACTCGATGCTCCCGCAATATCGTTCCATTCATCAATGTTGCCATTGAGTGCAGGTGTCAGTACCGCGCCAATCGGACCACTATAGGTTCCGCCGTAGGCATGACCTCCAATATGACGATATACCGGGCAAGCATTCAGACAAGCACCACAGCGAATACAATTCAGCAACTCCTGGAATTCAGGATCACCGAGCTGTAAGGATCGACCGTTGTCCACGATAATAATGTGCATTTCATCTGGTCCATCGGCATCCGCTGTACGACGCGGACCTGTGATGCCTGACATGTACATTGTCAGTTTCTGACCTGTTGCAGAACGCGGCAACAAGGTTGCCATGACCTCCAGATCCGTCCACGACGGGATGATGCGCTCCATACCCATCAGTGTAATCTGCGTTTTTGGAACAGTGGATACCATACGGGCATTACCTTCATTTTCGAACAAAACCATGGAACCTGTCTCTGCAATCGCAAAATTGCAGCCGGTCATGCCGATATCTGCTTCAAGGAATTTCTCGCGCAGCTTTTTGCGAACAAATCCGGCAAGTACCGTTGTGTCCGGCTCCAGAATTTCACCCGCTTCCTTCGATAACAACTCTGCAATCTGATAGCGGTTCTTATGGATGGCTGGAATGACAATATGAGATGGGGCTTCGCCTGCCAACTGTATGATGTATTCACCCAGGTCGGTCTCGATAGCTTCAATACCCGCCGACTCCAGCACATGATTCAGATGTACTTCCTCCGACACCATCGATTTGGACTTTACCACTGTAGACGCCTGTTTGTGAGCCGCAATATCGAGTGCAATCGCCGCTGCTTCTACCGATGTATCTGCAAAATGAATATGGACCCCGTTCGCACGGGCGTTATTCACAAATTCATTCAGATAATAATCCAGATGCGCAATCGTATGCAGACGAATCTGACGTCCACGTTCCCGCCATTCATCCCAGTTTCCATGTTCTTCTGAGGCCGACTTCTTCCCGTTACGCAATCGTTCTGTTGTGAATTTGACCGCTTTACGCAGAAAATCATCATTCAAGGCCAGTCCGGCACGTTCTTTGACCGTAGTATCCATAACTCCCGGTTGGCTCATCCTGTTCGCACCCCCTCATACAGTAGTTCCGCCAGATGCATCACACGCACCGGTTCATTCCGATAACGCAGATTACCTGCGATATTCATCAGACAGGCCATGTCCAGACCAACCAGCACTTCGGCTTGGGTCTCTTTGACATGATCAACTTTCTCCGTCACCATCGCTCCCGAAATATCGGACATTTTAATGGCAAACGTACCCCCAAACCCGCAGCAATCCTCAGCAAACGGCAGTGGAACCAATTCCAGTCCCTTTACTTGGGATAGCAATGCCATCGGTTCATCCTTTACACCCAGCAGACGGCTGCCATGACAGGATGGATGATAGGTTACTTTGTGCGGAAAATGTGCGCCCAGATCGGTTATCCCGAGTACCTGAACGAGGAATTGAGTGAATTCATAGGCTTTGGCTTCCAATCGTTTTGCCTTCTCCAACCACACCGGTTCATCCGCGAACAGTTCGGGATAATGATGAATCATATACGTACACGATCCCGAAGGACAGACTACAAAATCACTGTCGTCAAACGCTTCAAGAATCGTTTTGGCCGCTACCCGAGTCTCATCCCAGTACCCGCTATTGTAGGATGGCTGACCACAGCAGGTCTGAATTGGCGGAAAATCCAGCCGAACGCCATGAGCGGCGAGCAATCTAACCATGGCCTCCCCCACTCGGGGATAGATGGCATCGCTGAGGCAGGTAATGAATAAGGAGACCTTCATAATTACACGCTCCTATTAACTGATTAGTAGATGATTGACTAAAAATATTGAATAAGAATATTTACAATGAACACTCCGATGACAGAATAACCTTCCGATCGCTGTTATCCCCAGATTTTTAAATTTACTTTTTAAAGGGTAAAATCCGGGGATAAAGGCGCACGCTTCGCTTCTTCAAGTTATTTCTGTCCTCTCCGTTTCGTGTAAATGTTTAGTTCATTTTATATTAGTAAATTCTAAAAGCTTAAACTGTAATAATCCCTATGTCGTATCCACTCAAACGGTCTGTCTGTTCAGCCTCCAATGGCTGATCGGTAACGATCGTATGGACTGCATCTAACCCGGATACACGAGCAAAAGCACGGACACCAAATTTACTGGCATCGGCAAGTAAGATGACCTGATCGGATATGCCAACCATCTTCTGCTTCAGCCTTGCCTGGAGTTCATTGGATTCACTGATTCCGCCACCTTCGAGATGTACACCTTTGCACGACATGAACATTTTATCCACGTGATACGTTTCCAGAGAACGCTCCGCGAGCGGCCCAACAAAAGACAACGAGCGAGATGCCAACTGGCCTCCTGTTGAGATGACCTCAACCTTGTCACGGCTGCTGAGTTCGGTGGCGATTTGAATCGAGTTGGTTAAAACCGTCAGCGGGAAATCCGGCATGTTCGCTGCCATATAACCTGCCGTTGTGCTCGCATCCAACAGAATGCGATCACCCGGATTAATCATCGCCAGAGCCGCTTGTGCAATCCGCTTTTTCTCTTCCGCATGGGTTGTCTCCCTGATCCGGTAAGGGATCTCCGGCTGATCTTCCTTCACACTCACGGCACCACCGTGAGAGCGACGCAGTCGTCCTGCCTGTTCCAGACGATCCAGATCTCGCCGGATGGTTTCCTCCGTCACCCGGCAGCGCTCACTAAGCTCGGATACACGCATACTGCCCTTAACATTCACCATCTCCACAATCCGGTCATACCGCTCGGCTGCCAACATGTTACATCTCACTCCCCGCTTGTGAAGTAGCTGAAGCCGTCACACGCAGAAATCTGCCGTAAGCCTCTTCCCAGATTGCCCCGTCCTGCGGCTCATACGCAGTTACCGGAAATGAATCACGAATAGCCTTGCGAGCTTCCCAGATATCCTTAAAAGCTCCACTCGCCATCCATTGCACAGCCATATTCCCGATAGCACTTCCCTCTGCTGGACCCGCCCATACCGGCTTGCCAATGGAATTCGCAGTCCACTGACATAACAGGCGGTTCTGGATACCTCCACCGACCATATGCAATCCGTTGAACGACTGTCCCGATAATTGTTCCGTCCATCCCAGAACTCTTCTATACTTCAATGCCAGACTCTCCAGAATTGCCCGGGCAATAGCCCCCTGATCCGTGGGTACCACTTGCCCTGTATCACGGCAATACTGGCGTATTCGGGTAGTCATATCTCCTGCTGGCATGAACAGTTCATCATCCGGATCAAACAAACTTGCAAATGGAGGTGCCTGTTCCGCCTTTGCCAATAACGCATTGTAGCTAATTCCCTGCCCCTGACGCTCCCACTCCCGCATGCTTTCCTGCAAAATCCATAGACCCATAATGTTCTTAAGCAGACGGAATGTTCCACCCGCCCCGCCTTCATTCGTGAAGTTCAAAGCCAGACTCTCGGCACTAATCGCAGGATGATCTATCTCCGTCCCCATCAGGGACCAGGTTCCACAGCTCAAGTAAGCAAATGAACGTTCCGTTGCAGGAACAGCCACAACGGCTGAACCCGTATCATGCTCCGCAACGGCGATCACAGGTATAGGAGAAAGGCCAAGGTCGTTACAGATGCTACTGCGCAATTGTCCAACACGGGTGCCAGGCATCACCGCTTCACCAAAGAGTTTCTCCGAAATGCGAATATGCTTCAGCAACTCACCGTCCCATTGACCCTCCGATGGATTATATAATTGTGTTGTCGTGGCATTGGTGAACTCATTCACGGCTTCTCCCGTCAGGAAATATCGAAGCAGATCCGGAATCATGAGAAACCGCTCTGCTTCATGAAGAAGCGGAGAACCGCTACGTTGAAGGGTTGCCAACTGATACAGGGTATTAAAGCTAAGAAACTGAATCCCTGTACGTTCAAAGATTCGCTGAGAGCTCAGTTCTTGGCGTACCTGATCCATCATGCCGTTAAACTGTGTATCACGGTAATGATACGGGTTACCCAGAAGCTCACCATTACTGCCAAGCAGACCAAAATCAACGCCCCAGGAATCGATCCCCAGGCTCTCCGGCTGTTCTCCCTGCTGTTTCACAAGAGTAAGCCCTTGCAACAATTCATGATGCAAACGCAGAATATCCCAGTGCATCCGCTCGCCAACCTTCACTGGTTCATTCTTGAACCGATGAATTTCGCTCGTTTCGATCCCTCGATCATTCAGATGTCCTAGTAGCGCTCTCCCGCTCCCAGCGCCCAAATCATAAGCCAGCACACTCACCGCGCTTCACCAACCTTTCGAACCCATCCTATTTTCCAAACGGCATCTCTTATTTCAGTCCGTAATCCTGTACTTTATGCTGTATTTATTGTTTGTTTGTTTTTGTTTGATACTGTTTTACTTTATTTTACGAGTATATCACCATTGTAAGCGTTTGAATACCCTTCGGTTTTTCTTTCTTTTGGGTATACCAAAAACGACTCTCTCCCACTTGGGAGGAGCCGCAGTTCTTGTTTTACGTATAAAATTGACCATTGTTTACTCCCGACTGGGGCTGTACATCTCTCTCAAAATGCTTGAAACGTGTCCCTTGATACGTCAGCATCCCTCGATCATTTTCCACCATCATGCCATAATGGTTTCCGCCAACAATTAGTTCAGCGCGCTCCCCATTGTCGAATTCAAATGTAACATAATACCGGGTAGTCGCACTGCTATCCCCGCTGCCACCTGATACTTCCGTTCGTTTGGCCACCACCGTTGAGTGCAGGGTTAACAAGGCCGCTGCGTTATTCGATGACCATGTGCGTACCCCTGAGATGATGGCATATACAATCACACCCGCAACAATAAGAAATACGGCACCAATAAAAATGGAAGCAAACGCACCCATGGCACCAAACTCATTCAATCCCGAAAAAAAACCACCCTGATTGCCTTCAAAACCCGGTACTCCACTCATGTCGTCAAACACACCAAAGCCGTCCACGCTTAATTGGCCCATCGATGAGGACACGCTCGTTAACGCCATTCATCATCGTTCCTTTCCCCTTGCAAAATAAGATGCACCGCCCCCACGCAAGGAAGGCGGTGCATGCAGACAACCCGTTCTGCCTTGTCCATATACTATATGAACCAGATCAGGAATACAGACGTTCAAGTTCGTCGACCAGACTGCCGACATAAGCAACCGCAGAGCGAATCGGCTCGGGTCCGGACATATCGACACCTGCAAGCTTCATTAACTCCTGCGGCGTGAGACTTCCACCGGCTTTGAGTGCTTCAAGCCAGCGATCTACCGCCGGCTGTCCTTCTTCCCGAATCTGCTGTGCTGCCGCTGTGGAAGCGGTCAAACCTGCCGCATAGGTATATGGATACAGTCCCATATAATAATGAGGTTGTCTCATCCACGTGAGCTTGGCCCCTTCATCAATCACCAGATCAGGTCCCCAGAATTCAGAGAGGATGTCCCCTTTGAGCTGACTTAACGTCTTCGCCGTAATCGGCTCATCATTAGTTGCGAGTGCATATACCCTGCGCTGCAATTCACCTTCCAGTAGATGCGTAACGAAGTTATGGTAATACGTATTCAACAGTTGCAAAATGACCCAACGACGCATTCTCGGATTATCGGAACGCTTCAACAGATGATCTGCCAGCAGCATTTCATTCATGGTCGATGGTGCCTCAATGAAATAAAGTGATGGTCTTGTATTCGTGAGCCGTTGGTAACGTCCCGCAAGCATAAAGTGGCCTGCATGTCCCACTTCATGGGCAAGTGTAAATGCTCCGCGCATATTGTTCGCCCATGAGATCAAGATATAGGAGTGTGAACCATATATAGAGGAACAAAATGCCCCTGTGGATTTGCCTGCATTATCTGCGTAATCCACCCAGCGTTCACTGAATGCGCGCTCTACGATCTCGCCATACTCTGGCCCAAGCACATCAAGTGCTTCTCGGATGAGTGTGCACGCCTCATCATATGTAATGGCAGGGCTAAATTCAGGATCAAGCGGGGCCTTCAGATCACAGAACATCAGCTTGTCCAGACCCAGCTCACGTTTCTTGAGAGCGGCCAGTCTGCGCATATGAGGTGCGAGTTCCTGCTGGATAATATCCAGAATATTATTGTACATCTCTTTGCTTACTTGCTGTGGGCTAAGAAGCATATCTGTAACATCGTCGTAACCACGCAGCCTGGATAACACAACTTGCTTCTTCACTTCGGTTGCATAACCTTCTGCAAACGTATTTTTGTAATCATTTAATGTCGAGCTGAACGCAGCATAAGCAGAGCGGCGCAGCTTGGTATCGGATGACATCTCATAATTATTTTCATAGAATGACCAGGACAGTGGCCGATTATTGTCTTCTTCATCGAGAGCATCGTCAAACGTCATGTCTGCCAGTTTACCGCGCAGATAGATACGATATGGCGAATCCAGTACCTCTCCTAGTGAAGCGAGTACCTTCTCGGTCTCTGGGGTAAGCCGATGTGCTTTTTCTCGAATCAAACGCTCCAAACTCCGAGCATACGGCTGCAATCCCGGAAGTTCTGCAAGGTAACGTTCAACGGTTCCCTCCGGCAGATCAACGATCTCCGAATTGACAAAAGACAAGGATGACGACAGATTTGATAGGATATCTCCTGCCTTGGCCGAATTCTCAATATTGACCGGATTGGTGCTGTCCTCTGACTGCTTCAGTCGAGCATAAGAAGCTGTCTTGCCGATACGCTCCTGCAAAGCTTCACGCGCATCCAGACAAGCCAGCAATTGTTCAGCGCCTTCGCCCAGACGTCCTTTGAATGTTTCAATCTGGGCAGCAGCCTTAGGAAGTGATCGAAGTTCCTGCTCCCACTCTACATCGGTTACAAACAAGTCTCTCAGATCCCATGTGGATTCCTGATCTACCTCAGCACGTGTACGTATTTTTTCCATCTTTAGTTGTCATCCTCCTTGTATTTTCCAATATCTCTCATCGTATCATAATCGGTTTATGTATACATGACATTTGCAAATAATGAGACTTTTGGTTCAGGAGAGTATAGATTGGACTAAAGAATATTCACACTTACCACTCCGATGACAGAACAACCTTCCGATCGCTGTTATCCCCTAATTTTTTGATTCAATTTTATAAAGGTGAAAATCCGGTGATAAAGGCGAACGCTCCGCTTCTTCAGGTTCTTTCTGTCCTCTACGTTCTCGTGTGAATGTTTAGTTCAATCTATATAAAAGGGGCATCTGGAAAAAGGCGAGGCGTATGCTTCCGATGTAGCTTTCTTTCAGAAAGCTTTTAGCTCCGCTTCTTCTAGCTATTTCTGTCCCCTACGTTTCGTATAAACTTTTGCTCATGTGACCATGGTTTAAAAGTAACTAAAAAACCGCTGGTTATGGAAGTATCCATTTTCCGGCGGTTCATTGTAAATCTTACTATTTAGCTTTCTTTCCAGATTACATTTTCACCGTAATTTTTACCCCAGTTATACATTGCGTGCAGCACAGGCATCAGGCTCTGGCCGTGATCTGTCAACGTATATTCCACCCGAGGAGGGACCTCTGCATACACCTTGCGCTCAATCAGCTTGTCTTCCTCCAGCTCACGAAGCTGGTTGGTCAGCATCTTCTGGGTAATATGAGGGATTAGGCGTTTCAGCTCACTGAAACGTTTGGTGCCTTCCAGACCCAAATGCCACAAAATAATCAGTTTCCATTTGCCACCAATTACCGCAAGCGTCAATTCCTTCTCACAGTTGATTTCTTTCAGATTAATCCGTTCCTTGACTTCGGCTGCCATGGCTCCGAGCCCCCTCATCTTCAATCTTATATCGCGTATATTACACATATCACGGGGACACTTCACACGAGGGAAGCTTTCCGCTCCATGCATGATGTAATAAGTACATTCATTCGATACAGCTATCTATTAATTCTACTACAGCCTGGTCGGGATGCAAAGTTTAACTGTAAATCTCGGATAAAACCTATACAGATATGTATCGCAGAAAAGACCAGAACCCTTCATGATCAAAGGATTCCGGTCTTTCATCTATTCACTATTCCAGGTTCGCGTGGCGGCCAAACATATCCGCTCCGGTCATACCCTTCATTTCCATCATCGTAAGGATGAGAGCATCCATGCCGATTAACAGTCCCTGTTCAAACAGCGAGCCCATTGGCTGGATGGTTACTTCCGCTCCGGAAGTCGCTGTGTCCTCTTTGGCTGAAGCCGGAAGGCGCACTACCGTAGTTGCCAATTGACCAATCGTGGACTCTGGCTTGATCGTAATCAGGCCGACAGGTGCTCCTGCTTGACTAGCCTTCTTAGCCATCGCTGCGAGACTGCCTGTCTCTCCTGAGCCAGAGCACAGCAAGAGGAAATCCTTCGAGCTGATCCCGGGTGTAACGGTCTCGCCCACCACATATACACGAAGCCCCATCTGCATCAGTCTCATGGCAAAAGCCTTTCCCATAAGTCCTGACCGGCCTGCTCCTGCTACAAAAATCTGTTCCGCAGCCAGAATGTGTTCAGCCATCGCTTGCATCTCTGCATCATCGATCTGGCTTAACGTACGTTCCAGCTCCTTCAAGATGTCAGCTGCGTACTGTGTTTTGCCCATCTGCTTACCCTTGTTTAACAAGACGTTGCATTTCAGCTGCAACTGCCGCTTTGTCTGCTTGTCCTGTGATACCGCCGCCTACAATAACCAGATCCGGTTGTGCTTTAATCACTTCTGGCAATGTTTCCAGCTTGATTCCACCAGCGACAGCCGTTTTAGCATTTTTCACAGCAGCTTTGATCGTTTGCAGATCTTCGAACGGGCTTTGTCCTTCAGCTTGCAGGTCATAACCTGTGTGTACACAGATGTAATCTACGCCAAGCGCATCAATTTCACGAGCACGTTGTTCAAGGTTAGGCACATTGATCATGTCCACAAGAACTTGTTTGTTTTGTTTCTTCGCTTCTGCTACTGCACCTTTGATCGTGCTGTCATTGGTTGCCCCAAGCACAGTGATCAGATCCGCACCAGCTTCAGCAGCTTTCATGATTTCATAACCACCAGCGTCCATGATTTTAAGGTCTGCAAGAACTTGCAGATTAGGGAATGCTTCTTTCATCGCTTTTACCGCGTGCAAACCTTCATTAATAACGATTGGTGTACCAATCTCAACGATATCAATATATTGTTCAACCTCTTTAACCAGTGCGATACCTTCAGGGATATTTACCAAGTCGAGCGCCAATTGCAATTTCATCATTTATTTCTCCTTTGTTGTTCAAGTATGATTCGTTCCTGTAAAAATAATAATCAGATATTTAGCCTGCACCAATTGGTCTGTTCAGATGCATGCAGTGTTTGTTTTTGGCTACTCACTCATTGTAGACCCTGACTATCCATTCAGGAAGTACGCACTTTGAAGTGGGGTAGTTACTTGGGAGATACTATTGATAATCTTTCGTTGTTAGGTGAATCAAATATAGAATTAATCCTCTATTCCAATCCACCCGCTTACAGCAGAGCAGCAGCCTAATCATCCAATAAGATATTCAATAGAAAAGACCCCGCCACCTGGCAGAGTCTTTATCTTTATCATCGTTATCATTTTCAATCCAGCCAGGGCTGGTTTAGAAATTTATCATTTTACAGATATACTGGTTTCACGCATACCGGCTTGGATACACCTGTGCTGTGACCTGTGTATTTCAGACGGCCGCTCTCCTGATCCACCGTGAATGTCACGAGGTTGTTCGTATCACGGTTAGCTGCGATCAGCAATTTGCCGTTAGGTGTCAGAGCAAAATGACGTGGGTGCTCACCTTCAGCAGATACATGCTCAACCAGTGTCAGGTGACCTTTGTCTGCATCTACTGCAAATACAACGATGCTGTCATGTCCACGGTTAGAACCATATACATAACGTCCATCATTGGAAACGGTGATTTCCGCTGTTGTATTCTCTTTGCCATCATATCCATCAGGCAGAGTGGATACTGTAGACAATTCAGTCAACGTACCCGCTGCTGCATCATATTTGAACGAAGTAATGGAAGAATCCACTTCGTTGATCACATAAGCGAATTGACCATTCGGATGGAACGCCAAGTGACGTGGGCCTGCTCCCGGATGTGTTTTGGTTTCACTGTGCAGCACAAGTTCATTTTTGTCTGCATCGATGGAATAGATCGCAATGTTATCCGCGCCCAGATCCTGTACCATCATGTATTTACCATCCGGGCTGAAGAATGCGGAGTGAACATGTGGCTTGTCCTGACGTTCAGGATGCGCACCTTGTCCTTCATGTTTCTTCTCGTCCAGAAGCGCTCCAACTTCACCGTTATCCGTCAAGGCTTGCAGACCTACCAGACCACCGTGGTAGCTGGAGAGAATCAAGTATTTGCCGGAAGGGTCACGCTGGATGTGACATGGCGGAGCTGAAATGGAGTTATTCCGGTTCAGCAACGATAATTTTCCTGTAGAAGGATCAATGCTCAGAGCTACCGCTTCAGACATTTTGTTGCCTTCAACTGACGCTGTTTCACCAATCGCATACAGTTTGTTACCCTCAGTATCCACGTTGACAAACGTTGGGTTTTTCACGCCCGCGATGCCGTCAAGCTTGGACAAGCTGCCTGTATCCTCATTCAATTCATATGCATAAATGCCCTCATTTTCCGCTTCAGCGTAAGAGCCAGCAAGTACGAGCAAGCGTTTTGATTCACTCATTACAGTTTCCTCCTCTATGTGTATGTAATCTTGTTGCACCTCTTCTATAATAAATCTGCCATATCAAAATAGCAATCCGCTGTCGCTGCCCAGCAGGGAAATCCTTAGTTAAACAAGGCGATTACAACAACATGATCATACTGATATCCATTCATATGAGATGCATCTTCTGCTATGATAAGATCAGTTTTTCATCCAGAAGGGACTGAATTGCATTGCTTCACTCATTTTTACTCACGTTATACCATGTGTTCCTGCCGATCTCACTTCCCGTGATTGGAGGTATTCTGTTAAAACGCTTCAAGAATTGGGATACCCGGTCGCTCTCGACCTTTTCCCTTTATATTTTGAGCCCTGCGCTCATCTTCAATACATTGCTGCATGCAGAGATTACCTGGACGGACGTCACCAGCACGTTCTGGTTCTCTATTATTAATCTGATTGCCCTGTGGGCACTCGCCGAGCTGTTAAGCCGGATTTTCCGTCTGGGTGCAAGCGAAAAAGCGGGTCTCACCCTCGTCTCCACGTTTACGAACTGCGTGAATTACGGGCTCCCGCTTGTACTGCTTGCCTTTGGTCAGCTTGGACTGGACAAGGCTTCTGTCTACGTTATTGGACAGATGATTATTGTTAATACGGTAGGTATCTTTTTTGCCGCGAGATCCGAATTCACCGTAAAAAATGCGATTCTGTCCGTTTTCCGCATGCCATCCATCTATGCTGCTGGCATCGCCATTGCGCTGCGTGCGTCCAATCTGAGCCTGCCTGAAGCACTGGATGGAGGGATTGCCATGCTGGCTATGGGTTACTCTCCTGTCGTTCTCGCCATTCTGGGAGCACAGATGCTCAGACCCAAAGGGGCAACGGTGCCTTGGTTGCCCAATGTACGCCGAGCCTTCTGGACCGGACTTGTGGTGCGTCTCGCAGCTGCGCCAATCCTCTCCTGGCTGATTCTGACCGCTCTTCAGGTCGAAGGTACGTTGTTCAGTGTGCTGCTGATCCTCGCATCCATGCCCACCGCAGTGAACGCCGTTATTTTGGCTGAACAGTTCAATGCTTCACCGCAGTTTGTATCGCGCTGCATTCTGTGGACAACTGCTGCATCCATGTTCATGCTGCCCATTATGATTGTGATGGCTTCCTGATTAACACCGGAGGTGATACCGAAGCGATATCCGCTTGTCGGCGTTTCTCCAGCCGGCGTTCATAACGCCGGTTGAGCGCTCTGACGTAGAAAAATTTCACGACAAAGTACGATATCACACCTAAAATGACACCAAACACGGACATACCCGCCAGAATATCCAGTCCACCAAGCAACAATTCACTCACGGCCGACCAGTTCCCCCGAAACAGCTCCATGAATGCACTCTCATGTACCGGTCCCTGTCCCATGCTGTGAGCAGGCAATATCCATGAGCCAATTTGTTTCGCGAGCGGCATCAGGATAATAGGTAAAAACGTAAGTTTCCCGATCACATTACCAACAATCGCTGCTGGCACCGAACCCCCAGACAATCGCACAATTGGATAAAATACGAGATATATCAGGGAAGCGGTCGAGATCACGATCAGTTCCAGTCCGAACCCTATGGCAAATCCGGTAGATACTTTATGGGCACCTCCGGGAGCACGTAACAATTTGAGAAAATTCAGCTTCATAGCACGTGTTAAACGTACCCAGCGGTTAGTCTTGCGCTTCTGTGTGTTCATACCGAATTACTCCTTATTTTACACAAATGACAACTTGAATCGTCTATTCTTCAGTATATCACACCGCGTTAGCTCCTGTAGTAACAATGACCGGTTGTGTCTCCATCTGGACATTACCTGCCACCGCTCGGGAGATCATACAGGATGATTCAGCCTTATGCGCCAGGCGCTCAGCCTTGGTCAGATCCGCCTCTGAAGCATCTTGGCTGAGTACAATCCGGGGTCTATGTACGATCCGTTCGTACGTAAATACGTTATTCGTAACATCTACCGTTGCTTCCGATTCAAGCGTCAATTCATCCGGCGTAATATCCGAACGCTCCAGCATCGCTGCCAGTGTGATCAGGTAACAGGTGGAGGCTGCACCCAGCAGCATCTCGTCCGGGTTAGTTCCCGTACCGGGTCCGCCCATATCCTTCGGAATCGATATGACCGTTTTTAATCCACCTGCATCGATTGTTCCCTCACTGTTACGCCCACCATTCCATACCGCTTTCAGATGAAAAGGATGTTTCATGATATTCATTCCTTTCTTATTTACACACGTATACACGTAATATTCTGCTCAATCAATGCGCTAACTTGCTCTTCATCTACACCCTGATCTGTAATCACTTTTGCCACACTGCTCATCTCAGCGACTCTGGTAAATGCCTGTATATTAAATTTGCTGGAATCTGCAAGTAATATGACTTCATCCGCAATCTGGATCATTTTCTGCTTCACCAAGGCCTGTAATTCATTTGACTCACTGATGCCTTTGGTCAGATGCACCCCTTTGCAAGACAAAAACACTTTATCGACATGATACGCATCCAACGAACGTTCCGCGAGAGGTCCTACAAAAGAAAGTGACTTCGAAGCCAATTGCCCACCTGTGGCAATCACACGAATCTGCTCCTTGTTACTCAGCTCTGCGGCCACTTTTATCGAATTGGTTAATACGGTCAATGGAATGTTCGGCAATCCTGCCGCCATATACCACGCAGTTGTACTTGCATCCAGAGCAATCCGGTCGCCGGGTTCCACCATTTTCACCGCTTCGCTTGCAATTCTGCGCTTCTCTTCTGCATGGGCTACAGCACGTTCCGGATACGGAATCTCCGACTGTAACTCTTCCTTGTATTTTACGCTGACCGCCCCGCCATGGGACCTTCTGAGCCTGCCCGCCTGTTCGAGCTTGTCCAGATCACGACGTATCGTCTCTTCCGTCACCCCGCAGCGCTCACTAAGTTCGGTCACACGCATACTGCCTTGCGTATCCACCCATTCCACTATTTTCTCATACCGTTCAGCTACGAGCATATTTCTTCACTCCAAACCGTTGATTATCCAGTTGATCCTGTTCATCCATCATACCACAGAGCGATGACAAGGAGAATTTGGACCATGTGCAAAAAGAGGGAGCTTTCGCCCCCTCCATTCCAGTTCTGAAGTGTATATTATTTATCTTCTGCCATAGGGAACCATCCCGGTGTGTGGACGATTGCATTCCACAACCCGTCAGGGATAACCAGACGCTCCTGATCGGATTTGGTCAGAATCGTTTCAATGTCTTCTTCCCGTCCGCTCTCGATCTTCTCAACCCAATCCGGTTCAATAATCAGCTCACGTCCAATGGCAAGTAGTGGTACTCCCGTTTGGAGCGCCTCAGCGGCCTGATCAGCCGTATGAATTGAACCTACGCCAATCACAGGCAATTTACCGTTCACACGATCCAGGATGAATTCCATTCTTGAACGTGTATCTGCTTCGCCACGTCTTGGCTTGGACCAGAATTCGTTCAAGGAAACGTGCAGGTAATCCAGGTTTTTATCTTTAAGCGCATCCACCAGTGCATACGTATCTTCCATCGTGAGTCCCGGTGTTTCCGGCTCTTCCGGGGAGAAACGGTAACCAATGATGAACGGCAGTTTGGTATGTTCGGCAACCACTTTCTGAATCTCATCCACAACAGCAAGTGGGAATGTCAGACGTTTCTCTACACTTCCGCCCCAACGATCTTCACGTCGGTTGGAATGCGGGGAGAAGAATTGCTGGATCAGATAACCATTAGCACCGTGAATCTCAACACCATCAAAGCCAGCTTCAATTGCACGACGTGTCGCTTCACCAAAGTCTTTGATAATGGAAGTAATCTCGGCATCCGTCAATTCTCTTGGTTCAGGAGATCCCGGACGCTCACTTGCAACCGCACTAGGAGCAACCACTTGACCCGCAGGTACAGCTTGTTCAGGCGTCAAACGGCCCGCATGGAAAATTTGCAATACAGCTACGGAGCCTTGTTGTTTCATAGTGTCAGCCAGTTTTTTCAGACCAGGAATGAAGCGGTCGTCATAAACACCAAATTGAGCCGGGAAACCAATGCCCGTCTCTGTTACATGCCCTACAGCCGTAATTGACATGCCAGCACCACCGGTGCGACGTGCATAATAAGCAAGTTCAGCGTCGGATATCGTACCATCCGCATTCGAGGACATATGAGTCATGGGAGCGAGCACGATACGGTTTTTCAGTGTAATACCAGTCGGCAGTGAAACTTGTTCAAACATCTGGTTAAACTTTGGATTCATTCGTGGTTCCCTCCTGATTATAAATATCTCTTTTAATAGATATATGAATATGTGCGTTCTCTTACTGTAATGATTATAGTTACGTTTCTTTGCAATTGCAACTTTTCATTTTCAGAAAGGAAAAAAAAAGAGCAGAGTGTCTCCAGACTCTCAGCCCCTTAATCTTCTTCATTCTATCCAAAGGATATTCAGAAACTCCGAACGTAAGCCAGCTTCTGATCCATCTCTTCTACGCACTCGTAACAGTCGTGTTCATCGTTGGCGACCATTGGGGTGACTGGATACAGATTCATCTCTGTTCTGTTATACGATTTCAATAGCGGTAACAATTGAGTCACCCGTGTATTGGCCGGGTCAAGCCAAGTGTTGATCTCTTCTTCGGAGAGGATCGCCGGCATTTTACTGCCAAACTCGCGTGTAACCATGTTCGCGCCTGTCATAAGCATCGTGCAGGTACGAAGCGGCTCTTTCCGTGTATCTCTCCATACTTCGTATAACCCAGCTATGCCGAACAGACCGCGATCTGGCATGACAACACGAACCGCATAACTTTTCTTGCCTTCTTGCCGCCAGTAATATAATCCATTGCAAGGAATGACGCAACGCTTGGTCTCTACCAGTTTGTAATAGGAAGGATTCTCATGTACCGTCATGAGATTCGCGTTAACGGCATCACGACCCCAGAATGGAATGAACCCCCACCGGAACTCATCCAATACACGCTCACCATCCTGATGCAAAATAATTGGCGTATGCTGGGTTGGGCTGATATTGTATCGGTTTTTATAATAATACATCACTCGCTGAATCTTGAAATGATCTCTGACATCGTCCAAATCGGCTGCCAATGAAAAACGGTTGCACATGCTCTAGCACTACCTTTCCCTGTGAGAAGTTGAACGTATTGTTTGTTATTTCAGGGAAATTATGCATGCATATCGAACAGAAAATGACTTATTTTGACACCATTATGGTCTGATCAAGATATATTTCATGTTTTTCACGACAAAAACAACGACCTCGGACTCATTTCAACTCAACTATTCCTTGTTACTATGATAGAGAATAAAATACATTTATTGGAGGTTTTAAGTATGAAAAGGAAGTTTTTGATGAGCATCATGTTGTTCTCAGCGATTGCGATGTTTGGCAGTACCATCTATGCGGCAACCTTTCTAACCTACGGTTATCCCAGCACCACCATCCCCATTCGTACGTATAATTACGCCTCCGCATGGCAGACTCCCATGGACGCTTCCCTTACCAACTGGAACAATGCAGGTGCCAAAGTTAAATTCACCAAAACAAGTAACTCCCCAAACACCATCACCGCAGGAAACTTCAATAATACAGCATATGGTGTCAACTACGCCTCCGTATCCGGCAGTCAAGTCGTAAGCTTCCGCATCGAACTCAATGCATCCACCATCACCCCTGACGCAACCAACTTATCCAACTTCATTCAAAGCGTATTTGTCCACGAACTCGGACACTCCATCTGGCTCGGTGACAACCCGACAACAAGCAGTCCTTCCATTATGTCTTACTCCCGTAACCGCAATTCCATGACCCAACCTCAAACCTTTGATATCAATAACGTAAAATCCAAATACTAATCCGTTACGAACTTATCCCAAAAATCCAAGGAGGATTCCTATCCATGAACAAAAATCGAGTATTAACGCTGCTTCTCTCTTCCATTTTCATTTTATCTGCTGTTGGATGTTCTTCTGTTACACCTACCGCGTCCCCATCCGATGCACCCATGACCATTATTGCTTCTGAAGATTACCCGAGTTATGCCAGCATTGGCGACCTGTCCGAGAGAGCAAATGCCATTGTGAAAGGCAGTGTTGTTGAGACTCGTGTGGAAGCTTTAAACGATATCGTACAAGTTACCGGTGCTGCCAATGAAAACGAGTTAAACCCCGCGTCCGATCCGGGCGGAGATCCATCTTCTTTTGACAAAATCTATACGATCCACACGATTCAGGTCGCTGAATCCTATAAGGGCGGTTACACTGCCGGGGAAAAACTTGAAGTGAAGCAACTTGGCGGACAACTTGGCAACACCGAGATTTTTAATGATGACAACCTCAAGCTGATTCCTACCAAAGACTATGTACTCTTCCTGGAAACGTATGAAGACACCCCTGCCAGCCTGCTCAACTCCGTTCAAAGTCTCTACGTGATCAAACCTGCCGCCAAGTCGAATCAGCCAGGTCAGCAACAATCACAGTCAGAAGTCATTGTGAGTGCAAACCCCGAGAATGACCTTACACTCCAGCTGGAGGATCTGCAAGAAATTCAAAACGAACAAAAGAGCGAATAATCTCTTATACGGTAATCACACTGTTACTTCATCTGCCTACAGGCAGCTAATCCCCTTCTACTTTTCAGTCCTACATAGAAATATGAAAACCGTGCTGCTCAGCAAACTGGGAAGCACGGTTTTTTTGGAGTTTCTTACTTAGACGGTGTATTAAGTTCAATAATCCATTCAGCCAGATCCTGTGTCTGTTTCAACAAGGCGATAGGGTCACGGAACCAGGATTGTTCTTCCGTCCATATGTATACTTTTCCATTTTTGATAGCAGGTAATGAACCCCAGATCGGATCTGCCTGAAGGTCTTTCAACTGAGACTTGCTGGTCAGCACAATGTAATCTCCGGCATATTTGGAGAGCAGTTCTATGGAGAATTCATGATAAGCGCCCTGCATCAACTCGGATGGAATGTTCTTTGGTGTTTGCAATCCAAGCAATTCGTAGATGTTACGTCCTCCCCGGCCCGACTGATTGCCAAAAATGAAGACTTGGCGATCATATTCCTGCATAACGGAGAATGTAGTATCAGCTGGAACAACGCTCTGCACTTCCTGCTTAATTTTAGCAATCTCCTCATCAAAATCAGCCAGCCACTTCTCTGCTTCCGCTCCTTTGCCAAGGACTTTACCGAAATAGTTCACTTCATCCTTAAGTGTCGGGAATGTGATGGATGCGATCGAAACGGTCGGAGCAATCTTGCTATATTTCTCATAAGCCGCCTTGTCCGGATTCAATGTAATAATAAGATCAGGTTCCAGCTCCATCAATTGTTCAACGGAGTCCCCTATGGTCTCAAGACCATCCAAGTGGCCTTCCAGATAAGGGCTGTTCATCAGAAATTGTCCTCCACCAATCGGTTTGACACCAAGAGCAAGCACCGTTCCCAGATAATCAATAGCAGCAACACGCTCCGGATGTGCAGGAATCTCTACCTCGCCAAAGGTCGTATTTACCATTTGGGTTTCCACTACTGCCGGTTGTTCGGGTTCAGCCGCAACTTCGGATGTTTCTGCCCCCTGCTGGGCTGTTCCACAAGCACTCAATGTGAGTACAAGTGCAAGCGACATGATCGCTGATTTAAAATGGTTAAACATGTTGATTTCCTCATCTCCCTTATATTGATAATGATTATCATCATCAATTAAAGGATAACGTTCATCCCCTCCTGTTACAATGGATTCATTTGTTGCATTTAATGTACTTTCTGAAACTGATTTCGAGTTTTCCTGGTGCTTCAACCGATATTGTCCCGGTGTGATACCGGTCTCTTTTTTGAATATACGATTGAAATAAAACGGGTCCATATAACCCACATACGCAGCAATCTCCTGTAATGAAGCTTCTGTGGACGCAAGCAGACTCCTTGCCTCAGCCATTCGTAACCGAATCACATATTCTGTCGGTGTACATCCCGTCTGTTCCTTGAATTTGCGTGATAAATATTGCGGACTGTAACTCAAGGACTGGGCAAGCAAATCAAGTGAGATCGATTCCCGGTAATGAGCTTTGATATATCGCAAAACCTGATCGGTAAGCGAAGGCTGTTGAACTTCGTTAAACATGCGACTCCGCTGTAACAAGACAAGCTGTACCAGTTGAAAGAAATACACTTTGACCTGAATTTTGCTCACTCGCTCCTGCCCTGACCAGCATTCATGTATATTCCGCACAAGCTCACGTAGCTCAAGTGTATGATCCGGCACTGTCGCCCAGGACTCTTCAAACGGATTACGCTGGTTCAACATCATTCGGTACTCCACAAGCACGTTGGAGGGCAAGGTTGATTTGTACAAAATCAGATGTACCTCCAAAGCCCCTGTCGCTTCAAGTGTCAGACGTCTTCCTTTTCCCCCATGCAGCAGCAAGAACTGGTTTGTAGTCCATACCTCTTCATCCAGCCAGACCTGGCCTCTGCCTTGAACATACACAAATGCGCTGGTTGGTAACACATAATTGCGTATGAACTCGTGTGTTGCGAGTGATATAAGACGCACATCAAGCACGCGAACCTGTACCTGATCCCACAGCTTGATGTCATTCTGAATTCCCATATAAACTCCCTCTCCTAAGCGATCAAACACACACAATACCTTGGCATTGTGACCAGAAGCCTACCCATAATTGATAATGATTATCAATTATAACAATGATGGAACCATCTTAGAAGCCTACCTCCGTTTTTGTTAGATGCCTCAGAATAAAAAACGGTCGAAATCCCTCATAGAGAGATCTCAACCGTTCTAAATTATGGCGTTATTATATTTTGATAAAGTCAGCTACCCTTCTCTACTCGACAAAAGACAGTAAATACCCATAACGTTCTTCCTCCATCTTGTCTAAGGGAATAAACCGGATCGATGAACTATTAATACAGTAACGTTTGCCGCCACGATCTTCGGGACCATCATCGAACACATGCCCAAGGTGGATATCTCCTGCCCGGCTTCGTACCTCCGTGCGCTCCATACTAAAGCTCGTATCCGTTGTATAGGTAACAACCTCTGGTACAATCGGTTTTGTAAAACTCGGCCACCCACAACCAGAATCGTACTTATCCCGGCTGGTGAACAATGGCTCTCCCGTTGCAATATCAACATACAGACCGGGCTCCTCATTATCCCAGTATTCGTTACTGAACGCATGCTCCGTATCATTGTTTACCGCAACTGCATACTGTTCGTCTGTTAATCGTTCCTTTAATTGTTCATCTGTTGGACGTGGATATTGAGCGGGATCAATCCCAATCTCCAGGTCATCCAGGACAGTCATATCAATGTGACAATATCCGTTCGGATTTTTTTCCAAATAATCCTGATGGTACTCCTCCGCCAAATAATAACTCTGCAGAGGCATTACTTCCGTTACAATGGGTTGGTCATATTTTTCTTGCTCTGCCTCTACAGCTTGCTCGATGATTTTGGCATCTTCAGGCAACGTATAATATATTCCAGTCCGATACTGAACGCCACGATCATTGCCCTGCTTATTCAAGCTGGTAGGATCAATTACTCGAAAATAAGATTCCAGCAATTTCTGCAAAGATACTTGCTGCGGATCATATTTTACATGAACAGTCTCCGCAAACCCCTGGTCTCCGCGAATAACATCCTCATAGGTTGGATTCTCTCCTTCACCGTTGGCATAACCGGAAGTCACATCCTGAACCCCTGGAATACGAGCCATATATGCCTCCACACCCCAGAAACAGCCTCCTGCCAAGTACAGGTTACTCAGGTTTTCCTCGGAGACACTCGATGCCTTGACAGGTTGAGTGGATATCGAAGATGAAGATGAATGGCTCTCAGCCCTGTTTCCACAAGCAGACACAACGATCGCTATAACAAGGAGGAACAAGCCGAGCAGCGTCCTTTTCATGACACTTCCTCCCTTCTCACAAAATCTCTTGTAATGATTCCATGATCTGTTCATTAGATGCATGCCCTGGCTGCGATTTCGCTAAAATACCATCAGAGCCAATATAAAAGGAACTAGGATATGCTCTTACGCCAAATTTCTTGGCCCATACACCTTTCTCATCCAAAAGAACAGTTATGTTATCATATGGCTGTTGGTCAAACCATTCGGTAAACGCTTGGGAGGATTTCTCTCCTTTGTAGTCTGGCGTCACAATCGTAATGACTTGAAAATCATTGTTTTGACCAGCCAGATTATTCAGGTCTTCCAAACCCGCAAGGCAGATGGAGCACCAGGAAGCCCAGTATTTCACATACACTTTCTTGCCTTGAACATCAGAAAGTCCAACCGTGTTTCCTTTCAGATCAAGCAATGAAAATTCAGGAGCCGTCTCTCCCTTGTTCATCATGATTGACGAACTCATATCGGATGTTGATGCCAGGGTTGATGATGACCCCGTTTGTTTTGATTCAGTTTGCTGTGATCCACATGCGCTCAAGATCAACAGGACTCCAGCAAATACGATTACAGATAACATCCATTTCCGTGCCGTCTTCATACCAAATTCCTCCAATGATTATTGAAACCAGGTCACCAAGTTGTTTAGTCGGTCTGTCATTAACAGTAGTCCCATGACAATAAGAATACAGCCGGAAGTTATTTTGATGACACCCATATATCTGTATAAACCACGTATCCGCTTCATAACATATTCCGAAAAAACGGACAGAATCAGGAAAGGAATCGCTAATCCAAGGGTATACAGGAACATGAGAAACCCGCCATACAGTGGAGAGCCTTCTCCTGCGGCGATACCAAGAATGGCAGCCAGAACAGGCCCGATACAAGGCGTCCAGCCAAAACTAAACGTCAGACCCAACAGGAACGCTCCGACATACCCTCCCCGTTTGGCTTGATCGTTTGACAGCTTTCTCTCCCGTTCCAGCCAGGATAGTCGGATCAACCCGGTTTGATAAATCCCAAAAAGCACCACGATGGCTCCGCAGATGGCAATAAACACAGGACTTGAGATCAAATTACCAACGATGCCGGAACCAAAACCGAGTAAAACAAATACCAGGGACAACCCAAGAACAAATAAAAATGTCCGCAAAACAAGTGTGGACCTCAACCGAACCGAGTTGGTGTCAGGCTGCTGCTGATTCGTACCGTTGACCATACTTCCGGATAGATAAGACACATATACCGGGATCAGCGGCAGAATACATGGCGCAAAAAACGATAACAATCCTGCACCAAAAACGCCGAAAAGAAAAACCAAATCACTGGTCAAGTCATTCACCACCTGAATAAATACTACGTTTGATTAACCAAGGTTAACGACTGACGTAGATCGGAAGCGTGAACCAGAAGCAGCTTCCTTCTCCTTTTGTACTCTGAACCCCAATCTCGCCACCATGGAGTTCCACAATCGATTGAGCGATAGCAAGGCCAAGCCCGGCCCCCCCATTGCTCTTACTACGTGATTTGTCAATTCGATAAAAACGTTCAAATATACGCGAAGTTTCCTCCGCTTCAATGCCTTCCCCTTCATCTGTAACTGAAATTCGTATAAACGGCCCCTTCTCTTCGGCAGCCAGAATAATTTTTCCTTCAATAGGAGAGTATTGAATGGCATTTTGCAGCAAATTGGAAAGGACCCGCTTCATTTGTGCAGGCATCATGACCGCGGCTGGTAATTTATCGGGCAAATCGATTTCAACGTTCAGCGTTTTCTCGGCGAGATGAAACGAAAAACTCTCCAACGTACTGAGCAGCAACTCATCGACGTGACAAGGCTGAGGCACAAATACCTCCCCTTGCGCTTCCAGGCTGGATAATTCGAACAAATCTTGAATAAGCCCTCCCAAACGCTTCGTCTCAAGTCGTATCGTGTTCAGGTAACGCTGAAAGGTTTCTTTATCCTTAATGACATCATCCTCCAACGCTTCGACGAATGACTGAATGGATGCCAAGGGAGTCCGTAAATCATGGGAAACATTGGCGATCAACTCTCGTCTCGCGGTTTCTGAGTGATGCAGATGATCAAAGCTTTCCTTCAGCTTGGAACTCATTTCATTAAATTGCTGTGCCAGGAGCTTAAATTCCTGCGTACCGATGAGAGGGACTTCCGTATGGAAATCCCCTTCGGCAATTCGGATCGTCTGCTGTGTAATTCGCGCAATTGATTTCTCTAATGGCTTGGTCAGCAAATATTGAAGAATAAATGAAAGTAAGCCTACCCCTGCCGTTATAGCCGATAACCAATACAATTGTTCGATCGTAAGCAGCATTTTGGAATAACTGATGAACAAACAAATTAATAATACGCCAATGCCTGTGAGACTGGACAACACCAAGTATGTGCGAAGTTTCATGAACTGCCACCCGCAAACTTGTAGCCTATACCCCAAACTGTTTTAATATATTTTGGATCAGAAGGATTCTGTTCGATCTTCTCTCGTAATCTCCGAACATGTACAGTCACCGTTGTTGTATCTCCCTCATAGCTAAAATCCCAAATCTTGCTTAACATCTGGTTACGGGAGAACACCTGGCCCGGGTGACTTGCCAGCAAATACAACATCTCAAACTCTGTAACGGTCAATTCAATGGCCTGCCCGCTGATGTGCACTTCACGCTTGGTAAAATCAATGGTAAGCCCTTCATAATTGATCGTATATTCAGATGTTGTAACAGGTGATGCCTGCGCAATTCGCATTCTCCGCAGGATTGCCTTCACACGTAAGACAAGTTCTCTTGGACTGAATGGTTTGGTCAGATAATCATCCGCCCCCATCGTCAGTCCCATCAGACGGTCCTGTTCCTCACCACGGGCCGTCAGCATTACAATGGGCACATCCTCAGTTTGCCGAATCTCGTTGCAAACTTCCCAGCCATTCTTATGCGGCATCATCAGGTCGAGCACAATCAAGTTTGGCGTTTGGCTGTGCCACAGCTCAATAGCCTCCAAACCGTCCTTGGCCGTCACAACAAGATAACCTTCCCGTTCCAGATACCTGCGACAAACGTCCGTAATATTTGTATCATCATCAGCAACAAGTACACATTCATTCAAACGAACCCACCCCATATTCCAGAAAATACATTTGAGCCAATCATATCATATGGTGATGGCGATGCTTAGCCCTTAAATTACTTCATTCCCATGGCGGGCATCATGTATTGTTTAATTACAGACTCAGCCGCATACGAATTCCCTTCATGGATGACAGGCATCGATTTCAAGTTAACTTGCATACCGTCTACCATGATTTTTTTCGATCCAATCCACAATTTAATCGTTTTCCCCGCAGGCATCATCGTTTCTTCCATCATCATGTCATCTTTCATCATCATGTCATCTTTCATCATCTTATCGTCTTTCATCATCATGTCATCTTCCATCATCTTATCGTCTTTCATCATCATGTCGTCTTCCATCATGTTGTCGTCTTTCATCATCTTGTCGTCCATTTTGCCCATATACATCAGAGTTACAGATCTATCCTTGCTGTCCCACATAATGCTGTAATCATACATTTTGGCTGCCTGTCTCAATTGAACAAGCTCCATGCCATCCTTTTTAATCGTTTTCATATCTGCAGCACTTGCCAATCCAGAAAAGGCCATAGACATCACCAATACCGCTGCTACCATCACTTTTTTGCTCTTATTTGTTTTCATCATTCTTATCACTCTCCATTCGTTTATTACTTACATGGATTACAATAAGCAAGACAGCTTACGATTCTCTAAGCGAAGTATTACGAAACCATTACGATATATAAATGGGGTCAGGTTTCAATAAAAAAACGGTTGAAATCTCTCTTACGAGAGACTCCAACCGTTTCTTCTAGGTCAAACGAATAAAATCAATCATGGATCGAACCTCGATCGGTCCATGATTTGATATCACATCATTAGACTGCAATCCCTCTCTGGAAGTGAACTGCACCTTCACCGGAATGCCAGGAATCAAGTCGAAGAAGTTATCTGAGAAGACACCCTCCACATCCGAAGATAACCATACCTGTTTAGCAAGCACGTCACTTTCCAGTACCAGATGAACGCCGTTCTCATCCGCTCCTCCGCTTACATTGATGTTTGCAGGCTGCAGAGCAAGGTCTTTGGACGGTACAAAATAGTGTTCCTGTACGATATTCGCAGCACCTTCCTGTTTCAGATCCAGGCGCAGCAGCGTGTTAGCTGTATCATGACCTTCAAGCCATTCCGCGTTACGTAATGACAGCACTCGATCACCTGTATTAGGTGCCAAGGTCACGTCATGTGTTTCATCACGATGCACCGTTCCATCGAACCCGAGCAAACGAATCTGTAACTGCCCTTTAACAGGTTGTAATTGATCCGAGATGATATATATATCTGTTGTATCTTCTTTTGTTCCATCTACCGATACCAACACATCGCTGAAGCTGCGTTTCGCATAATATTGCAATGCTTTCCAACGACCAAGGTAGTCCATACCTGCCCATGAAGCCACCGGCCAGCAGTCATTCATTTGCCAGTAAAGTGTGCCCATACAGAATGGTTTGCGGCGACGGTGCGCTTCAATAGCTGTCTTCATTGCTTCCGCCTGAAGCACCTGGCTCATATACAGGAACGATGGGAAGTCCTTCGATTCATGCATGTACATATCCATGTACTGTTTGATCAGACGATTGCCTGCGCCATTCTTTTGATGAGCCAACATGACTTCCGACTCCAGAGCCAGATCTTCTTCTTCCGCGTAAGTGCGTACTGACTTGTACTCCGGGAAAGACTGGAATCCGTATTCACTCATGAAACGACCCACATGCACGTTGTAGTTCTCGAATGGTTCTACATTGTGCCACACGCCCCAGTAGTGGATATCCCCTTCAGCTGTGGATGGGTGCGCATGCTGCGTCTCATCCCCTGTCAGTGATACCAGTGGTGAGGAAGGCCAGTAATCCACACCTGGCGCATACGCTTCAACGACTTCTGGCAGCAAATCATGGAAGATGGCTTCGTAATCGGCCCAGATGCTTTCACGCTGCTCGGCAGTAAATTCCTTTTTCCAACCCCAGCCACCATTCTCAACATAGTGAGCCCAAGCCGAATCAATCTCGTTGTTCCCACACCAGAGTGCAATACTTGGATGGTTGCGCAGACGTTTCACATTATCAATCGCCTCATGTCTCACACTGTTCAGGAACGCTTCATCTCCTGGATACATGCTGCATGCAAACATGAAGTCTTGCCATACCAGGATTCCATATTCATCACACAGTTCGTAGAACACATCCTGCTCATAGATTCCGCCACCCCACACGCGCAGCATATTCATATTGGACTCGGCTGCGGATACGATCTCATGACGATAACGTTCATGAGTAATTTCAGTGATAAAGCTATCATTCGGAATGTGATTGGCCCCTTTGGCAAAGACCGCAACCCCGTTTAATTCAAAATAAAAGGATGCTCCTGCTTCATCTTTGTCACGTACCAAGCGAATGGAACGAAGCCCAGTCTTCACTGTAGATTCAGCCACAGCTCGCTCACCTTGAAGCACTTCGGTAAGGAAGTTGTACATATGCGGATCACCAAGTCCACGGCTCCACCACAGTTTCGGTTCATCAATAGAGATTGGAATCTCCACAGTCTGAGTTCCGGGTTGTAGTGATACGGATCTTTCCCATCTCTGTCCATCTGCGCCGATACGAATAGTCGTATCTACCGCTTGTGATGTCTCGACTTCCACAACAGCAGTTAATGAAGCTGAGGTAGCGCTTACTTCATTTTGCTGGATATACACATCATTGATTCGTACCTGTGTCCAACCTTCAAGACGTGCTTCACGCCAGATCCCACTGGTTACAAAACGCGGCCCCCAGTCCCAACCATAGTGATACGGGGCTTTACGTGCAAAAATACTTACTCTCTTGTCGCCAAGTCCGCCAACATCGGACTGATCATTGGATGCAGGTAATGCATATCCGAGCTTCTCCAGCTTCGGCAGATCTTCCTGAATCGGAGACCGAAAACGTATTCGGAGAATGTTACCGTTCCCCTTCAATACAGCCTTTACATCTGCCTTCCATACTCGGAACATATTATCTGCTGATAACACATGCACCTCATTCACATACACATCCGCATATGTATCCAGACCATCAAACACCAGTTCCAGATGTTCCTGAGAGAACAACCCTTCGGCAACGTCAAATTCCGTCTGATATTCCCAATCTATCTTATCAATCCATTGTACTTCCTTCTCGTTTGTTCCATAAAAAGGATCTGGAATCTTGCCCAGCTTCAGCAAATCTGTATGCACACAGCCGGGCACCTGAGCCGGCATCCACTCTTGATCTTCGCAAGCCTTGAACGTCCAATTCTGAAAAACATGTGATTGTATTGTGCTCATGACAGCCTCCATTGTTGTTAGAGTTGGTAAATATCATTTTGTTAGGTTTTGTTATTATAAAAACAAATAACTTACAAAACAAAATTAACACGATATGCTTCTTATAGTCAATCTGTTTTGTGATTTAATTTGTTAAACAATCTCTGCATAACAAAAAGACATGAAGCTCTGACCTCTCCATGTCTTTCACCTGATTTCATTTACCCGTATGATCATTGTTAAAATGAGCCCGTAAATTCATATCCCATTACAGTATACTGGCGTTATATTCATCACGAATAATTAATTCCGAATAGATCAGCTTGCGTTCATAAGGTTCATCCAGGTGTTTGATCCGCCACAATAGCTGGTCTACTGCTCTCGTTCCCAGATTCTCTTTGTTAATATGTACCGAAGCAAGAATGGGTTCATCCGTCTGCGTATTGTCAAATCCGGTTACGGCACAACGTTCGGGCACCTGAATGCCTCGACTTTGGAGTGCCTGAATGACAATGACAGCTGTATGGTCATTTGCACATACAATAACTTCAGGGATATCCTCCAGCTCCATTTCAGCAATGGATCTCCGGATCTGATCATACTCGGGTCCCAGCAAGCCGTCTTGCTGTTCCCCCTCCAACTGTTTCTCTTCCAGCACCATACGATATCCAAGCCAGCGTTCTCTAAAACTTGCTGCATCGGGCAGTTGCCCGGCAAACTGGAACCTTCTATACCCTTTACCAACGAGCATGAGAACCAGTTCTTTCATACATTTCATATTGTCCGTAAAAACCGAGTCTGCGTATATGGCAGGGTCTTCATGATCCACCATGACAAGCGGAATACGCAGTCTGTAAATCTCCAGCAATACCGATGTCGAGATGGTGCCCACGGTTATGACTCCGCTGATTGCTTCGGGATTAAGGACCGAGAACATCCGATCTGAAGAAGGTTCTGTCAGCGTTAAAATATCCATCCCCTTCTCATTCAACCTCTCAGAAATGCCATCAAACACAGGCCCCCAGTATAAGGAAGCTCGATTCTGAGAACGAATGTTGGGAAACAAAATCAATATGGTGCCTTGTCGCTCCGCTTCTGGCTTCATCTCCGTTGATATCTGTGTCTCCCCCGGATAACGCTTAGGCTCAGTTCTGAAATACCCAAGCTGCCCCGCCGTTCTGACAATCATCTCGCGTGTATGCTCACTCACACCAGGCTTGCCTGTCAGCGCACGTGAGACTGCGAATTTGGACACCCCCGCAGCATCCGCAATTTGCTGCATCGTTACTCTTTTGGCCATCCTACTCACCCGTTTTTCCTAATTTTCCATTCAGTGTAGCATAAAAAACAAAATTCAACAAAACAAGGTTATGTTATTCTGTTTTTGTTAGGTAGTTGTTTATCTATTTCACAAGGTGTACGACATAACCAAAAAAGGCCCTCTCCCCACCTTCCATAGAAGATGACGAAGGACCTTTTATCCCCAAATTATATGCCTGGTGCTCCCTGATCGCCAAGTTCCGACTGTAAAACCGGGCGTTTTCTGCGCCAGAAGATAGGCTGTGGAAGTTTGATCTCTGTGATCAGAACACCAACCAACATCAAAACTGCTCCCGCATACCCTTGCAACGTTAGCGATTCCCCTTGAAAGGTAAATGCAAAGGCTGCTGCAAACAGTGGTTCGAGTGAAAAAATCAGACTTGTTCTTGTGGGAGAGGCATGACGCTGCGCGAGTGTCTGCAGAATATACCCCAAGCCGCTACACAAAACACCTAAGCCAAGAATGGCTGCCCAGGATTCAGCCGTATCGGGCATACGTGGCGTTTCCAGCATAAATGTAGCTGCAATTCCCCACATCGCCGCAACACCCAATTGAACTGTTCCCAATGTTAGTGGATCATGCTTCGGTGTGAACTTGCCAGCAATCATTATATAGATGGCATACACAAGTGCTGCTAGTATGCAGAGAATATCTCCTGTGTGCAGACTAAGCTGATGCTGAAGCGTCAACAAGCCAAGCCCGGTAACGGCAACCAGGATACTGAGTGTCAATCGTTTATCCGGCATACGACGATGCTGGATCGTCGTCAGGATCGGTACAAAAATAACGGCCAAACTTATTAGGAATCCCGCTTGAGATGTCGTGGTTCGTTGCACACCATAGGTGATGAAAACAAATGCAGCGAATAAAGCTGTCCCCATAATAGCGCCTGCCACAAGTGTTCTGCGATCCATCTTAAACAACCGCCGATGAAAAAGAATTCCTGCGGCAATAAAGGCAATTCCAAAACGAAATGCGACCAGATTCAATTCTTGCATGGACTCCAGGCCCGATTTCATAAACAGATAGGAAGATCCCCATATAACCGTTGCGAGCAGCATCTGTATGTCCGCTCTTCTTGTTGTCTGACCTTGATTAACCTGTACACCATTCATCTTGCTTCAACCTTCATTCTATGTATTCTGATCTGTGTGATCGTGCGTCAAACTAACTCGCCTTGGCAAGTATAAACGATCTCTTTGCATTATAAAAATGAATATTTATAATGGATCATATGAAATAAATTCATGTATCAAAAATGGGAAGGAACGGAACCATTCATGTCACTGATCAAATACGAAATATTGAATACCGTTGTGGAATATGGCAGTCTCACCAAAGCGGCAGAAGCGTTGAACATCACCCAATCCGCAGTCAGCCATGCCATCGCCAGTCTGGAGACAGAATGTGGTTTTTCCCTGCTCCATCGCAGCCGCTCCGGTGTGCGGGTTACCGCTGAAGGGGAACGCATTCTGGGATACACACGTGAGATTCTGCGCTGGACGGAACTGATGAACCAGGAAATCTCCCTCATTCGCGGCGCGGAGATTGGTACGGTGCGTATTGGTACCTTCGCAAGTGTCTCCACACAATGGTTGCCGGGCATCCTGAAACAATTTCGCCTGCGTCATCCCGGAATTGAGATCAAGCTGTGGGAGGGCGATTATGCTGAGATTGAGGGCTGGTTGGCTGGAGGTGCCATCGATCTCGGATTTCTGTCTCTCGGCGATTCATCACCTTTTGAGACGATCCCATTGCAAAAAGACAGGATGATGTGTATCCTGCCTCTGGATCATCCTCTCGCCTCAGAGGAGTCTGTTTCGTTTGATATTCTGCTGGAGCAACCCTTTATTCTGCCCAAGTGGGGCGGAGATAACGAGATTGAACGACTGATCCGGCAGCATGCAGCCAAGCTCAATGTCGTCTATGAAGTAGCCGAAGATCAAGCCATCATGGCGATGGTCCGTAATGGTCTCGGAATCAGTTTGCTGCCGGAAATGGTACTTCAAAATCATACTGATTCGCTCGCGCTCGTGCCACTAACTGGAGATCCTTATCGTACGATTGGCATGGCCTGCCCGTCTTTGGTTAATCTATCGCCAGCTACGCGGCGTTTCATTGAAGAGGTGCAACAGTGGCTCGGCCCGGCTATGTAACTTTGGAGAACTCATTACCTGTCGTCATCAACTTTTTCTATCCGTTACTCGCGTTACTCACAAATTGTATAACACCAAGAGTCAGCAGCAGTATAAATATAACCGCAATCGTGATGCCAAAACCAATCAGGAAGCGTACGCCAGGTGAGCGTTTGTTCTGCTGGCTACCTCCCAGGTTATCCAGCTTTTTCTCAATTTGATCCAACCTTTCATTCACCTGTTTCAGATCTTGATTGGAGTTCATTCATCCATCTCCCTTTTCTGTGTATTCGATCTATTCCCACACCCGATCCAGCTGATCTGCGTAGTAACGGATTGCTCGGTTATAGTCGTTTATTCTCTTATCACTCGATGTGTCCGCGAGTTGTACGAGCAGTCTTTGCATCGCTTCTGCATGTTCACCCAGATTATAGAGCACCATGGCATAGAAAACCTCAAATTCCCGGTACGCCGGGAATTCTTTCATGCCCGTTTCAAACCAAGCCTTTGCCTGCTCATACTGTCCAAGCGTTCGATATGTACTGCCTAGTCCAAGTATTGCACCTGCCCTGTCCTCATCAGAAAGTCCAAGACTCAGTGCCTTCTCATAATGCGGAACAGCTTCTCGCTCTAACCCAAGCGAATCATGCGCCCAAGCCAGCTGATACCAGACATTCGCATTCTCGGGTTCCTGGACTGTAATCTCTTGCAGTAGTTCAATCGCTTCCTGCACCTTACCTCCTTGTCTCCATTGTACGGCCTGTTCCAAATTACTCATGCTGTCACTTCCCATCTTGCATTATAATTCCCACATATATTATTTAATTGTTTGATTATACCAAAAAAGCACACCGGAGAATATGTTGTAACAACTCAAGGTTGTCCAAACGCTATTCCCTAGTGTGCTTTTTCATTCGATGCAGCCAACTCGCTTAAGCTGAAATCTCTCTGAAAATGATCTGTTCATCGTCTAATTAAGACCATACCGTATTCGCTACCATGACAATAAATACGAGCATGAGATAGTTCACCGAGATCAGAAAGTTCACTTTTGCCCACTTCTCATCATCCTGTGTCTTCAGTCCGCTAAGTGTATGCACAAACCAGATCAGTCCACCGACCAGAGATACAATCAGAAATACCAGACCTACGTAGTCGTAATAATACAACAGAAATACAGCAGGAAGCAGCAGAAAAACATAAGGAATCATCTGAAACTTGGTGCGTTTCACCCCTTTAACCACTGGCAATAACGGGAAGCCCGCAGCACGATACTCCTCTACCCGGCGAATACCCAATGACCAGAAGTGTGGTGGTTGCCACAAGAATAATAGTGCAAACAGCAACCAGGCACCTGCATCAATCTCATTGGTTACAGACGTATAACCGATGACAGGCGGCATCGCTCCTGCAATTCCACCGAGCGACGTGCTCCACGTTGAACTGCGTTTCAACCACATCGTGTAAATCACGATGTAAGCGAACCATCCAAGCAGTGCCATCCAGCCTGATAACGGATTCACCAGGAGATACAGTACTGCTAGTCCCACAACACCAAGGATAATGCCATAGCCAAGTACAAACCCTGGCTTCAGATGGTTAATGTAATCCATCCTTTTTTTGGTGCGCTCCATCTTTTGGTCCAATTCACGATCCCAATAATTGTTGATAACACAAGCTGAAGCAATAACCAAAGTTGATCCAATCACGACCATGAGCAGAGATAACCAGTTGATATCCCATTTTGAAGCTACCCAGAATCCTACCGCCACCGCAAACACATTTAACCTTAGAAGTCCGGGCTTAGTTAATGCAATCATGTCTTTAAGCATGAGGCTCCTCCTGAACTATGTAAAAACGCCATTCCAATAATGATACATGTACCTACCATTAATTACAATCGCTTTCATGAATTTGTCATAACCAAAAAGCATCCCTCACCGTTCCAATGAACAGGAGGAATGCTTGAATGATGAATTTCATCTTATTTTATGGGATGTATTGTTGCACAATTTTAGTAACTTTTCCGTCCTGCACCGTCAGATGATACGGGAATACGGACAGATCAAGAATACGGGTATTCTCATATAACGATTCGAACTTGGATAATGTCACAGGTTCATTCCACTGAATGTCTGCGCCCTGCATCGTACCATCCCGATCATACAACTGCATCAATACTTCAGCATTGGCACTAACCTCAACTTGTTCCTGCTCTTTACTATCGTTGACAATATAGTAACCATCTGGAGCACCGTCTATACCTGCTTCCGGATTGCGCTGTGCAAAAATAGCATCGGCTTCTTCACCCTGATACCAGCCAATCTTGTCCACTGTCATAAACAATTTGCCGTCTACTATATGCATACCTTCAACATAGGCTGTAAACATCTCGGAGTTTGCAACTTGAGCTTCTTTCGCAGAAGGTTGTTGAGCATCCGTACTACCTTGAGCATTCGCAGGGGTAAGTAAATATGTAGTCAGCACAATCATACCAAGTAAAGCAACAACTGCACCGATCATTCCTAGTTTCCATTGTTTTGTCGCGTTCTTCATAGGTAACATCTCTCCTTAATATGAACGTTACTATTCCTTAACCGGAAGTCTTGCTTCTCAAACGCTCATGTGAACTATCGATTCCAACGTTCTTTCTTTTCCTATCATACTTGGAACAGGGATTATAAAAGTATCAGCCAGATTAAAAATAGTTACAATGTGCGTCATCACTCGTGTCTGTAGTCTCCGTAAACGGCAATAACCCCTGAAGGCATCGCCATTCAGAGGTTATTGACTAGCATAAGATTCTTATGTTTGTTCATGAATATTATGCTTATGCATACATGTTAATTTTAATGATTGGTTGTGGAGTCTTGTGCCAAACGAACGAGCATATGAGCCAGCATGTGACGTTCATCTTCCTTGCCGACATTCCACAGCTCCTGAAGCAGTTTTTCTTCACGGTTACGAGGCTCTTCGTTCGCAGCCAGATGGTCAGCTACTTTCTGGGCAATTTTAGCCATCTGTTCTTCACTTAATCCGATAGACTCGCCCATCGCAATTCGTTTACCCAAGTATTCTTTGAATGCATCAAAGTTTTGTAAAATCTGTTCTCTCTCTTCCGGTGCAATCTTTTCGATTGCATTGTCCACCTTGTCCGTTGAAACCTGACCATCTTTATGGATTACATGATTTTCTTCATTCATTTGAATAACCTCCTGTATAATAGTTTGTTTATTGTTATTAAGCTTTAAACTTAATACTCATTGGTTATCTATAATATAAACGTATTGCAGAAGTTTAATCAGTACGTTCAATTCTGTATATATCTTCTATATATGAGCAAGTACACGTTTCAAAAGAACTACAGCGGTTAATCGTTTACATATACGTAACGGTGTTTGGATATGTTAATGAACACCTTATACAATATTGAACCAGGAGGGATATCCCATGCGTGATAAAACCAAACATGAGAAGAAAAATGATGAACTTGAACCAGGAGTGAATACCGTTATCCATCCAGACAAAAATAATCCCGGACCAACCGATATGATTGAAGGCGTGGTTGGCGATATCGTGGACAACATTCGCAAAGACTTCTCCCATGACTCGAAGGACAAGACGTCATCTTCCAAGTCAACGGATTCATCAGACAAATAAGCGTACTCCTTTTCTCCCTAGCAAAAGATAGCTCAAAAAGTCCTCCTGCCACATATATGGCTTGGGAGGACTTTTTGGTAATGAACAATTAAATAATCAACCTCATATTTGAAGGTGAGGTTCAACGTGAATCCTTTGTCATCTGCTGTAACGCCTTATGAATCCAGATCGCGGCAATGGAACCTTCACCCATCGCAACGGTTGCTTGTTCTGCGTGCAGGCCCAGATCCCCGGCAATCCACACATTCGTCGCTGCCTGCAAGCTGCGCGGATCAGCTTCCACATGTTTATTATCTGCGATTACAGCTCCCAGCTGCTCCGCCAGTTCATAGTGTACACGATTGCCTCCAAATGCGATAAATCCACGCTCCGACTCAAAGATCTGTCCATCCTCGGTCAGAACACCGGTGATATGGCCATCCTCAATCTGTTGTACTTCCTGGACAGCCGCTTCCAGATAACGAACTCCCGCCTCTTTCATGCTGCGATGCAGCTCTGCAGATATGGGAGCCTGCTCATGATTGATATATAACAGATCATTCGTACGCTGAATTAATATCATCGCCATATTGGCACCTGGTTCGCCAGATCCCAATAGTACCGTACGTTGATCCTGAATCTCATAACCATCGCAATCAGGGCAGACATACACTGTTCGACCCAGCGTAGGGGTTAGTCCCGGAATGTCCGGAACTCTATCCGTGAGCCCCGTTGCCAATAACACGGTTTTGCTCCTATATTCAGTTCCTGAAGTACCGAACAATTGGATCTTCTCTCCATGACGTTCTGCTTTAACAATACGGTCTTTCTCAAAAGATACACCGGTCCGCTCTGCCTGCATCCTGCCTCGTTCTCTAAACTCTTCACCGGATACCCCATCGGGGAAACCGAGGATATTATGATAAGTCCGGCACAACGTCGATCTGCCTTCTCCCGCGTCGATTACCAACACCTGATGAGCTGAATAACGTCCAAGCTGAATGGCTGCCTGAAGCCCTGCGAGCCCTCCACCTACAATTATGCAATCAACCTCTCGCATGCTCCTTCTCCTCCTGAACTTCCATTTATCTAATTTAATTAAATTGTTTGTCCTTCTATACATTAAACCGTTCAGCCAAGCTTAAACGATTCCTCATATTGCTTATCTTATACCAAAACAAACAGACCCAAACCATCCGCCGGAATCACGATGAGTTTGGGTCTATAAGATTCATGATTGCTTAGAAGTTATACGATTCAAATCGCGAAGCATTTGAAATGGCGTTCCATACATCGGCAGTTTCGCCGCCCATATACCAGTAAGCCAGTCCAGCGATTTGCCGTTGCTCACTCATTAACACTTTGGCTGATAACGAACGACTATCCTCTGCCCATATATATCTTGGCTTACCATTACTGTTGTACCCGATAATATATTGAACCAGACTTGCATCCCATCGTCTTACAGATCCCGTAGCATGCGCACGCATTCCCTGATCTGAAAGTGTAATGTCCCAAGAACTAGCTGCCGGATTCACTGAAGACCAGTCCCGTGTATACAATGGAAGGGCCAAAATTGTTTTGGCACGTACCACCTCGGAGAGCATGGTGTCCAAAGCCTTTTCCACCCATGGAAGAGACGCCACTGACCCTGCTTTCGGATCACCGTTCCAGTGTTCCTCGTATCCCATCAGCACCATATAATCCGATACAGCGCCCAGTTTGGCATAATCAAATGCATCCGTCCAATCAGTACCCAGGTCTGGCGATACATCCACAGAAACAACTGCACCCAGTGCGTGCAACGTAGCCGTCAAAGAGGTGACAAATGCCGTCAGACCTTCACGATCCGCCGGATCAACATTCTCGAAGTCCACATTAATGCCGTCCAGTTTATAGGTTTTGACATAAGCGGCTACCTGTGAGATCACTGCCGCTCGGTTGGCTGAGCTGGATAACATCTGATGCGTAAGTGCCGAATCCGAACGATTACCGAGCAATGGCCATAGCTGCCTGTCGGTGGCGGATGCCCAGGAGATCAATGCCGGGTCCGCGTGATCCGTTACTTTCATACTGCTGTTCAGGAAAAACCAGCGTGGGACGAGTGTATTCACTTCAGACTGTTCCACTTGTTTCTTGAATTCAGCTGTAGTGGAGTTATATTGCCAGCCCAACTGAACGCCAAGTTCATCCCCACGTTGTAACTGCTCAGACCATGTTTTCTTTTGTAAAATGGCATCGAGCATTACGGCTGCTTCTTCTCGCGTTACCTGGTCATGTGGTCGGAACACGCCTCCACTTCCCCGCATTAGTCCAAGTTGATATACCGTCTGAACATATGGACGTGCCCAGTCCGAGATATCCGCTGCGTCAAAATACGTTGAAGATAAGAGCGAGGTCTCTACGGGTTGTTGTTTCAACATTCGAACAAGAAGGGCAGCCGCTTCTTCGCGCGTAATGGAGGCATTAGGCTGGAACGTTCCCTGACCCTTACCCTCCAAAATAAAAAGATTCGTCATGGCAGCAACGTTGCCGTAATACCAAGCATTCATGCTTATATCCTGATAGGGATTTATATTATTTTTAACGGGCTTCAAACCTAGTAATCTCACCGCAAACGTCGCAAATTCTACACGAGTAACAGCTTTCTTCGGTTCAAACGTAGTCTCTGACGTACCGGCAGCAATGCCTTTGTTCACCAGATGTGTAATGGCATCCTTCGCATAACTGGTGCGTGTATCCTGAAACTGTTGCTGCACGGTTGCAGCCTGAACAGTAGAGCCGTATCCAGCTACCGATCCAAGGGTTAATAACCCGCATAAAGCCATTTTCCATATCCGTTGGTTCGTTATGTCTTTTAATCTATTATTCACATTAAAAAGCCTCGCTTCATTGGATTACGATCAACTATCATCGTATCAAATTGAAGCGAGGCCGTATGTGGTTAAATGTTGGGAATGCGAAGCTTACTTGTGTACTTTTACGCGCTCTTCAATTGGTTGGAATTCTTTCTCACCCGGTGCTGCCGTTGGTTTACCAAATGGCATTTGAGCGATCAATCTCCAGTTCTCAGGAATGTTCCATTCTTGCTTCACTTTCTCGTCAATCAACGGGTTGTAGTGCTGCAAAGATGCACCCAGACCTTCTTGTTCCAGAGCAGTCCAGATTACCAGTTGCAACATACCGTTGGATTGGTTAGCCCAGATTGGGAAGTTATCTGCATAAGCTGCAAAATTTTGTTGAAGCTGTGCGATCGCATTGTTATCTTCGAAGAAGAGAACCGTACCATATCCGCTGCGGAATCCAGTCATTTTTTCTGCTGTGGATTTGAAGGCTTCTTCATTGCCTACCACTTCACGCAAAATTTCTTCTGTGTGATTCCACAATTTATCATGTTGTTCACCGAGCAATACAACGGCACGGGATGTTTGTGAGTTAAAGGAAGTTGGTGTATATTTCACCGCTTCTTCTACGATTTCCTGGATTTTAGCATCCGAAATTGTAGATTCCTTGCTGATTCCATAATAAGATCTTCTGTTTTTCAACGCATCAAAAAAAGTTGTCATTCTTATTCGCCTCCCAAATTTTTTTCAACTGCCAACATAGTAACTATAATATAGTAACCTACATTAGTCAACAAACTAATTTATTTTCACTAAATATACATTCACCGAAAATATTTCAACAAGTTTGCCCAAAACAACAATTGGAATTATCCTTCGCCCGTCTTTTTGCGATAATCCGCCCGGTATTTCTCTTCCGTAGACGAGTTGCTTTTTGTCTGATCTTTATTCTTCTCTTCCTGAGCTTCCATATTCAGATCTTCCATCGGAATTGGATCTACAGTCTGTTCTTCTTCATGTCGGTCAAGCAGACTTTCGTGCTCTGTCTTATATTGTTCAGGATTGTCACGGGATTGTTCCTGTTGGGTATCACTGTTATTCTGATCCGGTGTGCGCTGTTTCATTCATATTCGCCTCCTCTGGGTTCATTACCTTTCTTTACCTGTTCTGCGTGTCCTCTAAACACAGTGGGATGCATTCCTCAAACGAAAATCAACAAAAAAAGCCAACCAGACAAGCTGGTCAGCTCAAAGACGACTTCTATGATTGGCGATGCAATTGGGTACGGTAAAGATCAGGCGAACATCCCACACTTTGTTTGAACATCCGACTAAAATGCGAAAGGCGCTTGAAACCGGACAATCGACTTGCTTCTGTCACGGTGATCTCAGGCTGGAACTGAAACAAAAGCTTCGCCTGATTGATGCGACGGTCATACAGGTATTTGAATATTGTCAAACCTGTCATTTCCTTAAACATGCCTGCCAGATACGGTTTGGATAGATGTAATTCCAGTGCCAGATCATCCAGACCAATGTCCTTCATATAATGCGTATCCACATAACGAATAATGTTTTGGACATGCCGCTCCCTCTCCGATGAGGGAAGTTGTTCCTGGACATCACCTTGGCAGATCTCTGCTACAAAATACAACAGATCACACAGTCTGACATTCATTCGCTCTTGCCTGAAATTGCTCTGACTTTGAGACAGACGATGAAGATCATGCAATAGAGCTTCAAATTCAGAGCGGTTATCTCCCTTCAGATTGACCCGACAGTTTCTGAGTTCTTCAAATGGTCTCAGGACCTCAACCATACGGTCCGGATGCAGGCTGCTGCGAATGGCAGACGGATCAAAATGCAGTGTGCTTCGCTCGTAAGCACTGCCTGGCTTCGGATGTGGTCGGTGAAGGGTCAAGCCATGCATTAACACCAGATCACCCGGCTCCAGGTTATATACCCGATCTCCTATGATATAGGTACATTCTCCGTCATGAAAATAATAAATCTCATAATGTGGATGTGAATGGAATCCATCTGACTTGCCTGGGTTAAACGTGCTGGTGGATCGGTAACTATACTCCAGTGAAGCACTAAATTGCATCATGCTCGGCACATTCATGCACCTCCTGTTCGGAAGAGGGAAACGATTCGTGTCATACCCCTGTATGAGATATCAAAGTGAAATTATAGAAGCTGTTTAATACTCTCTTGAATCTCATCGATGGAATCGATAGGTTCGAAGCGTCTGACCACACGACCCTCTGCATCAATCAGGAATTTCGTGAAATTCCATTTGATTGCATCTCCATGTAACCATTCTGGTGCTTTATCGGACACCATCAATTTCAATAGTTTGGCCTGTATATCGGTTTCATCAAAGCCAGCAAAAGGCCCTGATTTTTTCAAAAAGTCGTAGAGAGGGTGCGCCCCTTCTCCATTCACGTCCAATTTGGAGAACATCGGAAATTTCACACCATAGTTAATCTGGCAGAAGGATTCTGCTTCCGAACTGCTTCCAGGCTCTTGCTCTGCAAACTGGTTGCATGGGAAACCAATAATCTGAAGTCCTTGATCCTTGTACTGGTCATACAGCTTCTGCATGTCATCAAACTGGTGCGTATATTTACATTTACTTGCCGTGTTTACGATGAGCACAGGTTTTCCTTCATATTGATAGAGTGGGAAACGCTCTCCACTGGTTCTGGTTACGGTAAAGTCGTAGATGGTTGGCATAAGTCTAGTGCACCTCGCGATAGTTATGTAGTCATACAGCATCATATGATTTTATATTATATACGAAGTTTGAACTATTGTATTGCGGAAAGATCGTTATTCTCCCTTTCAACAGAAAACCCTTCTGCCGCGAAGATTTCTTCGTTCAGCAAAAGGGGTATTTGATGGATTGCAGTGACAGCAGCTTCAGCCCTTCACGGCACTTCCGGCCACGCCCTGGATAATATAATGCTGCCCCACCAGAAAAACGATGATCATCGGAATAATGCCTGCCGTGGCAGCGGCCATCATGCCGTTGTAATCCACGTTGTTCTCCAGAATAAAGTTCTGCAGACCAAGCGGCACGGTATACAGGTCTTTGTCGATGAGGAACACAAGCGCATTCTCATAGTCATTCCAGTGCCAGGAGAAATCAATGATCGCAAGTGTAGCCAGCGCTGGCTTCGCCAAGGGCAGAATCAGCCTGAAAAATATGCGCAGGTGACCGGCACCGTCGATGAACGCCGCTTCCGAAATCTCTGATGGCACCGACAGGAAGAATTGCCGCAGCATAAACACCCCAAAGATCGTGAACATTCCGGGCAGAATCAAGGCCCAATGCGTATTATAGATGCCGACCCATTCGAACATGAGGAACTTGGGCACAAAGAGCACCTGCGGAGGCACCATCATCATCGAGAGATAGATGAGGAACAGTGTCTCCCGTCCTTTGAATTGAATCCTTGCGAAGCCATAAGCTGCAAACGCCGAGAGAAACACAGCTCCGATCGTGCTAATTAGTGATATTTTCAACGAGTTCAGATAATAGGTGGCAAAGGTATCCGCTCCGCTCCAGACCTTAATGTGATGCTCCCAGTTCATGCTGGAGGGTATCCATTGGATGGGATAGGTGAATACGTCCGCAGGAGATTTGAACGACGTGCTAATCATCCAGATAAACGGCATAATCATCAGCAAAGCAAACCCGGACATCAGAAGTGTCAGTATGATTCTCCGAATCTGGGTCAAGGACTCCATGCGGACTTTACCTTTAGGTGCATGCGGAGCTGTGGGCTTCGCGTTCGTGGCAATTGGTTTCTCCATAACGATCCCTTCCCTCCTTAATAGTGAACCCAACGTTTCTGTCCGAGCCACTGCAATACTGTGAAGACCATGATGATGGCAAAGAGCGCCCAGCTAATGGCAGCAGCATATCCCATCTCGTAGTAGCGGAAGGCATTCTGGTAGATAAACAGCGACAGGACGGTTGTACTGTTTCCCGGCCCACCCTGAGTAATCGCCTGAATAATGCCAAAGTTTTTGATCGTCATAATCAGTCCTGTAATCAGCAGCAAAAAGGTCGTTGGGCTCACAAGCGGCCAGATCACTTGACGAATGGTCTGCCAAGGGCGGGCTCCATCAATCTTAGCAGCCTCAACTAATTCCTCCGGGATCTCCTGCAGAGCTGCTAAATAAATAATCATGTTGTACCCCAGCATGAACCAAATCCAGATGATATCAATCGCATACATGGACCATTCAGTTGTCGATAACCAGCCAGGTGGGTTTGTAATACCGATCCCCCGCAAAAAACCGTTGATCGGTCCCGACGTTGGCTGGAACAGCAGCATCCAGACAAAGGCGATCGCAACGCCGCTAGTGATATAGGGCATGAAATAGAGGGCGCGCAGTGTTTTTTGCCAGTACACCGACTTGTTCAATGCTACAGCCACGATAAATGCCAACCCCATCGATACTGGAACCGCTAACAGAAATACAAATGTATTTCGCAGCGCCACCCCAAACAGATCATCATTGAACATTCGGCGGATATTGTCCAGCCCCACAAAATGTGTCTCAGGGCTCATGAATTTGTAATCGGTGAACATGAGATAGAATGAATAGATAGCCGGTATAATAAAAAACAACAGCACGCCAATCATATTGGGCCCAATAAACAAATACCCGAGCCTGCTCTGTCGTTTCATCCAGGATTTATGCATATGCTCCCCCACTCCTTAACATCTGTTCTGGAATTAAGCATAACAAGATGTCCTCTAACATTTAAGGAACATAACCCTGTACCTGATATCACAGAACTATGTATTTCGGCAGTGACTTTCGGAGGAAAACAACATGGAATTGTTCTATTACTTATATACAAAAAACCGCCCCATTAGGGACGGTCTTTGGACTTATTACTTTTGCATTCTATTGATTCTGCTTCAGCCAGTCATTATGGCGTTTGACCATGTTCTGTACCGTAACTTCGGCAGTCTGGTTACCGAGGAAGAACTTTTCATACTCCTGTGCACGCAGATCAACCACTTCCTGCGCAATGCTGCGGACAAACGTAGGTGTCTCGTCACCGTACAACACAAATTCCAGTGACTCTTTATCATAAGAATCGGCATAATCGCCAAGCAAATGATCAATGGCAGTCTGCTGATCAACGGCATTCGATGAAGGCAGACGTCCACCCGCAGCCATCGGCATCATTCCCCCATCGGCGTACCATTTCAGGAACTCCCATGCGGCTTCTTTATTTTTTGACTTGGAATTAATCGCAATAAAGTCACCAAGTCCTCCACTCTTCACCATATCTGCTTCTTGTGCAGCCAGTCTCGGTACAGGGGCAAAGGCAATTTTCCAATCCCGCGGGAACTCGGTCATGTTGTTCGATGTGCGGATCAGCCATTCGCCGATATTAATCATGGCAGACTCACCGCCAAGGAACATGTTCTCCACCGGCATTTTGGAAGTCAGCTGCTCTCCGAGCGGAGGAGTGGTTGCATCCTCCTTCATCATTCCGTTCAACGTCTCCAGCCATTTAGTGACGAGCGGATCATCTAGGTTGGAAGTGCCGTCTGCCTTAACATAACCGTTCTTCACCAGAACGGAATCGAGCGGGTCTACATAGGAAGCGGTATGCTGCACCAATCCGTACTTGAAGCCAGCTGTCTTCAGTTTGAGTGCATATTCACGGGCTTCATCCCAAGTCCAGGCTGTTGGTACGCTCAGTCCCGCTTGATCAAGCGCTTTCATATTTAAAGCGAAGAAGGCAGCGTTTTTCTTGGTTGGCATCCCGTAATATTTGCCGTCCACTTTCCAGGAAGCCGCATCTTCACCCATTTTCTCATCAATGTTATAATCGGTGAACTCGCCCAGATCCAGTGCTGTCCCACCCTTGATGCGTTTATCCAGATTTGTGAGGGTATAGTTGACATACAGATCAACGTTCTGCCCGGTGGACAGCGCTGTATCCAGCTTCAGGTTGCCATCATCATCATTCACAAACCGAACATATTCCACCTGAATATCAGGATGCTCCGCATTCCAGGTATCCACCACTTCCTGTGGACCATTCTCGGGCGGCACCGCGCCCCACATGGTGAGCTTCACTTTTCCCCCTGCCGCTCCACCTCCGTTAACTCCACCGTTCGTCTCATTTTTACCTACACAGCCGGCAAGCAAGCCCAGCATCAGCGCACCTACGATTAATCCCGTTAATCCTTTTTTGATTCTCATCTGGTCACATGACCTCCCTGAATTGAAGTGTACCTTCCGTTACATCGTAGCAGGGACCTTGCTGGGTTCATAAGATACATATCCATGATTCGGATTGAACAAAAATACGGATTTACTTGTGCTTGCCTGAGCACTCGGTACACATATTCCTTCTACTCATCCTGTGAGTCACGAACGATGGCGGTACTGGCTGGGCGTGCAACCGGTCCAACGCTTGAATATTTTAATGAAATAATTATCACTTCCGAACCCTACCCGGTAACCAATCTCCTGTACAGGGAGGTCCGTCTCACGCAAATATTCAGCCGCTTTCTCCATCCGTACCCCATGCAAGTAATGAATCAGGGTATGGCCGGTTTTCTTTTTGAACAGAGCACTCACATAATTCTCACCCATCATCACATATCGTGACATGGATTTGACGGTAATGTCCTGGTCGTAATGCTGTCCGATGTACTGAATTATTTTGCTAATCTCCGGGTGCTTCACAATCGGCTCACGAACAGGTGTAAATGGAAGATCCGTTTCAGGCGAGGACGCAGAAGAGACCGTAAGAGAATCAGGCGAAACAGGCGTTGATGTGAGAACCGGTGTGGAAGGTGGCACTTGATGATGATCTGTCTCTGTCCGGGCTTCAGTCGAAGCACCCAGTTCTGCACTTACTTTACGGAGTGTATCACGCAGTGAATTCACACTCATGGACAGTTTCAGAATATAATTGGAAGCCCCGTATTCCATTGCACGACGTACATATTCGAACTCCCCCATACAGGTGAGCATGACAAATTTGGTTTTTAACCCGGCCTGACGGGTCTGTTTGAGTAATTCCAGGCCATCCATACCTGGCATGACAATATCGGTCAGTACCAGATCCGGTGTATCCTGTATAATCATCGCCAGCGCTTCGGTCCCATTACCGGATTCCCCGATGACCGTGAAGCCCAGCTCTTCCCAGGAAATAATCTCTCGTACCGACTCTCGTACGAATACCTCATCCTCTACAAGTAATACTTTCCACATGCCAGATTCCCCTCTCCAGTCGTCTAGTGAGATCGCTTCTGTACGTACGGCGTCGACAATAAAAAAGGAATGCTGAACCTCACTAATGTCCCCGGCTTGGTATCAATCACTTCAAGTTCACTTTGGCCTTTGAACAATAATCGCAATCGTTCCTTAAGGTTAGACAGACCAATCCCCGGACGTGTGCGGGTCATCTGCTGACGCCGGGATTCCTCCATGCCAATTCCGTTGTCTGCCACCTCCAGAATCAGCTTTCCTGTGTCTTGCCTGTAAATTCCGATGCGGATCTGACCAAGCTGCTCCAGTGGCCCGACACCGTGGTGAATGGCATTCTCCACCAGTGGCTGCAAGCTCAGCTTGGGCACGAGCGCATACTCAAGTTTTTCGTCAAATTCACAAGTCACCTCAAAGCTATCGCGGTAACGAATCCGCTGGATATGAAGGTAGGCTTGAACCAACTCAATCTCGTCCTTCAGGTATACCAATTCGACCTGTGAATTCAGGCTGACCTCCAGTAATTTGCCCAAGGAAACACACATCTCGGAGATCTCTTCATTCCCGCTGCGGATCGCACTCCATTTCATTGTATTCAATGTATTCAGGAGAAAGTGCGGATTCATCTGGGCCAGGAGCATATGAAAATGTACCGCTTCCTTCTGGCGTTCCTCCGCCTTGAGTCTGTTGATCATCTGATTGGCATCATCCAGCATCGTATTGAACGTACGGGTCAGTTCCAGCACTTCTCCGCGGCTGCGGCCTTCAGGGATACGGACCTTGAGGTTTTTGCGTACAACCTCCTTCATCTGGTTCTGCAGATGTGATAAAGGCCGAGTGAACGTCGCCGAGATCATAAAGGCCATGAGCACAAATGCTGCTGTGAAGCCAAAAAACGTTAAAAAATAGCGCTGCTTAAGCCCCGATATCTCCGTAAACAACACAGCTAGTGGAATACGATTTACCATGTACCAGTCCAGTGACTCGATGTATACGTAGTTAATCAGCGTATCTGAATCATTATCCGTCAGATAGGCCTCTGCCGGATGAAGTGCAATTTCCCGGGTCACGTCTGGGGAAAGTACCGCTTTTTCGGACGAGCGGGCAATTGTTTCCCCATTGCCAGTAATCAGGAAATACTCCTGATTGCTCTGCGAATCCTTCAACATAGACTGAAACCAGTACGAATAATCGATGCTGATCCGTGCCATTCCGTACCTTTTGCCGCCACTGTCCTTCATATACGCATAGAGGGACAACAGATACGGGCTGGAGGATAACTCCCGCAGGACATGGTTGGTATCCCGGGCATCCCAGCGGTAGAGTAACTCTTCTGATGGAAACGAGTTTGAATCAGTGTTGCCCTTGATAAAGGTCATTTCTCCAAGATGCTTGCGAAATTGTTCCCGATAAGGGCCATAGGCCAGAGCTTTTTTGGGCAAATACGAAGTGTAAACGTTATCATGAAAATCTAACAGCGTGAAGTACACGGAAGGATTATATAGAAAAAAACTGTTGTTGATCATCTTGAACTTCTCTTCCACCAACGACTTATTCTCAAGCGGAGAACGATTGTCTGGAGAAGTCAGGGCGTTTCTTACGGCTGAATCCTGTTCCAGAAAAATCAGGGTTTTAAATGCAATACTCATCTGGTCCTCCAGAGAACCATACATCTGCACCAGTTGCTCGTGGCTCTGTTCGCTGATTTTTTGCTCAACTAGAGATTCGATCTGTCCATAGTTGTAGACATTAAGTACGCTGAATGGCAGCAGAATCAACACCACAAACGCACCAAACAGCCGATACCTGAGCTTATGCGGCAAAAAGGTCTTCCAGTCGGGCTTTGTCATCCCCTCAGCGCTCCTCCTGCAATTATTGAGATCATTATACCATCAGTTCCCCCGCTTCGGCCGGGGCCGGGCTCATTCGCATGGATATGTGATACCAGTTGCCAGGGAAGGGATAGAGATACACAGATTTGTTCTATTGCATTAAAAAAACCGGAGATCTGGGATCTCCGGCTAGGCTAGATATAACGACTTAGTAAATTAGGATATAGGCTCCACTCCCCAGACAAGCTCGCCGTTCCGGTAAAGAGTTACCTTGGTCCAATCGGCAAAAGAGGTCTGCAGCGGGTTAAAGGAATAATCATCCCCTTCGCTGTAATTGGACCAGTCTGCTTTGTGCAACCGGGTATGTATCTCCCCAGAGGTTCCTCCGACCGGGATCACGCCTGCTCCGGTACCGAACTTCAGTTCCAGATAATGGTCCGCTCCAGGAACAGGTGCAGGCAGTTTCACTATGCTGCCGCTGATCTGACTGCCTCCAAGCTGTGCATAATCACAGAAAAAGGATTGTTGTTTCTCCCCGTCCACTGTATACCAGTAACGAATTGTCAGTTCATTCAGGCTAACTGTGGAGGTACCGTTGTTGTGAATGACAAACTGCGGTTTCATTTGGTTATCGAGCAGATTTGTATCCCCTGCACGATAAGCTAGAGTCAGATTACCAGCAGGCTCTGGCGGCCCTCCACCCTGGACCTTTGCGGAAGCTTGAACAGAGTTCACACTCTTCCCAACGCTGTTAACCGCATTCACCACATAGTAGTAGGTGGTTCCAGCAGATACCGCCATATCCTTATAGCTTGTTCCCGATACAGCGGCCACAGATGTATGCGGTCCGGCTGCTGTCAGCGACCTGTTTACCGTATAGGAGGTCGCACTTGCAGATGCACTCCAGCTTAGATTGATGCTGTTGTCGCTAACCGCAGTGGCGGTCAGATTCTGCGGAGCGGCTGGTACTGCCTCGACCTGGACCGTCTCTAATACGGACCAATAGGCTGGCTTGGACTGGAGTCGCTCGTCGAAAAGCAGCGGCCAGTTGTTGCGAGCGACCGGGAAGGTTCGTAGCCAGGTATTGGCATCATCCTTGCCCCACAAGGTAACATTTTTGACTGTGTCCGTATGCCTCAGGAAGATCTGGAACAGGGACTTGTACAGCGCTGCCTGCTGTGTCTTCAGTTCTTCCGGGAAGATATCATAAGATTGCGAATCATTGGAATATACACTTACATCAAGCTCAGTAATATGTGTTTCGAGGCCCAGCGCCTTAAATTTGACAATGGAACTCTCAATTTCCGAAAGGGTTGGATAAAAGAGGCTGATGTGTGTTTGATGACCGACTCCGTCAATAGGCACACCCTTGGCTTGAAGGCGAGTGATCAGATTGTAGAGGGCCTGGCTTTTGGCCGGCTCATGGGTATTGTAGTCATTAATAAACAACTTGGCATCCGGGTCCGCTGCATGGGCGAATTCAAATGCTTTCTCAATATATTCTTCCCCGGCAATCTGGTACCACAGACTGCGCCGCAGGCCATCCGGCTCGGAGGCATCAATGACTTCATTCACAACGTCCCAAGCGTAGATCTGGCCTTGATAACGCTCCATTACCGTCTCAATATGCTGCTGCATCCGTTCATACAGCACCGTTTTGCTCACCAGATTGCCGTTGGCATCGTGGAATACCCAATCCGGAGTTTGTGTATGCCAAACGAGGGTATGCCCGCGTATCTCTTGTCCGTTCGCTGCTGCAAAAGCGACTGCGGCATCCGACCCGCTGAAATTATACATACCCTCTTGCGGCTCGGTACTGTCCCATTTCAGAACATTGCCTGGTGTCAGACTATCAAAATGCTTCGTAAGCAGTTGCTTGTCCGGTTCGGTCAGTAGTTCATTGTTCGTGAAGGCCGTCCCAATTCGAAACTTGCCCGCAAAAGCATCCTGTAGGGAAGGAATGTCTTCTTCGATCACAATGGGTCCGAGATCTGGCAGCTTCTCCAATCGGAAATCATCCACATAAAAAGAAGCTGTGGCACTGTCTGGCACTTCAAAATAAACCGATAACTGATTCGCTGGTTCCAGCATTTTAAACTGTGCAGTAAGCTTAGTCCATCCGCCTGCGGATGCGGTACCGAATGTTAAATTTTCATAATGTGTTATATCTGGCAGGGTACGCTGTAAAGACATATTGAGGTTTGTGCTGGACGCTCCCGCCGGAAGCTTCACCCAGCCAGTGAACACATACGTCTGTCCCACCTCCAAAAGTTCTGTCACATCCAGCGCTGGCCCATGCCATGTCATAGCACGCCCGCTCACTTCCAGTCCATAATCTCCGGTACGCGCTGCAACGGCGCTTGCATGAAGCGTTTCTACTTCACCGCGTCCGCTCCAGCTCTGGACCGTGCCATCTTCAAAATCATGACTCAGAATCAAGGTATTTTCCCCTTCTGCCGCATGGACAGATGGAGCCGCCCAATACAAAGGAACTAACAAAGTTATCATCAAAACAAATTTAAGCGCTTTCAAAAATATCATTTTTCTCATCGCTTCCATTCTCCTTTATCGAATATTAGGATGAATTCCTTATTCCAAAGGCTAAGGCCATATCCACCTCCTTGGTTTTAGTTATAAAATCAGAGTCCTCATTCAAACGGATACGGGGGGGGGCATACGTTCGGATAAGGACTCCATATGGTAAATTATAGTATAAATTGTCTATGATCTACAACTGAAATGTACTTCCCCCTCTAATTTCGGTTAGAAATGCAGTATCCGTTGCTTCTGCACTCATTCACACCAGCTCCTCCATAATCTGACAACCCATAACGAAGGTGTATACCTGGTGCTCCGCTGGCTTCAAAAGTTGTCTTTAAAGTAGTCTTCAAAGCTTTCTGCTTACTTCTTTCAGCCTACACCCTGTGTCTCCTGCGATACTCAGATGGACTTATGCCCAACGTTTTGGAGAACACTCTACTTAGATAAAAACCGTTCTCATATCCGCATCGCTCGGCAATTTGGTTAAGGGTCAGGCTGCTGTCAGCCAAGAGGTTCTGCGCTTTTTTCAGACGGACCCGTTTGAGATAGCCTGATGGCGTCTCCTGAAAAGCTTCCCGGAAACGCCTTGTCAACTGCACCGGACTCAAGGCCAGTCGCTGTGCCAATTCCTGAAGGCTGATCTCCTCTTCCGCCCGCTCCTCCAGTAGCGCTGCCGCTTCAGCCATTCGTGCGTCTTCGGTAAATCTCCGCTCCTTTAAGCGATTCTGTCTGCGTTCCACCTGATACAACTGCCACAAATCCATCATAAAATGTGTCTTCCAACGGGCAACTCCCCCCTTATTCTCCTCACTGTCCTGGCGTAAATAAGCGTACGTCGAGGCTAACCGCTTCGTGTCATTAATCAGCGATTTTCCGGCTGGTGGCAGAAACTCCTCCTCCTCCAGGCTACTGCTAAACTGTAAATAGTGAAATGTCAGCGGGGTAATGACTGTCCGCCGAAAAGGAACCGCCGGGGGGCACAGCACCAGATCGCCAAAACTCGCTTCTCCGATCTGACCCCCAATCTCATAATGGAATATTCCCTCTTCGACGGCAAAAGCCACCCAAGTCGTATAGATATCTTCCGTAAGAGCAAATTCTCCTTTTTGCTTCCAGTAGATGTGGTTAAGCAGCTCCATGACTTGACCACCCTTTCTGTGAAATAAAGTATATGTTTGATGATAGTATAGTGCATTTAAAAAGTGAATATATAAATCTAAGATGAAATTATAGATATGTAGTTGGAGTGAAGGTGGATCTAACTTCAGTTAAGGAGGTCACAGATATGAAACAAGAGCATGTACAAAACGACATCACCGTCATCGGCGGAGGACTTGCTGGTGTATGCGCCGCGATAGCCGCTGCCCGCATGGGGCAGCAGGTTGCGCTGGTGCAGAACCGCCCCGTGCTTGGCGGCAATTCCAGCAGCGAGGTTCGGGTCTGGGTGTGCGGTGCCACCGCCCACGGGATTAACCGTTATGCCCGGGAAACGGGTATTATGGGGGAACTATTTGTAGAGAATCAGTATCGTAATCCGGAGGGCAATCCCTATCTCTGGGACTTAATCATTCTGGAAGCCGTTCGAGCTGAATCCAACATCAGCCTGTACCTGAACACGGATGTACATGAAGTCGAGGCTACTGGCGATGGGGATGAACGAAAGATCACCTCTGTCACTGGCTGGATGATGGGTTCTGAGCGCAAAATCCGATTCGAAAGTCAGATCTATCTGGACTGTACGGGTGATGGATTGGTCGGCTTTCTGGCTGGAGCCAAGTTTGCACTCGGCCGGGAAGCCCGCAGCGAGTATGGCGAAGAGTGGGCACCAGAGGTGGCTGATCAGATCACGCTGGGCAGTACACTTCTCTTTTATACCAAGGATGCTGGTGCGCCTGTCCGTTATATCCCCCCTTCTTTTGCCAAGGATATTACACAGACCAGCATTCCGATTCGCCGGGTCATTCGCAGCGGGGATTCCGGTTGTCATTATTGGTGGATTGAATGGGGCGGTGAACATGACACCGTTCATGACAATGAGCTGATCCGTGATGAACTGTGGTCCGTGATCTACGGGATCTGGGACTATATCAAGAACTCCGGCAAGTTTGATGCAGATCATATGACGCTGGAGTGGATTGGTTCGCTGCCTGGCAAAAGGGAGTACCGCCGCTTCACGGGTGACTATGTGCTCACCCAGAACGATATAATCAGCCAGCGGGAATTCCCGGATGCCGTTGCCTTTGGCGGCTGGTCCATTGACCTGCATCCTCCGCAGGGCATGTACGCCGAAGCGAGCGGCTCGAAGCATATGCATGCCGATGGCGTATATCACGTGCCGTTCCGCTCGCTGTATTCCGCAAATGTGCGGAATATGCTCATGGCCGGGCGCGACATCAGTGCATCACATGTCGCCTTCGGCACAACGCGCGTCATGGCAACATGCGCGGTCATCGGCGAAGCCGCGGGTACGGGCGCAGCGCTCTGCACGTCCATGGGGGTGTCGCCGCGCGAGCTGCACGCGAGGCATCTAGCGGTCCTGCAACAGACGTTGCTGCGGCAGGACGCTTCCATCATCGGGGTGCGCAGCCACGATGAGCTGGATCTGGCCCGGCGTGCCCAGGTTACAGCCTCCAGCACGCTGACGGGCATCGCCCTTGAGCAGCCTGGCGAGACGTACCCGCTGGGTACAGATGTCGCCCTGTTGCTGCCTGTGCATCCAGTGCTCAGCGGCCTGGAGCTACTGCTGGATGCATCCAGCGATACCGCACTGACGGTAGAGCTGTGGGATACGGGGCGTAAGGAGAACTACGTCCCGCATTTGTTACAAGTTACGGCGACTGTTAACGTTACAACAGGAAATGCGCAGTGGGTGAAGCTGCCGCTCGAATGGCGACCGGAAGAACCGCAGAATGCTTTTATAATCATCCGCTCCAATAAAGCCGTCTCACTCTACCATTCGACAGAAGCACACAGCGGAGTACTGATCTTCTTCAAAACAGAAGAAAACCACGTGTCCAAAAATCTGGAGGATCATGCCACGAATCAGCCTGTCGTATTATGGTCCATGCAGGGGTTCGCGCGTCAGCCATTCTGCTGTCGTACCCTCTCTGAGACTTCGGCATATTCAGCGGACAACACGATTAACGGTTATCATCGCCCTTACGGTGGGCCGCAACAGTGGATGTCGCAGCCGATGCAGTCTGGCAATCCTGAATGGGTGCAACTGACATGGGAAGAGCCACAAACCTTGGCTGAGTTGCACTTGACGTTTAATGATGATGTGAACGAGGATCTGGTTAATTTACATCACCATCACACAACATTCCGTGTGATGCCTGAGCTGGTGCGTGATTATCACGTGGAGGTACTGACTCCTGCTGGCGAATGGACACAAGTCGCAAGTGTTCAAGAAAATCACAAAAGAAAAGTTATTCATTCCCTGGATGTCCCTTTGTCAGCTCAGGCTCTGAGAATCATAATTGATGCCACAAATGGCAGCAGATATGCCCAATTAATCGAGATTCGAGCTTACTAAAACAAAAAGGAGGATACAGGAAACTGTATCCCCTATCCTCCGTACAAGTCCGCCTGATTCTATTCGGCGGTTGGAGCCCGCAAGCCCTCAATCAGGATAAACAACGTAAGTGCTTGTCCATATCCCATCGGACTGATCGCTATATCTTTATAAAACTGAGCATCCTGCCCCACAGGTGTACCATAGGACACCTGCTGTACAACGCCGTTATCATCAATCTGTTTCAACACCGCTTCAAGCGCACTCAAGCCATTCTGGCGATAGGATTCATCCAGGTATCCATACCGAATTCCCTTAAGAATGCCGTATCCAATCGCTGCCGTTGCCGAGGTTTCTTTGTAAGAGGTTGGATCATCCAGCACAGTGTGCCACATGCCATCCTCACCTTGAAGCTTGCTCAGTGCTCTGACTTGAGCGGTTGCTGTATCCAACAGATAGGCCTTTAACCCGTCTTCGATCGGAATGATATTCAGGAAATCCATAACTCCCGCTGTATACCATGCATTGCCTCTTCCCCAATGAACAGCACCATAGTTATGATTTTCATTGAAATCCCAGCCATGATAGAACAATCCGGTTTTCTTGTTATATAGATATTTGATATGCACAAGGAACTGTCGTTTGGCTTCTTCCACCATGTCGGGTTTCTTGAAGTATACCCCTGCCTTGGCCAAAAATAGCACCGTCATAAACAGGGTATCAATCAGAATTTGACCATCATTGGCATCTCCCGTAATCATATGTTGAAACGCACCATCTCCGGTTCGCAACAGTCCATCCATGATCCAACTGCTCCACTCCTCACAGACCTGTTCGTACTCCCTGTTTTCGGTCAGCTCGCATAGTGAGATCAAAGTAAGGAGCGGAGCGCAGGTGTTCACATTTTTTTCCGGTAACCCTTCCATCAGCCTTGCATTGTACCATGATTCGAGAAATTCCAGCACTTTAGGATCTTTCGTTGCCTCATGGAGTTGAAGCAAGCCATACAGACCGACACCTTGCGGCCATTCCCATAGATGTATGTCGATTAGTCCGATGGGAAACTGTTCATTGATACTTGTGTTTTTCATAGACTCCATCGCTTGGGATACCTTGCTTATTCTCTCCTGCAGCACCATTTGATTCGGCATGTTGGTTATCACTCCCTTGGTTTCTTGCAAATGATTCAGCGCTACATGTCCAGTAACTTCAGTTGTCCCTTCACTCCATAACCTTCATGTATAATTTCCTCTTCTTTAATAAGAAAAGGCTTGTTCATTCCCCATTGAATTGGACCATATACCGGGTCTGTTAGAGTGAGAGTTAAAGCTTGATTATCGAATTGCGGGCTTGCAGAACGAACTTGGTTGATAAAAGCGTCAAATGACCCGAATTGCTGTTCGCTTCCTGCTCTTATAATCCAGGCGTTACGCAAGCCAGGTGAAATAAGCTCACGTTTTCTTGTCACCCCGCTGCTCTCCATACTCGTCCCGTTGGCCGCATATATAGCTGCATAACCCTTATCCAAACGGGCAAAGTGCCAGTTCTCATGCCTTACCCATTCCGTGAAGGAGTGAGTAGGAAAATAAGCATGTGTCCAGTCAGAGTTGTTATCCGCAGGAATATCAAACATCATCAAAGCGATCCCCTCATGCTGAACAACATCGGGCAATATCCCATTCCCAGCCCAGAAGCAAGGTCGACCATCCCCATGCTTGTATATTTCTGCCGGATGATTCACCCAGATCAGCGCCTCAGGTGACAGAGATAAATGCTGGACATGCTCCTGATAACCTGGCTTGCCTGGACGAAAGCGAATGATTGAGGATAAGGAGTATTCCCTGGTCCGACAATGATAGAGCTTGGCGTAACCTCCCTTGCCCTGCTGATTAGCGAACACCAACTGCTGATTGTCCCCAAGCAACAGATGCTCCTGATATGCTGCTGGAGGGCTGTAATCCGATAAACTCAAGGCAACATTGCTTATTGAATAATTGTTTACATTGCCAACGCCATAAGCGATCCAGCACATTGAAGTGGTTCCCGCTGCATAACCACCCAGCAGTTCCTTCTCATAGCTGCGCCCAAACGTTGTGGACAAGACTCCTTGATGCATCTGAACGGTAATATAATAGAATAATAGGTCCATTGCCTTTTTGGCTTGCTGTCTGAGCTGTTCATTATGGGCAAATTCATAGATATGCAACAACCCAACCGCATCAATCGGAATGTATGCACTCGAATTCCATTCTGCCAATCCTTCATCCAAAAAGCGCTCAAACCATAATGCAAGCCTCTGCTCTGCTTTTTGACGGTGTACTTCACCGGATTCACCACTGTTGCTGAACGTTTCATCTCCAAACAGCTGTCCGGCTAACAGTTCATTGGTATGGAACAACAAGGCATGGTTCTCACTGAAGAACCACATCACATCATCGCCAGGTTCATCAATCCAATACCGATAGCCCAGAATACTTGCTTTCACCCAATCCCAGAACGATTCACTGAACAGACCGCTATTTCGCTCATCTCTCCAAAGACGGAACAGTCCCACCAGATAGAAGTCACTGCAATCCTTCCGTTGCTCAATCCCTTCCACACCCTCAAGCAAAATGTTCTCCGCTTCTTGCAGATTACCTCCTGTTTTGAGCATGGCAATGGCCTTATGAATATTGGGACTGCCCTTCTCGGCAATACATCGCAGAGCCAAGGATTTGCGGGCTTCAATATCCGCAGCTTGCTGAGCTGCCTCATCATAGCTCGTATCATAGGATTGGCAGCCAAACTTCTTGGTTAGTACAACATTTGAAACTGAAATAGCCAGCGTGAAATATACGTAATGATGACCGAGTTGATTCGTATGTGCCAGGACCAAGTCCGTTTCCTTTTCGGCGATGTGTATCGTCTTGTTTTCGGTACCGTCAAAAAAATTGCCATACTGAATATCAACCTCTCTAACGATATCCGGCAAGGGAAGCGGCAGCTTGAGCTTAATCTGCTCACCTCTGAAGAGATCCGAAGGAAAATAAGCCTGTTCGAGGGCTTGCTCTGCGGATTTTACAGACTCCGCCAAATGAGGAGCAATAGGCAGGGAAATCACCAATTCCTCGTCTCCCAGATATTCCAACGCAAAGGCATACATGGTATCCCGCTCAGCCAGATCCTCCCAGCAGGCATAGATCTCATTAATTCCAGCTAAAAGTTCAGCTTTAATTACGATTTCCTGCTCCTTGTTACGCATGAGTGGCGCAAAATCCGTTACCATTTCCCCATTCACCCACAACGTCAGACTGCCATAGGTCTTAATCCGCAAAGAGGCGGTATGAGCAGTCGGAGAAATGAGTCTTGTCGCCGCGTAACTGCGCAGATGTGTCGGTACAAACCAAAATCCTGATTGCTCCACCCGTGGATTATTCCAAGGAGAATACAGTGCCCAAGGCATTCCGTTCTCTTCTCCAACGAAGTCGTCTCCCGGGCTAGGAAACTCGCTCCATTGATCAAAAAATCGCTTCACAGGCTGCGTTCTCCTATGTTCTACAAATTCCTTTCTGCATGGATTCTCATGAATGGCAAAACCATCGATAAGCCAATCATTAATATCTCCCTCCATCGTTGTTGGAACAAAGGCAACAGGCTTTGTATATATGCCGCTGATCATCCAATGATTAATGACCTGATTGTGACCTAATTTCATAGGTTTATAATTCAAGGTATCCATCCCACTCCGGGTGGTATCTGACATTCAACTCATCCTTTCATTCCTGAAGTAATCATACCGCTGACAAAATACCGCTGGAAAACCATAAAAACAATCAGTACCGGAAGCATCGTGATGACGGACATCGCAAGCAAACTTCCCCAATCCACGTTGTATTCACCAATAAAATTAGAGAGCGCAAGCTGAATCGTATATTTCGATGGATCACTAATCGCAATTAATGGCCATACAAAATCATCCCATCTCCACATGAAGGAGAAGATTGCGAGCACCGCAAGAATCGGCTTCGCTATCGGAAGAATAATGCTCCAGTAAATTTTCCATTCGCCCGCTCCATCCATCCGGGCAGCTTCCAACAGCTCGTCCGGTACGGACAACAAATACTGCCGCATAAGGAACACACCTGTTGGGGTTGCTGCTGGCGGGATAATAATCGCGAGTAGGCTATTATACAACCCCAGTGCACTCAGCACTTTGAATATAGGGATCATAATTACCTCAATCGGAATCATGAGTGTTGAGACAAAAGCAATTAATATGATCGCGCTTCCGCGGAAGCGATATTTCGCCAATGCAAAACCTGCCATGGAGTTAATCAATAACAGTAGCAGCGTTGAGCTTACAGTTACGATCGTACTATTCATAAAATACAAGCCAAAATCGCCTTTACTAAATGCCTCCTTGAAATGCTCAAAGGTGACGGGCTGCGGCCACAACTTGGGAGGGAAGCTGTACAGATCGCTATTCGTTTTCAGAGAAGAAATCACGACCCACAGGACAGGCAGGAGCCACACCACTGCGGCAACACTTAACAGACTGTAGATGAAGATTTTGACCATAGGCTTCATTACCATTACGTAGCCCCTCCTTTCGATAGACGGAATTGCAGAGCCGAGAATCCACCAATAAGGATAAACAGTATCACCGACATGGCACTGGCCAGACCGAGCTCCTGTCTGTTAAAGCCAATCTCATAAATATATTGAACAATATAGGTGGTATCTTTGCCCGGACCACCACCTGTAAGCGCAAACATAAGTGGGAATGCTTTGAACGCGTCAATCAGAGTCAGCATAACAACAAGCAAGCTTGTCGGCTTCAAAAGCGGGAGCGTGATATAGCGGAACACCTTTATTCCCGTTGCCCCGTCCAAGCGGGCAGCCTCATAATAATCCGTAGGTATAGCCTGCAAACCCGCGATAAAAATGACCATGAAAAAGCCTGCACGTGACCACACTGTCGCGATGATTACAGCCGTATTTGCCCAAAAGGAAGAGGTTAAAAAGCCGACAGGTTCCACACCAACCACGGTTAACAGATGATTCAAAATGCCAAATGAATCTCCGAAAATCCACTTCCAGGTCAATCCAACGATAATGTAAGAAATCATGGTCGGCCAGTAAAATACGGCCCTGAAGAACCCGCGCATTCTAATCTCGCGCGCAAGCAGCAAAGCAATGCCTAACGCTGCTGCATATATTAGCGGGACAACAATCGCTGCATAAATCCCCGTTCGTCCGATGGTCGACCAAAATTCCCGATCCCCTATAATTTTGATATAATTATCCAGCCCGTTGAACTTCATTGGGTTCAATCCATCATAGACATGAAAGGAATAATAGAGGCCCAATAAAGAGGGAAATACGATAAAAGTTCCAAAGATCAGGAGGTTGGGTAGTATAAACAGATAAGGAGCAATAACGAGCTTCCTGTTCTGTTTTGCCAGCGTATTTTTGTTTAATCGTTGTCCTTCACTCATCTGCTTGCCCCTTCCTTATGCGTTATTCGAAAGGGAGGCTTCACAGGAATCGGTAAGCCCCCGTATACGAATTAACCAAAGCGCTTTACGTTTATTGACTGCCAATAGCCTCGTTAATCAGCTTGGCTGTTCGATCCAATGCCTCCTGCGGAGTTGCCTTATCGGATAAAACCTCAACAATATTATTTTTCAGGTCCGTTGAAATTTTGGATATAATGGTCTGTCTGGACCAGTCATTAGCTGCAAGAGGCGAACTGTTCTTCAGTTCATCTGCGAAAATTTCAAACATCTCCTTGCCGAATTCATAATTCAATACAGAGCTGTCCTTCCGCGGACTCATAAACAATGATTCTTGGTTATATTTTGAATTCACTTCTTTGGACGTTAAGTATTCAATAAATTCTGCCGCCTCCTGCTCATATCCGCTGCCTTTGAATGCCATCAGAAACTTCCCGCCTGGCACTGAAGAACGTTGTGTTCCTTTTGGCATATAGGTGACTCCCCATTCAAAATCAGTGATATCCTTGTAATTGCTGATCATCCAGTTGCCAGCCCAGTGGGTAGCCACCGTCCCGGAACGGAACAGGTTGTTCGGATTTTCCCCTCCGAGCCATACGGATTCGGGCATGATCCCTTCCTGATGAAGCTGCTTGAACTGCTCCATGCTACTGATTCCGGCTTCACTGTTAATCGCTGCTGCAGTGCCATCCTCTGTTAAGATGCTTCCGCCATTCTGATACAAAAGAGTGGACCATCTATGCGGTGTGACATCCCATACCATGCCATAACGTGCTCCGCCTTTGTCCATAACCTCTTTTAACGCAGCTGTGTATTCATCCCACGTCCATACCTGGTCAGGAGAGGTCGGTACTTTGACGCCCGCTTTATCAAATAAGGTTTTGTTATAAATAAGCCCATTCGCTGTAACATCCATAGGCGCCGCTACCAGCTTGTCATTAATAACATAATAAGGTTTAAGTGAGTCAATAAATTGATCCTCGAATTGGTCCGCATTGTCCACGTAAGGTGTCAGATCAACCGCCTGATTAGCAAATGATCCGGTATCCGTGACCCGGCTCAGGGCAGGTGGCTTTCCACCGGATAACATTGTTTTTAATTTGGTTTGGATATCCTTGAAGCCAACTTCAATCAGGTTGATTTTAACCTTGGTATTGGTCTGCTCATAATCTTTGATGATTTCCTTGATGACTTCTCCTTCTTTTCCGTCAGAGAACCACAGGAAATCCAGGGTTGTTTGTTTTGGATTAGCATTGGTACCTGAATTTCCGCAAGCAGTCAATACGATGAGTAACATGACCAATACCATGCTAGTGATGAGCTTAAACGTTGTTCTTCTTGTCATATCAACATCTCCTTGGAAGGTTCTAATGAATTTTGGCTTCGTTGAGCAATTCACTTTTACGGAATAACTGTGGTGATACACCCACATATTGTTTAAAGGCCCTGCTAAAATATACAGGTGTGTTAAAACCTAGCGTCTCAGATATGGACAAAATCGGTGCATCCGTAGACAGCAACAATTTTTTGGCCTCTGCAACTCTTTTCCGTATAACATAGTTGCTTATGGTATATCCCGTCGTCTCTTTGAAAGAATGACAAATGTAGTATTTATTCAAATGGAGTGTTTTGGACAGTTCATCCAATGAAACATTCTCCGTGTAGTTCTGGTTTAAATAATGAAGAACCCGGCTTACGCTTGTTTGCTTCTGGGAAGAACATAAGATAGGATTGGCGGATTGCTCACTGGTTGTTTTCCGGTAAATCCGCAGTAGCAATTGGGTAAGACTTAATTTGACCATTGTTTTGTACCCTGTATTTCCTGCCCCCATCTCCTCCTTGATTCCCTTAAATATAGCTGTGATATACTCACGCTCCTCCGGAGGCCAATGCACCAATAACCCATTGGGATGACGGAATATGGACATCAGATTCTCCAACTGACTGACAGCAAGCATGTCCAAAAGCAATAATTCCGTGAAATTGACAAAACTTCGCTTGTACACCATTTCTCTTGAAGGATTGATTCGGTGGGGCACACCGCCTCTGAATATAAACATATCTCCAGGCAGCGGCTTATATATTCGGTCACCGATTAAAAAGGTTGCATCTCCTTGAATAAAATAATGTATCTCATACCCATTATGCGTATGAACAGGCCATTCATCCTGAAAATTATCTGCTTCTGATCGCACATAAACTTCATTTTCCTGCAAAGCAATATTCGTCGGGGTGTGTATGGTTAGCATCAGTAAGATCTCCCTTCCCAGAATATAAAAAGCAATATAGTTTAATAATTTACAATGATAGCGCTTTACAATGAATTGTATCACAGTTATTTCGATCTAATCTGAACTATATTGCTGTATTGTTGATCACAATTGTTGAAAATGATTAGAAAGGAATTTATAGGGATTTGAAAGATGAAAACAAAAAAAACCGCTGTCCAGCCCGTAGGCTATCACGCGGTCCATTAGCATTACCTTTCAAACCCATTCATCCCAATGGTTTTCAAGAAAAATGACTTCTTTCTCATAGTGGGCCAGATGCCCCTCTTCGACCATCTTCATAAAAGCGACATCTCCATCAGCCGCACGATCAGTCAGTGTTTTACACATGAAACGGATACGGGATATGACCCAATCCTTCAAATCTGCTGGAACACTCAGCCCGTACGTAGCCATGAATAAGGCAATCCGTTCTTTTCGAACAGTTCCGTGTGCCTGGCTGACGTATGGCATTACACCCTTTCCGTCCATCTCTGGTGAGAAATTTGCGAGTGGAACGGATGTATACAAGACATAGGCGATATCCCACATTCGCGGACCCGGACCCGCCATATCAAAATCAATAATGCCTTGAGGACGGCCATCCTTGTACACCACATTATACGGCGCAAAATCGTTATGACATACAACTTCATCTTCTGTTATGCCTGGATATCTGTTCGTTGAAACTGATGTTGTTGTAAATCCAACGGTCGCATCATGGTAACTCCTCAACAGTTTTGCGACTTCAATCAAAGATTCGTCTGACCACATATACTCTTCTAGATCAGGGTAGTCATTGCCTGGAACGATGCCTTCAAGGTAAGAGAGCGTTTCTCTCCCCTGTTCATCTATTCCCAGAAATAGAGGGGCATGATCATAACCAACTTTTTCGAGATGTAAAAGCAATTCACTCACATATGGATTTGGTTTCGTATGCCGTCGAACCGTCTCACCTATTCTGACGACCTGATTCACATTACCTCCCGATAACACTTCCTCCTGTTGGGCCACTTTCATCCCTCCTCAAGCTAAACTTCCTTGTTATACCCATGATTACGATTTTTCTTATAACTCCCGGGGAATCCCGCCACCAATAGTATGAATCCAACAAAAAACATGAAGCATACGAGTAAACCTGTTGGATGCTCGTTCATCTGAGCAAACTGGGGTACGTTCGTCCCTCCTGAAGCGTATCCTGCTTCTACTATAGCGACAGATACTCGTATTGAAATTCTCTCCATCGTCGAAATAAACACACTGCCAAGCATGAGGACTACACCCAAAATCTTGTTAATATTATTCATTTCATGCCTCCTTGATTAACCGTCCACTTTTTATGAGGTTATCTACTTAATGTCTTTCGATTCTCTAGTCCATATTCCTGCATGTTATATTAACGGTCCGTTCCTATATCAACATATCAAATAGCGGCGTCATCACTGACGCCGCTGTTGACGCTCTCTGAATAAGTTACGTAGCTACCACTTGGTGCAGATCCATACTATTTTCGAAAAAGGCTGACCGTTCAACATAATACAGATCATACATCTGTTCATTCATATTAATCCGTTGATATACATCTGGATACACACCATTGGCTAACTTCACATAAGGCAGTTTTTGTACTGCTTTTCTGGATCTTATATTCTGCTTGCGTATCTTCATAAATACCGTTTCAATCCCATGTTCCAGAAACAATTCAACAAAAAAGGCTGATTTGGCTCTTTGGCTATACCCATTTCCAAAAAACGGTGAACCAATCCATGTGGCTAAAAAACCGGTTTGATGCTCAATATGATATAGATCAATGGTTCCAATAGGCTGCCCTGTTTCATTCAAAATCGTTCGGGAAATCACTGTCTTTTGCTCTTCTTCGACCATCAATTGTTTGGTCAGGAATAGATATTCTTCATACGATTGGCATTGATAACGAACGTAAGGAGAAACTGCGGGGTCCATCATTAAGCTGTACAGTGAAAGGCATTCCTGCAAATCACGTTTTTTTAACATTCTGTCTACCACCTAGTCCTTTTAGTTCGCTATATCAAGCAAATTAAGTATATAAAAGCTATTGTGGGATTTAATGAATTCTGTATGTGGCTTATGTAAAATGCATTGGTAAATGTTGTTCATCTTCATCTCCGGTAGCACAAAAAAACAGCATGTCCCTTTTACAGGAACACGCCGTTTGTACGGATGCTGATAGACAATAAATTATTGCATACCTTGCATGATGGCATTAATTATATTTTGCTGCGTCACGGTTTTGTTTGAACGGTTGAACAATGCGAATCCATGTTGACCGTTATGCCCATTATCCCAATAAACAGGAACCATTTTGTATTTTTTAGCTTTTGCGGTAACTGCTTTGGCGTAAGCAGCACGATATACATTGTTGCTGGAATCGTAGGACGTTTTATCAATGGAACCAAACTCACCAATCACTACAGGATAGCCCTGAGTCACAAATTTGTCGTACATGGACTTAAACTGCGATTCAAGATAATCCTCTTGTCCCCAAGTAGACTTCTTGGCAGGATTCGTAGAAGTTGCACCCCACTGTGTGATATTACCGTTTTCCTCACCTGCAAAATCCCAAGGAGAGTAATAGTGTGCCGAGATCATGATTCTCTTTTGCGAACTAGGAATAGCCGAGGATCTGTAATTATCTGTCGGAAGAGCAAAGCCATAATTACCAACAGTGTAGTCAATATTGGTATTCCAACCTGGAATCAGCAACCATCTGGCATTGTTGTTGCCTCCAGTCTGACGAACCGTATCCACAAAGATTTGATTGTATGCGTTCAGATTGGCGTAATAGGCCGAGTTTGGATTGCCATAGGTACCATCGAATACTTCGTTCATGGATTCGAAAATAAGACGATCATTGTAGTTGCTAAACTTGGTGGCAATCTGCTGCCACACCTTCTTATATTTTTCCTTAATGGCAGTCTGATTGCCACCATTCACGAGTAACCATCCACCCTGTACGGAATTAAACCCATCACCATGAATATTGATGATCACATACAGACCTTCATTGTACGCATAATCCACGACTTGCTGAATTCGATTCAGCCATGCCGCATTGATTGTATAATTGGGAGCGCTTCCAATGTTACTCAAATAGGAAACGGGAATACGAATGGATTTGAAGCCTGCCGCTTTTACCTTTTTGATTAACTCTGGAGTTACCGTAGGATTGCCCCAAGCTGTCTCATTCGGTGTACCGTTCACCGCTGCTTCCAGCTGATTGCCGAGATTCCATCCTGCACCCATCTCAGACACTATTTGCGAAGCGTCCGCTGCTGATGCTTTAGCGCTCCATCCCGTAAAGGCTACCGCAGCCACTAATACCAGTGCCAAGCTGCTGATGCCAAATTTCTTCCATTTTTTGAACATAACCATACCTCCGCTTATTCTATTATTTTTAACAAGCAGTGCAGTTAATCTATGCATACAGATTGAATGATACGAGAATACGTGCCTCCTCTCTCTATCGATCAAACAAATGAATTCTTCGTCCACCACCAACATAATAACACATTTATGGAAAATAAAGCGATATCTTTATTGTTTTTTGTGACTATTTACTACAAAATAATCCATCTATCCGTTTATGTGAATTGCTTGGATTTGTTCTCTATCAAAATCAATAATCATGATGTGATCGCGCAAAATATGATCTCCGCAAGATATTGTTGCGCCGTAGTCGGTTACACTGTTAAATGTGATATCCACACGATAGACTTCAATCTCATTAAACCAATTCTGATGTACCTTTTCATGAAGTTCATTTTCATAATATTCTCGAAAGACAGTCTCACAAGTTGAAAACCACTTAATGTAGTCTTCTATTTTATAAACAATTGAATCTAACGGTGTATTTGTGGACACATATATTCGAACGTCATTTAAATCCTCATCCTGTATGCAATGTTTAAATATTTGCACAGTATTTTGCAGAGTGTAACACCGGTAACTCTCATCACTCTCTTCTTCAAGCTCAATGAATTCATTTAACAATATGATCTTGCTCCTCTCAATGCATATTAAAATAGCTCATTTAACCACTTTACGAATTTTTCTCTCTCTTCAAACTGTGGGTAATGCGCCGACTCGTTGAATACAATGAAGTCTTTGATCGGTGCATCCAATACGTCAAAATAATCACGTGCTGTATTTGCAGTGGTCATATAATCATATTTACCCGTTACAAAATAGGTAGGAATCTCCAGATGATCAACAATATCAGGTAAATTTTGATCAAATGCTTCCCTCAGTAAGATGTCTTGTGAACTGAACATCCCTGAATAAAAGCGAATCATATCCAGCCCATTATATTCGGGATTTAAAAGGAATCCTGAAATATAATCTCTATTCTCGTTGATGAGTCTGGCTGCACCACCGTACTTTTGCAACAAAATTCTAGGCGTAAGTTCCTTTCCATGCTCGATCGAGCTACGGATTAGCTCCAGTTTTTTAACATCATCTTCATTACCGGCTTGTTTCGCTTGCTCGTACGTGTACTCCAAACTTTCCAGTTCGCTCTGAAGTGTATTAGCCATCTGTCCAATGCCTATATAAGCGTGAAACTGAGTAGGTGCTTTAGCCGCAGCTTTCATCCCGATGTATGTACCAAATGAATGACCGATTAATATAACCTTCTCTTGACCTAACTCCTTAGATACATAATCCCTTAACGCTAACAAATCATCTACTAATACATCTGTTGTGAGATTCGAGTAATCTTCAAAAAAGTGATAGGACTTTCCACTCCCACGTTGATCGTAATGCACCACCGTGAAGTGTTGCTCAAGCTCTTTCTGATACTTCCTTACGTATGGAATCTCCGAGCATCCCGGCCCGCCATGCACAAAAATCAGGATAGGGTTAGTCCGATCAACACCCCTGATCATGACTTCATGTCCTGTACCGTTAATTTCGACCTGCTCTAACATGCTGATGCTGTTTTCACCTTTAATTTTGGGTGTCCATGTGGGAAATATCAGAGCTACTATAACTATTAAAATAATACTAAGTATGCTGTATTTGAGTGTTTTACGTATTTTTTTGCGCATGTAATGCTCCTTAAATAATAAGTTTCATTTGTAATTCTACCAACGGTTCCTTTATCGTAACGGATACAACAATTCAACGGGTTCTATCATCAGCTCTTCTTGGAAGATGTAATTGTGATCGGCTCCAACGATACATATGAAATGGTGCCAAGTATCCCAACCGTTGTCATGTGCCCAGCTCCTTTATCATATGTATATCGTTCGGCTCTTTGTCATAAAGTTCTTGATCAATCTCGCTTGCAATCTGACTGCCCTGACTTTTATAAAAGGATACCGCTGATTTCGTCTCTGTGGAAGAGATATACAGATACTGTGCACCACGTTTCTTAGCCTCTTCACCTAACTCGTTTAGAATACGTTTACCAATACCTTGTCTTCTGTACCCGCGTGAGACATACATCAAGTCAACTTGTAATTGATTTCGTTCTTTTCCTCTATATTGATGTGCCAGCACACCAAATCCGATTAATTGATCGTCAGCAAACGCACCATATGCCATGCCACCTTGTTCTAATTCGTACACATATCGATTTTGAATCTCTTTCAAAAGCATCTCATCCCAGTTTGAGCATTCATGATTTTGTTCAAATTCAACCAATCGGTTCTCTCTCATTTCATAAATGAGATCAATATGTTCCGAGCGATCTATTTCCTGCAGCTGATTCACATCATCAAGGGTCAACGTTCTATACGTTATCATGGTCATTGCCATCTCTCCTTCCCCATGTTATTTCTAAGATCCTATGGCTTTATTGATCGAAGTCTGTATTTATCAAAGACCCTTTTATCGTACAAAATAGTGTATTCCTTGTTCTCTTCAATTAGTTTTGACATATCCATTGGAACGGCTATTGTTCTTTCGTGATACTTAAATCAGCTTATTTCAATTTCAGGTAACTCATTCAAATGATTTATTTCAATAGTGTATTTCTTAAGCTTATGGTTCTCAAGTCCATACCATCTGTCTGAGAAATGATAAAACATATCTCCGAAGTTCATCCCTTCAGGTAATACATCCACAAGCTTTATTTCATCGATTTCAGACTCCGGTAAGCTCTCCAGCAATTTAACCTCAGCATAAGAGACCATACCAAAGCTCCCATTCCATTCATATACACCATAAGGTATTAATTCGAAGCGTACTGCCCCTGTCTCTTCATAGAGTTCTCGACTTGCCGTGTGTAAAATGGTTTCCCCTATTTCTTTGTTGCCTCCTGGGATCTCCCAACCTCCTCTTTTCCTATTTTTTATAATGATGAATTTATTATTGTATTTAGCGATCATAACTGCAAATTTGATTAACTCCGGATCAAGTTCATCTAGATCAAACCAGTGGCTCATGTTATCTCTCCCATAAACAACTATTCTTTCAATATATAATTGTTAAACCATTGAAGTGGTAACAAGCTATCATCGGATATAATCGTTGTGAATACCGCAACCAATCCTTGCTCTTGGTTAACAAAGATATATTGCCCTCTGAAATGTTGAGTCTATCATTTTATTTCCAACCTGTAGATCACTTCATCATCTGAATTGGTTCTGTTCTCACTAATGAAGGACATGCTCTTATACAAATTCTGTGCTATTTCGTTATCCCGTTCAACCGTTAATGAAATAACCTTGCATTCCGGATGCTGTTTTGTAATGTAATCTAGAATGGCTCTTATAGCGCGCTTTCCCATTCCTTTGCCTTGATAGGATTGATCGATTTGAAAACCACCAATCCAGTAATTATCTGTACTATCTGGCGTATAACTTAGATAAAAGAAACCAAATACCTTCCCATCAATCTCAAGTACGTAAGGATCAAATGCTTCATCCCACGGTTTTATATAGGCGTAAGCGATCCCCTCAATAACAGATGGAACTAATGAGACTTGGTGTTCATACAAAGAGATCTTCAGCGCCTCTTCCCAATTCTCTCGGGTGACTGGTTGTATTCTTATATTCACCACTGCATCTCCTCTTTCGACAATCCTTGTTAGATTCTAAAGTTCTTTTCAATTTCACTTACAACCACTTCCAAATGATGTTCAATCAACTGTATCGCTTGTTTTTTATTCTTCGTGATTGTTGCAGTCTTATGGTTTTTGTTAATTGTACATATAACTTCTTCTATATTATATTGATGGTTCCATTTCACAATCATCTTGCATAAGTTCTTGAATGACTGCTTGTAATTCCACGGTTGCAAACCCATTCTGGACAATACAAACCTTTTTATAATCCGATAATCTCTAATGAAAACATTTGGAGCTAATACAAAAATCAAATCCGCTTCCTGGATGGACTTAATGGTCCAATCTTTGCACTGCACTCCTTCTATAATCCAAGCCTCTGAACTGATAATAGATTGGATCGAATCATCCCTAACACTTTCAGGATATCTCAGATTTTCGGCACTTCTGTCCCAGATGAGATTGTCTAATTCATAGGAAGGTATACCGTATTTATCCGACAATTCTTTGGCTAATGTTGATTTCCCACTACCGCAAGATCCAATAATTCGTATTCTCATACATATTCTTTCTTCAGAAATGCATAGATGACATTATCAACAAATCGATTTTTCCAATAATAATGTTCTTTCAATATGCCTTCTTCACTGAACCCAATTTTCTCAAGTAACTTCCTTGATCCCGCGTTCTCTGGTTCAACAAATGCTTCAATTCTGTTTAATTCAAGGTTCTTGAATCCATATTCAACGATTTTCTGAGTTACCTCGGTCATGTAACCCTGCCGCCAGAACTCTGGTGCTAACTCATATCCCAACACAGCTTTATGATGTTGTTTCATCCAACCATGAAATCCGCATGTTCCAATAATTCTGTTATCCGATTTCAAAGCAATTCCCCAGCGGATGACCTGACCATTTTCGAATCGTTCAGTCCATCTTTGTATGAGTTCTTCTGCTTGTTTTGTATTCTTAAAACTTTCTACATCGTAGAATCTTGTAACTTCATCTGAAGAAAAAATATGAAATATGTCTTGGGAATCACTCTGTTTAATCTCTCTTAACAGCAATCTTTTGGTTTCTAGCTCAGGAAATGGAGTCATATTCACTTCACCTCAATCGAGTATACTGCTACATTTTTCCCAATTATATCTACGTCCTTCTCGTGTTTCATGCCATTCTTTTGCGCGACTTTCATAGAACCCACATTGCCATGTTGAATTAACGATATTAATCTTTTCTGCTTCAAGTGATCCATGCCATATTCTTTCCACGCTTTTGCTTGTTCATAACCATAACCCATTCCCCAGTATTGCTCTACAACCCAGTAACCAACTTCAAGCTCATCATTGCCTTCAATGATTTGAGGAATCAGTCCAGAGGTTCCAATTAACTTGTTATCCTCTTTATTAAATGCGAGGAACAGCCCTTTATCGTCTTTATTCCAGTTGATGAACTTTTCCAGGCTTTGCATGGTTTCTTCCTTCGTCCAGGGTCCTCCATGTCTTATAAATTTCATCATATTTGGCTCACAAGTCATCTCAAAAAGTAAATCGAAATCATTTTTGGTATATTTCCGAAATTCAAGTCGTTCTGTCTCCATCTTTCTCTCAACTCCTTCTTCATTCATAAAGATGTAATCGTATTCATACACATTCAAATATCATGGGGGAAACGGACTAGAGTGTGTCTTCAAACTCAGGCAAGTAAACGGTGATGGGTGCCAGCTTACCGTCCGAAAATTGCTAAAGTTCAGGGTGACTGATGCTGGCGAATGGCCAGGCGATTTCTAAGGAACACAGGACATCTTATTCGGCCTTCAGGTCCTCTTTTAGAATTGTAAGGAACATGAGACATCTTATTTCTCAAAATCATCTGACAAAAATGTTACAAAAGGCTATTTTTTCTGGTATAGCGTGTCTCAGATTTCTTAGATTTCGGAGGGCGTTTCAAATTCCCCAATAAGACGTGTCAGGTTCGTTAGCGTTTAATCCCTAACACTAAACTCAACGCTATACTAATGCATATCAACGTATGCATGGGATGGTCTATCAAACCTTAGCAGTTAATCCCATGTTCCTTTATCACCAGACCGATAGTTTTGTCCTCGTATCATTCTCATCTGTTAAATATGCGAGAGATTCAAATCCCTGTCTATTTATATGATTATATAATTCCTCGACTTTCTCTAGATCTTTACAATAAACCGTGACGTAGGTACTATCGATCACAAGAAGAACCATCTGACAGTCACTCAACATATAATCTTCATAGGTGATAACATCTGTTATTTGTGTGCCTTTTGGAAATGCTTTTAAATTCGCAAATATTAAATAATACTCGTTGTTATCAATAATCTTCTGTAATTCTTCTCCATTCATACCCATAATCATATCCGGAAAAAGATCATTTCCTAACGTATCATCAACAACGAAATAGGACTCCTCCTCACCAATAAACCAATCGAAATTAGATACTTCCATTGGTTTTAAAATCTCCCCAAGAAAGCGACCATAGGCATTTGGTATTTCAAAACGTATTCCTCTGTTCATCTGTTCACCCTCTTATCATTTTCAATTCGAAGCACAATAACAGTGCAGTTATTTCACCCGATATTTCTCATTATTTATAATTTCACTTACTATTTCAGATAATTGTTCTTCTGTAAAATAATTAGTATACAGCTTGTTATCTACTCTCAGATCCGGATGATTTTCAAACTCACCCAGCAGAATTATACTTCTTTCTTTCATTTGATATTCTTCTGCTCTTAGACGGTCTCTACGAATAATGGTTTGACGATCAACCATCAATACAACATAGATTATGCGAACATGATAGTCTGCCAATTCTGTCATTAACCCATCAATGTCTTCCGGAAAGGCCACATAGTCCAGCACTACATCGTATTTATAATCCAACAAGTTTTTCACTAGGCTAGATATATTTTTCCAAGTTAAGTCGTTTGTATCCTTATCAAGCCAGGGTTTACCTCGCCCTTTGACCGGAAAGTGACTAACCGCATCTCCAGAAATGTAGGCACTTTTATCTAAAGTCTGAACCAGCAGCTTGGAAGTTGTAGATTTCCCTACTCCAGGGGGGCCAGATATAATATATAGGTTTCTACTCATTCTCTATTCTCCTTACAATATCTTTTGGAAACTTCCAATATCCAGTTTTCTATCGAATTTATATCCAATCTCTTTAAACAGAGCACATTGTTCATAACCATTTCTCTCGAATAATGATTTACTTCTTGTATTCTCCATGCAAATCGTCGCAATTAAGGTATGGAATCCTTGTTCTTTTGCAATCTTCTCAATAAAATGTAGTGCTTGTTTCCCCAAGCCTTTTCCCAAAATATCGGGCTTCAAATATATGGTGACTTCACCACAAATGTCATATGCCTGTTTACTCTTATACTGGGTTATCAGAACATAGCCCATCATTTGATTGTTTTCAAGAATTACATAAGTTTTATACCGTGTATCCTTGTTCATGACAGAGGATTTAATCTGATCAAGATCTAATTCCTCCGTATGAAACGAAATCGTTGTATTCATTACATAATAGTTATAAATCACTCTAATTTCAGGGAGGTGTTGTTCGGTTACCTCTTCATAATTCACAATCGTCAATTAGGTTCCATCCTCTTCTGTTCATTTCTTCATCATATGTATGAAATACCGCGTCTAGATTTAATTCACCGTAAATATGAGGATATTCCCTGCCTTCATTATACAGATCTTCCCATATATCTTCTGACTTTATTTTAGAATTCCATTAATCAACGCGGCTTCCCACTCTTTTCTTAAGAGCACATGTACAATCATCATCATAAAACCCTCCTATTAAAAAAATGATAATTATTTGGATAGGACCTTCCTCAATATGAGTTCTATGATTTCACTAGTCTCCAGATGATCGGTAATAATGCGAGTTTGAAATTGTTCATCTTTGAAAGCTTCAACACACTTTGGTGCTTGTTGATACTGCCAGCCTCCATATTCATCTCCGCGTTTAGCCAAACGATGATAAATCGTCTCTTCTGTAGCCGTAAGGCAAAAATGATGAATGTCCTGATCGATCTCTTTTAACCCGTTATAAATGTAATTAAAGTTTTCCTCTTTATAGATGGTCATGGGGACAATTAAGTGTTTGTTGTATTTCTGCTTTACTTCTTTAGCCGTTTTTACGGTCAGAATTTTCCACAGATCGATATCTTGAAAATCATCCGTACGTTCCCTTTCCTCTCTACAATTCTCCGGAAGAAGTTTTCTCAGCATATAACCTATTTCTTCAGGATCGTAGATCATACTGTTTGCAATCAAAGGTTGGAGTGCTTCTGCTGCTGAAGTTTTTCCCGAACCAAACGCTCCGTTAATCATGATGATCATTTGATCACTCCACTTCTATTCAATGAAATTTTTCAATAGAAACCAGATTCTTCACATACAATTTCATCCATTATAAATGTTTTCCTTCCACTTTTGTGTTACAAAATGGCCAAAAACATGATGAACTCCCATTGGGTCAACCCAACGGGAGTTCATCATAGTGCATTATTTTTCAATCAGCCTTAAGCTTGTTAATGTATTTCCAAGTAATCGATGTACATATCCCATGTCCCGTCATCGGCTGTTACAACCAACTCAATGACCTGATTTCCCGTTCCATGGCTGATATTATTCAGGGTATAGACCGCTGGTGAACTCCCGCCAAAGTAAAAGGTCCCCTTGGTCTGTCCGCCAATCTTCAAATCCACTCTAGCCATGTTGGCATTGTTTGAAGCTCCACGAAGCGAGAAATTATGAGTGCTCGTTGCAAAATTCTGAGTGTATTTAACCAAATCATTGTTGGCATAAAGGACCACGCCATTGAAAGGAGAACTGATATTGCCGGTGTATTGTCCACCTTTGGTCATATTCTCGGCTTCTACTTTTGTTGACGTACCTGGGGGATTGGTGGTGCCGCCATCAGGAGCGACTGCCCGACCTGTCGTCGGTGAAATCATGCCGGAGCAAAGGCCACGATTCTTCAGATTTTGTGCAATCTGTGGAATGGCTTGAAGTGTCGTCTGGTACTGATCATGCATTAGAATGACGTCACCACTTTTCATCGTGTTCACAGCTGTCACGATCTGGGCTGCGCTGGCACCATTCCAGTCTTGGGAATCTACGTTCCACAGCACTTCCTTCAGGCCGTTTTGGCTTACAACGGATTTCAAAGTCGCATTTGTCGCACCGTAAGGAGGTCTGAACAGTTTAGGTGAACTTCCGGTAATGGACTGGATCGTCTGCTGTGTCCGAGTAATCTCTGACGACATCTGAGAACTGTTTAATGTAGTCATGTTTGGATGTGTATAGGAATGATTGCCAATCCACATCCCAGCTGCCACCTGTGCAGTAACCAGAGATTTATTATTTTGTGCATTTTGTCCAACATTGAACATCGTTGCCCGTAAGCCCGCCTGCTTCAACGCGTTAAGCATGTTTGTTGTATTTCCAGATGGGCCATCATCAAACGTCAGACCTACATAACCATTCGGACAACTTGCATCTGCAGCACGAGCATTGGGCACCCCTGGAATAGAAAACAAGGTACCGAAAAGTGCGAGAGATATTACCACCTTTGCCAGCTTTACTTTGAACATAAAATTACCTCCTCATAATATATTGACAGCATAATACCTTTTACACTCCCTCTCTTTATCGAACTTTCACCCCTCGAAAAAAAAGCGCTTTCAAAAGTATGCAAACCGCTACGTCTTTTCTCATAGAAAAGAACTTTAGTTCAAGGTGAGTTCAGTATAAACGATAAGTTTATTTAAAGTAAATTGAATTTTATCCAAAATGTTCTATTTTTTCGCATATTCTAGAATCGCCTGTTGTACATCTCCCGTCTAGCACTCTCCTGTGTAAAAATGTCCTCCGGGGGTGCCATGCGCTTCGGGAGTGTACGCCCTGCAATAATTTCTTTTGTAGCCTGCATAAGCTGAGGACCAAGCAGCGGGTTACATTCCACCACAGCGTTGATTTTCCCACTGGCTAGAATTTCAAGTGCTTTGCGGGAGCCGTCCACCGAAACAATGATAATGTCCTCTCCCGGCTTCAGCCCAGCTTCTTCAATCGCTTGTATGGCGCCAAAAGCCATTTCATCATTATGGGCAAAAAGAACCTGCGGCCGTTCATCTTCCGGGACCTGAAGGAATTCTTTCATCACTTGTTTGCCATTGTCCTCCGTAAAATCGGCAGGAGCACTTTGTGAGAAGATGATATCTGCTCTGGTGTCGAAAATGCTTCTAAAGCCCTCGCCACGCTGGATAGAGGGTGTAGAACCACTCGTGCCTTGCAGTTCGGCAATCCGTATCAAACCCGGATGATTTCGCATCCGATCCTGAATGTACTTCCCGGCCTTCACACCTTCCTCATAAAAGTCCGATCCAATCGTTGTCACAAAAAGTGAAGTGTCTTTGACATCAACTGACCGGTCTACGATGATCACAGGTATACCTGCATCCCTGGCCTCCTGAAGAATACCATCCCAGCCCGATTCCACGACCGGTGCAATGGCAATGACATCCACCTTTTGCCTGATGAACGACCGAACAGCCTCGAACTGTTTCGTCTGAGACTGTTCTGCATTTTTTATTACAAGGGAGATTCCCGATTCTGCCGCAGCATTCCGGATAGACGTGGAGTTTGCCAGACGCCAGGCACTCTCTCTACCCAGTTGTGAAAAACCCAAGACAATCGGTTTCGTAGAGGTATCCCTTGCTACCGCTGATTCCATCCATTCCTCAACAGATGGGAGAGTTTCCAAGTTGTTAGACGAGATGGGAGGAGACACAGATTCAGACTCAGGTGTTGTACAACCGACAAGCAGCAGTAGCAGTATGAACAAATACAACCCGATCACATGTCTTCTCATTCACGCATCTCCCATCTCCATGTTAGTCTCTGCTGCCACCGATGCAGAGCACATCTAGTTATATAATTGTGTCGGTATTTGTGTGCAATTTCATTTCATTCGATCCACTTAATGCAGTGATTTCGAGGATACTCGCCGCCCGCTAAGCAGTCGTTGGAATAAAATAAAAACAAACAACATTAGGCCAATCACAATCTTGGTCCACCATGAGCTTAGCGTGCCTTCGAAGCTAATTATAGTTTGGATAGCCCCCTGGATCAATACACCAATAAAGGTTCCCGCCACATACCCCACACCACCTGTTAACAAGGTGCCTCCTATTACAACAGCGGCGATGGTATCGAGTTCAAGACCCATGGCGTGTAATCCATAACCGGATAACATGTAAAAGGTGAAGACAACACCGGCAAGCGCGGAGCACAAACCGCTGAACGTGTACACCAGGATTTTGGTACGTGCAACCGGCAGTCCCATAAGCAGCGCGGATTGCTCGCTTCCGCCGATGGCGTAAACGTTGCGCCCGAACCGAGTGTAATGTGCCAGGTAGATCGCGAGCAGTACAATGACCAGAGCAATAATGACATTAATGGAGACAAAGCTGCCCCCTGGCAGGGAAATTTTCGCCTGCGCAACCTGTGTGTAAAATGAATTTGTAATGGTAATGGTGTCGAGACTAATGACATAACACAGCCCCCGCGCCAAAAACATGCCTGCCAGTGTCACGATGAAAGGCTGAATTTTAAAATAGTGGATGATCGCCCCCATGACTGTGCCAAAGAGCGCACCCATGACAAGCACCATCGGTATAACGATCGCAGGCGACCACCCTTGCTTCTCGACCAGACTTGCGCTAATGATGGTCGTCAGCGCAATGACAGAACCAACCGACAGGTCGATTCCTCCCGATACAATCACAAAAGTCATGCCAATCGCCGTGATAATCAGAAATGCGTTATCAATGAGAAGATTAAGCAATACCTGTGTGGAAAAGAACCCTGTATACCGGAAAGAGCCTATAGCAAACATCACGGCCAGCAAACCGAAGGTGACAAGGACCGGGAGATACTTACGATTAAGAAACATGGCGGTTAACCCCCTGTTCGGCTGGAAACTTCCGTTTTTTCCAACGGATCACCATGGAATTGCGGAATGAATCGGATTGAATCAAACATACGGCCAGTACAACAAAGGCTTTGACAACCAGCGTAACTTCTGGCGGGACTCCAATCATATAGATCGTCGTTGTTAAGGTTTGGATAATGAGTGCTCCAACGACGGTACCCATTAGATAGAAACGACCACCATTGAGCGAAGTACCCCCGATGACTACCGCAAGAATGGCATCAAGTTCATACCACAGACCTGCGTTATTTCCATCCGCACTGGATACATTCGAGCTGAGAATAAGCCCGGCAATGCCGGCACACAGACCACAGAAGACATATACCGTGAGAATAACCGTTTTTGAACGAATACCTGCCAGTTGGCTCGCGTTTGCGTTGCTTCCGACCGATTCAATAAACAGTCCCAGTGCCGTTTTTCTCGTCAGCAATGAGGCAACAAGCAGCACAGTTAATACGATGAAGATGGAAAAAGGTAATGCTGCAAGCGAACCTGCCCCGATATAGGCGTAGTTCGCGTTGGATACCGTAATAATCTGTCCACTCGTAATTAATTGCGCAATCCCACGTCCGGCTACCATCAGGATAAGCGTTGCAATAATGGGCTGGATTCGGGCAACCGAAACCAGCGCTCCGTTCCATATACCCAAGATCAGTGAGAGACCTATAGATAATCCAAGTGCACCCAACACAAGCCAAAGCGAACTCTGATCCACTCCTCTGCTGATGCTCATACAAGCCACGGCACCGGAGATCGCTACAATGGAGCCCACGGACAAGTCGATACCTCCGGTCGCAATCACCAGTGTCATGCCGATTGATACCAGAATTAAAGGCGCTCCAAAATTGAGAATATCAATCAAGCTGCCATACAGATTCCCTTCACGCATGACGAGGGAGAAGAAATCCGGAGAGTACAGCAAATTAAAGATTAAAAGTAAACCAAGCATACATAACGGCCAAAACAAATGATGTTTACGCATCTTGCCCGCCATCTCTTTAACCTCCTGCCATTGCTTTCATGATTTGCTGTTGATGGATCTGATCCCCGCTAAGTTCTTTCACTTTTTTGCGGTCCCGGATTACGGCAATTCGGTGGCTGACACGAATCACTTCTTCCAGCTCGGACGAAATGAACAGCACGGCCATGCCCTGCTTCGACAGAGAGAGCACCAGCTTCTGTATCTCAGTCTTTGCACCGATATCAATTCCACGCGTAGGTTCATCAAGAATCAACAGATCGGGGTTCATCAGCAGCCACCGTGCAAGCAACACCTTTTGCTGATTACCGCCACTCAGATTTTTAATTAAATGCTCCGGGTTTTTCGGATGGATATTTAACAGGTTGATGTACTTTTCGGCGATCTCATCCTGTTTCTTGCGTGAGATTGGTTTGGACCAACCTCGTGTCGCTTGTAAAGCCAGAATAATGTTCTCCCGAATGGTCAAATCATCGATTATGCCTTCGGTTTTACGGTTCTCGGAGCAAAAGGCAATATTCTGATCAATTGCATGACGCGGCGACTTGACCGTACTTCCTGTATCTACAACGAGCAGCTTGCCTACATCTGAACGATCTGCACCAAAGAAAAGGCGAGCGATCTCGGTACGACCAGACCCCAATAACCCAGCCAAGCCCACGACTTCTCCCTTGCGAATGTCCAGATCAAAAGGCTCAATTGCTCCTTTGCGTCCAAGTGCCTTAGCGGTAATTAACAGTTCTCCCGACTCCGCCTGGGCAGCATCCGCTTCCTTCGGAAGCTCCTCAAGCACCTCGAGCTCCTTGCCGATCATCTTGAGCACCAGTTCCATGCGTGGAAGTTCTGCGGCTATGTACTCTCCTTCCAATTCCCCGTTACGGAGCACCGTTAGACGATCCGACATTTCGTATACCTGATCAAGAAAATGAGTAACAAAAAGAATTGCGAGACCTTCACTCTTTAATTTGTGCATAATACGAAACAGTTGCTGAACCTCGTTTTTGTCCAGACTGGATGTGGGTTCATCCAATATGAGCACTTTTGCCGAGATGCTGAGTGCTCTTGCAATTGCAATCAGTTGTTGCATCGCGACTGAGTAGGTCTGTAAAGGAGCCTTAACGTCGATGGACAGATGTAATCTGTCTCGCAGAATGTTCTCCGCATCTTTGTTCATTTGCTTCCAATTGATTTTGCCAAATCGCATCGGCTCACGCCCGATGAAAATATTCTCAGCAACCGTTAAGTTGGGACAGAGATTGACCTCTTGGTAAACGGTACTGATTCCCGCCTTTTGCGCTTCAAGCGGACCGGAGATCGAAAGATCCCGGTTATCCATGCTTACCGTTCCTTCATCAATGGAATAAACGCCGGTCAAAACTTTAATAAGCGTCGACTTCCCCGCTCCGTTCTCACCCATCAAGGCATGAATCTCGCCCGAAAACAAGCGAAAGCTGACGCTGGACAGCGCTTTAACCCCGGGAAATTGTTTGGTGATGCCTGTCATTTGCAAAATGGGTGCTTGCTCGGCCATATAACCCTCTCCTTTGTTATGGAAAAAAGTCATTTAGCGACAGCCTAGTCGAAAAATGACTTTTCGGTGTTATACGAATCTGCTTTTAATATTCGCGTGTTGGCAATGCTTCTTTGGCTTGCTCCGATGTGAAGGTCGTCTCATCCGTAACGATTCGGGGTTCGATGTCTTTCCCGTCTACTACTGATTGAACCGCTTCCATTAATTGAGGTCCTAACAACGGATTACATTCAACGATAAAGTTGATTTTGCCATCAGCAGCAGCCTGCATCCCATCCTTCACGGCATCCACAGAGATAATGGTAATATCTACGCCTGGTTTCAATCCTGCCGCTTCAATGGCCTGAATTGCACCAAGTGCCATATCGTCATTATGTGCATAGAGAACATCTATTTTTTTATGTGCTTTGAGGAAAGCTTGCATGACTTCTTTGCCTTTGGCACGTGTAAAGTCACCCGATTGTGAAGCAATCAATTTAAGCTTCGAATTGGAAGCAATCAATTCCATAAAGCCCTCTTGACGGTCATTCGCTGGTGCGGAGCCTGTTGTACCCTGCAGCTCAACAATGTTGATCTCGTCTTGTGTGTCCTTGTATTGGTCACTCAGCCACTGACCTGCTTTGCGTCCTTCTTCTACAAAGTCGGAGCCAATAAAGGTTTTGTAGAGGGTTTTATCCGGGGAATCCACAGCACGGTCCGTCAAAATCACGGGAATTCCTGCATCCTTCGCTTCCTTCAATACGGTATCCCAACCGGATTCTACAACAGGGGAAAAAGCGATCACCGTCACCTTCTGTTGTATGAAGGATCGCAAAGCTTTAATTTGATTTTCCTGCTTCTGCTGCGCATCGGAGAATTTCAAATCATAACCCGCTTCTTTGGCTGATTCCTGAATCGACTTGGTATTCGCCGAACGCCAGCCACTCTCCGCACCAACCTGCGAAAAACCAAGCGTAATTGTTTTGGCGCTGGCAGGTGTACTGCCATTCCCATTCGTTGAAGTTTCATTATCGGAGCCTGCTCCTCCATTGGTACTGCTACATGCCGTGCTGACCAGCATCACCATAGCCAAGGTTATGGCAAGTCCCCACTTTTTTTTGGTTCGCATATTGTGATCCTCCCTTTTTTTCGTTTCACCTTGTGGTGTGACCACATTATAAAACGCTTTCATTCCGAGCTTATATGGAGTCTCATACTTTATTTATGTAATAATTTAGTAATTTCAAAAAATGGAGTTTAAAAAGTGTAATTTCTTTGTTTAATTGTGTAGTATTTAGCGATTCTCTTACATATTAGAAAATCATGTTATACTAATGATACATTTTTGATCCCTTCAGATGGAGTGGAATACGTTGAAACTCATTCAATGGATTGCTTCAAGCCTCAGGCTTAAATTACTCAGCATGTTTATCATCCTCAGTTCAGTACCACTGATCGTGGTTGGATTGATTTCTTACCACAAATCTTATACGGTCGTATCCAATCATAACAAGGCCTCGACACAGCTGGTTGCCGACCAGCTTGCCAGGAACATTGACATCTTGTTTGAGGATACGGAACGGCTGCTCGAACTGGGCAAGAACCCGCAAGTGCTTCAATATCTGTATTCTCAATCGGAGTCCTACCCGGAAGCCAAAGCCATCCTTCAGACATACAATCTTTATCGGGAAACCTACAAGTATGACAAGGTACTTAATATCTCGTTCGTGAATTTTTATGGAAAAGGCATAAGTGAACGAAAAGGCGTGTTCAAGCTGGAACGAAATCCGCTGCGTAACCCGTACTTCAAGTATCTGATACAGTATCCGGATGCCATTCTGCGCATTCCTCATTCTGCAGCCTATGCCGAATATAACAGGCTGGATGGGTTTGCTTACTCTAAACAGAATGCGCTTTCAATTATAACCACGGTCAAAGAGAGAATTACACATGAGGTCATCGGGTTCATAGTAATTGATTTAAATGATTCGTTCATTGATGATTTTTTGACGAATACCCCCATTAAGGATTCCGGTTTTTTCTATATTAGTGATCAACACGGAAATACACTCTTCAGGCCGGATGCCACCACGGCATCCATAACCATGATGGATCAGATCCGATCGGTCCCTTTACATCTACAGCACGACAGCTTTATTCTGTCTGCAGGATCCAAGCCCCAGTTTGTTGTATACAGCACCTCAAAACAGACCGGATGGAAGATGATCGGGGTAGCTCCTTATCAGGAAATCATTGCAGAGGCCAATAGCATTCGCCAATTAATCATCATCACGGTTTTGTTAAGTGCCTTCTTTGCAATATCGTTATATTTTTTCCTGAATAATCGACTGATTCTTCCCATCCAAATTCTGATGAACAAGATGCGTAAAGCTGCAAACGGTTACTTGGAAGCCAAAGTCACACCACACGGCTCGGACGAAATTGCTGATCTGGGCAAAAGCTTCAACGTGATGCTGGATAAGCTCAAAATGCTAATCGAAAAGAGCATCCGGGAGAATGAACAGGTGAAAATAGCTGAACTACGTACGCTGCAAGCTCAAATCAACCCTCATTTCCTGTATAACACGTTGGAGTCTATTTTATGGATGGCTGAAGCAGAGAAAAAAGAAAATGTAATCAAACTTGTGCAAGCCCTCTCGAAGTTCTTTCGTTTGAGTCTGAACAAAGGATTCGACTGGGTATCCATTCAAACCGAGCTTGAACATGCGCGGAGTTACTTGGTTATTCAACAGATGAGGTACCACGATATTCTCACCTACGAGATCAGCGTTGATCGTGAGCTTCAGGATTATCCCATTTTGAAAATGACGCTGCAGCCCCTGATTGAAAACGCGCTCTATCATGGGATCAAGAACAAACGCGGTCAAGGGCTGATATCCATACACGGATATGTAGAGGACAATAGCATCATTCTCACCGTACAGGATAACGGAATTGGCATGTCTGCGGATCGATTGGCACAATTACGTGAAGAGCTGGAGAAGCCGGCTGCTTCCCGTTCACCCCAAGATGACGAGCAGGAAGGCGGATTCGGTCTGCTCAATGTACATCACCGGATTCGACTATATTTTGGACCATCTTATGGTGTTGAAATGGAAAGTACGTATATGGAAGGCAGCACATTTATGATTCGTATCCCCAAAAGCAAGGAGGTTAACCGTTGAAAAAGGTGATGATCGTGGATGACGAAATTGGAATTCGGGAGAATATACGGAGCTGCATCGATTGGGAAAAGGAAGGTTTTCACTACTGCGGGGATGCACCCGACGGCGAGCTTGCGTTACCTTTAATTCATGAGTGGGCTCCGGATATTTTGATTACAGATATCAAAATGCCATTTATGAACGGATTGGAACTGACCTCCATTGTTCGCACTCAACAACCTGATATCAAAATCATTATCATGAGTGGTCATGATGAATTCAGCTATGCCCAGGAGGCCATCCGACTTGGGGTGACCGAGTACTGTCTAAAGCCCATTAGTGCAGCAGAGCTAATCCAAATGCTGCATAAGGTCAGCAAACAAATGGATGAAGAACATCAACGCATGACAAACCGGACGATCACCAAAGAAAAACTGCTGGCCGATCTGTGCGGAGGACTCATCGGTACAACCGATGCAATTGAATCAGCCAAACAACTCTCACTTCCTCTCTCGGCCAGGTATTATACCATTGTCATTATCGACGTTCGATTAACAGATGATTCCCGGGACCCGGAATCCCTGATGAAAAAGCTACTTCCCATACTGGAGGAAACTCGTGATCCCCACGTTGAACTTCTTCCTTATATTCGAAGCCGAACCGAGTTGGTGCTTCTGCTCAAGTATCACTCCGATGACAGCATATCCGTATATCTGGAGCAGCTTCGCGGGCGGGTTCGTATGGAACTTGAACATACGTTCAAATGTAATATTATTCTGGGCATTGGCAGTCAGCAGGAGCGTCTGCAAGGAATTCATGTCTCGTATCTGGAAGCGGAGGAGGATAAATATATTACCCGGCTCACCCTTCAGAACAGAGCTTCTCTACGTGAAATCAACCCGGATGAGCACACGACTCTTTTTCTCGACAGGAATTCTTTTCTTGAATTCCTCAAAATCGGCAGCCCCAATCTGCGTGACCATTTTGTGCAGGAGTTTGCCGCTCCATTACAGTCCTTCGACTGGAAGTCCTCCTCGTATGGCTTCTATTTGTTGAATGATCTTACGCTGGAGTCGTTTCGGCTGGCGAATCAGTTGTTCCGCATGAGTGATCATTCGGATGAGAACATTACTTCCTTACAGCAGACAATTCGGAAGATTACGTGCTGGGAAGATTGCACTCAATATCTGTGCTCCCTACTTAACCTGTTATGGCAGAGAAGAGCAGCATGCTCCGGGAAATACAGTGACGTCATTGATCAGGTGAAAGCCTATGTATCTCGTGAATACAATAACGAACAGGTCTCGTTGAAGATGATTTCTGCACACGTCAGAATCAGTCCAAGTCATCTAAGCAAGATTTTCAGTCAGGAAACTGGTCAAACGATAACGGAGTATCTAACCCAGATTCGAATCGGCAAAGCCAAGGAGCTGCTGAAAACAACCAACAACAAAACCTTTGAGGTTGCTTACAAAGTTGGTTACAATGACTCTCACTATTTTTCTAATATATTCAAGAAAACAACAGGTTTTACACCAAGAGAATACCGAACTCAAGGGACCGAGGCATCGCAGACCAGACCATCAGATATGAGAAAAGAGCCAATGTATGAATAAAGCCAGATTTGCACTTTTACTTACACTAATACTTGTGTTCCCGATGATCATTTCATTCGGTTCGGCAAACATTCGTCCACAGCAGATGGCTGCAACACTTCCTGCGACTTCACCTGTAGAGAAATCTGCAGCGAGCAAAACTTTCGGTATTATCTATCCAATGACGTATCCAACCTATGAGATGATCACGAAGGATGCAACGGAGTATGCAGGGAAACACAATATTACGTTAATTGTAAACGCACCTGATGAAGCCAATACCGAACAACAGATCCGTATCATGGAGAATATGATCAAACAGCATGTGGACGGGATAGCTATTTCTCCTGTAGATGCTGCTGCACTTACACCCGTTATTGATGCAGCCCAAGCTGCGGGTATTCCTGTCATTACATTTGAGTCAGATGTCCCATCCAGTCATCGAATCGCTTATGTGGGCGCCGATAACTATCGCACTGGCCAGCAGTTCGCGATGACGACTACACGACTCCTGCATAATCAAGGCATGATTCTTGTCGAGAACGGCTTGGAGGAGATGCAAGGTTTGCAACAGCGGCTTAATGGATTCATTGATTATATCCGCAGTGAAACAGACATCGAAATCTTGGAGGTTCGTTATCATCAAGGGAATGAAGATCAAGCCATGTCCGATATGGAGAACATGATTCAAGCTCACCCTCACTTCAATGCGATTATTGGCCTCGATTTTGTATCCGTCTCTGCCTCTACCCTGATCTGGAAAGCGAAAGGCCTTAACCGGCATTTAATCGCGTTCGGTGATAGCCCGACCAGTGAAAACGGGTTGCTCAACGGTCAATTGTCTGCCGTTATCTCACAGAATGAAGGAGTCTGGGGCGCCAAAATGATGGAGACCTTGTTACTCGCAAGCGACGGCGCGCCTGTGAAGGAATTTATTGATACGGGGATCATTGTAATCAATCAGGAAGGAAGTAAATAAGGTGCTGTCCTCTTGTCATGAAAATGACAGGAGGACAGCACCTTTTAAATTTTCGTACACGTAGTTATTACATCCGTTCATCGAAGTGTTTCTCAAGAAAGATGACCTTTTTCTGAGAGTTGCTCCTATCTACCCTTTGCGTTTAAACTTCATAATGAGCCGATCGAGGATGAACCCCATTCCGCCCCAAAAAATCAAATGGAACAAGTATATTAACGGCCTGAACAATGAGGTCGTCTCTGGATTTGTATTTATTTTGGTCAACCAGTCATTCAGCAACGGATTTATAGGATTCGTTAGATAAATCAGAATATTCTTATCATCGTTCCCTGATAGATTAATAAAACATACGGTTAGCGAGAAAATAACAAACCAAAAGGTCAGCTTTTTCAGTATGTTCAGCATGACGGGTGGGTAAACCTCCTCTCAAGTATAATGAGCCCTTTTGAGAAGCTATTTCTTCCATTCGTTTTCTAATATGCTCATCTCGATAAGATTCCAGAATGTATCTTCATGTCTTCTCGCATCACGAATAAGTCCTTCTCGTACAAAGCCCGCTTTTTCATAACATCGGATGGCTGAGACATTAAAATCAAACACACCCAGACTGATCCGGTGTAACTTCTCCTCTTCAAATCCAATTCGAAGTGCCTCATCGATCATTTGCTTTCCATAGCCTTTACCCTGATATGGCTTACCAAGAAGTACCTTACCGATACGTCCTGAACGATTATATCGATCGATACCGCCAAGAGCAATATGACCAACAATCTCCTGAGTTGATTCATCCAGCACTTTATAAATGAACTTATTCGAAGTGTTCTTATCATTCGCACCATGCAAATAATCTGCTAGTTGTTCTCTGGAAAGTGGATAATGAAACTGCGGACCAGCCCACTGGAGCAGAAACGCTTCATCTCCACTCCATTCGATTAGTTGATCAAAATCTTCCGGTTCAAAGTATTGAAATGTAATCATATTGATCTGTCCTTTCTTTTTTATGTCATATCATAGTCTATTTCAGTTCTCTTGTGTCGGCATGATGAGTTTCATCAAACGCTTTGTTTCTTATATTCATTTCACGAATGGAGTTCTGAATCCAATTCATTCCAGCTAATAAATAGATAACTCCACCCAAAATGCATATCGCACCTATCCAATAATTCAGTGCAAAATTCACTTGATAATCACTCGGAGTATAACTTCCAGCTGCTGCTGACTGGAATGCTGCATACCCTAGCTTGGGAATCACCTCTTCAATTATTTTCGAGATCGTAATAATCACAATTCCTAACATGATAAAGAGTAATGAGAAAATAATGTGTACATGCTTCAAAGACAAGCTACCTCCTTTACAATCCAAAGCGCGTGCGTTCTGGTACTACTTGCATCTTAGAAGCCGAACGACTTCGCCATCGATCAATCCCTCACTTACTCTCTGAAAACCAAGTGATTCATACAGATTCCCGGCGATACCATTTTCCGGCCTGTGTCCAATCATGATGCATTTGCAATTCAGCGATTCTTTCATTAGATCAATCAACTTCTTAAGCGATTCTCTTCCATAACCTCTGCCCTGATATTTGGTATCTATCATTAGAGCAAGAAGCCAATAGTTATCCTCATGATCTGGCTTATCTGAGTACACAGCAAAACCAACCAGATCCGAATCAACATAGATGGCCATGGGTCGAAAATCGGTCACTACCTTGGATTCAGCAATCCAATATACAACCGGCGCGGGAAAACTTTTTTTCTGTTCTTCCGTTACATTCAGTTGAGTACATGCATACCAATTATCCACCGACACACGTTTTAAATGAATCATAGATTGAAACTCCTCCTAGTGAAAATTACACAGAGGAATTCCTCGAAACCCTTCTTGGGTCCTCTGCGTTAGACAAGAACACCTCTGGCAACTTTATTTCTTCTACTCAGATTTGTATTGTTTCTCATATCACATCACTCCTTTCACGTTTTTGTGCAAACCTCTGGCAACTTAAATCACCTCATGCTAACCTTTGATCTCTAATAGTTTAGGAGTATGTTTCACAAGGTCAGCTATTTCATAAGAGGCATTAACTGCTAATGCATCTTTAACTGCCTCAGTCCCTCTTGTCTTCCAGATCGAATATATCCATTTGGAAAAACCATATGCATTCATGTGGTGACCACGTTCCTGTATCTGGATAAACAAATTCACACTTTCCTCATACCTTTCGATATCCGTTAAAATACAGGCCAAATTGTTTAACGCAATTGTGATATCTCTCTGCGAATTTCTGGAGACATTAATATCCTCCCAGCTGCCGACCACTTCATCTTTTCTTGAAATCCGTAGTGCTCTATCATTGATTTCATCAATCCAGTCCGTCGTTTCGTTTACAAGAGCTTCGACTCCCGCAAAATCCGCGGCATGATACAGATAGACCAGACGCTGTTTGTTATATGTAATCCGGGCAAAAAGAATGTTGGACCATGTCTCATCTTCTTGTATGAGCTGGTTCATATTTTCAAGCAAACTTTCCATTTCACTGTATCTCTCCAAAACCCAAAGCGAACCACCCAAAGCCCGATGACTCTCGAATCGAACACCTCGGTTGGTATCCAACTTCGGGGCATGATCACAAGCATATTGGTACCAATCCATCCAATTATCAAAGTAGTTCCCCAGAGATAATGACAACGCTTGTGTCGAATCCGAAACGATCCAGTGTAACTGCTCCGGGGCGAGATTTTCTTTCCCCCATTCGAAGAATGCCCGGTGATTGGCATAAAGCAGTTCCGGCTCTCTTAACAAGGCATAACCATCGGAAACATTCCAGTAGACCCAACCTCGTTCATTGACAGATAGCTTGCTGGATTGTTCATATTTTTTCAGCAAATCAATCATACCTTGATGATCTCCTTGCACTACAGTTTCCTGGAAAGCTTGAGCGATATTCATTCCCATCCTCCGTCTCTTAGGAAGCTTAGTCTGTCATAGACAGTGTCCGAGCACCGAGCAAGTAAAACTTAATTCAAACGTACACAGTTCTTACAATGGCTTCGTGCCGCAAGCTGTAATGAAATTCATCATGGCATAGGCTTCCGGCGAATGATTTATCGCTTCAGAAGCGTGTTGCAGCTGAGCAAATTCCTCCGAACTGATCACACCTTTTTCAGCAAAATGTACAAAACGATTAAGATTAAACTGGTGCTTAAACCCTTCTATGCCTAACAGATCACTATGTTGAAGGACAGAATCAATGTCAACATCGATGTATCCGCTCTCAGAAAGGAGACGCGGCAGACTTCTGCCAATTAAGCGATTACCGCCGTGTTGTGCCACATAGTCCGAAATTTTCATTAATACCGTATGCAAAGCAGGGACATCAGGATTCACTGCTCCAAAAACGCCGTCATCCACATCAATAATAGCAAGACGGCCGCCAGGTTTCAGTACACGGAATATCTCTTTTGCGGCTTCTTCAGGATTGTTCAAGTGAAGAAAGATAAGTCTTGCCACGACAAAATCAAAAGAATCATCAGGCAGATCCATCTTGTAGATGGAAGACTCTACAAATTGTAATCGCTTGGAAGGAGTATCTTTCAGCCGTTCTTTGGCTTGTGTTTGCAGTGAACGATCAATCTCAAGCGAGGTAAGCTCGCTGTCCGGCAGACTGTTCAATAATTGCTCTGTAATGTAACCTGGTCCGCTTCCGACCTCCAATACACACATTCCATTTTTCAAACCATACCACTCCAGATTTCGGAATTCTTTGGACCACCCCATTACCGCCTGTATCTTTAACCTCTCTAATTCCTCTTGTAAACTTAACACTGCCGTTTGGATACTGTATGTTGAACGCGGATCACTCATATATTCTCTCCTGTTCTTAAGTAGAATAATAAAAACATATATTCTTAGACCTTTTTCTTCCCTAAAAAAAGAGCAACCTTATGTTGTTTCTCTATCGTTCCACCTGCAGCATCAATGGAATCTTTGACTCTCTCCAGAAGTGAACGCCGAACATCAATAGAAAGCTGCTGATGTTTGGAATTGGTATTTAATAAAGCGACATATTCTTCGCTGGAGCAAGTCTGTATCCAGTTATACTCCTTAACCTCAATATCCGTGAACAAGCCGGATTTTTCTGTTATTTCTTTACGCTCCTGGATAACTTCATCTGGCGAAGGATATTGAGAATCATCCAAATGAGGGGCTAATGCTGTGTAGTGGGAACGAATTTCATTGTGCAGCGGGTCATAGACCGGTACATGAATCGTCCAGAAAAGTCCAATGCCGCCTGTATTCTCTAGCAATTCCCAAGCCCGGTTGTAACCTACTTCCGGATCAATGAAGTGAAAGGCCGTTCCTGACACAATCAATTGAAATCGCTTTTCTTCGTTATTCCATTCCTCAAAGGAAGTGTTGATTACTTGAATCGATGGATATGACTTGAATTTGTCTGCGGTGAACTGTGCCAAGTTACTGCCTAATTCAATACAGGTGATGTTTGTATAATCCTTGCTCACCAATCCGCTTGTGGCCTGTCCCGTTCCGCAGCCAATCTCAAGAATGGAATCCTCTTTATTAAGATTCAGATATGTAAAAATATCATCAAACATTTCACTCGGATAGACAGGTCTATATCGTTCATATTCATCTGCTACGAGATTAAATGTTTCCTTATTTTCCAAGTTCGCATCCTCCGATTTCAATTGTGATTTTCCCATAATACATTGACTAATCTTACCATATTTTATTATTCTTGATAGTAAGAGGATAAACCTTTCAATAATAGAATGATGATAGTTCAAGTTCAAATTATATATCTTGAAGAACTGAGGTGTTCTTGTGAAAAGTATATTTGATACGATAAATGCCGCTGAAATTAAAGAGCGCATGGATCAACTTAGTGAAAATTCCATCCCTAAATGGGGCACGATGCAGGTCTCTCAAATGCTGGCTCACTGTTCAGCATTTCATGATATCCCCTTAGGAAATGCTTTTCCACCTAGAGGATTACTTGGGAGACTTATAGGACGGTTCGCAAAACCAATGTTTTATAATGACAAGCCCTTGCCCCATAATATGTCTACGATCCCGACAATCATTATTGATGATCATCGACAGTTTATAACAGAAAAAGAAAAACTCGAGCAGCAGATTAATATCTTTCAACAAGGTGCTTCAGAAAAATTCTCCCGCCACCCCCATCCCTTCTTCGGAAAATTAACAGCCGAGCAATGGGGTAAGGGCATATACAAGCATTTAGATCATCATCTAAAGCAATTTGGAGTTTAGGGTTATTTACCGTCTAAATTAGCAATGACTCAACTTCATTAACCCAATCTCCTGCTTCGTCAGCCAGTAAAGTCTTCCAACCAAGTAGCTTAGCCGAATGTAAATTTTTCTCTTGATCATCTATAAATAGAACTTCTTCTCCAGCTGCCAGGAAGGTCTCGACCCGTTGATATATCTCAATCTCAGGCTTGCATAAACCCACTTGATTAGAGATGGTTATACTTTTGGTAAATAAGCTTAAACGGTTCAGATTCGGCTCAATCCACTCCTTACAATGATTGCTGAGCAGATGGATATCGGCAAACTCACTCCATCGCTCAAGGTATTGAGCCGCTGGTAAGGGAACAATTGAATTGGTTAAGATGTCCTTCGCTCGGCTTATTGATAATTCGGGATAAGCCTGATTCAACGATTGCCAGAACTCTTCTTCTCGCATTATTCCTGTCCAGAGCTGTCGCTTGATTCCTGTAAAATGTACTTTCAAGGATGCTGCCGATAGGTTGGTTTCCTGAATCATATCACTCCAGCACGTCAATGAAATATTACTTAACAAAACCCCTGCGATATCTAAAACGATCTGTGGTCTGCCTTTCATTTTATCGACTCCCAAGTTCATCTAATACGACGTATAACGGGGCTCAAGTTACTTAAAAGCATCATGTGGAAGGACAGCATGCACACCCTTAACGCCATTCACAATTTGGGTGATACGCAGGTCAATTACCGCGCTTCCAAGTGCAATCGCTTCCACTCGATCTAGTCCGTACAACTCACCAATCAGATGGAGCATTCCGTCTAATGCTTGAACCGTAGCCTCATTCAGATCTTCATGAAAACCGAAGGTAATCCAGCCGGATGGCGTATGTGCACGAGGATTGGTTAAAATCATATCATTAATCACGTTGATCGTGATATCGACAAGCTCCATCGGACATTCAATGGCCTGACAGCTGACTTCACCGTCCCCCTGCCGTGCATGACCATCACCAATTGCGAGATAACCTCCGTCTACGGGAATAGGTAAATATAATTTACTTCCCTGCACCAGTTCCTTGCAGTCGATGTTTCCTCCACAATAGCGAGGCGGCCATGTTGTATGAATCCCTCGTGACTCTGGCGGCATGCCCACTACACCCATAAACGGCGAGAGAGATACAGTGAAGGACTTTCCTTTTATTTCACAGGTTCCATTCATCGTTTGACGATCAAGTGTCCAATTCAGCGACAGTTCTTCAACCTCTGTTAGATGTAACTTCTGGTTCTGCCAGTTCGGATATCCGCCAGCAGAAGTAAACCCGTATCTCCCGGGTACGATCTCATTGAAAACAATCTCCAACGTCTGTCCTTGCTTCGCCTCTTCGATATAGATCGGACCGATTAAGGCATGACCTCCATCTTTTTCACCTTGTCGATCAAAAGGTTTCTTGCGTTCCTCATAACTCACACCCGTTCCCCAGCCCGCATCCAGCGTCTGAAAACGAATGGAGTCACCAGATTTCACGCTCAATATGGGAGTTACCTCATTGGTTAATGAACCGATCAGATTTGCCTGAGTTAATTCAATTGTATGAGTACTCACTACAATCCCTCCCTAGTTTGGGATACATATTATATTCAAAGCAAGCAACATGCTGTATTACGTTCCGCCCCCTGCCTGCAATCCTTTACGCTTCAAGGTTGGAAAGATATTTCTTCAACGGTTGCATATGATGCTGGTCATGCCATATAAAATCTTTAAGGTATTGGGGAATATAGAATACGTTCCCCTTGGCGTCCAAATACGTCTGATGAAGCTGTTCTTCCGATAACCCTCGAATGTCATTCATAATTTTATGGCGGTACGTGATAGCCTTATTTACGATTTCGGACGTCTCTGTTCGGTTCCCGTACTCAATAGCTTTTCGATTAAACTCTTCAAAATTGATATGTTTCAACGTAACTTCCTGCTTCAGCGCAATCTTCTCAATCGCTTCCTTGTAAAAATATCGGTCCCATAACATGATATGACTTACGATTGATTTTATCGTCCATTTCCCTTCTTCCAAGCTCGAATTCCAGGTCTTCTCTTCAAGATGATTCATCGTCTTAACAAACAAAGCCCATTCTTCAAAAGTTTGAAGCAAATCTTCAATCTCTTTGGTCATGATTACATTTCCCCCTTCTTTCTTTTTGAGATGATTCACTGCCCTATATGTTCTCTTCGGTTCCGATTCATCCATCCCAAAGCATAATCAACCATCTCTCTTTGGGGTATCATATAACTCACAGCGTTCCCTACCATTCCTTCGGTAACAGCGTTAGTCTGGATCTTAAACTCATTAAAAATTAATTCAAAATCATCCGATTCATTGTTAATATCATCGTATGTAGTCCATTGTTCAAGTCCATCCACCAGCATTTTTACTCCCTAGACTTTTGGCTTAACAAATGTATTCTGCTGTTTATATTCGGCCAGGTGCAGGGAGGTGTTACTATTTGTAGGTGCACCAAGTAACAGAATGTATCCACTCAAATCATAGATTTTTCCTAACGGAGATTTCTCATTTAATGCATAATGCAAGTTGTGATCTTCCGTTATCCGTTTTGCCTCTTTCCCCCAGGCAGCAAAAGACATGTGCGGATGTGAGCTTCGAAACACACCATCTTGCCTCCGAAACACCTCGGGAATGATGCCCATATACGAGGTTGGTGTTAAGTCAGGATAATAAATAGGCATATTGTCTTTGATGAACTCAATTGCCTCTGAAGACAGGTTCGCGTCATGCTCTGAAGGTTCACAAAGATGTTCTGTTTGAGTGGGCATGACAATGGTTCCATTGGTTCCAACGGCTTCTTCCAGAGCTAAAATAACACTTACCGGGCCGCCTATAACCTTACCTGTTGCTTTGAAGGAGGAATGAACGATTATCGTCATGCCCTTCTTAACACCTAATCGTCTTAAATCATTAATCAGAGTGTTTTTTGTAATTCCATTGAATTCCTCCTTTAATCCTCCAGACCAAAGCAGACAAAGTTGTTACTAGATATCGATTCCACTACAGTTTCGAAATATCATCTTTATATATTTTTCAATGGTTCATGATTGGTCTTGAACAGTGCTGCAATAATCCTCTCCGCACATTCTTCGGGTGTGTTCATACTTGTATCAATCGAATAGCTATAGTGGATGTGTTTGGCCATAATTTGATGTTGCTCATCCGATTGCTCTTCTCTGCGATCACCACGCTCAATGTTACGCTGACGACAGATATCGAGAGGGCAATATAACTCAACGATATCCAGTGGATACCCTTCAAAAATCTGTTTGACTTGTTCATAATGCGGCGCAAGCTCCGGTCTTTCCACAAGTATGCCATCGATCAGTACATGCTTGCCATGGTCTGAGAATACTTTTGCCGTATGATACATCATTACAATCGCTTCACTCAGATACTTCCAGTAATCCGTCTGAAGATGTTTATCCCCGATCGTATTTTCAAAAAGATCATTAGCGACCACATAGAAAAACGGATCATCGTATGATTGCATCGCCTCTACAATTGAAGTTTTACCAGAGCTCGTTACACCGTTCAAAAATATAATTTTGCCTTTTTCCATGAAAGTCATCTTCCTTTGCTTAAGTATAATTTTGTAAACGCAATACAGCGTGTACTACGTGTGTTTCATTGATTTTTTGAGCAGCATGATCTGGCCAATATGATAGGCATTATGAATACATAGATTCGATACAACTCCCCACCAAGGCGCGTTGAAATAAGAAGGAATTTCACGGGTCAGTTTATGTTCATCGCTATCTTCGAGTGCCCTGTTCCAATCACTAAAAACGGTTTTCAGTCTATGTAGTGTCTTGCGCCACTCCACATCGTTCAGGTTAGACGGATCTATGTCAAATGTATCCTCATTATTCACTGAATGCAGCCCGTCGACCTGTTCGGCAACATATCTCTCAAGCCACCTCTCATTCCAGAAAATAAGATGATTGACGATCGCCCAAATGGAATGCTCTCCCTCATTCTTTACATAAGCGGCTTCCGCAGCATTGAGGTCTGTCAACATATCATGAAGCGGAGTAAACCAGCTCTGATCATGATAACAGGCATTTAATTGGTCTATGAGAATAGCTTTGTAACTCATCGTAGCACCTCACTCAAAATAATATAAAATTTATCCGTTCATTGAATTCGCAATCTTCATCACAAGATCTTCTGACATATTTCTGCCAATGATCTCGTATTGCAGTGCCTTCCCATGCACATCCTCTTCGATCCATATCAATTGGGAAGTTTCGTTATTGAAAATATAAAATGCTTCGACGCCACGTAAGGCTACCTGTTTAACCTTAGTACCATCATGATCAGGCAATGCGATCCGGCTTTTTGTTGTCCCGAAAATGTTAAGTTTATAACCACCGTATTCTTTATACGTGATGCTGATGCCCACAACCTTCTTATTGGGCTTGAGGTCTCGTATAACTACATTGCTGCCTAACCTGTTACTTTCTTCAATCATTTCATCGATTTCTTGCGGAGTTAGATTATCAAATCCATAAAATACATGAATGGCATCGATATCAGAATCGATCGGAAATTTCGGTTGCCATGGAGAATAAAGTTTCTGCAATTGTTCCAACCCGTCTTCCCATGGAATGGCTGCATAATTGGTCTGTTGTGTGAATTGGTTCTCTGTAGCATCTGCGGTATAAATCGCCTTCCCCTCACCAGGCTTTAAGTCAATGACGATCCGGTCAATCGCATGATCTTTGCGTAAGGATTCAATTTGAATTTTCCCAAGCACATCTCCGCTTTTGTTTTTGATATCCATTGATCTTCACTCCTTTCCTTTCAAAACATCTTCCTGATCCTCATATAATAGAAGCTGAGCCCTGCAGAAGATAAAGCGATCATGAGGACTCCATACATGTAGATGGTCCGTAAGATATCCTCGTAACCAAAACTCGTCGTTTATTCGTCTGAGATAAAAACCTTTTGGAAAATCAATATCCTCTGTAAGGGCTTCAGATGCTATAGTAATGGAGCCGGACGGAGCTTTCCTCTCCTCTGAAATATGGGTAGAAACTATCTCGGGCTGATCCAAATATTGCAGTCTTAGATAAGGTCCTAACTCAACCGGACAACAATCCAACCCAAGTTCATTTGCTCTTCGAAATAACTGGAGAGTTGTAGCACCATCCGAAAATCCAAGTTGTCTGACGGTCAACTCAACCGTTTGCAAGCTTTGCTTTGTATTGGAGACTATAAATCTCTCATCATTTAACAACTGTTTTCCATATTTATTCAATAAAATAGAGTGTTGGTCCAATTTCTGACTAAGCTGTGGCTTTGTTAAGCCGCCAACGTCTACTATTCTTATTTCAACTGAACAGTCAGGATATATTTTCTCGTCTTCAATCAACATTCGTATCCCCCTAAACCCTCGGTAAATGATAGTAGCTGACCAAAGTTCCTCATTAAAAATTCAATTCACAATCATGGTGTTCCCACACATCAAATATGTTGCCGTCCAAATCTTCTAACACAAAAAACTTCCCATAGTGTCCCTCATCACTAATATCCCCTACTTTCACATTCTCTGATGTTAAATAGTTATGTAAAGCAGCAATATCATCAGTGAAAAATGTAATGACCCATCTCTTTCTCTGATGAATTTCAAATGTCGCTCGTGTTTCATTATCGCTTTGGATCAAGTCCAAAATTGGGCGATCACCCCGAGATAAACTCAAATATCCTTCGCGTTGGTGGCGAATGTTAAATCCAAAATGTTTTACGAACCAGGCAGCTGACACTTCTAACTCTTTCACTGGAATCACATTATATGCAATGCCCAGAATCCTTCCATTACCCATATGTTACCTCCACACTTGAGATGTGTATAAGACCCTACCACCCTTGCGATGTTATACAAGATTTAATTTGAGCAATATGATGCTGACCATGCCATACAAATCTTTGAATCGCGATATCCAGTGTAATTGTACCTAACACTTCTGTTCGGAGTTTTCGTCTAAACTGATCCCGATGTAAACCATACAACAGCGAGAGAAATCGCTTGTGTAGTATTTCCATCAGCAAAATTGAATCTTCAATGGGCGCACTCCTGTAATCATCTAATGATGCCCATAAATCCTCTCGATATGAGCTTGCCATCGGTTCATCTTCAGTCAAGCTCTCTTAAATCTGATATAAGCGTTCATGTCATTGTCCGCAAGGTGGTGCACAATCTGTGTGATTGTCCAACCGCCTTCACGATAAGGAGTACAGAGTTGATCAGCATTGAGATGTTGTGTAATCTCTTTTAAGGTCTTCGTAATTCCGGGAATTTGACCTATAATGTGAACTCGGTCCTCATTAGTGGTGTTAAGACTTGGCTCAAAGTGTCCGATCGGAAAGCGTATATTTTCATCCAAGGCTGAATACCTCCATTTCCCTACTATAGAACCAAATGATATCCAATATAACCCACAATGTTCCATTTGCGAAGTGTAAAAGTGAAAAAAGAAGCAACCTTTATTTTCAGGCTGCTCCTTATATTAACCTACTCTTATATCTATATCCTAATAAGAAAACTAGCGCAATTAAACCTGAGTTACGAAGGTAAAATCATATAAAAAGAGCTCCTATCTATGGTAGAATGGTGTTTGTTTAGAACATCACCAACCATGAGAGGAGCACCTTTTAAGATGGAATCTACCATAATGTAGAGCTTGTGGAGTGTCATGTGGAGTATATTTTCTCTAATTTATCGAGATCTCGTCTTCGGACAGAGGGAGTAAACCCGATAAGTGAATATATTGTGATCTAATGATTGCCCTTATTCTGAAAATTCAATCAAAAAAGGATGACTTTTCTCATCTAATGCATTGTGAATTCTGTCATAGAAATTCCCCCATGTTATCATTTGCCCAGCTTCTTCTAAAGTAAAGTAGCCCACCTCTTCACTTTCATCACTGGTAGTTAAAGCTCCACCAATCGGTTTTCCAGTAAATATATTGTTGCATACGCCGCGCGTTATGTTCTGATACAAACCACAAAATTTAATTAATTCAATGTCAATCCCTGTTTCCTCTTTCACTTCTCGTACTGCTGCCTGCCTAATAGTCTCTCCTTCTTCAACACAACCTTGAGGCATTTCCCAGCCTCTTCGACCTTTCATGAGTAAAATCTCATTATGTTCATTGAGAACGATTACACTAGCAGAAACGATAAATTTCATTCTAATTCCTCCTATGTTGGTTTATATAACCACTCTTCCTCTAATGGCTATGCTAAATGCCTAGAACTGAAAAGTGTTGTTATCTGATGATCCCAACTTCTTTGATAAACTCCCAAAATGCTATACCATATCTGAAATAAACATGGCTTTTGTGCCTTCTTCTGGCTTAAATCCAAATAATCCATAGAATTTTTCTGCACTATCATAGGATATAAGCACTTTTGTTTTGATATTAGAATATCGACTAAGCATTTGTTCCATCATTCTCTTTCCAATTCCTAATGATTGATATTCTTTGTGTACTAACATGTAATGAAAATATACTGTCATCACGCCGTCAGACAATGCATTTATTAAGCCAATTAATTTGGTACCATCCCATGCAGTAATAACCGTATGTGAGTTGTTTATTGCTTGTCTCAGATCTTCTGGGAAATCTCCTGATTTCCATTCCACAGAGTGAAACAGTTCTTGAATTGCTTGTGTATCAATGTCTTTTACTTCTTTGAAAATGATAGTCATAATATTGCTCCTATGCTTGTTGTTTTTTTTGGGAGTATTGGACAACGTTTCTGTAATAATGAAACCCAAAGGGGGTTGTCAGCTGAAAATCTTTTCAAAATCCATCGCAGCCCCAGGCTCCGAAGGAGCAATGCTTGAATATTATGTTATAGGATGGAATCGCTTCTAGAATTGACCTTCACGATTTATTTTTCTCCTGGTACGTATTCAATCAAATCAGATAATTTACAATTAAATGTATCGCATAGCTTGAGTAAGGTTTCCAGCTTTGTTGTTTCTATATTTGTTTCCCTATAGAGCTTATTGATCGAATTCCGACTTAAGCCCGATTTTGCCATCAATTCTGTTATATCATCTATTCGATGTTCCGCCATGAGTTCTCGTATACTACACTTGATTATGTTCATCTTTTCCCCTCCATAATTCTATCTTATCTTTCATATTAGCAATCATCAACAGAACCACTGATAAGGATACGTTTAGATTTGCTCTATACTAAGCTTCTGGAGTGTCATAGGGAGTACACTCAGCTTTCTGCTGAGAGAGATGAATATTTTAAAACACTTCGTGATGCTTTGCCCGATCAACTTCAACATACAGTTTTTCTTTACGAAGACGCACAAATCTCACTCCAATCCATCTTAGAAAGAAGTATCTACATACAAGGTTTCAAAGATGCCCTACAACTATTTAGTGAATTGCAGAATTCTAATATATAAGAGGGTTAGTGATGCTGTACTGAATTAGCCCGCAATGCCTTTAATTTCTTGTAGTAAATTCTTGTATATATTTTTTTTGATCTTGTACATAGTGTTCAGTGTAATTAGTTCCTTTAAAACCTTCTATTACACTTCTCCAAAAGGTCCTTGCCGGAAGATTGCTCTCCATTTGCGAAATCTTCCAATTCGCTTTGTACATCTTAAATGCTTCTATTGCTGCTTTACGACCTATGCCCGATCTTCTGTATTTCTGTAAAACCATAAAATCGTATATCACATGCGTCGGATCTGGATCAGTATCCATATTCTCAAAAAGGACTACTATAAAACCAACGATTATACCTGCTCTTTCTATAAAAAATGGATTCCATCTTTCGTCGCCTTCCCAATAATAATCTATGTTTACTTCAAATTTTCCGTTTCTATCTATATCTCGACCTGTATATTTACTGAAGTCATACTCGTACAATTCATATAAATTAATTAGTATACTTTTATCTTCAGGATTTACTGGGACAAGTTTTAATTCCATATTTGCATCTAACTCCTTTTGTTTTTTTCAATGCATTTCGTGGTTTCATCTAACGTATGTCCATTCCTGACTTTGATTCTCCTTAGATAGCTCTTATCTTAAGTAAACTCAATGTGTCGTCTGGATTCACTTCATCGAAACTTCGCAGGCGACCAAGGCCTGGCATCCCCGCAGCTTGAATACATTGTTATATGCCGTTACTGACTTCGAAGCATCACCTAACACCTTCGATCCAGATTCCAACTCTATTTTTTACTTTGGTATAGAAACTCAACTTCACCATCTAACAAATATCGATATTCAAATAATTGCATTGTTCTTTCCCTAATTCTCTCCCGTATAACCGTGCCTAGGCTTACCGATCCTTGTGATCCTAGGTAACCATTATTAATAAATTTCTTCTCAACAAATTTTGTTTCCCTTAAGTGATACTGTAACCATTCTTTCTGCGATTCAATTAGTGCTTCTCCTGGTTCTTCATCCAACTTAGAAAGAAGCTCTTTATATATTTGATTCAACTCTTTATCCCAAATCTCTGTATATTTGCTTTCCAACGCCCCCCATCCCATTGTTGTAATAATCTCTTTTGAATTTTGAGCCTCATTAAATTCCACTTCATAATCATGATCTATAGGATTTCGAAGCATTTCATCATAAAATTCTCCTTTTAAATCAAGGTTCCCAATGCTCATGGGTAATATTTTTTTTATTGTTAGCAGTATCTGATAGACCTTCCGTTATTTCTTTTAATTCTGTTCCATCACCTGTACTCACTGCTTCAGGAGGCAGTTCAGAATTCATTATTGATTTAGTTTCGCTGTTCAAGGTAGTCGATTGACTACTATTTTGGCAAGATGAAAACACTATCGTAATAAAAAATAATAAGAGTATCTTACCTTTCATAAACGAATCTCCTTTAATGGCGCATAAAGTTACTGTATCGCGACTGGGTCAAAGACTCAGCCTCGTAGGAGTTGTCTGTCTGATACGACTTCCTCGAAATATCTCTGGAAGACCAAGGCGCATTAGCCTCGCGAGTGTGAAAATTTGTTAGCGGATGTCTTAGCCAATTGAACTACCTACAAATTATTTCACATTTATTAAGAACTTTATTTACAAATTCGGTCTTCCCATCCGTATAAGACTGGCGATTTTCTCTATATTTAATAGCAAGTTCTTTCTTTAAATTGGCATATTCGACTACAAATTCAGGATTGCTAATTAATGTATCTCTGAAGGAAATATGTCTTAATAACTCTTTACTCTCTTTATTACAAACATATAGATGATGTTCAGGTTTCTGTATTTTCACTATACTATAGGGAACATTTGCATCTTTCCTTGCAAAAGCTTCTCTGTTCTCAACACCCAAATTCCCTTCATGATCGTAACCTAAACTTTCTAATCCTTGAATTACATCTGGGAGCAATGCCATAGAATCAATTACTACATCAATATCTAAAATAGGTTTTGCCGCTAGTCCAGGTACTGCAGTACTACCAACGTGCTCGATTCTAAGTACTAGATCCCCGAGTCTATGTTCTAAGATAGATTTCAGATCAAAAAACATTTCAGGCCATTCATTGTTGTAATCTTCAATAATTATTGACTTTATACGCATCCTTGAGATCCCCCGCAAAAAATAAAGTATTTACGAATATTTCCGATAATGTTCCTTTGAACCCGAGAGGCTTAAGATAATACCTTCCTCCAATTAACCCACAATCATTATTTAAAGATAGTTGTGAATATCTCTTCGAGATTTTCCCACTCATTCCCTATCCAAATCATTTCTTCGATAAACCGACTCATAGCTTTATCTTGACTAAACTTTTCATGTACCCACTTAAACTCTTTGTACCAAGTTAATTTAATCGATAGTACCAACTGTTCAATCGTAAGATTAGTATGAATTCTATAACCATCAATATATGCCCTAGTTGACTCAACATTTAATTTCCCGTCATCTAAAAGTGCACTTGAGAGTATCGCGCGGGAAATGTCGAAATCTGAATATACGTAGTGTAGTCTATCAAAATCTAAAATATCTTCTAGCCTATCTTCGTAAAATAATAAATTGTCGACATGCATATCCCAATGCGCCCAACCTTTAGCACACTCATTAAATATATCCAAATCTAATTTTTCAAGAATAATTCTTTGTTTCTGTACCGCTTCTATGTATCTTTTATTAGTCACTTTTTTCATTTCATTTAGATTGGTTTGTATCTTTTCAAACATCTTTGCCTTTGAAGGCAACTCCCATTGTAAGGATGGTAATTTTGGCATATGTATATTCATCCACATATGCATACGACCAGTAGCTTCACCAAGACTATACATCTGAAGGCTGTTTAATTGCCCTGCTTCTATTAAATTTCCAGTACTAACACCAGAAATCATATAGTCCTCCCCGGATGATGTGGTATGAATATACTCACTGTTGAAACTATATATTGGCTGACAAGGAATCCCATCAAGATGCATAAGATGTTGATACTTTAGTGCTTCTTTAACCCCATCTAATCCGCGTCGATACCTTATCTTGCAATATTGTTTAACAAAGATGGGCCCAATCTCAGTTGTCATAATCCACTTTAAATTACCATAACCCAGATAGTTTGGTTCAACTGCATGTACAATCCATCCATATTTTGTTTCGATATCTTTCATAATATCGTTTTGTACGGATTCAGTATACATACTACTCATCACTTCACCATCTTTCAGATATTTTTTTTTTGCCTTGATTCCAGATAACGTTGTTGTATTCATGCACTCGAGAGACTACTTAAAGGTAGTATCAACCACCGGGTCTAAGACTTATCCTAGTAGGAGGTGTCTGCCCGTTAGTAAGTCCCGTTGGGTGATGCAACTACTTTACGAGGAGTCATCTAACCACCTGATAGCAGAGACCAATAGCTCCCGACTTGAAAGTTTTATTTTCAATAAGTTTAAGATTGGTCTTCTCTTGTAGTCCTTGAAACAATGGCAAACCGCTACCGATCAGGGCAGGAGAAACTGTGATTTTGTACTCATCGATTAGATCAAGACCCATCACATGGTGTGCAAACCTTGGACTGCCTAGGATTACCATATCCTTGCCTGGCTGCTGTTTGAGGTTCCTAATCTCTTCCTCGACATCTTCTTTCACCAGTCTGGAATTGTTCCATTCCACTTTCTCCAGCGTTGTGGAAAATATGATTTTGGCTGTCTTTTCGATCCACTCGGCATGATTCCGTTCATACGGTGAAGCTGATGGGTCTGAAGACACAGATGGCCAGTAATTATACATCATCTGATAAGTTCCACGTCCCCAAAGGACAGTGTCGGCAGTACTCAAAACTTCTTGTGCGTGTTTCTCCAAATCAGCATCGTAGGAAACCCAGCCAATGTCCATTTCACCGTTCGGCCCTTCTACAAACCCATCAAGTGAAGCGTGCAGAAATAAAACGAGTTTTCTCATTTTCAGATCTCCTTTATTAATATGATGTAATGTATTGAATACAAGATATTCATCTAACGTTCCTATATTCACGACCCGAGCCGACCTTAGATAGCTCTTATCTTAGGTCGGCTCGGATGTCATCAGAAATATTCCTATAATTATACATCGGAATGATCAAGGAGCGTAAGCCCCGATACATGGATATAATATTAGATGAAGTCAGTTGCTTGTAACATTAACTCAATCCTTCTCTTACAATTTTCAACAATTCCTCTTTATGGTTCGGGTGACATGCAATTAAATAAGGTTCTTCTTTCATTCCATTAAACTTATTTCCTTCAAAATCTATAACAAGTCCCCCCGCTTCCTTCACCATTAAGATACCTGAATACAAGTCATCACCTTCAGAATTGTACAGAACAATTCCATCAATATCTCCTTTGGCCAACATACACCATTGAAGCGTTGGAGCCCATAATCTTAACATTCGTTTAAATCTAATATCAATGTATTGTCTTAGTTTTACTGCTTGTGGGTCGTTTTGTACTCTGTGACCTTGAATCCAACCTATATTTCCTTTGAAAATATTCGGGTTACTCTTCATTTGTATTTGTCGATTATTACAGCTTGCCCCTTCACCAATAACAGATACAAATAAACGTTCTGTTAGAGGTTCATAGACCACTCCAAGAACAGGCTCTCTTTTGTACATTAAGGTAATTGATATCGAAAAAACAGGTAAACCAATTGCAAAATTATTAGTTCCATCTAAAGGATCAATTAACCATAACCAATCGTGCTTAGTTCCGATAAGCCCTGCCTCTTCACTGTGTATCTGATGATTTGGAAATACGTCTTGTATTTGTTTGATGATGATTTCTTCACAGATATGATCTACTTCAGTAACTACATCCCCAAATTCATCTTTAGATCTCAGTTCAACAAAGTTATCAAACTTTTCTTTAGAGATTAGACCTGCTTCGCGAATAATTCTTATCGCAATCTCTTTTGCGGTTTGAATAATCTTACGATCCATTACGCACCTCATATTGATTTTGATTTTAACTGATTTCATCTAACATTTTGTGTTCACGACGACTGGCTGGATACATTCTTCTGTTTATAGTTTCTACCCGACCATGGAGCACTAGCGACGATGCTTAAACATTTGGTTAGGCAATGTCGTGGCCCTCCATGATTACCCTTACATACTCATCCCAATCCTTACCGTCTGTATTGATTTCGATTGTTGGCACTCTTGAGATTTGAGCTTGATGTCTTAATACATTTTGGACTTTTAATAATTCATTTACCGACGATCTTACTTCTTCTTCTGTTTTATAGATCCATTCTTCGGATTGTCTGCTTTTGATTCTTTCTTCTACGACTTCGGGCGAGATTGTAAGCAAAATACACCTGGCGTTTAAAGACTCAAGCTGTTCTTCTATTTTATTTATCTCATCCAAATCCGAATCTGCAAATGCAGCTCTATGATTTAAGTGAAACCTCTCCAGAACATAAAATAGTCCCCTAGATCCTCTAGATGCAGGACCAAGTTGAATTGCCCAATCGTTAAGTTTCTTTAGCATTTCAACCCGCTCTTTAAGTAACTCAATGTGTTCTTCTCGCGTTAGACTCACATATTCTCCATATTTATTATTCAAAATTTGAGAATAATGTTCTCCAAGAATAACTACGCTCCGTTCTGAGGATTCTTCTTGTGATTGATAACGTTTAATCGCTTTTAATACTGAAGTCTTCCCGGCATTTGAGTACCCCTCAAGAATTACTCCTCTAATATGCATTCAATTCTCCTCTCACTAACCATTATTTTACCTAACGTTCCTGTAATCATAACGTTCAACATTAGTTTAAAGGGTTCGGTGAAGCGCTTCCACAAAATATGCTAGCAGACCAAGGCTCCGTGAGGAGCCGCTGCTTGAATATTATGTTAGCTGATGTTGTTACTTTTTTTAAAATCCCCCGATAGGTTCTTTAGTTTTTTGCTTTCAAAAGGTCTTCCCATTCTTCGATTGATAATTTATCGGATATATTTTTAAAGTTTTCAGGTACACTTACAAAACACATTAATTCTAAACTATTTCCATCTGGATCATTGAAGTAGACCGAAGCATTTCCCTGATTAGGCCTAACAAAAGGATCTATTGAAACTCTCTTCCCAAATGGAACTGGCTCTATTTCAATTGATTGAAGCCATTTCACACTGTCTCGAAGATCTTCATAACTCACTCGAAATGCTATATGCCTTAATGATGGATGATAAGAAGTGAGATACTCTTCACCTTGCCATAGACCGACCCAACTCTTTTCTTTTTCAATCCAGAAGAAAGCTGTATCTTCATCTCTCCAGGCCAGCTCTAATCCTAATTTAGAATAAAATTCAATTGATTGATGTAAGTTACTCACTGGTAAATGCGCTTCATACAACCCAAGTATCATTCTTTCTCCTTTCCGTCCAGAAGGCTTAGGGGTTGGATTAATTTCTGGAGGCAGCCATTTTATTTAAGGCGTTCTCAAAATAGCTATATACTTCATCTGCGATTTCCAGAAACTCTTCAACAGATACATCGCTATCCAAGTAACAAGCATAAAGATACTCAACTAAAGCGGAGTCAATATCGCAATAGTTTAATATAGCATTCTTCATCTTAATGATTTCGTCTTCCCATACCCCTGTATCTTCTAAAACCAAAGAGTATAATGCACGAATTAATCTCTTAGAGTAACCTTTAATATATCTAGTTTTCATTGCGTGATCACTAACATTAGAAAGTGAACGATGTACACGATCTACTTCCTCCTTGGTATCTGTATTTAAGTCTAAAATGAATTCTGGAGAAATTATGATCGGGGGTACTTTTTCACCAATATCCTCCCCATGTATACAAACACAAATGATCTTAATCCAAAAACCCCAATCGTTCGGTCTACTTAATACATCATCAATCGAGCAAATGATCGTATCCATCTTAGTGACGAATGGATATTCTTCCAAAAGCCTGTCTTTAATCATTGACAATCTTTCGTAATCAATATCTTCGGGATTTGCACATACAATAGTAAAGTCTGAATCTGACTTAAAAGGTTTAGCCGTTCCTTTGGGAATCGAGCCACACATATAAATGCTATGAATCTTATCTTTGAATTCGTAAAGTATACGATCCACATACTTATCAACCAAATCCTTATATTCACTTTGTATTGCAATTCTATTTATAACTTTTTCTAATATCATATAGACTCCTCCTAAAATAAGAACTTCATTCGGCTAACGTTTTTGTATTCCTGACGTTCAAGCAGCTTACCGTAGGGAACGGGCAATAGACTTAGTTGATTGAATGTGTCGCCTTAATCCACTTCTCCGATATCCTTCTTGGCGACCGAGGAGCAAGTGCGACGGTGTATGAATGTACTGTGAGATAAAGTAACCTTAAGTTACCCACAAAATCTTTCTAGACTTACAGCAACACCGTTTTCATCATTATTAACGGTTATTTCATCAGCGATTTCCTTCAATTCCCTAATCGCATTTCCCATAGCAATAGAATATCCCGCCATCTTAAAGAGGCCTACATCATTATGATCATCACCAAATACAATAACGGAATCCAATTCTGCATTATACAATTCACAGAGTTTAGTAATTGCCATTTCCTTAGATGCCATAAGAGGCATGATTTGTACTAATTTATTATTATCCGTAATTAGTATATTCACTCTACCCTCGAATTTTTCAAACAATCCAGAATTGTGATTATTGCCAGTCAGAAGTATCTTCGTAGCATCATATTGCTTTAATTCTTTTAAGGGTTTTACTATGGGGTTTGATTGTGTGTCCATTGAGCCAATATAATCAAGCTCTCTTAAACTAAACCACTCATCCTTCACTTCCATAGTCAGCTCAATTTGAGGGTCACACTTCAAACAGTAATCAAGAATTTCTGTAGTTACATTAGCAGGGATTGTTTCATTAATTTCTATCTTGGTTTCCTTACATATCACTTGAGCTCCGTTGTAATATACAAAAGCCCCGATATCTACTAATCCTTGTGGAAGCAACCAATTTACCGCCCTAGGCGGTCGAGCTGTTGCAAATATTATTCTCATTCCTTTCTGATAACAAGATAAGACCGCATCTACGTTTCTTTTAGATACTTCTTTCTTTGAATTTAATAATGTTCCGTCCAAGTCAAGAACTACAGTTGAATACTTCAATGAATCAACTCCCAATATAAACTTCTTCGTTATTTTATCTAACGTTGTTGTATTCACGACCCGTGAGGCTTAAAGGAGCGACTAAGTCGAAGAGTTAGCCTCACAGGAGTTGTGTCTGCTGGACGCTACTTCCTCGAAATCCCACTGGGAGCCCAAGGGGCGTAGTACAGCAGCGTGAATACAGTGTTAGCAAGATTTCAGGGAATTCTTCGATTCAATGTGCTTGGTTTATTAAGATTGAAATATATTCTTCATCTTTAAGCCTTGTCACCTTACAGTTCTCATTGGATTCAAATTCTATTATTCTCTCTTCAATTGTTTTATTAGTACTATCTTTAAATATGTCCTCTCGATCATAGTGAGGAAAAATAAGCTTGTCGGTTACACCTAATGCTTTAAAATCCGATAAATTCATTGTGTTCATCTGTGGAGTAAAGAAATCCACAATGTTAATATTCGGGCCCAGTAATAAAGTTCCAGCACTTACACCAACTATAATTACATTCTGTGCAGCCAGTGTTTTAATAACTTCATCAGCACCACTTTTCTTCGCGTAATACAATAATGTAAATGGATTTCCACCATTGATATATATAACATTTCTATGTAAGAGAATTTGCGGGTCATCAAATTCAATATCTACAAAATTGATATGTTGAAATCCCATGTCCTTAAACTCTTGCATTGCTCTTTGTGCATATCTATTAGTTTCTTTTCTAGGGGATGCTGTTGTAATAATTGAGACTTTTAATTGAGAAATATCTCCATCAATAAAATCCAGAAATTGATTTTTAATATCTTCAGTATAAAAACCACAAGAGGTTAGTAACAAGCTACTCATTGAAATCCCCGTCCTTAAATAATAATTTTTCTAGTCTTTGTAATTTAATTAAGGCATCCCTTGGTTTCTGCTAATGTTCCTGTATTCAGGACTCGGCGTATGCTGAGTGTCCGGCAAATGCCGGACAAAGGACGAATGTCCGCAGCATGAATATTATGGTAGGTGATGTTGGGAGCTTCTTTGAGTTCTCATTTAAAATCATCCTTATGTCCCTATCCTAATGCCTTTCCATAGCACCTTCTTGAAGTAATCCAATTCATAAATATTTTGGATTTTATGTTCAGTCATTTAAGCTTGAAAGTAAGTTTTCCTTTATAGGTATCAAAGCTAACTGTCCCTCTCGTCCATTTTGGAGCAGAGAAATCAAAAATATCTTCTTGGGAAAGATATAAGTCATGTGGCTCTTCTATCACAACTTCCTTAGTCGTTAACTCAGTTAAGAATAAACCCCAAAACTTCGTTTGGTAGACACGATACTGTGTAATGCCTTGATCCAGCAGATTAGCTCGATGTTCAACTATAACTTCACTATAATGCCCAGGGCCAGGGATATGCAGATGTTCGTAGCTGTATGGATCAAATACTGGAGCAAATGAATACTTAATCAAAAGAAGAGAAGAAAAAATAATCAAAACAACAAAAAGAATTAGCTTTCTTCCTTTACTTTTATAGCCTAACCAAAAAAATAAAATGATGTGTAGTATGATAGGCATTACAAAGTTACTTTTTTTGAATATAGTAATATCATAATTGATGATAAATGAAAATAACCAAATTATATCTATAATCACTATTATTAAGATAAATTTCTTTCGAAGTTTCAGGAGGGAATTGTTCATGTTTATATATTCCTTTCGCTTCAGTGCTTTAATGAAGCCATTTCTGATTGTTACAAGGTAACCTGGAGGAAATGGGTCGACATCATACAAAAACTTGTTTGTTTTGAAGAAAAGTTTAGACATTTTGGAACTCGAACCAACCAAACGATCTCCTTAACTGATCTATATCACTTTTATTTCCATTCAGGTGTTGTTATCTATTCCTTCGATTTGATAAAGTTTTTAGCATTCTGCTGAATTTCACCTTACGTTCCTGTATTCACGACTCGACACATGTCGAGTGTACGGCGGATGCCAGGCCAAGGGCTGACGCCAGTAGCGTGAATGTTATGTTATGGATCAGTCGTCTTCGAATCTGCCTTCACCCCTAAGACTTTATTCTAATTCTATCTAAATACTTCTACTCTTTGAGTCCTGAAATCATTAAAAGCATCAGTATGTTGCTGATTAAATAAATCAGGCATTTCATCAGGATTGAAGAATTGAAGTTCTATACTTTCTTCATTACTACTAATCAGTTGTCCGTTAGAAATGCATCCCTGATAAAAAAAGAAATCGTTTGTGCCTTTTGTAAACAAGTCCACTTAATCCCATTTTCCATCTGATTTGAATTTGATAGGTTTTAGCGATTTACAATTAACAATAAACCTTTATTTTCTTTTGTGATTATTATTTCTCTATTTTTTACGGATATCTCTCACTTCATTAATTAACACATCTAATCTTTCAATAATTCTTTTATCATTTTCAAGTTTCTTTTTTAATCTCCCATCTATGATTGCTACTCCCATAACAATAATTATAAGCAGGATCAAAATTAGCACCTTGATCACTTCCCCTCTAGCAACAGAACGTTGCAATTGAATTAACTCTATAATTAGATAATATATACTTTTTCTTTTTACAGTTTTAATCATTTTTCAATCTTACAGATAACGTTCTTGTATTCACGAACCCTCACTGGCTTAAGGGCTACAGCCGGGTCTGACGGACTTAGCCAGTGCAGGGTTGTCCGGCTGCTCCCAATGCCCCTGCCTGACCCAGGGCCGAATGGCACGAGGCGTGAATATATTGTTATACGCAGTAACTTCTTCTGCGAACAAGCTATGAGCTATCTGTTATTTAGCTTTTTTAATAACTCTAACTCCTCTTCCTCAGAAAGTTGTTCTTCCGCTCTTGTTCTCGTCTCATCTATCTTTCGTACTTTTAATCCTCTTTTTATGAGCCATTCTTCACCAGGTTTCATAGTAGTTTCTGGATGTGGATAAACATCTTCACTTATAATTTCTTCATCAATTATGTAAATGTATCCACATAACTTGCCATTATGAAATCTTGCGCCATTCTCATCAAAAGCAACAATAGATGGTTTGTGTGAAAAGATTCTTGCTAACTCTCGATCCTGAGTTATTGTGCTTCCGACTAGTAATTCATTTAGAAATAATGGCGAGCCATGGAACCAAGGCTTACTATAGTCCCATTCTTTCATAATTATCACCTTCATTTAAGTTTTATTATGTTTCTTCTTTTTATTGTTCTTTAGTTTTTCTTCTTGACTTTAGGGTATTGCGTATAGCGTTGCGCATTTCTGACGTCCAAACGGCTTAAGGACCGGAGGTTCGGGTAGCTTTGCCACTTAGCTGGTTGATGTGTCGCCTGATTCCACTTCTCCGAAATCCCTCTTGAAGACCGAGGAGCGTCAGCGACGAAGCAAAAATGCATTGTTATACGCTGCCCCTTCTTCGATTCCACATCCTTATATGTCTTGTGTGTTTTATGTATTTAATATGTCTTTACGTGTTTTATCTTTTGGTTCTATCATTTGCTCCTATCAAATCCGTTTCCGCATAGGAAAGATCCCCTCATTTACTCTCGTACGCCTTCACCATTCGGGACTTAATCCTTGAAATAGAATACATGTTGAACGCACAATCAAAATTTAAGAGAATTGTTGTCCTCCCTTTAATTCGCAATAGACAAATATGTATTAATGACATGCACAATACCAAAAAGTACTGTTGGTATAATAGCCAGATAATTTCGAAGCCAAATCTCAGCTAATATAAAATATACTACCGGGAGAACGGCCATCCCCAAAAAAATAATCGAGTTTGCATTGCCTGTAAAATACAATATCCATAGCCCATAATAAAAAATCAACATTATTGCCATACCAATTATATACGGACATCGCATTTCAGATGCTTGTTTTCTTACAACAAATATCAGAAGAAAGAAAAATATCGCCTGACTTCCGTGCTCCAAAACATCTAAAATAAAATGGCTATTTGCATTGTTTCCTGATATATCTGACGCAGGAATTAGAAAATAAAATATATTTGGTATCATTGGCAATAAAAAGATGATCAGACCCTTCCATGAAAAACCAAAATGATATTTCATTTGATCCTCTCTTTCGCATAATAGAGATATTTTTAGTTTGCACTTTATTATGAATCCGCTTCTCTGGTATTCCTCTTGATGACCAAGGAGCATAACTAACGATGTAGAAATTTATTGTTATATGGTACACCTTCTAATATTCCGTTCATCCTGGTTTCAACTGCTACGCTGTAAATGTATTCTTTCACCTATATTTATTATTTGTTATTAAATGGTTGCATGGTTTAACATTCTTAAGGGGTTGCGTATAACGTTCTCGTATTCACGACGTCCCACCGACTTAAGGCTCCGCCAGGAACAGGCCGCGATGCGATTAGACGGTGCGGATGTGTCCGCTGATTCCGCTTCCCTGAAACTGAATTGCCTCCTCGAATCCTCTTCTCACTTCGTGCCGGACCGCGGGCGAATGCCCGATGCGTGAATATTGTGTTATACGTAGTTACTGCCTTCACTGAATCACTTTCAGATGTCACTTTGTTCTAATAACCAACGCTTAGCCTCTTCTAACATACTTAGAGTAATATGATGATTAACCCTAGAGTACTCAACGAATTTTACTGAATTTAATAGATTCTCTTCCCTAATTATATGCATGAAGTATCTCTGGCTCATTATTGATATTGTGGTATCTTCTGCTCCATGTAAAATCAGCATTGATCTACCCCGCATGTATTCTAGTGAGGACACTGGATCAAACTTCCTGATTCTGTCCCTATCTATTAATCTCCAAGGTTCTCTTCCTTCTAGTTCACATATATGTTCTTCAAATCTCACCCAAGCACAAGAACCGTTTATTACAATTGCAGATTTAATACCTACGTTATTCGCGAAAATACCTCCAGCGATAAACCCGCCTGCGGAATGTCCAATAACCGCAACTATATTATCATTTAATTCAGAAATAATTTGCCGTGCTTCGTCCACAGCCTGAACAACGACACTCCAATAATATTGTTGTAACTCTAATGGATCGAAATAATTAAGTTTCCCTCTGGCTCCATGATGCGGGATCTCAGGAATGATCACCATGTAACCCCAACTAGAAATCAATGATCCAAGGAACACGTAATCATTAATGCTTGAAACCCAGCCATGATACAGAAGAATTACACCTTTGGATTCATTACTAGAATTGATCTGTATACAAGGAATCCCTGCAATGCTGCTTTCAAGAAAATTATTCATATGCTCTCCAATGTGTTTTTATCATTTTATAAATTTGCAGTAATTACGTAAAACGTTCCTGTATTCACGACTCGACGCATGTCGAGTGTCCGGCTTATGCCGGACCAAGGGCAGATGCCCCGCAGCGTGAATATTATGTTATAGGATGTCAGCAGCTTCTACGAGTACCCTAGCATCTATTCTTTCATTTGAAATACTTGAACAGGTCCATTCCAGCTTTCATTGTTTAAAATAACTTCTTCGTACTTCCCACCTGTAAACTCGTTAATTACCTTGTTCCAAAATAGATTTGCTGGCCTATTTTGTGGAGTCTGTCGTATTTCCCATATCCCTTTATAGGTATTAAAAATAAAATGGGCTACTTCTTTTCCATATCCCTTATTTCTGAATTTGCGCATTATAAAAAAATCACTAATTACATTTGTCTGAGTTGCTGTACTTGCTTTTACATACTCTTTAGGAACATCTGTTAAAACAAGTACGAAGCCAGCCAGTTCTCCATTAATTTTTAAGTAAAATGGCTTACGATAGTCATCTGTCCATTGATGATCTAGATACTTGTAAAGATAAACTCCATGATTAGTCAATTCATGTCCATCAAATTCACTTGAGTCATATCTGTAGAACTGGATCAAACTGTTTAAGATCATTTTATCTTCATATGGAACTCTCAAGATCTCTAACATGTTATTTCTCCTCTGTCTGAAATTTCTTATTTATTTTATGTATATGTTTTTCCATTCTGGTTTCATATACACCTTTAGTTTTTTGCTGATTTCCTATAACGTTGTGTATTCACGAACCCTCACTGGCTTAAGCGCGTAAGCGCGGGTCCGACGGACTTAGCCAGTGCAGGGTTGACGCCTGATTCAGCTTCCCCGAAATCTCTCCTGGCGACCGAGGGCGAATGCCCGATGCGTGAATATGGTGTTATGAGATGGTGATGTCTTCTATGGATTACTTTCAAATATTACGCTAGAATATGGTTTTATTACTTGATCCGAAAAATATTCTTTAAAGAATTCATTGGTTGTTCTAGGAAATTTATAATGTTCTAAAGATTCTTCTAGCCTATACACTGTCCTCTTAATTTCATTAATGGGTAACCATTCAATCCCAACCTGTCCAACATCAGCTTGTAGGCTTCTTAATTCATTATTTAGGAATTGATTGTTGCACTCATAAATAAAATCAATAGAATGAACTTCCTTCATTATGAAAGAGTATTCATGATTGCGCGATATGTATTCTCTTACACAAACTAACCTACTACTCGATATTTCAATACCCAGTTCTTCCATACACTCGCGACTTAACGCCTGTTCCAATGTTTCGTTCTCTTCTTGAGCTCCTCCAGGTAGTACATAATAAATACCTATATTTGCTCTCCTTTTCTTTATTAATAAAAGATTGTCTTTCTGAATAATCAATGCTCTTACTGTATTTCGAATCATCTAGAATAATCTCCCTCTATACAATGTCTACATCACTTTCTCATAACATCATATCTACGAACTTCGTAAATACCTCTCTTTTTAACGAATATCGGAACTACATATAATATAACCCAGATTAATCCATCTGCGAAGTCACGAATGTACTCAAAAAAGCAGCCCGAGTAAACTGTACTATATGTTAGCCATAACTAACACGTAGGATGCAGTTTAACATTTGGGCTGCTCTTTCCTCACTCAACTATAGAAGAATTGCCGATAATCTTCCGTGATCAACCTGTGCTCTCCTTCACCTAAAACATTTACTTCGCTCCGCTACTCCACACCACGCGCTCGCTCATCGCTTTATGCTGTGCAATCAGGCAGAGTTCTGCCGCTTTGAATGCATGTTCCTGTGTCATGGCGGTCTCGGTACGATCCAGACAATCGCGAATGAGTTGGCCGAAGAAAGGATAACCGACCTTGCCTTTTACACTGTATCTAAACTCGCCCTCATGGTTTACCAGATAGACTTGATCACCTTCCGGCTCTCTCGCTACATCGATATACTTCCGCAGCTCGATATAACCGTCCGTTCCCAGAATAACGGTACGCCCATCGCCCCATGTGCCCAGACCATCCGGTGTGAACCAGTCCACTCGGAAGTAACCGGAAGCTCCGTTATCCCCGATCAGAGAGGCTTCGCCGAAGTCTTCCAATTCTGGGAACTGCGGGTGATTGAAGTTATGCACACGACTGAACCCTACCTCAGCGTCCGTACATGATGCAAACGTCAGAAATTGTTCGATCTGGTGACTCCCGATATCACAGAGAATGCCGCCATACTGCTCATGCTTGAAGAACCAGTCGGGTCTTCCTCCGGCATTTAAGCGATGCGGGCCTGTACCCATAACTTGCACTACTTTGCCGATTGCTCCCTGTTCAATGAGTTGTCCGGCATAAATCGCACTTTCCACATGCAGTCTTTCACTGTAATACACCATGTACTTTTTGCCTGTTCGCTTCACTTCTTCTCGTGCAAGCTTTAATTGCTCCAGCGTGGTAAACGGGGCTTTGTCTGTAAAATAGTCCTTTCCTGCGGCTAGCACTCTCATGCCAAGCGGCGCACGATCTGAAGTGATCGCTGCACTCGCCACCAATAACACCTCATCATCTGCAAGCACTTCCTCTTCAGATCCAGCGGCTTGAGCCTGTGGGAACTGCTTTTGAAATGCCTCTACCTTCGCCGGGTCCGGATCATATACCCACTTGAGGGTAGCTCCAGCGTCCAACAATCCTCCAACCATGCCGTAAATATGCCCGTGATCCAGCGCAACAGCAGCAATGGTGAATTCACCCTGACCACATACGACCTCTTTTGTAACACTTTTTGGTGCATAAAACATTCCGTCTTTAGCCATGTCATCCCATCCTTATTATAAAATTATGATTACATGAACTCGTCTTATATAACAAATCGTCTTCATTTAAACGTCTGACTCAAATCAGCAGGTTGACTGCCACTGAATGCCTTGTCTTTCTTCGTCGTTGATCCAGCAATGCGTTCCTGCAGATGCTCATAGAACAGATCCTCATCGATCGGCAGATTCACCCAGTTATCCGTCCAGGTAGACAGCAACATCGCATTCGACAATGTTAATCCGTGTATACCATCCTCACCGGGAGCAATAAGTGGTACGCCTGTACGAATCGCATCAACCCAGTTACGAATCAGACCCGGGTGACCCGTTTCCACACCTGTAATCGGAACCTCACACTTCCAGCATTCTGGCTGTCCAAAACCTCCGGTAAACCGCTGATTGAATTCCGGCTCAGATTCTCGAAGTCGCCAGAACGTAAGTTTTCCATCTTCGATCACGATTTTACCTCGGTCTCCGTTAACCTCGAATCGATTGGTACCTGGTGCTTCACCTGTCGTGGTTACGAACACACCTGTTGCGCCATTTTCATACTCCACATAAGCCGTTACATCATCTTCCACTTCAATATTCCGATACTTGCCAAACGAACAGAAAGCACGCATTCGCACCGGCATCATGCCAATGGTCCACTGCCACAGATCCAACTGATGGGGGTCCTGGTTAATCAGTACACCGCCACCTTCCCCTGCCCAAGTTGCCCGCCAGCCGCCGGAATCATAGTAACTCTGGGATCGGTACCAGTTCGTAATAATCCAGTTGGTACGACGTACCTCTCCCAGTTCCCCCGACGCAATCAAGTCTCTCAGTTTAATGTAGAGTGGGTTGGTCCGCTGGTTGTACATCATGGAAAAAACTTTACCGCTGGCTGCGGCCGCTTCATTCATCTTGCGTACCTGTTTCGTATACACACCGGCTGGCTTCTCGATCATGACATGCAAGCCATGCTGGAAAGCCTGAATGGCCTGTTCCGGATGGTCATAATGCGGCGTTGCAATAATGACTGCATCAATCGTGCCCGAAGCCATCATCTGCTCAGCATCCTGCCAATAGGTGACCGTAGCCGGAAGATGACTGGATACCCAGCTCTCCATCTCTCTTCTTACATCACATACGGCGACCAATTCTGCACCCGGTACTTCTCCGGCAACCAATGTTCTGGCATGAGCTGCTCCCATGTTTCCAATACCAATCACCGCTACTCGTACGATACTCATGACTGCTCCTCCTCGTCCACACGACGCTCAATTTCGGCAAAAACGTCTGCAAAATGCTGTAACATCGCCTTGGATTCCAAGGCACCACTAAAGTCCTCAATTCCGTAGTATCCGTCATACCCGACGGCACGAAGATCCCGCACCATCTGTACCCAATCGACCATGCCCTCAGTCAGCGGTGTCCAGTGACATTTCCAGGCTGTGTTCAGATCCACCCCACTGCTCTTCCCAGTCGAATCAGCCTTTTGTGAATCTTTCCCTTCTGCTTCAAACCACCCGGCATTCTTCACATGCACATGAGCCAGGTAAGGGCCTAACAACTCAAGTCCCATCCGATGATTCTCATACCCTTCATGCACCATGTTGCCTGGATCGTACAACACACCCACATGCTGCGGTTCGAACGATTGCACAAGCCGATAGGCAAGCGATGCCGTCGGTGCAATCGTCTGATGATGTGTCTCTACAATCGCCTTGACGTTGTACTGTTTGGCCAGATCTTGTACTTCACTCAGGTAATCAACGGCTTGACGATACAACTCAGGATAACTGGTCTTGCGATCATATCCAGGAACACCCACACGTATCATAGATGTTTCCAACCCAGCCGCAGCCTGAAACGCCTGCTCGGTGGCAGCTAGATCTCCACAGTTCAGATACGGTACAAGTGCAATGGATTTCCGACCTTGCCCTGACGCTGCTTCACGAAAAACAGGAACCTGTTCCTGCCAGCGGCTTGGATCTACCGAGCATCGATTATTTCTCCAGTAAGAAGGCTCCTCGGATATCGCATCTTCAGGAATTCCGCGGAAACGCCACTCTATTCCATCAATCCCCGCTGCTGCCGCAGCCGATGCCAATTCCTCTGCATTCAGATCAGGGGTAGCCACGGTGAATACAGACAGTTTCATCATGATCCATCTCCTTATGTAAACGTATTCATTCCATGTCGTAAAGGCATTGTATCACTCCGGCGAACGTCACCATAGGGGCAAACGCCAACAGATGAATGACAGATAACGAACAGAGCACATTCCCCATTCACAGATAACTTCTCAAGAGAATGATGTGATCAAAAATCAAAAAAAGACATCTCTGGAACAGAATTCAATTCTGTTCAAAGATGTCTTGTACCATAACTATATATAGGATGAAATCATATCTCTCTAATCCCGATCAAAGAACACGTGTTCAGCCTGTATTTTCCCCTGATCTATTGTCATGATGCCGAATGAGTATTGTTTCTGGAAACGCCGATCTGTAGGTGATCCCGGATTAAATACCAGCGTGTTGTCGACGGTATGCATCACCGGGATGTGTGAGTGTCCGTAAATCACAGCATCCACATGCTGGCCTGCAAAGGTATGAATTGCATTCTGCTCCGTACCCTTTGATCCCAGATGACCGTGTACAAGACCCAGACGAAGTCCTTCCACTTCAACAATACGGGAATATCCCAGTTTTTCAGCGATTTCGGACGGGTCCGTATTACCAGCTACACCTTCAACTGGTGCATACTCACTAAGCAATGGGTATACACTCCAATCCGACCAGTCACCAGCGTGAAGAATGAGATCGGCACTCGCAAGTACATCAACGAGCCTGGCAGGTAACTTCTGTGATTTACGTGAACAATGCGTATCGGAAATGACTACAATTTTTTTCATATCACAACCCACCTTTCCGTTACCTCTGATTACAATCTACTCTGACTGCGATGGGACAGCTAACATCTGGGAACTGGAACGTTCCATATCTTCAAGGGTAATGGATGCGAAGAACTGCTCCACCTTGGACTCCGCAACCTGATACAGATTGGTCAGCAAGCTGTCTATATGCAAGCCCACTTCACAATCCGGGTTACAATTGCCGTGAATCGGGAACAATGGACCTTCGTCCTTCGCAGCCTGATAGATCATGTCTAATGTGATTTCACTTGATGGCTTCGCCAAGTAGAAACCTCTTGTTCCAGGAGAAGAGTTCACTAATCCTGCCTTTTTCAGCCCGCCCAGTATACGTCTGACGACGACAGGGTTGGTATTCACGCTACCTGCAATATGTGCAGACGTGATTCGTTCAGGCGCGCTGAGTGACAATAACAACAAACAATGCACACTGACCGAAAAATGAGTACTCATGATTAACCACCTTTATTTAATATAATCCTAGTCTTGCTGATTTTATTCAGAGAACAGATCCTTCTCGGGACGTGCTCTAATCTTGAGCTGTCGCACACTATATTCCAGTTGTTTCACAATATCATCCAGCTGTTTGCGATCAATCTTGGTTGGATCTTCCACCGGTTTCGCGGACGATTTGAGATCTCGGATCGTTAACTGCTGTTCTTGCCATTTGTCCATCAGATCTGCAATATTGGCATAGAAACGTTCGTAATCTTTGATGACTAGGTCAAGATAAGCATCTACCTCATCCGGATCATAACCACGAAGTTTATAATTAAATTGTTTTTCATGTATCGATAACGCATCTAGCTGCACTCCCAATTGTTTAAACAATTGTCTCTGTTTATCCAATCTTCGTTTCATATGTTCATCCATATTGACAACCTCCATTATAAGCCAAGCCGTGTTTCTATTTCCTGTGAAGAACATACGGCATTTTCTCTCTCTATTTTTTATAACACATAATCCGTCAGATATAAAACGATAAAGCCCTATTCCTCACGAAAATGATTGCTTTTCATCCATTTCGGGTAAAGACTCACTACACCCCACAACGGGAAAGGAGCATGTCCTTATGAGTACATTAACTAAAGATCAACATCAAATACTGAAAAATGCCCTTTTGGAGCAACGTGAAAACTTGCAGCGTCATTTTGAATCCAGCATGGAAGACGGTGCTCCGGCCCAGTCGCTGAAAGATTCAACCGGTGAGCTGTCCTCCTACGATAATCATCCGGCAGATGCCGGTACGGAAACATTTGAACGCAGCCGTGATCTGGCGATCGACGATACATTAACAGACGAATTCAATCAAGTGAACGACGCATTGGAACGTATGGAGCAAGGTACATATGGGACCTGTGTAACGTGCGGCGAAGATATTCCCTTCGAACGACTTGAAGCTATCCCCTATACGGCTTACTGTATTGACGACACACCTAACCGGGAAATCAGCAACGATCGGCCCGTTGAAGAAGAAGTGATGACCATGCCTCCGAGTGGTGCTGGGGAAGGAAGACAGCAGCGGGCCGGCAAGTTCGACAACGCAGATGCATGGGAAGCTGTCGAAGAATATGGCACATCTAATTCCCCCGCAACCGCAGCCAAACGTGATGTGAAGGGCTACGATGAGAACATGTAACTTCGTTATGAACTGAAACGGTAGGCGTCAAAATTGAATTGGATTCCATAGGCTGCTCCACCATTAGCCTTCCTTATCACGCATTAAAAAGCCGCCATTGGGCGGCTTTTTCTAGTTTTCTCCTAAGCAGTCTCTCACGTTTGCGGTTACTTGGCTTCCAGTGATAAGGCTGAACCCATGTATTCCATCCGTTTATTCTTCCGACTCACGACCAGATGATGCAGATCCCTGCCGCTTCGACACAGATCGAGAGGTTTTCGGAGTTGATTTGCCCTTATCAGACGTAGCTTTCTTTTTCTCTTTTGCATCTGTCTTGGAAGCAGGTATTTTCACTATAGGTTTAGAAAGTGCTGAAAATAACTGAAAGACCTCATGTTCCCCTTGTCGATTCTCTTTTGTTGTATAGGGTTCACAGAGTTTTATGATGTTTTTATACAACTCCTCTACTTCGTCTCGGGTGGCATACAGCGTAATGTCCGAGAGAAACATTCGGTCTTCGTTTTCCGCCTGATGCATGAATCGCTGACGACTCTGTTCGAACATCTCATTTAATAATTTGAGCGTCTCGGACCGAAACACCTGTTTCAATGGTGAGTTTTCCTTGTCTTCATCTTCATGACGGAGATGGATCTCTCCGGTGAATGGTTCATAATATTTTGCGATAATCCCATTAATCTCACGTGTGGAAACGATCGTCAGCAGACCAATTTTCTCCAGCTTTTTTACATGATAGTGAACTTTGGCTGGCACCTCACCCATCTGGTCGGCGATCTCTTTGACAGTGGATGGTCTGCCCTGCTTGTTAAACATATTCATAATCTGTATCCGATAAGGATCGGAGTAGATTTTAATTTCTTCAATTGTTGAAAGAACCTTGTGCGCCATCCCTGTATCCTCATTTCCGGGGTACCTGTTGTCCATCGATATCTCTATTATACCGCTGCGTCAGGACTTCGGTCAAAGTAAGCTGGCGATGACATGTTATCAAAAAATCAGATCATGTTTCTTTCTAAATATCCTTCACATCGCACTCCGAAAGCTTTTGCTAAATAACAGCATACCTGCGGACATGGCAAGCATAATCCCAAAGACGATAAAAAGAACAGGCATGGTCATCCAATCTGCAAGTGCTCCCGAAACCAGACTCCCAAGTGGTGCAACACTCAAGACGAGCATACTCTGAAGGGCATACACTCTGCCCAGCATCTCCGAAGGGGTAACTTCCATAAGATAGGTTGCCAGCGGTGTTGTAGCCAGCGGAATCCCCATACCCATCAGTAGACAAAAGGCCGCTGCAACCGGCAGTTGGAAGGAAGTCATATAAGCGGGTAGTGCCGTCATCGCATAACTGAGACCCAACATGACAATACCGCTGATGACCAGCATACTTTTACGATAATTCGCTCCCCTTTGTGTCAACCATACACCGCTAAGCAACATACCTCCCACCATCAGCCCACTCAGCAGACTTAATCCCCCAGCGCCAGCATGCAACGTTTCAATGACATAGGGTGTACGGAGAACATTAAACGGCATCAGGCAGAAATTAACGAAGGCAAACAGGATGGAGACAATTAACAATAAGGCATGTTTACGGAGAAAATGAAAAGCTTCCGCCATTTCGGAGAATATGCTACTTTTGTCGGATGGAAGAGAATCTATTTCCATTGTTGTTTTATCTTCATTGTTAGCAGATGTTGAACCTTCAGGATAGCCCACTCGGCTCATAATTAAAGCACTTAGCGCAAACAACCCCGCATCAATCAGGATCGTCCAGGCAATGCCTATTGTAGCAATAAGGGCACCAGCCACTGCAAGTCCTGCGAGTTCGGCCACTCTGGTTGCGGAAGAGGACATCGCATTACCCGAAAGCAGCATCGATGGGGGAAGCAATCGGGGGACACTTGATACTTCCGCAGGACTAGTGAAGCATTCCAGCAAAGAATTCAGAATTGTCATGACAAACAGATGCCAGACTTCAAGTTGGCCCAATCCAAACAGCAGAGCTGTAATACCCACCAACAACCCGCGCCCCGTATTCGTAATCACAATCACTTTTTTGGGAGACATGCGATCAACCAAAGCCCCGGCGAACAGACCCAGAAGGATATTGGGCAAAAAATTCACCGCCAGCAACGTACCCATCAACACTTTCGAACCGGTTAGAATGTATACCATCCAACTGTAGGCAATCGAGTCAATCGAATCACCAAATCTGGATACCACTTTACTAAGCATAAATTGCATGTACGGTCTGATTCGTATTAACTCACCCATACCTTGCTTGCCAACTGCTGTGTTATCGTTCATGAATTCCACTCCCCGGCGTTAAAATATTTTTCATGTTAATTTTATTTTAACGTAAGTTATGCAAAAATCAATACCTCCGTGAAAATAATTTTAACGATAAGGAAGAAAAGTAAAATCTCGCTCTTCTTTCAGATGATTCGTAATCAACACAAGGACTTTCTGAACAACCTTTTTGGACAACCTCCTATAACACAAAAAAACAGACCACAAGTGGTCTGCTCGGCTGGACAGATTGTATTAGAACTGCCTTTATTTGCTGCCTACTTCTCAACACGCAATTGAAATCCAGCCTGTTCAGCCTGTACCTCCAACATCAAATCACGTACCCGGCCTGCTTCATTCCCCAGTCGTTCTTCGCTGATTTGGTAGTTGGTCCATTTTAGCTCTAGTGGAAGTTCAATCGTACCCGTCAGGCAATCCCACAGAGCGTCGAGATTACCGCCATAAAAATCAGGCAGTTTCAGCTTGTCCTTTAATTGTTGATGAAGTTCAGCGCTACTCGCAAAGTCTTCTCCATCCAGAATCACGGTAATCATGGCTGCTCCTTCCTCTATTTCAAACGTGTAAATGATGCATAGTGATCTGTCGTTTTGTAGATAAGTCCATCATTGGAATACACAATCCGATCCGAATTACGGAAGCCGGAAGTATAGTTAATATCCGCTTCGCGCCATATACGTCCGCTGGCCGAAGGCAGAAGTCCCTCCCGATTGCCAAATGTGTCCCCACCGATGCTTTTTCCAGGAGCCACTACAGCCAAGTTTTCTTTTGACGCTACCCAGCCGAGTCCTGTTGCCTGTGATTTGGTAATAAAGTTACATGGCAACGTTCCGTTTGCACTCAAATAGTTTGCTACACCTGTAAACGTATTGATGATGGTACATGTTGCAGCAGTTGCCTTCTGCTGTGCGACTGGAGTGAACTGTGATCCTGTGAGGAAAACAAACGTTAACAACAATGCCAGTAATGCGGTGGATATCAACTTTTTCATCAATCCGGCCTCCCGATCCCTCAAAGTAGATGAACGTTGTCACGATATGCATACTGCAAGCTATAACTTTCTAGTTTTACGTTCTGCTAGATTATAGTAAACAAGTCATCTCATGACTATTTATATCACATCATTTTGGTAGAAATATCAAATGAAGACGTTTAAATTGTAAAATATTATAATTGTAACATTTTAAGACATAAAAAAGACTCTCATCCCTGAAGATGGAGTCTACTTTTCTAGTATGTTTAAACTGAACTGACCTAATCGATCAGTTGCACACGTTGACGAGTTCGAGCCGATTCCAGGCATGCATCAATAACGCGCATGTTTTGAATGGTATTTTCCGGACTGAAAGGTAAGGCCTCTCCTTCAAGCACAGCCGTTGCAAACGTCTCTACCTGAAGCACATAGGAATTCGACACCGATACACGCTCCTCACGGCTGACCGAATCCGTGTGTACAATAATCTGAGGTGGAATATCACTGTTTTCCCAGCCAAACACTTTTGGCAGTTCAATCCGCCCTTCCGTCCCGAGAATCTCCATCTCCGCTCGACCTGAAGCCCACATGCCACAGTCAAAAGTTAAAGCTACCGAATTCGGAAATTCTACCAGTCCCGACGCCATCATATCCACGCCATCATGCTCGTCCGAGAATAGAGCGTGAACTGTCACCGCTTCCGGTTCCTGTCCCAGATACATCCGGGCTGCCGAGATCGGATACACGCCAAGATCAAATAATGATCCGCCGCCCATCTCTCTTTTGAACCTTACATTTTCCTTGTCATCAGCGGTATTACAGGTAAAGTTACCATGGATGGCTCTGACAATGCCAATCTCTCCACTAGCTATAATCTCTTGCACACGTCTGTGCTTGGGATGATATCGATACATAATTGCTTCTGCAAAAAGAACACCTTGCTGATGACATACCTCAATCATTTCTGCCGATTCATCAGCATTCAGGGCAGCTGGTTTCTCACACAACACATGTTTGCCAGCCTGTGCCGCTTTGATGGTCCATTCTTTGTGCATATGGTTAGGCAAAGGAATATAGACGGCTTCAATGTCCGGATCAGCGATGAGCTCTTCATAACTGCCATATGATCTGGCAATGCCCAGTTCTTCGGCAAGGGTTTCCGCTTTTTCCTTGCTACGGCTGGCAATCGCCAACACCTCACCACGTTCAGACTGCTGGATCGCCGGAATGACTGCATTTTTGGCAATGGTTGACGTACCGAGTACTCCCCACTGTAACTGTCTGTTCATGCTCATCTTCCTTTCGTACCGTAATTGTCCTCTTCTGCCTTGTGTAACATGCCGAGACAACGATCCAGATCCGTTTTGACCTGTTTCTTGTATAACTCAGCTTTCTCCGCACCATCATCCGTGAAATGATATAAAACGATTTCCTGAAAATCGACCTTCGGATCGTTGCCCTTCAGCTTCTTCGTACGATAAAAAACACCTTGCTGTACCAATTCATGCAGTGCCCGATATACCTCGCTCTGGGGTGGTACATAACCGTAGTCTTTGAATTCCTGCTTCATCGCCTCCAGCATCTCGTAACCATACCCCCTATGCTGTTCAACCATCGTAATCAGATACAGCTTGATAAATGCCCGCTGTGCAATCATAAAAGCCACGTTCATTCCCCTCCTGTCAGAACCTATATATCTAGTATTATAAAACTTATGTTCGGGTTCTGCCATCTTTCTCCGCTTGGTCTGCCTTTTATCCATCTTTAAAGAAGGTGAGAAAGAAATCGTGTGAATACGCGTTAAGCTGGGGGAAGCACGGAAAAAGGTTTTCTGTTGTGAATTTTTCATGTAATGAAATTTTAAATAGTATTGGAAAGTTTGTTTTATTTCAGGAACCCAGCGAGTCGTTCGATCGAATTTTAAAGGCTGTTACATCTGTAGTCCTGAATGCTGTTTCCTGCATAGCTGAATCCTGAATTCCAATATCGGCATAGACCCTGTACGATCCTGTAAAGCTGTGATTCTGTTGTGAATTTTTCATATGTTGATGGATTCATTTATCGCGAACAGACTTCGGTACGGTTCCCACAATCCATTTGCCCCAGCTTACACGCGAGATAAGCCATGTCACTACACAGGATAATGTAAGAGCGAGCAACCAGGTGATGGTCATTCGAACGACAGGGTTCAAGCCCATAGCAACATAGAACAACTCATCCGGAATGTAGCTGTACCGCAGCATCAACATATGCATCAGATAACCGCCATACGATACACCACCAATCCATCCCAGCAATCGTGTAGCCCTGAGGTTATGAAGTTTTCCTGCCAACTGATACATGACCATAATGGAAGCGATCAGAAAGAGTGCCATATCAGGGCGGATCAAGCTGACTGTGTAAAACGTAATTTTGATTCCTTCCGCCTTCTGAAACTCCAGCATTAATAGATATGTAAACCGCAGACCCAGAACAATAAACACTGTCCAGTATATCCAGCGTAATCGATGAATCCATTCATTCCAATGCTGGACGGATAACCCCGCTGCGGCACCAAGCACAAAATAAATAAAGAAATAGAGGAAATTCCGATCTGCATACGTTGTAAAAGCATCTGTCAGCACCGGGATATTCAGCCATTCCATGACCTTGGCGATGTTTCTTAATTGATCCGCAAGTACAAGATACACCACACCAGAAATCAGTAATGCGATCAAGCGCCCCTTGGCCTCATATCGGTTATATACATAACGAATGGCTCGCAAAAAGAGCGGAAATAACAGATAAAACTGAATCAACATAATGATGTACCAAAAGTGTGAAGTCGTTTTGCCCGTAAGCAACTTCAGACCCAGGTCTGGGATGTCATTCCATCCAAATCCGGTCCAACCCCGCGGTGCAAGTGTAAAATAAATGAGTGACCAGATGAGATAAGGCACGATCACGTCGTTTACTCTTTTTCTCATAAACTTGCCGTAATGCAGCTTGTCTCCCGTGTTATAAAACAGCACCATACCTGTTATGAATATGAATAAAGGAACGGCAAATTTGGAGAGCATCAGCAGTATGGCCAGTAACACCCCATCCTCCAGTCTCGTTTCCGGGACCAGAGAGAAATGTGCGATGGAATGCTGGAGAACCACTGCGGCAAAGGCGATTCCCCTTAAACTCTCTATTTCTGTAATTCGTTCTTTGCGAGGCATACATTCAGACTCCTTTTCTTGGTTTTGCAATAAAAACAACGTACAATGAAGCCGTATATCTAATGAACGGGGTTGATTCACATTTCGTTAACAGACAAAGACCTAACCACTACCGATTCCAAGTATGTCCAACAACATCTAGCTAACGAGCGAACTTTTCTGGCTTGGGTACGCACCGGTATTGCCATGGCGGGCATCGGCTTTCTTGCTGCCGGATTTGGCTTCAATTCGTCGGCGTATGATCAACTTGCACATATTGCGGCGATTATTACGGGTATCACTTCTCTGATTGGCGGCATATCCATCATTGTGTATTCGGCAGCAGCCTATCATCGGAAGCGTACACAAATCAATGAACAGACGTTTCAGGCATCGACCGGTTTAATTCGGTTTCTCACATGGATGCTACTGGTGATTGGACTCGCTTTAGCTGTACTGTTATATGTATTGTTATTCCCTGCTTGACTGGGTAAAAACACCATCCGACATTACTGACACCCACCCATATGCAACACAGGGACAAAAGCCGGCTTCCCTTAAGGAAACCGGCTAATGACCATCTGGTGGATCATATATGTCATTCCATTTTACAGATATTAAGTCATTGGGTTTTATTTCATTTCGATTATATTTGCGGCAAGATTACAGGAATGTATTGTTACCGAATCGCGCTGCCTTGTTTTGGGCTTCCAATCTGCGTTCTTCCATATCCAGATCCGGCCGTTCGGCTGGCACGTCTCCGCGATGAGCTGCTTCGGCTCTGTCCCGGTTAAGCTGGCTGTTGCCACTGAATACATCGTACACATCGGAGTCCCGATCCGTAGAATCTACGAGCAGCAGGATTTTACCATTCTGTACATACTCCTCATACTGTTTAGCGTCCTCTTCCGGAATACCAAGACCTACCAGTCCACCCACCAGTCCACCAGCTCCCGCACCCACAGCTGCACCGGTAAATGCTGCTGCAATGGGGCCTGCGGCCAGAATCGGTCCTATACCGGGTATAGCCAGTGCACCGATACCTGCGAGCAGACCGGCTACGCCACCAAGTACACCACCTGTTGCTGCACCTGCAGCCACGCCTTCAGGGGCTTTGGTACCTGTCTCTTCCCGAATTGCCTTCAGTTCATCCCGATCTTGTGTAACAACGGAGATTTCGTCTGAAGTGAATCCTTGTGCCTTCAGACCCTCGATAGCTTGCGATGCTTCACGTTCTGTATTAAACACACCTACGATTTTCTTTTGCATAATGAATCCCTCCTCATCTGATTGAGTGGTTCGTTATGTTATTACCCGCCTTCGTTTCTTTCAAACGCTTGCAAGTCAATATCGTATGTGTTAATAGCAATGAATTGCTGAGGTTTATTCCTTTTTATTCCTCATCAGAGTATGCCTTCAAACTCAGGCATGTGATACGTTGTCAGGCAAGCTCTACGTTGAAGGACGTGGGTGTCCAAAACATCTTGAAGTCCAGACTGGCTGATCCTGGCGAATTGTCCAGACGATTTCTAAGGAACCGAGGACGTCTTATTTAGCCTTCGGGTCCTCATTTTAGTTTGTAAGGAACATGAGACACGTTATTAACCAAAATCACCTGAAAAACCCGTTTTAAACGGCTGGTTATTCAAATATAGCGTGTTTCAGATTCCTTAGATTACTGCGGGCGCTTTTAAGTCGCTGAATAAGACGTCACAAGTTCGTTAGCGCTCCGCTCCATGATTCTGCTCCATGTTCAGCCCCCGGCACGTTCAGTTACACTCCGGCTTTGGGCAGGTTGAGGACACGCTCTGGGGCGCGACTTCAACCTCAAAAGAAGAAGATTTTGCTGAATTCTCGTTCCATGCCGGATGTTTTCGGTAGGCGTGCCGGGGCACGTCAAGGGGAAAGTAACGCAGCATGGAGCGAAAAGGCAAAGTGACTAACATGGGTCGAAAAGGCAGTAAAAGTTGCACGTTAGTGAGTTTTGAGACACGTCCTGGTTAGAGGATGATTTTTTAAGTCAGAGAATGATTCGGTCAGCTACAAAACTTAAGGTTGTTCAGGAGAGTCTGAGCCTGATGAAGAGCGCCCTTTGGGAACCCAATCGTTGATATCTGAAAAACGAAATCATTCATCTATTTCCCCCTTGGTTTGGCCCGATTTGTGGCGACCGCTTCAAGTGGATTATCCGGCCAGTAGTGCTTCGGATAACGACCTTTCAGGTCTTTTTTGACGTCAAAATACGTCTCTCGCCAGAAATTCGCCAAGTCACGTGTGACCTGTACAGGTCGCTGAGCCGGTGATAATAGGTGGATTGTCAACGGGACTCGCCCACCCGCTATACGCGGTGTCTCCTGTTGTCCAAACATCTCCTGTAATCTTACCGCCAGCGCCGGGTCCTCTGGACGACTGTAGTCCACGGGAATACGCGAACCACTGGGCACCTGTATATGCGTCGGAGCTTCATCGTCCAGTTGTTGTCGTTGCGTCCAGCTCAGGCCACCCAGTAATACATCTTGCATCGACAATCTCTTCAGGTCGGCTGCCGAACGCATGCCTGTCAGATAAGGGGTAAGATGTTCTGCCAACTCTTCGGTCAGATCATCTTCGATCAGGTCGGGCCACTCAGGTATATGGAGATGCAGGAACCGCAGCCTGTCCGCAAGTTGTCTGGATGTTTTTGTCCAGGGCAGACAATCCAGCCCTTCCATTCGAATTCCGGTTAATAGTGCTTCCAACACCTGATCTTCAGGTGGCTGTGCAATACTGCTCTCTTTCATCACAAGGGCTCCAATACGAAGTCTCTTATGTGCGCGCACGCTGCGAGTGTTGGAATCCCAGGCCACTTGCACTTCATTGTGAAGCAAGTGCTGACCTGCCTGCACCAATGTCTGCTCCTGCAACGGCGCAGCCAGCAGGATGCGCGCGTCTGCGCCCTGGTCGTCTGCCTCGGCTGCGACCAGATACGCTGAACGGCTCAGCGATTCTGTCGCTGCGAGCCGTACGCCGCGGCCGCTGCTCAGCAGATAGCGGCCGTCCTCCCGGCGTTGCCCGATCCGGTCCGGATAGGCGAAGGACAGTAGCAGTCCGCAGCTGTCCTCATCCGGCCTTACCGGATCGGCCGCCGGGCCGAGCTCCGAACGCAGCTGGCGGCTCTCCTGGAGCATGCGCCGCACGGCCGCGCCGTCTGCGACAGCCGCTGCCGCTTGCGGCATACCGCTGCTGTCCGCGGTCAGCAGCGCCTCTACGCGCGGGCGGAGGTCCGTGCCCGCGCCCGCACTGCCACTGCTGCGGAGGCCGGCAGGCTCCTGCAGCAGTGCCGCCAGCATGCTGGCGTAGCTGGCCAGCCCAAGCTCCGCTGCGCGGAGCAGCATGCTGGCCAGTCGCGGATGCACGCCAAGCGTGTTCATCCGCCGCCCGAAGGGCGTGATGCGGCCTGCGTCGTCCAGGCCGCCCAGCTGGCGCAGCAGCGCCTGTGCCTGGCCGTAGGCGGCGTCAGGCGGGGTGTCCAGCCATTGCAGCTCTGCTGGGGACTGGACACCCCAGACGGCAAGCTCCAACGCCAGCGGCGCAAGATCCGCGGAGGTGATCTCCGGGCGAGCTGCCTCAGGCAGCCCCCCATGAACCTCCTCGCTCCATAGCCGGTAACACACCCCCGGGGCAATTCGCCCTGCACGACCCCGCCGTTGATCGGCTGACGCCTTGGACACCGGCAGGGTTACAAGCCGGCTCATGCCCGTGCGCGGCGAAAATGCCGATGCACGACTTAGCCCTGCATCCACCACAATCTTAACTCCAGCGAGTGTGAGACTGGATTCCGCAATGGAGGTGGACAAGACCACCTTGCGCGAGCCCTCAGCTGCCGGGCGTATGGCCTCATCCTGTTGTTCCACGGGCATACTGCCATACAGGGAATGAACTTTCACATGTTCGGGAAGAGAACCATTCCATAACTCCCGTTCTGTACGATGTATCTCTTTTGCGCCAGGAAGGAAAACAAGCACGTCCCCCTCCTGTTCGGCTAATGCCCTGTGCACCGTCTGAGCCGTGAATTGTTCCAGTGGCATGGCTGTTGGTCTCGATACATATCGTGTTTCCACCGGAAACGTTCGCCCGGGACAGTGAATTGATTTTGTACCTTCGCCAAGCAATGCACAGACGGGAACAGAATCGAGGGTCGCCGACATCACCAGCAATTTCAAGTCTGGACGTAACATCGCTCGGGATTCCAATGCCAGAGCCAAACCCAAATCCCCATGTAAGTGACGCTCATGGAATTCATCGAATATAATCATCGCCGTGTCTTCAAGTCCCTGATCCTGCTGCAACATTCGGGTCAATACGCCTTCCGTCACAACTTCAATACGCGTCGCCTGACTCACCCGGGTATCCATGCGTACACGATATCCTACAGTCTGACCCGCCTTTTCCCCTAGTGTAGCCGCCAGTCTCGATGCAGCCGAACGCGCAGCCAGCCTTCGAGGTTCCAGCATAATGATTTTCCGTCCCGCAACCCACGGCTCCTCCAGCAAAGCCAGCGGTACAACAGTCGTTTTTCCCGCTCCTGGCTCTGCAATTAACACACCTGTATCTTGATCCCGAAATAACTGTCTTAACTCAGGAATAACCTCTTGTATCGGTAACTCTATATGCATATGATCGCTCCTAATGAATGTACCCTACTGCTCTTCAGTATCTCTATTCGAATGTTAGCATTATAACAAAAAAAGCCGTTCCAGAGGAACGACTATCGCAGACACACCCTAAGACACGCCTTAGTAAAAATGAAATTTATCCAGAATGCTCACTTAGCTGAGCAATGATTCGGCACCATCAATGACGATCTCTGCTCCCGTAATATGTCTGGATTCGGACGATGCGAGGAAACTTACCAGATCGGCAACATGTTCCGGCTGACCCGGCCCGTCCGCAAGTGGTTGCTGTCCTTCCGGGAACTCCATCGGAATAATGATCTGTTGCAGATCATCCGTTTTGACCGTACTTTGATCGATATTTGTCGCAATCGCTCCTGGGCAGATTACGTTCACACGTATCTTGAACTTCGCCAGTTCAAGCGCAGCCATCTTGGCAAAAGCAACCTGTCCTGCCTTGGACGTGCTGTACGCCGACATGCCAAAGCTTGAGAAGCGTTGATTGCCGTTAATCGAACTTGTAATGATAATGCTGCCGCCACCCCGTTTCTTAACGTGAGGCAAAGCATATTTTACGGTGAAAAATGTACCATTCAGGTTGGTTGTAATAATCTGTTGCCAATCTTCAACCTGAATTTCCTCAATGGGTGCCGATACTCCGTTAATGCCCGCATTGGCAAAAACGATATCCAAACCACCGAATAACTCAACGGTTTCCAGTACAGCCTTTTCCACACGTGCCGGGTCAGAAATGTCTACATCAAATGCTCTTGCCGCACCGGGGTGCAGCGCATTAATCTCTGCTTCCGTTTCCGAGATCCGATCATTCACCAGATCAAACAATGCAACATGTGCACCCTCTTTAGCCAGCTTGACCGCAGTGGCTTTCCCAATCCCGGAGCCTGCTCCGGTAATAATCGCAACCTTGCCTTGGAACCGTGACTTACCGTTATGTTGTGTCATTATCCATTCCACTCCTTTGATTAGCAATTATGTAAGAATGTACATTCAAGCTTTCATTAGCCAATTCTTCACAAGATTACCCAAAAAGAGTGTCTTTTAAATCAACATCAACAAGTTTTTTCACAGTTGATCTTCGCCGCTGTCACAGCTTCAGCAGGATCGATCCACAACTTGATATCCCGCACTCACCATTCCAGCTCAATGAAAGCGGCATCATCTTCAAGTCCGCCGGTATGTGTAGCATCCAGCAGTACCTGAATGTGTTCATCCGGGACATAGGCTTGAATGGCATCCAGGTCGTTCAGTCCATCCGTATATAACTGGAGTCGCAGTGAATCTCCTGCCGACCCTTTCATCTCGCAGATGTGCGGCTTACCACCAACAGGCCCTTCAAGTGTAGACCAACGCTCATTTGTCTTGCAGTGAGTCTGAAATAATTCAGACTGTTCCTGACCATTACGCCAAAGGCGAATACGGGAATCTCCTTGCCACGCTAACCATACACGGCTTTTGCGGCCACCTCCCGTAAGCTCGATCCGTCCACACACATACATGGCCTGACTGCCCCGACTTCGCTTTTCCATCAACACTTCACGCAGCAACAAAGGGGAACTTTCCAGTGGCTGTAATTTCTCCAACTGCTGAGATGCAGGAAGGGTTAGATCATGGAGAAGACGCTCCACGCCCTCTTCTGTCGGGTGTTGCGTCGTTTCCAACCAATCCAGCAAAGCATTCCCCAGAAAACGCGCTGCAAAATCGCCCAGGTAACTCATGCCTACCCCATCACACAATACAAAATTGCAGATATTTCCTTTCATACGTACCGCAGCAAAGTCCTGTCCGGTATCTCCCTGATGTACCGTCTCAGCCGCTCTGCCATAACCATATCTGCACTTAAATGTACCCTGATAGCGGGTTAGTGGCTGTTCTCCCGTCTGTACACTAACATAGCGAAAGTTGCCATGCCGTTGCTCGGCATGGCCCCCCTTATCTCCAGCAGACAATGTTGCCAAACGCATCGCTCTCATGATTCCCCTCCTATCTAACAGGCGTAGCAGCGGACATCTGGAACCCGATTGATACCAATTCTGCACAGGTACCTGGCAGCATCATGAGTGCACCGGGTGCAAGCAAATAATCAGCTTCAACAAGCATTTCCCGATAACTTTCGGGCAGGACGGATGACATATTCCGCAGCTTCTCTCCATGCTCATCCTGTAGATTCGTTTCCGAAGAGATTCCCTTCCATCTTCTGGGTTCAGCAATTGGACCTTCCAGCAGATGATCGGATATAAAAATATTTTCCACCAGTACATTGCCGTCTGGTACACTCATACCCATAATTCTTTTTGCAATAGGTTCGGGATCTTCACCTGTGGCTACCCCATCGGTCATGTGGCATACAAGTGGCGCAGGACAATCCTGCATATTCGGAATTTCGGCCTGTAGAATCTTTTCCGCCTGTAGAAAAGCCTTCGCAGAATCGGAAAAGCGTCTCGGAGTCAGGTCAGGCAAAGAACCAACTGCAGCGATCTCGTCAATCCCTTTGATTCCGTTCAACAAGTCATATACATCATCGCTGTAAGCCAATACGGCTATACGATAGCGAGGTGTCAGACGATTTCCCTTGGTAGAGCGAAATACCATTTGGCGGATCGCGAGAGATAGGGCATCATAGACGACGTCAATCCGTCGACGATTTTCCAGAACCATGTTCATGGAGGCGCTAATATCAATTAAATATATAATAAGTGCAGGTGTACGCTGTGATGCTTGAATCGTGTAGTTCATCTAGGGTGGGTCACCTCCATCGTTCACGTTATTTATAAGTTGGGCAACGTATAATTAGTGTTGCTCAGGAATTTGTTAATGGCGCTCATTCGAGCGGCCACTTTGCCGACACCTTTGAAATAGGAAGCATCGGTATTGTAAAGATTTTTGAAATCACGGGCATACGCTTCCGCATTTTCAATTTTTCTGCCTTTTTGCGCGTTATACGTCTTATTGTAATGAGCAATCAGCGTGACCACATTCTGGGCACGTTTTTTCTTCAGAGCTGCTTTCTGAGCAATCTCCTGTTGACGTTTAACTTCAGCTGCCGCTTTACGCTCCGCTTCCTGTTTTGCAAGCTTGGCATCATTCTCTTTTTTCCAGACCAGATAAGCTTCATATTTTGCCTGTTTATCGTACTTCTCCTGCTGTGCTCTCTTAGCAGCTTCTTTCTTCTGCTGCTCCTGCTTCACCAGAAAGGCCTCATATTTCGCCTGTTTGTCGTATTTGGCCTGTAACGCCTTACGTTCTTCTTCTTTTTTCTTTGCATCAGCTGCCTTCTGCTTGGCTTCAGCGAGCTTTTTCTTTTCCTCTGCGTCCAGTTTTGCAGCATCTGCGGCCTTTTGTTTCTCTTGTTCTTCCTGCTGTTTGAGCGCAGCTGCCTTTGCTGCTTCCGCCTCTTCCGCAGCTTTGATATCTGCCAGTCGTGTGGCTTCCAGCTGTTCTTTCTGTTTTACCTCTGCCTGATCGGCGAGTATTTTGACCGTTGGCACGCCACCTGCCAGCAATACAATAAGCACAGCGGAGGAAATCATGAACTTTTTGGATCTGTAGAATGGCACAGGTACGGGCTTGTCTGTGTCTTCTTTTGGATTAAGCTTGGCATCCAGTTCCTTGATTGCAGCCTCGACTTCCATCTGCATCGCGCTGTTATGAGGAATAAAATGATAAAGAGAGCGGTACACTTCCAGTGCTGCAGCCGGTTTATCTTCATCCTCCAGGGCTCTTGCTTGCAGGAACAGACGATTCACAACCGCTTCCTGATCTGGAGAGTGCGGCGTTTGGGGACGGTTCCCGTCTTGCGTATTCACCGGTTCATTTACTGGTTCTGAGCTCTTTTTCAGATTCACATCAGCTTCGGACGAATTGGTAGCTGCTTCTTCCGATGTCGCAGCAACCGCCGCATTGGCCTGATCCACGTTTACCGCAGCCAATGCAACATACCACTCACCAAACGTCGGACAGCTGCTCAAATCGTGACTTTCCCAAGCTCGAATGAACAGATCTGACAGTTTGGAACCCCAACGCTTCTCAAGGGACTCCCGCATCGCATAATACCGTTCACTCACTGTTTGCATTTCATGCTGGTCAAAATAACTTTCGCCCCACGCCTTCTCTACAATCACAGGGTCTGACCAGCTTAACATTTCAGCAATGATAACAGCTCCTGCAAATCGGTCAGCATATGAACTCCACAAACCGCTGTGCACTGTTCGATGGGCTGCATAACCGGGTGACCCGGCAAGCAGGGCATCCGGACGATCCATCTTGGAACCGTACATCTGCTCGACATCCACAAGTTCTACCGCAGACGTCTTCCCCAGGTTCTCCACTTCGGAAAAAAACGGAATCATTACATTGGGAGCGGACATATCGCAATGAGCCAGTCCACGTTGTTCCATAGCCGAACCTGTTCCAGCAAGTGCTCTGGCCAGCTTCAAGCTCTCTTCAGCCGTCAACTGTCTCTGATCACTGATCACATCGAACCAGGTCTGACCTTGCACCCATGGCATCAACACCGCATATAACAGATCGGGATGTTTTCCAATGAGCGCTCCGTTTCTTTCCGGAGTGAGCACATCACGCTTGCATACCTGCAAACCTGGCAGTTCACTATAAGACTCCATATGCTCAGACTGATATACCATAGCCGGAATACGGAATTTAGGAAAAAAGACTTTTAGTGCTTTGGCCCCATGAACGGAACCATTACGGGGTATTAACTGATAAACAATCCCCTGCCTTCCGGCTTGGGCATAAGCCAGACCCGGCGCTGCCGGATGTTGCCCAATCGTATAGGCAATGTCGTTAATCACCACTTCATCCCCGGGATTTGGTTGAAAAGACATGCTTATCCCTCTCTCTGTCCTAGTGTCATAGTTGCAGCAAAAACCGGGTGTTGTGACAACGCCCGGTTTTTGCTGTAGTTGTACATCTTCAGCTTGCTATCCACCTATAATTCAGGACGAAATCAGACTTCACATCGGCCTGATCTATGTAAAGCAGATTAACGAGCTTGGTCAGCTGTACGGAATTTGTTAGCAATAGCTGTAAGTTCAGCGCTGATGCTGTTCAGCGTTTGAACGAATGATTGCATTTGTTTGCTAGCTTCTTGGAACTCTTGGAAGAAGCGTTGCTTTGTCATACCTTCCCATTGTCCTTCCATGCTTGTGATGGATTGAGTCAATGTAGATACGATTTGCTGACTTTGCTCACCGCTTTGTTTAAATTGGTTGGAAACCTGATCAAGCTGCTCTGGGGTAACTAAAATACGTCCTGCCATTTGTAAATTCCTCCTTGGTTTGTGCAATTAATTTTTTACTTGTTCAAATTGTACTATACCAGGATCGATCGGACAAAAGCCGAAGGACCTAATCCTATTTACCCCATTTTTAGCATTTGAAACTTCTCCTAACAGCCTATTTACAAAAAAAGATTCACTTTCTGCTGTTACTTTCATTCACCCTGTTCAGGAAACCACAGGCTCGGTCCCTCTTCTTCCCCGAAAGGAAGGATCTGTGAATCTCCATGCTACAGGCTCAGGCTGCATAGCCTGCACCAGTGTAGCCGGGGAGCCATCAGGCGGAGCGGCATCCTGTACACGATATACGGCCGCCATTGCGGAAAGGGGATCGGATACTACAGCTACAGTTGCAGAATGTGCAGGCATGATTTCTCCTGTACGATTGTTCTGAAGAACATTCAGCATATTGACCGCATTACCATAGGCTGTGTTCACATGACTCAGCACGGAACGATACTCCATGTCTGCCTGCTGGAATAACAACGCTTTGCGTCCCAGCTGTACGCTTAAGTCCATTAATCGACGCAGCGCATCCTCGCCCAGTCGTTTACTGTGATTCCATTCATTCATCACCGCTGCGCGGGATTCAACCTCCCACTCCAGCGAATGAATCGCCTGATCCAACACTGTCATCTTTTGCTGTATTTGCTCCGCTGCATACTGAATCTGCTTGCTCAGTGCCCGAAGCACATCCGGTTCCACACGAATGCGCATTTACCATCACCTTTCCTCTTCCCCTGCAGGCTGTTTAAGCCAGTCCAGCAGCATCTCGTGAAACTGTTCTCTAGTCGTTAGTGCTGCAACAAGCCAATCATCTGAAGCCGCAGTGCTCATCCGGAACAACCAGTTGGATACCGCACTTGCAGCAAAGGCTGCCGACTGCGACTTCCACCCGTCTTCATTCCATACAAGCAACCTGAGCTCCCCGTCTGACTCCTTACCCACCAGACAGCGTGCCAGTGCAAGTGAGCCCTCAGGATCACTTGTCTCCTGTTCGAGTTCCGCTGCTACGGTCTGTACTCCGCTGTTTTCGAGCTCATTCATGACATCATAAAATTTTTTCTTGGAGCACATTAGGGCCGGTTTCTCCGCAGGAGAATGGCCGCTCCATTTCATCCGCTCTATCAGAACATCGATGGCTTCACGAACACTTCCCAGATCGCTGAGCCGGAACGAGTCCGGTACGTCGTCAACACGGGAAACTTCAACGACCCGCTCATCCGTGCAATGTATATAACTCTCATACGACTTGCCGTTGATCGTGTAGCGAATCCAACAAGCTCTGTCGGACAATCCGGCAATGGCTACCCTGGAGAAAACGGTCGGTGTCATGATCAGCTCATCGGTATCCTGATCCCGAATCAGATATCCTTTGTCAAGCAGAGAGGTTTTGACACGCTCCCACTCCCTCGCGATATCCTCAGCCATATAGCCGCGAAACGGATCTTCTACACCAAGCAGTCGGTCTGAACCGAGAATACCAGCCAGGAAAAAAAGTTCCTTTGTTTGCAACGTGACTACCTTTTGCTTAGAATCATGAACCGTCAACATTATGAGCCACCTCCCCTCAAACTACAACATGCCATCGGTCACGAATTTCAGAAATCCAATCGGTCATTTTCCAGCTGTCATCACATGGAACTGCACCTTTAACCCTGGAATATTTACGTTTTACATAATAACCTTGACCCGGAGGCAGTACCTTCAGCCCACCTGAACTACCTCCAGATTCGGAATAAGGTATACGGAAGAACGAGAGATCGTTAGGGTCTAAAGTCCCGAACAGCATTCCGCTCTGGGAAGCCTTCACATCCGTTACCCAGTCAGAACCGAAGGTCGGGAAGTCTGCCGGAACCCCGGACAGAATCACATGTACACCGCGATCCCTTCCTTGACGAACAATCGCTCCCAATTGATCTTTTACATTAAAATCGTTTAGCTGCTTGGACAAGGTGTCCGCATCGTCGATGACGAGCACAAGTTCCGGTCCACCGGAAATCTCGCCTCTTTTCAGAACTTCATCGTACAACTGTTGAATGACAGGTGCAAGCTGTTCTTCTCGCGATACATGTCCACGGACATGGGGCAAACTGCTGATTTCCCCCAGCCCACCTGAGCCATAACGCATATCTACTGTGTATATTTGCACATCTTCCGGAGAAGCATGATAAGCCAGTGATAACATCCATGTCAATAAAAATGTCGTTTTGCCGCCTTCCATCGGACTCGTTACCATGAAATGCGGACCTTCACGCAGATTAAGCTCGAATGGTTCCAGATCATCCGTAAGCAGTCCCACAGGGACAGTTATAGACGATGTATCCCACGCCTGACCATATGATCCTGTCCGAATGAGTAGATCCTTGAGTTTGATCTCTTCCGGAAGTGGAGCAATCTGCGGCGCTTCTTCCGCTGTCCAGCCTTGGCGAATCTCAGCAATCGTACGGCGCAGTTCAGATGAACGCTTGCCCTCATCTGCCCCTGAAGATGGTAATGCCGCCTGGAACATTAACGGAGGCACTTGCCCTTTGACCAGACCTCTTCCTGGCGGAAGTTGGCTTGGCGCCTTGGAAGGTCTTCCCACGGCATAATAATAATCGCTTGGATCGGATAACTCAAATGAAACCGCATTGGGAATATTACTTCTGAATTTTTCAAATACATCTGTTACCCGATTGGCGGTGAGCACAAAGGTGATACCCAGACTTCCGCCTTCACGCAGGATCGTCTCCAGAAGTTCATTCTCTTCCGGATAGGCATTGCGGAATGAAAGATAACCATCGATAACGACCACAACCTGCGGAACAGCCGCGTGAGCTGTCCGGCGGTAGGCCGAAATCGTTTTAACCCCCGCCTCCGAGATGATATCTTTGCGTTGTGCTGACAGCTTGAGAATATAGCGGAATAACCGTTTGATCCGGTCTTCCTCTTCCGCCATCATCACGCCACCAATCTGAGGTAGTGCTGCAAAGTCCTTCATCATGCGGCCCATGTCGATAATGTAACCATGCCAAGGTTCAGTTCTATGGGAACGGGCCAAAGACATAAGCAAGGTCTGAACAAATGTTGTTTTGCCCAGTCCTGGCATGCCGTACACGACCAGATGTCCTTGATCCACAGGCAATGCGAGCGGTTGTTGGCGCTGATTAGGGAGATCATCCAGCAAACCAACCAGTGGTTTCAGACCACTCGCCCCGCCATCAAGCAGCAGATCCCGATTTTCTTCTTCCTGCCAGTCCTGAAGACCTTCCCATTCCAGTGTCTCTGGTAAAGGTGGCAACCATGGTCCTGGCAAACGACGGATACCCGCATCAGCTGCAGATTGCGCAACATAATCAATAAATACCTGAAGCTGTTTCGGAACATCTTCACCTTTGAGAACGGCTCTGCGCTCTCCAGTTAACAGAGGCTCCCGCTTACCGTTCAGGCGCACTTCCATAACAGGCAATACTGTTGTTGAATCCTCCTGCTGGTTATAAGGTGCACCACTCCAGGCGAATTGCATTTCTTCAAACACTTCATCACTACCAACCTGGAAATATCCGCGACCAGGCTTTGTAATCCAGGCAGCATTTGGAATCTTGATCATGTCCCTGCTGTCTCCCTCACTCTGTACGCGAAGACAGATCCTAAAACGGGAATTACTCCATATTTTATCGTCCACAACACCAGCTGGCTTTTGGGTTGCCAGAATTAGATGAACCCCAAGTGTCCGGCCAATGGCCGCGATACTGATCAATTCATCCATAAACTCCGGCTGGTCCCGCTTCAATTGAGCAAACTCGTCAATGATAATGACCAGATGTGGCAGTGGCTGTTCATGTCTGGAACGCAGAATCTTGTAATATTCATCAATATGCTGGAGGTTTCCCGCATCATTTAATATTTTTTGCCTTCTGACCAGTTCGGCACGAAGTGAGATATTTGCCCGCTCGATCAGATTTCCATCCAGATTGGTGATTGTCCCTACCACATGAGGCAGATCAACAAATGTATTGGACATACCGCCACCTTTATAGTCAATCAGCATGAATGCCAGATCATGTGGATGGAATTCAGCAGCGAGTGAAGCAACGATGGACTGGATGACTTCACTTTTACCTGAACCGGTTGTACCTGCAATCAGACCATGGGGACCATGACCCTGACGTTCAATTTTGTCATGCAGGTTTATCGCAATTTTTTTACCGCCAGCTCGTACACCCATCGGTACGGGCAGCGTGTCAGGATATCTCGTCTGTCCCCACCTGGACACCACATCCAGATCTTCCACACGTGATGTGCTCAGCATATCGAATAACGGAAGCACTTGCGGGATATCTGAAGCAGATGAACGCTTTAAGCGGATCGGTGACATATAACGGGAAAGCGCCTCTGCCATCTCCTTCGAGATCACATCAGGCTTGTACATTTGTTGTATAACATCGGCATCTTCCGTTTTTTTGATATACACCCCTTTGCCTTTGGAGGCATCCATAATCAACTGACAATGCATCGGTAGAGACTCCTTGCGATTAGCCAGTATGATGGTGCATACATCAATGTCATGAGCCGACTCCAACAGCAGCGGAAGTAACGGTTCTTCTTCAATCAATTGCGTATCGGAGAGAATCACAACGTAACATGGCGTTTGTACGCTTTTCTTGTAGCGGTCTTCCTTATTGTTACGACGCCGGTTCAACACGGAAAACAAGCTGTCCGCCAATTGATGCGCACCGCTGTGCCTGTCGGCCATATAGCGTTGTCCTTGGTCTTCATCCCAGATATGGGGCATCCAGCGAAGCCAGTCCCATTCCTTGCTGTCCTTTTCTTCATAGAATGCAGCAAGCTTCAGTTCATCCGGGGAATGGCGTACCGTCAGTTGTGAGATGATGACTCGCAGGGAAGCAAGTACTTCCTCCCGATCGCCGACCAGTCCCATAACCTTCGATTGGAACAAAGGTAATGTAATGGAAGCATCCGGTACCGTCTGGAATTCAGCCGCAAGTTCATGGGCAGCTTCAATCAGCTCATCCTTCTCGTAACCATCAATCCGCGGAACCTGAAGTTTGATGCGGAATGGAATCTCTCCCGTTCCAATGCGCACCTGAAGGAAATCATCATCCTCTGGTGAACGCTCCCACAAGGAGCTGTTCCGGTTCTTCACCACTTGAAGACATACACCCGGATCACCGTGAATTTCGTACAGGCTCTTCACTTGCTCCGCCTGAGCTTCTTTCAGTTCTTCCCGGTGTTTGTCCAGTTGGGCAAGATACATTGTTTTTCGTTCTTCCAATTTTTTGCGATATGATTTCTTGTTGCTCAGATACACGAAGAATGGAATGGTGTAAGAAGTAAGCATCATCATGACCGTCATCATCTGAAACATCATATAATTGCTGTTGCCCATTTTGCCGGTCATATTGATATATACGTAGAAACCAATGCTGACCATAGTCATCATGATCGGCACAATAATGGATATCATGGAAAACGTGGGTTTGCTCGGTTCTGTTGGAGGCCTGAGTATTTCGAGTCTCTCTTCCTTGAGAACCGGTGTCATTCTTGGAGAACGCTGATATAACACATTCACGAAGAGAAGACCTCCTTTAGTTCGTTCAATAATGAATGTATACGTTCAAAAGCCCTATTCGTTGCTGTCCTGTTGAAACAATGAACGTCTTCCATATACAGGCGCTTCTTCCGAAGTCGTTGAAAAAGCCCGCTGGACACGTACGCAACTGCCTTGTCGCAGCCCTGTTTCCATTAATTGCTGTGCGTTCTGCGGAGAGAACCACAAACCTTCCGGAAACTTGGCTTCAAGGATGTACTGAATGCCGTCTCCCGGTGCCTGTCCAAAAATGCGAACGCCGAGTAATGTCTTCAAATGTTCAATGGTACATTCGTCCGGAACATCGATGTCGAACCATTCTCCTTCCTCGCGGCCGGAATACACGGTTAGAATCATCCGAATCCCTCCCATGGTCTCATATGTAAATTGTCCTAATGTCAGATTAAATCAAAAAAAAGAGAATGAATCGTTATATCAACCCTATTTTCTTACATAAACACCCCGTTTGCAATGTACCACCTGTAATTTTGTTACATATGACCCACGTATATATTAAAATATCGTACATTCGACTCAGAACTTTCGTGGCAGTTATGCAATTAAATATTGCGAGGATACGAAAACTATCGTTTTTTGTTCCATTTAAATGGTAATTAAGTTACGTTTTTCAGGACTTTTATTCCTTCGCTCACAATTGAATTGTGAACACTTTTCAAACATTACCCACCTTTATGTTTTCATAAGCTGATTTTAAGGTAATTTTAAGCATTGGAATTTAATATTAGCTGTATGAAATAACAACCGTGAGGTGATTTCAAGTGAGAACCCTAATAACCTTTCAAAACAAATCAATCCCTGTATATTTTAATCAAGAAAACAAACAACCTATGCAGAAGACATTAAGATTGCTTAGCAGTGCTCTTGAGCATAAAATTAGCAACGGTAAACGCGCCATTCAAAAATGTCTGCATTCTTTAATTAGTATTGAGATTGTTAATGGAGAAGCCATTCTCCACAGTCGAAGTGAAAACGACTCCCTTGCTTTATCCTTATATTAAAAGGAGTCAACCAAGACACATTTATTACAAGACATGAAAAAGGAAGCTGTCGTTATAGACAAGCTTCCTTTTTTGAGTTGTATACACGTTAACAGCGGATCGCAATTATTGTCAGCCATCACTCAGTGCAGTTTGCTCAGGACATAGGCGGCATCATGTTCTTCCGCAATCTCGGCTTTACGAATACGAATGACAAACAGCCGAACCAAATTGGCACGTGTATGTTCTTCCTGACAGGTATTCAGTTTCCTCAGAATAAAGCGGTCAATGGACATGAATTTAAAGCCCCTTTGCCATTGGATTTACGGATCGATTTTTCCGTGTATCGATAAATAACCAGATAGCGTCAGCCCCAAACAGCTTATCCACTCTTATATTAAGCCGTATTTTGCTGAGGTGTAAAATTGTGCAAAAAGCCCGTCCCACCAAGCTGGAGACGGGCTTTCGCATGATTTGTCGTTTTTTTGTAACCCACTCTAATCATTCATAAATGCTCCTGCTAGTTCACTCTTTTTCGACTTATTTCACTCCCGGATATTCCCGATATTGGTGCTGAATACTGATCCAACGAGTACGTGTAAACTTTTCAATGGCCCAGTCCCCACCGAAACGTCCAATCCCTGAAGCTTTTTCACCGCCAAACATCACATGCGCTTCATCGTTCACAGACTGATCATTTACATGCACCATACCCGATTCAATGCGCTGGGCAACCTGATATCCTCGATTCAGATCTTTGGTGAATACCGAACCACTAAGTCCATAAGGAGTATCATTCGCCAAACGTACAGCTTCCTGCTCATCATGAGCCTTCATGATCACTGCTACTGGGCCAAATAATTCCTGCTGCACGATATCCTGTTCAGGTTTAACATCGGCAAGTACAGTAGGAGACAGCACGCTGCCTTGACTGGTCCCCCCGAGCATTAACTGTGCGCCTTCGCCCTTGGTTTTGTTCACAAGCTCCAGCAATCGTTCTACCTCTTTTTCCCGAATGAGAGGACCCACGAGTGTTTTGGCATCCGCTGGATCACCTGCCTGGACATTCTTCGTTTTGGCAACAAATGATTCGACGAATTGGTCGTAAATATCGGTATGCACAATGATACGATTCAGAGCCATGCAGATCTGTCCCTGATGCAGAAACTTACCAAAGACCGCCGCTTCGGCAGCACGTTCAATGTCCGCATCTTCCAGCACAACCATGGCGTTGTTGCCACCTAGTTCCAGTGCCGTTTCTTTTAAATGTTCACCCGCCAGTTTACCGATCCCTTGTCCAACTTCTGTGGAACCCGTGAATGAAATTACTTTGGGAACCGGATGAGCGACAAAGTAATCTCCGATCTCGCTGCCACTTCCCGCAACGACATTCAGCACGCCCTCAGGCAGACCAGCCTGTTCAAACAAATCGGCAATAAGCCACCCTGCCGTAATCGGAGTATCCGATGCTGGTTTAATCACCACACCATTACCAAGAGCAATTGCTGGAGCTACAGATCGCAGGCATAGATGCAAAGGGAAGTTCCATGGCCCGATAACTCCAATCACTCCCTTCGGCTCACGAACCACACGGTTCTCTTTGCCAGGGGTATTGGACGGGATGATCTCACCCTTCATGCGATAAGGAAAAGATGCTGCTTCGTCCACAATGCGTTTAGCCGCTGCAAACTCCGCCTCCGATTTGATTCGGGTACTCCCGGATTCCGTGATCAACAGTTGAATGATCTCCTCTTTCCGCTCCGTCATCAGGGATGAAACTTTACGCAATACCTCTTCTTTCGCAGCAGGTAATGACTTCGCCCATTCAATCGAATTTTTCTGAGCTGACTCATAAGCCTTATCTATGTCTTTCTTATTGGAAGAGCGCCATGTAGCAATAACTTCTCCCGAATAAGGATTGATATTCTCCATTGTTTTCTCACCGGAGCCATCTACCCAGCTGCCATTAATATATTGTTTCGTCCATGTTGTATGTTCAGTGTCCATTAAAGTCATGTGAATACGCCTCCTGATCAAGATTAAATGTCACACCTGCACAACGGTGTAATACATCATTAACCTTGTTCAGAATTACGCAAACGTGAAGACCTGAATTAGCTATTCCATTTTTAAAGTTTAAGGAAACAACACAACCCACACTATTCTCTCGCCATCTGAACGTCTTTCAACAGTCGGGCAGGCTCTTCTCTCCAAAGAGGCTTAAGTCTTCCCATCCGTAGCCAACTTCGATCAGATCTTGACCACCAATGCGGAGGGACTGTGTTTGGACTGGAGTGCCTCCCATCTTTTCATAAAAGCGACAAGCTGAATTTCGCTCCAAAGCCCATATGATCAAACGTTTCATATTGTGGGTCTGCAGATGATGAACGACAAGTGTCGCCAGTTGCTGACCTATCCCCGTTTGTTGCACTTCCTTCAGCAAATATATAGCGTACAACTCTCCATCATAAGGTAATTTGCCTTTACGCTCCTTACCCCCACAAGCAAATCCGACAATGTTCCCATGATCCTGTTCAGCTACCACCAGGATCTGATCCTTTTCGCCAGAACGAATAGTCTTCTCCCACTGAGACAATCTTGATTCTGTAGTCAAATGATCCAAAAAATCGTCAGGCACAATTCCCCGATACGTTGTTTTCCAACTCTCTGTATGTACATGGGCTATTCCTTGCGCATCCCCTTCACGCGCCCGCCTGATCAGCATCGCTATCACTCACTTTCTCTCGTAACCGCCGCAGCTTTACCATATTATATGTTCTTCTTTCTTTAATTCCAAATTAACCCACTTTAGTCCTGGCTGTAAAACTTATTTGGTAACTGGCTATCTTAACCTTATAATACGTGTTCAAAAAGTCTGGTTTTAAGTACCACGAAGATGGAATGAAGCTAGAAATGGAGTAGCGGAGCGTAGGGAAAACTACGTGAGCAACCAAAATGTTTCCTTCGGAAACATACTTCGTAAGCCTCCCGCTTATTTCGGCTGAATTTCATATTCGATGCTGATCACGCCGCTAGGCATGATTCGTAATCAAAAGCGGACTTTTTGAACTACCTTTCATGAAGTAAAATCCGGCCCTAGGGCCGGATCGTTACTCTCGTGCCTACAGATACCTTGGAAGACAAATCCAGTACATCCGAGTTGTACATGCGTATACAACCATGGGAGACGGATTTGCCAATAGACCAAGGCTCATTGGTTCCGTGTATCCCATAATGGGGAGCAGACAGCCCCATCCACAACACGCCAAATGGCCCACCCGGATTGGATTGTTTGTTAATAATAGTGAACTCCCCGTTTGGAGTCTGTGTGAGCATCTTGCCGGTGCCCACGGGATAGCCCTTAATCACCTGATTGCCATCCAGAAGATATAACATGTGGTCAGACAGATCTACAATAATCCTGTAATCTGGCATAATGACATCCCTCCTGACCTATCTTATGCAAGATACCGGATGATGCCCGCCTGATTTCAGGCTTCCTCCCACTCTTTCACACTACGGGAGTGCTTGGGTTTACGACTATTGGCCGGTTTGCTGGAGGCGGTACGCCTTCTGGATGCCACTTCTTCCTTGCGTTGCTGATATTGCAATTCCTTCTGCATCTTCAGATAATTATTCAATCTTTTTTCATCCAATGAACCATCCTGTATGGCCTCTTTCACTGCACATCCAGCTTCCTGTGTATGGCTGCAATCCAGAAATCTGCACGTGGCCGCAAGTTCTTCAATTTCTCCAAACGCATGCGACAGCCCATCATTGCCCTCATCCCAGAGATTAAGCTCACGCATTCCTGGAGTATCGATCAATACGGCTCCCTGGGGTAGTACAAACATCTCCCGGTGTGTTGTCGTATGTCTCCCACGGCTGTCTCCCTCGCGGACGGATTGTGTAAGCTGCACATCCTCACCCATCATCCAGTTCACCAGCGTAGACTTGCCACTGCCAGAAGATCCTGTCAGCGCAACAGTCAGCCCTGGCTGCAAATATCGTTCCAATAAGGATTTGCCTTGACCCTCCACTGCAGATATTGCAAGCACTTCAACGCCTGGAGCAATCCCTTCTACATTTCTGATCTGTTCTTCCACATTGTTGCACAGATCACTTTTGCTCAAGACAATGACTGGCCTTACGCCACCATTCCAAGCCATCATCACGTATCTTTCGAGTCGTCTGAGGTTGAAATCATGATTAAGTGCAGCCACGATCAACAGTGTATCTACGTTTGAGGCGATTAATTGTTCCTTGGTCACCGGACCTGCCGCCTGTCTCGATACCCTGCTCCGACGTGGCACCAGATGGTGAATAATTGCTTCTTCACCTGCCTGGCCTGTAATCGCCACCCAATCTCCAACCGCTGGTACCAAGCTGCTCTCCAGACTATCATGACGCATTCGGCCCGAAATTCTCCCCCAGCATTCGCCCTCTTCTGTAATCAGACGTTGCAGATGTCCATGGTCTGCGATAATTCTGGCTGGCTTTTTCTCCTGCTCTTCCATCCCTGTCTCTTGCCACAGTTCCTGCCACTTTGCTGACCAGCCGTACTTCTCAATATGGTTATCTAAAATAAAAATTCCTCCCAAAATAAGTTGTTTACTTCGTTCAAGCCGATTGAACAATCATCTCCGGTTCAGATCAAAACAAAAAACCACGAGTAGAAATACACCCGTGGCAATAAGTAGTTAACCGAATCAGAGATCGTCCCTTCTTGCAGATCTACCGGATAGAATACTTAACCCTCCGATATAAACCATTCAGGAACACCCTTTTATTGGCAAACAAAAAAGCCACGGGTGCGTCACCCGTGGCTTCATCTGAGCATGACATACTTCACGTTACAATGGATACTGCTACCCAGCTAACGCAAAATTACATGCTTTGATCCGTTCCGGAGACGCTGTTCATATTCAAATTAACGTATACTGCATTTAAGTTTGTCATAAACAATCGCCTCCCTTGTAGAATTATCCATTATGTTACACACTGAGCTTTACAGTTGTCAAGCCCAATTTTTTTTACCAAACGCTACTCTATTTGACCTGATCCCAGCGTGTCCACATTTCCTTCGGATTCAATTCATAGATCTCCTCTTCGCGATACATGAACTGATGCATAATAAATTCTCGCCGAATCGTTGCAAAGTCTTCATGGTATTGCTTTATAAATGTATTGATTTCTTTCTCCGTATACTTCCGGCCAAATTCAAGCTGCTCGACCAGATGACCAAGTACAATCAGTTTTTTCTTGTATTGAGCCGGAATCTGACGCAGTCGCCCATCTTTGGAGAAAAAATTTCTCATGACCGACGCTTTCAATGTTTCATTCACATCACTCATATCCGCAACCTCCTCTCGATTAAAGATAAAATCAACCGAAGCCTGTGCATTCTCGCGGATAAACGAAGGATTGAGTGTGAAATACACTGTATTTTTCTCCCGTCGTTCCTTAATCAGCGCCGCCTCTCTTAGCTTGGATGCATGATGTGTCACGGTTGGCTGTGACAGATTCAGCCGCTCGGCAAGTGCCTGTCCGTGCAGTTCACCCTGTGCCAACAACAGCAGCATGCGAAGCCGGGTCGGGTCAGCCAACGCTTTATGATAAGCCACAATTTTCTCCAGCTGCATCATCGTTCATCTCGCTTTCAATTAGATATACATCTAATTTGATATTAGTCTTTTCTTCTCAACACGTCAACTCCTTTGGTTTCAAGTAAGCTTGTCTAATTAAACTCCACGCTTGAACTGGCATTGGCTCGTTATTTACGGTAGGATTATATTGCTTGAAATAAGGAGGATTAAGAACATGGAAGATGTCATTATTATCGGCGGAGGCCCATGCGGTCTGTCTGCTGCCATTGAATGTGAGCGGCTGGGACTGTCCGCTGTGATCGTTGAGAAATACAATATCGTTCAATCTATTTATCTGTATCCAACCCATATGCAGTTTTTCAGCACAGCCCCGCTGCTTGAGATCGGAAACGTTCCGTTCAGCACACCTAATGATAAACCGTTTCGTTATGAAGCACTTGCCTATTATCGCAGGGTAGCCGAACATTTTGGTCTGCGTGTTCATAACTATGAGGAAGCCCGTGAAATTAAACGCAAGGATGATGGTACGTTTGAGGTACATACGCTCAATCGCCGCGGGGAAGCCATCGTACATGCTGGACGCAATGTAGTTGTAGCTACCGGTTATTTTGACCATCCTAACTATCTGGGCATCCCTGGAGAAGATAAAGATAAGGTAACCCACTACTTCCGGGAAGCCCACCCTTATACCCGTACACGTGTCGCCATTATTGGCGGAAGCAACTCAGCCGTGGATGCGGCCATGGAACTGGTTCGGGTCGGAGCACATATTGATATGGTTTATCGCGGCAGTGGTCTGTCCCAGCATATTAAACCATGGGTACGCCCGCTATTCGAGAGCATGGTGACAAAAGGTCATATCACACTCCACCTGGAATCACGCGTGAATGAAATACTCGATGATTCGATTCGTCTGATACACACGGATGGTTCCACTCGGGAACTGGATAATGACTTCGTACTGGCCATGACCGGTTTCCGTCCAGATCGTCAACTACTCACGTCGGTAGGTGTGGAGATGTCTGATGATATGGATAAACCTCTATATGATGCACAAACGATGGAAAGCAGCGTACCTGGTGTATATGTGGGCGGAGTCATCGCTTCGGGGCGTAATGCCAATGAAGTCTTTATTGAATCCGGGCGCTGGCATGGACGTTACATTGCGGAACATATCGTTAGCAAACAACGTGGACAGACTGAAGGGAAATGAAAACAATGGATATGACTTCCCTGCTGTTGCTCGTATTTGCGGCTCTCGGAATTATCAGCAGCAACACACCTGTGACCGTAGCGATGGTATTTCTGTTGTTGCTACGAGTCCTGAACCTGAATCAGGCATTTCCATGGCTTGAAAAATACGGACTTACACTGGGCATTATCATTCTGACCATTGGCGTGATGGCACCTCTTGCCAGTGGCAAGATGAGTCTGCAGACGATCGGTGAGTCTTTCCTGCACTGGAAATCACTACTCGCCATTGGCGTAGGATTACTGGTGGCATATCTCGGAGGACGTGGCGCTACGTTGATGGGTACACAGCCAACTGTCGTTGCAGGGCTGTTAATCGGAACGGTACTTGGGGTTGCCCTATTCAAGGGTGTACCTGTGGGTCCATTGATTGCGGCGGGAATTTTATCATTGCTACTGGGCAAATCCTGATTCAAGTTGTGATAGTTGTAACCTGACATGCTATGCAGATTGGCTGTATTTCCCACCGTTGTGTGATATACTTCTATTCATGCAAATTATGTACACGAGTCTACAACAGAATAATCCACATTGTGGTTATGCTGTTGCATGAAATATAGATTCACTTTGCAACTATTAATGGCGCAGGAGGATTAAGGAACCATGTCACGTCAGTTTATTACAGAAGCCGTGATGGTGGCCATTTACGGTCAATTGCTAGCGCCGCCCGCGCCTGTTGAATATATTGTTCCTTATACCACCATCCTTGAGCTATATGAATTCCAGACCAGTCCTGATCCCATGATGGATAACCCGGCAGATGATCAGCATGTGAAATCCAAAATCAATGAAATGATTTCTTATTTCGAGGAACCGCTGAATAAGAAAAAAATAGAGCGTGCGTTACTTGTTCCATGGGCCAAAAGCCCCTCCATTTTATTTGGTGACCAAGTATCCATTGCCATTATCAACGCAATAGATACGGCACAGTACGGGGAGTATTTCGATCCCATTGAGACAGAACTGTTGCTGACATCTCAGCGTCTGAGTATCCCGATTCTCACCGATCAGGTTGAACTGATTGCACGTATTATTGAGTCTGAATCACCTGTGCAGGTATTCGATATTGATGATTTTGATTTTGCGATGGATGATGAACCACTGGATCAGGTGTAATTCATACTCTGAGCACCTGAATCGGATTTTTCAAAAAATGACCTTGGCATCCACTTTATCGTGCATGCCAAGGTCATTTTTTTGCGTCAACACTTATTTTATTCTGCAATATCCCGCGCTAACAGGATTCGGCTAATCTGATTCAGAGGTGGTAACGACTCCAGCGCAAAAAACTTCAGACCTGCATCACTATTTACACGCGACTCCACAAGGTCATCCTGAATGATCACTGTCCGGAACAGAGCAATGACATAATACTCTTCATCTCCGCTTGAATGCAGATACCGAAGGTCTGGCCCCGAATAGAGGCCTTCCAGTGTCATGGTATCAGCAGTCCAACCTGTCTCTTCCCATAACTCCCGATGTGCAGCATCTTCAATAGCCTCACCCGGGCGCATCTCACCTGCTGGCAACCGCCAGTGACCGTGTTCAGCATGCTGAATCAGCAGTAATTCACCTTGTTCGTTCTCAGCCCACACAGCCGCCTTTACAACAATATGAGAGCGTTTCGCGATATACTGGGCCAAATCTCGTGCTGGCAGATTCACTGCTTATCCCCTCCTCCTACTCGGAAGCCGGTGGCGACCTGTAATCCATCTATTGCTTAGACTTCAGTATAACGATATTCGATATCCTGACCTTCATCAACGATATCCACATGCAGTTGGTGCCCTTTCAGATACCAATAATCGTGATCTTCCATAAAGAATTGAATCCCCGATACTTCGGTTTGATCCGCAGGATGTCTTGGTTTCTCCACAGCAATACCTAGCGAAAATCCAGGGTGAAGACCTCCGCCAGAGCTATAACGGGCAAAAAATCGAATGCTGTCTCCCTCGTTCAAATTCAGCTCTTCCTTGTACCAGCGAGCAGCTTGATCGGATACATGTATGGTACTCATTTGGTGTCAGCTCCTTCTGTATATATATGTTCCATCATATCTCTACAGGGACTTGAATACAAACCCGAGTGACCACATAAAGACAAAATAAATTGTGAAAAATGTTTGACAGATTGTAAAAACCGGTGTTAAGATGCAAACATACGAGGTCTACATTGTATTTATTTCCAAAAAAAGAAAGGGTGATTACGGTGTTTAACAAACATATGATTGGTCAATTCAGCACACAACTAAATACCGGAGCACACCCGAAATCATTATTCCGTTCATAAGTCGGCATGACAGGCGATCTTTCATTAAAATCTCTGTAATGTTTACTCACAATCGAACTTATATATGGTGGCGGCTCTGTTCTCTGAGCCATGCTGCCGTATGATGATATGAAGACATACCGCCTGCGTGCGGTATGTCTTTTTTTGTGGGTACATTTCGGCATACATGAACGGAATCTGCATTTCTCGGACATCGAAAGGAAGGGATAACACTTGTTCTCTGTACTTAAAAACCTGGCCTGGTTCTTCCGGCTGGAACGCAAACGATACCTAACCGGTGTCATCTTGCTTATTCTGGTGGGCATTGCCGAACTGCTGCCTCCTCGTCTTCTTGGTAATGCCATTGACGAGATTGTGCGCGGTTCCATTACCGGCACCTCACTTACCCGTTATATTTTGCTTATTCTGGGAACGGTCATCATTATCTATCTGGTTACATACGTTTGGATGCACAAACTGTTTGGTGGTGCCAATCTGGTGGAGCGGCTGCTTCGTTCACGCTTTATGGACCACTTGTTACGGATGACTCCTCCCTTTTTTGAGAAAAACAGAACAGGAGATTTGATGGCTCGGGCCACCAATGATCTTCGATCCATTGCTACTACAGCAGGCTTCGGCATGCTGACCTTAACAGACTCTACAGCCTTTCTGGCCACCGTATTGTTCGCGATGGGTTTCCTGGTCAGTTGGAAACTGACCTTGGCGGCAATCCTGCCATTACCTTTTATCGCCATTGCCATGATGATCTATGGTAAAGCTGTACATCAACGTTACACCCTGGCACAGGATGCATTCGGAGATATGAACGACCAGGTGCTGGAATCCATCGCCGGGATTCGTGTCGTGCGTGCTTATGTGCAGGAACGTCTGGACGAGAAACGGTTCGCCGACGTGACCGAAGATGTGTATCGCAAAAACCTGGCTGTTGCCAGAATGGATGCCCTATTCGAACCCACCATCCGGCTCTTCGTTGGACTCAGTTATGTGATTGCACTTGCCTACGGCATATATCTTGTATTTCATAATGAAATTACCCTGGGGGATCTCGTATCGTTTAACATGTACCTGGGGATGATGATCTGGCCCATGTTTGCCATCGGCGAATTAATTAACCTGATGCAACGTGGTAGCGCTTCGCTTGATCGGGTCAACGAGACTTTATCGGTAGAACCTGCCGTACAAGATGTGGAGCAACCTGCCCACGTTACGAATCCGGAAGAAATTGCGATGCAGGATGTTACATTCCGTTACCCAAGTTCAACTGTCGACAATCTCAGTCATATCAGCTTTTCGCTACGACGGGGTCAAACATTGGGTGTTGTGGGTCGTACGGGTAGCGGTAAGTCTACTTTGCTCAAACAACTGCTTCATGAATACCCTGCCGGTTCGGGCACATTAAGCATCTCGGGTCATCCGATTCAGGATATCGCCAAAGATGACTTGCACAGCTGGATCGGGTACGTACCACAGGAACAAGTTCTGTTCTCCAAATCAGTTCGTCAAAACATTCAATTTGGTAAACCTGGGGCCAGTGATGAAGTCATCATGGAAGCCATTCGTACCGCCGCTTTTGACGGGGATCTGGGAACCTTGTCCGATGGACTGGATACACTCGTTGGTGAAAAAGGAATCTCTCTGTCCGGCGGACAGAAACAGCGGGTTTCGCTGGCGCGTGCCTTTATTGCTAATCCTGATATCCTGATCCTTGATGATGCCTTATCTGCGGTCGATGCACGTACTGAAGCCAAAATTATTGAAAATATACGCAACAAACGCTCGAGCAAAACCACGCTGATCTCGACTCATCGCCTGTCTGCTATTGAACATGCTGACCGAATCATCGTACTGGAGCACGGGAAAATTACGGAAGAAGGCACTCACCAGGAATTGTTAGCCATGAACGGCTGGTACCGTGAACAGTATGAACGGCAACAGGTCGAGTCCAATCTGTCCACGTAGGAGGTCAATTCATTGAAGTCTAATACAGGCAAAAGGCTGCTTGATTACGCCTTGAAAGCCAAAGGAACATTTATCGCTGCATTAATTATGCTTACTATTGGTGTTGCGGCCGAGCTTGCCGGGCCGTTCATCGCCAAATCCATGATTGACAATCACTTGCTCGCGATTGAGCAGCCTTTCTATGAGACGACAGCTTCAGATGAAGCCGCAGTTTACAACGGTAAGAATTACAAACGCGAAGGTTTGTTCGAACCGGATGAAAACAAAGGTTCCGAAGTGCGGGTATTACAAGCCGGCAGAAGTTTTTATTTTGTAAACGAACCAGTCAATGCACCTGACGGGGACCGCACATATACGGATGGAACCCTCACGGTTACACGCGCAGGTGAGGTAACAGGCCAATATGCGGCAACCCCCCTGTCCGCTGGTGAACTGTTTGCTTTTTACAAACCGGAGATGCCCAGCATCTATCAATTAATTGTGTATTACATGATCTTCCTCGTGATCTCGGTCATTATGGAGTTTGGTAAAACTTTCTGGCTGCAATCCTCGGCCAACAAGGTTATTCAAAGACTGCGTAACGATGTGTATGCCCATATTCAGCGACTGCCGGTGCACTTTTTTGATAACCTGCCCGCAGGTAAAGTTGTATCTCGGGTCACAAACGATACAGAAGCCGTCAAGGATCTGTTCGTTGCCGTTCTTTCGAACTTTTTCTCAGGAATCATCACGATTACAGGTGTGTATGTCGCACTCTTCCTGCTTGATGTTCGCCTGGGTCTAATCTCATTATTCGTTGTGCCGATGCTCATTACATGGATTGTGCTCTATCGCAAATTCGCCACTCGTTACAACACGATCATTCGATCCCGACTGAGTGAGATCAATGCAATCATTAACGAGTCCATTCAGGGGATGTCCATTATCCGCGTATTCCGCCATCAGAAACAAACCAAACAGGAATTCGAAGATCTGAATGATGACTATATGAAACACCAGAACAAAATGCTGAACCTGAATGCCTTCACCTCACACAACCTGGTTAACGTATTACGGAATATCGCCTTTGCGGTGGTCCTGTGGTACTTCGGTTCCAGTGTGCTTGATGGCACAAGTATTATCTCCCTGGGTGTTCTGTATGCCTTCGTTGATGTTCTGGGCCGTTTGTTCCAGCCAATTACCGGCATGGTGAATCAGCTCGCGAACCTGGACTCCTCCCTCGTATCTGCTGGGCGTGTCTTTGAGCTGATGGATGAAAAGGGAGAAGCTGTAACCGATGGCTCCATGCCAAGATACAAAGGGAATGTTGTCTTCGATGATGTATCCTTTGCCTATAAAAAAGATTACGTGCTTAACAATATCTCGTTCAAAGCATCCCAAGGTCAGACAGTCGCTCTGGTCGGCCACACCGGTTCGGGTAAAAGCTCAATCATCAACCTGCTATTCCGGTTCTATGATCCGCAAAAAGGCAAGATCACGATTGACGGTCAGAACGTCAAAGATCTGCCTAAACAGTGGATTCGCGAGCATATGGGGATTGTATTACAGGACCCGTATCTGTTCACAGGCACCATTGCTTCCAACGTCAGTCTTGGCGATGAGAAGATCTCCCGTGAACGAATTGAACAGGCGCTGCGTGATGTAGGAGCCGAACGTATACTGGCTCATTTGCCTCAAGGCTTTGACGAACCTGTCATTGAAAAAGGAAGCACATTGTCCGCTGGTCAGCGTCAGTTAATCTCCTTCGCTCGTGCACTCGCATTTGATCCGGCCATCCTCATTCTGGATGAAGCGACTGCCAATATTGATACGGAAACGGAAGCACTCATTCAGAATGCACTTGAAGTCCTCAAAAAAGGACGTACCACCTTCATCATTGCTCACCGTCTCTCCACTATTCGTTCAGCAGATCAGATTTTGGTTCTGCATCGCGGGCGCATCGTTGAGCAGGGTGCACATGATGAACTGATGGAGCTTAAAGGCCGCTATTATAAGATGTATCAGCTTCAGCAAGGTGCGCAAGCAGCAGCGAGTGCAACCAGCGAGAATCCGTCGGGTGAGATCATTCCAACCTCAACCTCCTTTGTCGGAGGCAATGCATAACAGTGTAAAACAGAAAGCTCTTTAAGTAACCAACCAAAAATGATGTACTCAACAGCAAAACAAAAATCGATCTACACAGCTACCTTAGGGTTTGCGGTGTAGATCGTTTTTTTCGTATTTTCATCTGGAGGCATGTTCGGTTACTGTTATTTCGTCCAGACAAAAAAACAACCCGCGTGCAACCTCATGGCTGCTGCGGATTGTCTATCCATCCCTTGATCGTATATCCCATGTACATCACAGTCTCCCTTGCGAGAAAAGGAAACTTGCTGCGCCAGGTTCGATACGCCGTTGTTCGTGTCGGAGATGGTACGGCATCCATACCCAGCCCGGCAGTCAGCTTCATGGCCCGTTTCATATGCAGCGGATCACTCACAATCGTATAGGTGTGATAACCGGCCTGTTCACCAATTGGAATTGAATTGAACAGATTCTCCTCGGTAATTCTGGATTTGGTCTCTATGCGAATGTCCGCAGGATCTACTCCATGTGCGATAGCATACTTTTGACCAACTTCAGCTTCTGTATGTTCTCCATCACCACTTGATCCACCTGTGAAAAGCAGATTACGAACTGTACCCTGACGGTATAATTCAATCCCGTGTTCGATGCGTTCACGAAATACAGGTGAAGGGTTATCCCCCTCCACGGCTGCACCCAGAATGATTGCTGCATCCGATATCCTCGATGAATCCTCATCCGTAAATGCAGATATACGTACTGCGGTAACCACAGTCCATAGGATTCCGACTAATAGTACAGCCAGAGTTATAATTAATATCCAGCGTTTTGTTATCCGTCTGCTTGTCATTCATCCTCTTCCAAAGCCCTTGCCTGCATACTCTCGGTATGCATACGCTCCAGCGTTTGCAGAGCTGCTGCGGATTCGGCATCCAGACCAAGCTCTGCAATCCAGGCACCCGTATATTGCTGAAGACGGATCTCCAACTCCTGTGCACGGTCTTTGAAATCCTCCAATTCCTTAATCATGCGTGAGCGTCCTTCCGGACTGAATGTCTCGTGAATTCGTTCCTTGAAATAATGATGTACGATACGGTTACGTTGCTGCCATAATTCATTCAATTGGCGAGTCTCTTCCTCAGAGAATGTAAAATGATGACGTACTTCGTGAATGAGCTGCCCCAGTGAACTGCTCATCTTTCGTTCGTACAGATCTTCCAGGTCTTCTTCAGACACAGCCTTGCCCTGAGACATTTTCATTAATAAAATCAGATTGACCAGCTGCTGTTCAAGCGCCTGCCCGTAGTACACGGCCAATCCGTAATAGGCAAACAATTCCCTGGAGTGTTCGCTGTCCAGCATGTCACCATTCTGGATATCTGTATTTTGCATATGCGAGCGCCTCCTTCAACCGTACGATGCTATCCATTCCATGTCCCTCTATCCTAACCAAACCAAGAGCAACATTCAAGTTATCGGGAAGCGCGTCTTCTAACCCCGCAGATCTCTTCTCCCGGACAGCCACACATGGATGATTAGTAACGCTAATGCATAGATCACAGTCCACAGCGTAACCGAAACAAAAGAGTTCATCTTGGATTCATCAAATAACATCATCTCACGAACCAGATAAAAGGCTGGTGGAAGAATACGGCCGATCCAATCTAACGATTCAGGCAAACGTTCGCTTAAGGAACCTTGGATAAACGATAGTAATAATACAATAATGAGGGCAGGCATACTGCGACTAAGCAAGGGAATGTACGATTTTTGAAAGAATACACTAATGCCTAATCCCAGCAGTGATAACCCCAGATGTCCTAACCAAGTCATCATCCACTCCTCACCTGTGAGTTGTCTCTCGAACATTCCCGCGAACACGGGATACAGCACAGTGATTGCGGTGAGCATGATTAGCATGATCCAGGCACAGATAAATTGACTTATTACAACCTTACGCCTGCTTCCTATATGTAGGACGAGTAATTGAACCTGCTTTGCAGATTCCGTATTCATCACCATTACTCCGAGCCAAGCAGCTGCCAGAAATAACAGCATAGCCGTAACGCTGTAACTGTCGGCAATAGGGTTGGGTTTGTAGGAATAAATTAGCAGCATGGAGATGATATAAAAGATAACCGGTGCAAAATATTTCTGTGAGCGAATGTGGTGCCTTAACAAATATCGGGTTAGATAGATCATTCGACTTCTCCCCCCGCATCATCCATGGAAGAGCTTAAGTCCACAGATTCCGTGATACCTCCACGACTCGCATGTACAGCTGGATGTTGTCCTTCCAGCAGACTTTCCATATGTAATTGACTTTCCTCCTGTTGTACAGAGACAACCGAACCTCCGGATGCCAAAATTCTTTTGAGGACATCATCTGTTGATTGTTGAACTATTTTCCAATCCCACAACCAAGAATTGGATTTCTTCGAGCTTGTATTACGAACCAAAGACAGTATTCCCGGTTGTTGTACAATCGATAGATCGTTAGCCAGATCTTCTCCGGCTTTCGTCAGACTTTGAATACGTACAGCGGGTTCGCCAGCTTGTAGTATATCTTCACGACTCCAGTAGCGGAGCACGCGGCCTTTCTTCAACACAATCACCTGGTCTGCCAAACGTTCAATAAGCAACGGTTCATGACAAGCTGTAACGATGGATGTCCCTTCATCCTTCCATTGCCCCAATAAGGATACAATGCCCTCTTGAGCTGGAATATCCAAGCCAGACAACGGTTCATCCAACAGCAAGAGACCACCCGGTCCAGGTAACAGGGCCTGAATCAAATTCACTTTTTGCAATGTGCCCTTGGATAATAGGGGTAACTTCTGATCGATCGCGGTATCCAGATATAAAAGTTCACTAAGTTCTCTTATCCGCCCACGTAGTTCTTCGGGGCGAATGCCCCGAATCCGTCCCATGTCCCACAAGTACTCCCTAGATGTAAAGGGTAAACGTGGCAGGCCATCTACTGCATACCCATCAGAACCCTTCATTGTGCGCTGGATCGATCCTGTATCGGGTAACAAAATACCTGCCAACATACGTAGCAACGTGCTTTTTCCCGAGCCGTTTCTGCCAACAAGCACAGCACATTCACCCTGTTTCACTTCCAGATTAATTTGATTCAGTACCTGAGCATGACCTAATCGCTTGCTCACTTGTTGAAGCAATATACCTCGGACTGATGAGTCTGGTGTAGCTTGATCCGACTTCTTGAAAATACCACGTGTACTCCATGTCATTGGGATCACATCCGTTCCGGGGCCTGCACACCTAGCAAATGTAAACTGTACGCGAGTCGTTCGGCAGTCCGTTTGGCCAATGCCACCCGGAAGGATCTTACATCAGATGACGCATCCGCAATCCGTTCGGCGTGATAGAAGCGGTTGAACGCTTGAGCGACATCTATTGTATATTTGGCAATGACCGAAGGCTCATTCCGATGAATTGCTTTTTCCAGATACTCGGGATAATCACCAAGCAGTTTCAGCAATGCCCATGAGGTATCTCCGATAAGGGATGAAGTGGTTTCTGTGTTATTCTCACCTTCCGCAAGGTTGGGTTTAGTCAATGGGTTTTCATTTCCCATACGGATCGCCTCTTCTGCCTTGGCAAGCACACTTTGAATCCGAGCATGGGTGTATTGCACATAAGGTCCGGTCTCCCCTTCAAAACTCACGGCATCTTCCAGGGAGAAGTCCACATCGTTTAACCGATTATTCCGCAGATCACCGAAGACAATGGCACCTACACCAACAGCCTCAGCCACCTTCTGAGGGTTCTCCAGATTCGGGTTTTTCTCCTGAATAATCTGCAAAGCACGAGCAACTGCCTCATCCAACACTTCCTGCAAAAAGACAACTTTACCGCGGCGGGTAGACATTTTCCGTCCCTCAAAACGCATTAGGCCAAACGGGATATGTTCACACTTCGCAGACCATTCATGACCCATCCGGGATAGGACCGCAAATACCTGACGGAAATGTAACTTCTGCTCGCCTCCGACCACGTATAACAACCGATCTGCCTTCATCACCTCATGACGATAAACCGCCGTAGCCAAATCCCGTGTAGGATAGATCGTTGTTCCATCTTTTTTGATAATCAGACACGGGGGCATGTTCTCATCCTCTAAGCGTACCACGAGTGCTCCGTCACTCTCTTCAAGTAAACCTTTTGTCTTGAGTTCTTCAACCACTGCGCCCATCTTGTCATTGTAAAAGCTCTCTCCCAGCGTATGGTCGAACTGTACATTCAGACGTTCATACATCCGGTTGAATTCCTTCATGCTCACTTCCACAAAGAATGCCCATAACCGCTGTGCCTCATCATCTCCTTGCTCCAGCTTGCGGAACCACTCGCGTGCCTCAATCTCCAGTGAAGGATCGTTCTCCGCCTCATCGTGGAAGCGCACGTACAGCTCCAGAGAAGTACGGATCGGGTCTGCCTGCAGCGCTTCATCATTGCCCCACCGTTTGTATGCTGCGATCTGCTTGCCAAACTGGGTTCCCCAGTCTCCCAGATGATTCACACTTACGGAGGTATAACCTGCTTCGTTATACAACCGATACAGTGCTGCACCGATTACAGTAGAACGCAAATGTCCGATTCCGAAGGGTTTTGCGATGTTAGGGGAAGACATATCAATCACAACACGCGAACCTTGACCAAGCTGAAGCTTACCAAATGCCGCATTCCCCAGTTCTTTCAGCAGATTCGGCGCGAGCTTCTCCCGATTGAAACGGATATTTACATACGGCCCGGCGGGAGTCGCTTCAATTCCAGATGCCTGTAATCCCGTTGCGAGCTCAGTGGCAATGACTGCCGGTGCTTTTTTTAATGACTTCGCCAATGCAAAACAAGGGAATGCTGCATCACCCATCTCCGCTTGTGGTGGAACTTCCAATAATCTCATAACCTCTTGTTCATTCAATCCCGTTAAAGGGGCAATATCGGCCGCAGCCTGCTTCATCAACATGTCTAACACTCCTTATCCATTCATTAGTGGCTAAAAATAAACACAAAAAAGCTCTCGTCTCTACATAAGAGACGAGAGCTGACTTAACAGTTCCCGCGGTACCACTCTAGGTGAACAGGCTGCTCTTCATATGCATCAACATGCATACCCGTAGAACCTGTTCCGCTCGATGCGTATAACGGTCGCAAGCCGGGTTACCCTCAGACAGATCTGGCCTATCCCCAATTGGGATACGTACATCTTTTCGGATAACCATCTCACGGGTGCGGTTCACTCAGGTCATGTCATACCGGCTTCCACCTCTCCCGGCTCGCTGTCATGTATGGATCTGGCTACTCTCCCGATCATTGATATTCTTCATTTCAATTCATTGCCATCATTATACATACCACGATCAGACTTGGCAACCTGCATTAAAAATCCCCTACTGAAAGGCAACACATAGGCACATCGTCTCAGATGCTTGTGTTCACTGCCTTCCCTTAGGGGACAACGGTCATTATCTGTTTTAATTATATATTCCAGTGAAATAATATTTACGCTACTGCTGCCATCAATCGGCAAGCTTCTGCACATCTGCGGCAAGCCTCTGCACATGCTTGGCAGTGATCATGGTGGTGTTTGCCACACTCTGCGGCGCAAGCTTCACAAGCTTTCACACACAATTCGCATATTTCAGCAATGAAATCACTTCCACGTGTCATCGCTTGTGCAGCAAAACTGCAGATCTCCGCACATTCCCGATTCAAACGAATGCAATCACGCAACATTGCCAGATCATATTCTTTCAGACTCGATATGTAACATACGTTGCATGCATTCATGCACTCCAGGCAAGCATCGATACATTGTTGATATTGTTGTTGTGTCATTTAAAGTTACCTCCCAGGCAAAGTTTGCTATGCATCTTAATACCCAGTTCGGAGGAATATTGAATCATCTAACCTACTTTATCGCTTCCAATTCCAGTAATTGGTCACGAATGACAGTTTGGTCAAAATGTTCACCTATAAACACAGCAACATTAGGGACATCTCCCTGAGGTGTGATCTTCATGTAGTCCGATTCACGGTAGGCATACTGGAACCAGAAGCGACTCGCCGTGTCACTAAACGATAAAATGCCTTTTGCTCGATACACATCACGTGGCAATGCGGATAAAAATTGTTCAAACGCCTCGCTGTTCACCGGTTGACTGAAATAATGCGTATATACCATGACATGTTCGTGTGATGCATGAGGAGCGGAATGCTCGTGACTGTGGGCATGGACAGGGCTATGGGATGCGTCAGTATTCGTATCATCGCCTTGGACTGTATGATCAGTATGTTCATGTCCATGATTGCAGCCATGTGTACCACAGGTTTCCGTATGCACATGATGCTCTTGGTGAGCTGGCTTACCTGCTTCAGAAGCTGAATCACGTACATGCACGTCTGCCCCACTGCGAAGCAACAGATCCATCTCCACCTCACATTTGACTGTAGGGATTACAGGTGCGAAGCCATTCCATTTTGCCAAAAGCTGTTCCAGATCCTTCAGTTCCTGTGCGCTCACCCGATCCGTTTTGTTCAAGAGAAGCACAGACGCACAGCGAATCTGCTCCTGCATCAGTTTAAAGGTCTGCCCCTTCTGCTCCTGATACAAACCAGATAGATGTGCCGCATCCACAACGGTAATGAGACTTTTCAGTTCCAGTCGCATGTAGAGCGAGGTTTCCGTTACCGCATCCAGAATCTCCATTGGATTTGCCGCACCGGTTGCTTCAATAACGATCACATCCGGTGATTCCTCTTGAACGAGATCAGCAAGTTGCAATCCCAAGTCACCACGTACGGTACAACAGATGCAGCCACCTAACATCTCTGTCATTGGAACGGTGGAATCCACAATCTGACCATCCAGATTGACTTCGCCTAACTCATTCATGACCACTGCGGGACGCAAACCCTGCTGTTGCCAATGTTCGATCAACTGAACAAGCAGTGTTGTTTTGCCACTCCCCAAAAAACCTGACAGTATATATACAGGTATGGATTGTTCTTTTAAAATCGTTTCATTCATGCGTATACACCTCTCTGATTGTCCTTCTTGTTACCTGATCTATCTATATCTAGCGAGTGTACACCATCCCGCATTCGTTGTGCAATAAGGTTCAACTCTTCCCCAGTACATTGCCTGATTCTAACGGATGGTCTATGCTATGAGGACATGTTGATTGAAGGAGGAAGTTTCATGACTAATTCAGTGGAACAACATCGCCAGGAAGCTCCGACCACGGTATCGTGCATGATTGTTACAGTGTCGGACACACGCACCAAAGACACCGATACCAGTGGCCAGCTCATGCACCAGCTTCTGAGTGAAGCGGGTTATCAGATTGTTGAATACATCATCACTCCAGATGAAACGGAGAACATTCGAAGCATCCTGCAAGATGCAGCTGTTCGTGATGATATCGAAGCCGTGCTGCTCAGCGGGGGAACAGGGATTGCACCCCGAGATACAACCTACGAAGCGGTATCCTCGCTACTCGACAAGGAACTTCCGGGCTTTGGTGAGATCTTCCGTTTTCTCAGTTACACCGAGGATATCGGTTCCGCTGCCATCCTGAGCAGAGCCGTCGCCGGAACGATTGGACGCACAGCCGTCTTCTCCATGCCGGGCTCCAAAGGAGCTGTCAAATTGGCCATGGAAAAACTCATTTTGCCTGAGCTGCGGCATGTGATGCGTGAAATATATAAACCCGTCTGAAAGATCAGACGGGTTTTTCGGGTTTATTTTCAGCTGTATAATAAAGTGCGAAGGGGATCTCGCTCAACTTACCTTATTTGCCCCAGCACATGTTGGAACACCTGCATAACATCCTGTTCATACTTGTCCTTTTCCCCACCCGAAGCTGTATAAACAAGTGAGACGTATCCTTTGCTGCGAATCGTTGTCCGGCCAAGCGCATTCTCCAAGACAGCCTCATCACGATTCTCACTATACATTTGTTTCATGCTGGCCGCCCGGGTAGCTGCATCACTGAAAATATGGACTTTCACGATGTGTCTGCCACTTCCATTCAACAAATACATATAAGAGATCCCACCATGCCCGTCATCGGCAGACATATTATTCATCAGCTGAATGCCTTTTGCTTCAAAACTCTTACTGATCTCACTCACCAATTCACCGTTTAATCCGTGTCCCTGACTCTGTGCCCGCACATTTCCTTCATCTGTTGCTTCACGGGTGTAGACCTTCCGCTCCTGCTCAATGGATGATGCCGAACAAGCCACCAGGGACCAGACACTTGTGATCAACACACCACTTACAAGTATCGACTTCATTGTTCTTCGAACCAGACTTCGTCCTTTTCTATCAAAACACATGCCAATCCTTCCTTTCCAGTCACATGTACTGTGACCCAATCAGGTAGAATTAGCATGTCTTAGGACTTGGAAACTTATGCGGATGGCAGATCTGATATTGTATTGACCACAGTCCGACCTACCGCACCGCCTTGGAGTATCGTCTCAAGCGTATGAGGCAACTGGTCCAGAGAAATTTCGCGGATTCCCAGTTCCAGCGCGCGCTCCGGTTTCCATTCTCCGCCGAGCAGTTTCCATACCCGTTCCCGACGTTCCATCGGACAATATACAGAGTCTATACCAATAAGCTGGATACCACGCAAAATAAATGGAAGTACCGTCGATTCAAAAGCTGCGCCTCCAGTTAACCCGGATACCGCAACCGCTCCTCCGTATTGAATCTGTTTCAATCGCTCCGCGAGAGCCGGGCCTCCTGTTGGATCAATTACTCCCGCCCATAGCTGTTTACCCATGGCTCCTTTAGCTGGAGCATCGGCTTCTTCACGAGTAATAACCTCTGAGGCCCCCAAGTTTAGAAGCAAAGGCTCCTCCCGCTCCTTCTTGCCTGTGCTGGCTGTTACTTCAAAGCCAAGTTTCGCCAGAATCGCAACTGCCATACTGCCAACGCCACCCGTTGCACCCGTAACCAGAACCTTGCCCATCGCCGGTGTCATTCCAGCCTGTAACAGCGCATCTACCGAAAGTGCAGCCGTAAATCCTGCGGTTCCAATTGCCATGGCTTCTTTCTCACTGAGACCCGGTGGCAGAGGCACCAGCCATTCACTGCGCAGACGAGCATACTCACTGTAACCCCCATAATGGGATACCCCTGGTTCAAACCCTGTACTGATCACCCGATCTCCCGGTGCAAAACGTCCACTGACCGATTCCTCTACCGTTCCTGCCAGATCGATTCCAGGTACCATGGGGTATTCACGAACGACACCACCCTTCTCAAGAGTCGCGAGTCCGTCTTTATAATTGACACTGGAATATTGCACCTGTACCGTTACATCTCCATTTGGCAGATCTTCCTTCTTCAGTTGCTCTATAGCAGCTTTCACTCCTCCCTGTTCTTCTTTACGGACAACATATGCGTTAAAATGGTTTTTCATCAATAGCCACTCCTTATTTGGATTTTATATATTTTTCCATTAAGCACATGAATTGTTCGTATTCAGGCTTAACGGCTACCTTTTACTTCTGGATTCTTCAGATGTTGATGATCAAGCTCTGTCTCTCCTGAGCGTCAACAGATAGATTAGCGGACCCACAATAGGGATGATGCCTGCCGCGGCCCAAGCTGGTGAACGTCGACTGCCTTTGGCATCCCTGTATATCGCAATCACGGAAAGCAAGGTCAGCAGTACAAAATCAATCGTCATGATATGTACAAAGGCAGATTGCTTGAACGCGTCCATATATTCATCCGGATGACCTTGCGTCACGGCATAGAATGCCGTACCCAGCGTCAACAGCAGAAGGACTACATGCGTCAACTTATGAGCTGCTACCCGTCCAATTTCCGACTCCCGCTGACGACCAAAGTGCAAGCTTGCGTAACCCGAAGCTCTATTTGCGGACGATGACCATGCATAATAGGGAAGCAGGGCAAAAGCACCAAGTCCGAAAGAAAGTATAACAAAAGGCCAAGCCGGTACACGGCCACCTCGTTCTTTCACAGATGTTCTTAACAGCATACAAGTATAAACTGCCGGGAAAATACCTAACCACGAAAATACCGTAAGTAACCAAGGTTCTTTGCTTTGCATGGTAATCAGTTCTTTGAAAATCGGATCACTTCCAGGTGACTGCCCCGGTGCCAACAACAATGCATAGGCAATAAAAGCGATCCAGACCAGTCCTAGTATCCATCTCATGTCTGCACCTCCTCTTACTTTCATCCCCTGCAGCTGCAGGATTGAATCAATAGTTGCAGAATTTGGCGTCTCCTGCGCTTTCCCGAGAAATAATAACTGCTGTTCCCCCTGTAAATACATGTTCAAAAGTCTATTTTTGAACAACCTCTCGAACTGAACAAGACAAATTCCAGTATAGCCTGCTACCTGGGCAGTCTGTCCATGAGATTTCTTACATCCCTGGTCCATCTCATCGGGATCATATAAGAATAAAGTCTATCAACTATCGACGTACTTTCACAGAAGACAGAACGCGTATAGCGGGAAATTTTGCTTGCGATCATTGAATCGTTCAAATCCGCTAAGAACGTATACATTTTATAGGCATCAAAAAGGCATAAGCCAGTATCCCTCACTGGTTATGCCTCTTTGTAATTCTTATGTGTAGATCATTCCTCTGTGGATTTCACATGTTCCGCAATGAGCTTCTGCTTCATATTCCATGCCGCAGGGCTGATGTTCACACGGTAGATCTCCGGGTTCAGTTTCCGTTGGTATTCCGGCCAGAAGAGGTTCATCTGTTCCCGGTGGTACGCCCGAATCTCATCCAGATTAGGCAGTTCATACACTTTGCGTCCATTCACAAAGATTGGCTCCAGCATATTGACCGCTTCGTAGCGGGTAACCGTCTTTTTCAGGTAAGGGTGTAGCGGGTTGAACAGCTTGAGCGGTCCGCCCTGTAGCGGCTGCTCTTCATCTGGATAGCAGATATAATCTGCAATCGCTTTGCCATGTTTCGGATCAATGATCCGGAACACTTCCTTTTTACCTGGAGTGGACACCTTTTCAGGATTGGCAGATATTTTGATCGTAGGCAGCATGGCACCGTCCACTTCACGCTCCACCAATTTGTACACTCCACCCAAAGATGGCTGGTCAGAAGCCGTAATCAACTGTGTACCAACACCCCATGTATCTATCCGTGCTCCTTGAGCTTTCAGGTTGAAAATCGTATTTTCATCCAAATCATTGGATGCTACAATTTTCACATAATCCAGCCCAGCCTCATCCAGCATCTGACGCGCCTGAATCGACAAGTACGCAAGGTCACCGCTGTCCAGACGAATAGCATTCATCTTTTTGCCTTGGCTCTCCAACTTCTTGGCTGTCTTGATGGCGTGAGGTACTCCACTGTTCAACGTGTCAAAGGTATCAACCAATAATGTAACCTGATCAGGCAACACTTTGGCATACACGTCAAACGCCTCCTGTTCACTCATAAAGCTCTGTACCCAGGAATGGGCGTGTGTACCTGCTGTTGGGATTCCGAAGCGCTCTCCGGCCAGCATGTTGGACGTTGCATGGAAGCCTGCTACATACGAAGCTCGTGCGCCCCAGATGGCAGCATCCGCTTCCTGTGCACGCCGTGTACCGAATTCGAGCAACGTATCCTGTTGTGCCACCTGTTTGATCCGCGAAGCCTTGGTTGCAATCAACGTCTGATAATTCATGAAGTTAAGTATCGCCGTCTCCACCAATTGTGTCTCCATAATGGAGCCTTCTACCCGAATGAGCGGTTCGTCAGGGAAAACAATTGCGCCCTCCTTCATGGAATGAATCGTCCCCTGAAATGAAAACTGGAGCAACTCTTCCAGAAAGACCGGATCGTAATTTTCCTCTTGTTTGGATAAAAATTTGATGTCGTCCATCGTAAACCGAAGCTGGCTGATGTAGTTCACAATCCGTTCTAATCCGGCAAATACCGCATATCCGTTGCCAAAAGGAAGCTTACGGAAATAGGCTTCAAATACCGCCTTCCGCTTGTGAGTACCATTCACCCAATGGGCGTACATCATATTGATCTGATATTTATCCGTATGTAAAGCCAGGCTAGTTGTCTGCATTTGTCTCATCCTCTCTGACTTCCGCTCGTGCCCCCAGGTTTCATCTGTGGACACGGGTTAACATATGGAGACTTATTCTTCATGATTCTGTTCATCCGTATTAAACAAACAAGTCTCCCGTAACAAAACTCTATACACCATTCACCACATTCATCCGGTTCCTAACAGGGAGGTCAACCCAACAGGATTATCGATTAAATTACGCAAGGACTGTCTCACTCGCCTTAACCACCGAAGCACCCAGGCTGGAACGAAAATGTCCTAGCGCCCATTCATGTCCTGCCGGATTAAAGCTGGCAACAGCATCTTCATATACCGTAATATGAAAACCTTTATTGTAAGCATCCACTGCGGTATGCAATATACAAATATCCGTACATACCCCAATCAGTGCAATATCCGTAATACCACGTGCACGCAGTCTGAGTTCCAGATCGGTCCCACAGAATGCACTATATCTCGTCTTATCCATCCACCGAATATCAGTTTTTCGTTCTTCCATCACTTGGGCAAGACGTCCATATAACTGTCTTCCCTCCGTATTTCTGATGTTATGAGGTGGGAAAAGTACAGTCTCCGGGTGGTACGGATCATTTTCTTCGTGCAGATCCACAGCCATGATTACCTCATGTTTGTTCTTACAATAGGCCTCGGTTACAGCTGCAATCGTCTCTTCGATCTCTACTGCCGGCTGACCTACAGGCAAAGAACCTGTCACAAAATCCTTCGTAAAATCAATGACAATCAGTGCTTTCATCGTCAACACTCCCTTATCCCAGAAATGGTTGATTCTGATTCAATCCAATTGACGCACCTACGCCTTATTACGTATAGATGGAAAGTCGTGGTACGAGTTCTGTAAAACGATATAGCTGCGCCGGACGCTGCGAGTACTGGTTGGAACTCACCAAGTTCCCCTCTTCATCCCGTACCTCTTCCACAATGCCTTTACGACTGCGGGTAGACGTAATCTTGCGAATGAAGTTTGGTTCTTCAAAATCCGGTACAACACTTTGAATAACCTGATATAATTCACTTAATGTAAAATCACGTGGCAGGAACTGACGAGCAATCGTCGTTTCCAGCATCTGCTGTTGAATACGTCGATAAGCATCTTCGATGATTGTTCTGTGATCAAAGGCCAGTTCCAATTCTTGCAGCGCCTCCTGAATGGTGAACAATCCAACATCTTCGGCATCATCTGCTGCTTGGCGTTGATCCAGCATCCATTCTTCCACAAGCGCGAAAAATGCGTGAGAAATAATCCAGCCCCTCGGGTCACGACCCGGCTGACTGTATACATTCAAGTACTCCAGATGTCCACCGTCTACACCTGTCTCTTCCATCAGCTCACGCTTTGCTGCTCCGTAGATGGATTCATTCTCCTGACAAAAACCACCGGGTAATGCCCATCTACCTGCAAAAGGCCAGCCTTTGCGCTTGATCAGCATCACTTTCAGTTCCCGAATGGGAAGTGTCTTGGTCACTGTCTTGCGTTCCCGCTTGGTCAAGGTGAACATAACGATATCCGCAGGAACACCATCGGGGGTACGATATTTTTGGGAACTATAAGCACGTGCTGCTTGTTCGTCGCTCTCTGCATTGAAGTGTTCGTAGTTTTCGCTCATGGGCACCACCGACTATTTTCATTTTGATAATTTCATTATGACACAATAATATCTTTTGTCAACCGTAGGATTCGTGCGTTACGTTCTCGGGCGTGCTATGCGGAATGTCGCCGTAGCCATACATCCCAACGTGCCCGATGCATCACGAACCTCCGATTGAGTCGTAACACTGCGTCCAGCCTGATGTAGTACCGTAGCCGTCACCGTTAATTCCCCTTGTCTCATCGGTGCGAGAAAATGTACGTTCAGATTCGTTGTCACACAGCCATCTACTTCCATTGCTGCTGTTGCAACCATCCCCATCGCTTGGTCCATCAGTGAAGTCAGTACACCCCCATGTATAATCCCCATGGAGTTGGTATGATGTTCGCCTGCTGTCAACGCGATCTGTACTTCTTTGCCGTCTCCTTTAATATAACGACAGCCGAGAAATCCCCAGAATCGTCCGTCTCCGTCTTCCACCATTTTGTCCAAAATACTCATTATTCATTTCTCCTTTATTTACTGTACGTATCAAGCTCTCTTGATGTCATGTGCCTTTATCATTAAAAATCAGCTACGCCACACAAAATAACCCCACAGCGTGGAGCTTTGCTTGGAATTATATTCCGAGTACTTGGCGATAGCCACTCCACGTTAACAGTTATGCAATGTCAAAAAAGGCGCGGACAGCGTCCGCACCCTTCCGTCATTTAACCGCAACTGGTCGGAGGTGAATCCGTTCCAGCCTCCACGTTTACTTTTTCGGAAACTGTATCCCGGATTACCGAAATCACGAGTTGAAGCAAGTAGTTGATGTCGCTCTGACTCTGCTGGAATTCCGTAACCAATGGAATACTGTCCAGTTCGCTTTGCAGATCTTCAATTTCCTGTTCAATTTTGCTGACCATCTCCACATTTTTGAAGCTTTCAAAAGCAACAATCTCTTTTTGTTTTTTCTTAATCGTTGCAATCAACTGCTGGATGCGCTCATGATCCCGAATTTTGGTTTCAGCCTGTTGAAACTGTCTAACTTCCTCACTCGTTCCGAGCATATCAGCCAATTCTTTGGCTTTTCCCATAATGTCGTCGCGTATGACCAGATTGCGCGTATCGTAGGTTGGCATTCCATAATGGTTGTACTGCACTTCTTCCTGCGCCACTGAAATCGCTCCATTCTATGAGATGATATAAGATGAGAACCTGGGCTCAAATGAGTTCAAACGTCTGCTCCATGACCGCTGCGGGAACGGATCGTTCTTTTGATCGCTGTTGTCTCCGGATTTTTCTGATTACAATTGTTTAAGGTTAAAATCCGGAGACAAAGGCGAACGCTTCGCTTCTACAGACCGATTCCGTCCCCTCCGCTACTTGCGCAAATGTCCGAACCTGATATTGAACCCCAAAATTCTCATCTTATTTGTGTGTGTGTATTACTGATTGGCAGCTACCGGCTCTGAGAGCAGGTTGCCCCGAATATAAAAAGTCATCGGATCGGTGATTTCCACTTGTACGAAAGTACCGATCAAATCTTTAGGTCCTTCAAAATGCACCAGCTTGTTGCTGCGCGTACGTCCTGCCAGAACTTCGGAATTCCGTTTGCTCTCGCCTTCAACGAGCACTTCAACGATTTTGCCGCGTTGCTCTTCATTGCTTCGGTGGCTGTATTCGTTGATCGTTTCGTTCAAGCGCTTCAAACGTTCCTTCTTCACTTCCATCGGTACGTTATCTTCCATCACTGCAGCCGGTGTACCTTCACGCGGGGAATAAATAAAGGTATAGGCAAAATCATACCCTACTTCACGGACAAGGGAAAGTGTATCTTCAAACTGTTCTTCCGTTTCCCCTGGAAAACCAACAATAATATCCGTTGTCAACACAACATCCGGGATGGCCTTTTTAATTTTGTCAGCCAGTTTCAGATAGTGTTCCCGGTTATACTTGCGGCTCATACGTTTGAGTACTTCCGAACTGCCAGATTGCACCGGTAGATGAATGTGCTCTACCAAATTTCCGCCCTTGGCCAGTACTTCAATCAAGCGGTCATCAAAGTCACGTGGGTGACTGGTTGTAAACCGTACTCGCGGAATATCAATTAGGCGAATGGCATCCATCAAGTCACCAAAACTGTAGTTCAGGTCGGTGAAATCCTTGCCGTACGCATTCACATTTTGACCAAGAAGCGTGATCTCCTTAAAGCCTTGTCGTGCCAAATCACGTACTTCGGCAATGACATCTTCCGGACGACGACTGCGTTCTTTGCCCCGCGTGAACGGAACGATGCAATATGTACAGAATTTGTCGCAGCCATACATAATGTTCACCCAGCCGCGCATACCCTCACGTTTCTTCGGCAGGTTCTCAATAATGTCGCCTTCCTTGGACCATACCTCAACAACCATTTCTTTGCTGAACAGCGCTTCCTGGATTAGATGTGGCAGTCGATGCACATTATGTGTACCAAAGATCATATCCACAAAGCCATGCTTCTGCATGATTCGGTTGACGACGCCTTCTTCTTGGGACATACACCCGCATACACCAAGTAACAATCCCGGACGTTCGAGTTTTAGCGTTTTCAGGTGACCAAGCTCACCAAATACTTTATCTTCCGCATTTTCTCGTATGGCACATGTGTTGAGCAGAATAATATCAGCCTCTTTGCGATCCTCTGTAGCCTGATATCCCATAGACTCTAGAAGTCCTTTGATGGTCTCCGAGTCATGCTCGTTCATCTGACATCCATACGTATATACAATATAATGTTTGCCTTTCCCTATGTTTTTCAGTTCATCGGGAACGGCATTTTCGTAAAGCACCTGGACGTCTTCCTTGCCCCGCTGTTTCTCCTGACGATGATTGGGTTCCGATTTGATGTTAATCTCACGGCCCCGGATTCTTATCTTTTTGCTGAATTCATCTTGCGAAATTACTTTGGCATCGGAGAAATCAAAATATTGGGAGTAATCCTTTTTTGAGTCTTTAGCCATTTCCTTCGGTCACTCCTTACAGCCTCTATTAATAAAAAATCGTTCATTCATCCCTGTTCCACGTGAATTACTTGCTTGGAACATTAAAAGAGCATTACAGCAAATTATAGCATGAATTGGGCTGTAGTTCCACATCCAAAGCGCATCTCCCTTCGTCTAATCCGAAACATGCCATGCTCAGAAGAGCACTCAGAAAACACAAAAACCTGAGCCTTGCCGTCAGGGCTGGAATTAACCGGCCCCTGTTGGCTGTGCTCAGGTTTATATGTTATTCAGACCGCCAAAATTGGGGGCTGAAGCTATACATGTCATTAATCGATGATTTCAGCAGTGTCCCCATTACGAGCGCCAGCAGCGTTAGCTTCATCTGTATCAATATGCATGTCCAGTGCGAAAGAATCGGATACACGAGCCAGTACATTTTCCAGTACAAGACCGCGATCTCCACCCAGACGAACTTTCAACATTTGTTTGTCCTCAATACCCCATTTAGCAGCATCAGAAGTATGGAAGTGAATGTGACGAGCAGCAACGATAACACCTTTATCAATCGTTACTTCGCCAGCAGGACCTTTAATTGTGATTCCTGGTGTACCTTCAATGCTTCCAGATTCACGTACAGGTGCTTTAACACCAATCGCAAATGAATCTGTCATGGAGATCTCCAGTTGCGTTTCAGGGCGAACAGGTCCAAGGATGCGCACTTTATCAAACTGTCCTTTCGAACCAATTACCGCTACAGTTTCGTTAGCAGCGTATTGGCCAGGTTGGGACAGAGGTTTAAATTCAGTCAGTTCATAACCTTTGCCAAACAAAATTTCAACGTGCTCTTGGGATACATGAATGTGACGGGCAGATACGCCCACAGGTACTGTTTTACTCATTGTAAATTCACTCCTTGTTTATCTATGGCCTGTACTCAGGCTCTTAACAATCCAATGGTATTATACCCCTTTTTGGAGTGAAATGAAAACGAACTGGTGAAAATTCATGAAATACACTTATTTCACCATCATTCCCCTCCTTTATTTGGAAAACAAGTTCCAATTCAACCCCTTCAACGCACACACCAGTTCACTATTTCATAGAATTCCCCTTCATCTGCATCTTCGGATTGCTCTCTGGCAAGTGTTCCCCCAGATAACTCATTGCATTCCCCCACAACCAGCCACGAACCAGATGTTCATCATAATGTTTGAGCAGGATTTCCATCAGTCTCGGATAATGTCCTGAATGTTCAAGTTTCTGAATATACGTTGAAATTCCATCAAAATCAGACCCCATCATCAGATGGTGCTGCCCGCCTAGAGAACAGAATTGCTCAATATGAGGCAGCAGATCTTCTATACGTACCTCACCCTCCTGCTTTACAAACCAGGGTACAAACGTCAGTCCAATCCGCCCTTCCCGGGCAATGATAGCCTGAATCTGATCATCTTTCAGATTACGCACATGGGGACATACGCTATAACTGTTGGAATGGGAGGCGATAAAAGGACGTGTGCTCAAGTCAGCCAGTTCCCAGAAACCTTTCTCTGTCAGATGTGACACATCCAACAGCATTCCGATTTCATTACACTGGTGCACCAGTTCTTTCCCTTTCTCGGTCAGACCTGCCCCACGCTTCTCCATGACTCCGTCAGCCGCCCAATTGGCATAATTCCACGTTAGTCCAATTATTCGAACGCCCATCTGATAACATAACTCCAGATAGAACAGGTTGCCCTCCAGGCCGTCCACACCCTCCAGTGTGATTAATCCCCACGGCCCCTCTGTTTGCCCCACCTGAGCCACCTGTTCACGCCATAACAACGTCTGTGTGCCGCCAAGCCGCTCCTGACTTCTCTCCACACGTCTACGATAAATCTCCAACTGCCCCATGACATGTTCAAACTTGCCTCTGCCAAGTACTTCGGGTAAATAGATGGCGAACGCCTGCAACCCTACTTTCCCCTCTTTCAAGCGTTGCAAATTCACATCCAGTTGTGGAGCATCTTCAAAAGAAAGAGCAGGCTGCATCAAAATTTTGCTCAGTGCATCACAGTGAAAATCAGCTACATGCCAATCAGACATGGACATCTTAAACCCTCCTCAATATGTTATTGCTAAGAAAACGCAAAAAAACCTGTCTACATCGTAAACAGGTTCAATGCATACTGCATGTATTATCTGGGCTCCACAATCAGCTTAATGGCCGTTCGGTCCTCGCCGTCGATCACAATGTCTGTAAAAGCTGGAATACAAATCAGGTCAACTCCGCTTGGTGCTACAAATCCCCGGGCTATCGCTACCGCTTTAATGGCTTGGTTCAGTGCTCCCGCTCCAATTGCCTGCAGTTCAGCATTTCCACGTTCACGAAGAACCCCTGCAAGAGCGCCGGCTACAGAATTAGGATTGGACTTTGCTGAAACTTTTAATACATCCATGGTAAGTACCTCCCTGGGAATGTTGAAAGTTTGTTTCCACTTACTAGATGTTATTCGCGGGAGGCAAAAAAATTCCTTCTTTTTAGACGGGTTTCCCTGCAAATTGGGACAATGCCCCTATTCCATGCGCCACTCGTCCTCCATCAGACGAATTTTTTCGATGCGTGTTGCCGCACCTGTTGCTTCATCAATTTCAACAAAAACACCATGGAAGTGCCATTTTCCATCATCTACAACAAAACGTACAGGTAGCTGGGTGTAGAACTTACGCAGCACGGCCTCACGCTCCATACCCAATATACCGTCACGAGGCCCTACCATGCCTGCATCCGTCAAGTAAGCCGTTCCTCCAGGCAAAATCCGATCATCATTACTCTGTACATGCGTATGTGTACCTACAACGAGAGACGCACGTCCATCCAGATGCCATCCCATGGCAATCTTTTCTGACGTTGCTTCCGCATGCATATCGACCAAAATACATTTATGGTCTTGGCGCAGCTCATCTACAATTTCATCAGCTACACGGAATGGACAATCCAGAGCAGGCAGGAACGTTCTTCCTTGCAGATTGACAATCGCCAGTTCTTTTCCTTCGCCTTTGACAACCGTGTATCCTCGCCCTGGTGTGCCTGGTGGAAAGTTCGCTGGACGAATCATGCGGGGCTCATCATCTATAAAATCAAAAATATCCTTATTGTCCCAAGTATGATTACCAAGTGTAATACCATGTACACCCCAGTTGAAAAACTCATTTGCGATTGCACCGGTAATGCCGCGACCTGCTGCCGCATTTTCACCATTCACAATCACCACATGTGGCTTATACTTCGATTTTAGGTACGGTAAATTTTCCTTTAATGCCTTACGTCCCACGTTGCCTACAATGTCACCAATAAACAAAACTTTCACTGATTACTGCCTCCTCAATTCCTGCAAAGTTCTCTTTTTTCAAATGTTGAACCTTTGCAGGACTCTATCTTATGCTCCATAATGTATAGTTGCCTTTTAACAGGCTATCAACAGGAAAAGTGGCCCACTACCGCGGCCACTTTTCCGTATTGCTCTATTTTGCGTATTCAACCGCACGGGTTTCCCGGATGACGGTGACTTTGATGTGACCCGGATAGTCGAGTTCATTCTCAATCATCTTCGTGATGTCACGGGCTAAGCGGAAGGCTTCAGCATCATCGATCTTCTCAGGCTGTACCATAACGCGAACTTCGCGTCCGGCCTGAATGGCGTACGATTTCTCGACACCTTCGAAGGATTCTGAGATTTCTTCCAGCTTCTCCAGTCGTTTGATATACGTTTCCAGCGTTTCGCGGCGTGCGCCTGGTCTTGCTGCGGAGAGCGCATCTGCTGCGCCAACCAACATGGCAATGACCGAAGTCGCTTCGCAATCTCCGTGATGGGACGCGATACTGTTGATTACAACCGGATGTTCTTTGTATTTCTTCGCCAGTTCCACGCCAATTTCGACGTGTGATCCTTCCACTTCGTGATCCAGCGCTTTACCGATGTCATGCAATAGACCTGCACGTCTTGCCAGAGTTACGTCTTCTCCGAGTTCGCCAGCCATCAGTCCAGCCAGATAAGCGACTTCCATGGAATGTTTCAAGACGTTTTGACCGTAACTTGTACGGAACTTCAACCGGCCCAAAATTTTGATCAGATCCGGATGCAGACCATGCACGCCCACTTCAAAGGTGGCTTGCTCACCGTATTCACGGATGCGCTCATCCACTTCTTTGCGGGATTTCTCAACCATCTCTTCAATCCGTGCCGGGTGAATACGTCCATCAGCCACCAGTTTCTCCAGGGCAGTACGGGCGATTTCACGGCGAATCGGGTCAAAGCCCGACAGAATAACAGCTTCTGGCGTATCATCGATAATGAGGTCAATCCCTGTAAGGGTTTCAAGCGCACGGATGTTACGTCCTTCACGACCGATAATCCGGCCTTTCATTTCTTCATTTGGCAGGGTAACAACAGATACCGTTGTTTCCGCTACGTGGTCAGCCGCACAGCGTTGGATGGCGAGTGTAATAATCTCGCGGGACTTTTTGTCCGCTTCTTCCTTCGCCTGTTGTTCAATGTCCTTGATCATTTGAGCCGTCTCATGACGAACTTCCTGTTCTACGTTGGACAGTATGATACTGCGTGCGTCTTCCATGGTGAGGTTGGATATACGTTCCAACTCTGTCACCTGGTTTTTGTAAATCATTTCGATCTGCTGCTGAGTCTCATCAATTCGTTTCTCTTTGTTAGCCACTTGCTCTTCTTTACGTTCGAGTGATTCCAATTTTTTATCCAGCGACTCTTCTTTTTGCAACAATCGTCTTTCTTGTCGTTGAATTTCATTCCGACGTTCACGAGTGTCTTTTTCAGCTTCAGCACGAATGCGATGGATTTCATCCTTCGCCTCCAGCACCGTTTCTTTCTTCAGTGCTTCTGCCTCTTTCTTCGCGTTCTCCACGATTTGTACGGCAGCTTGTTCCGCACTAGAGATTTTAGCCTCTGCAAGAGATTTGCGAATAAAATATCCTACTCCGAACCCAATGAATAGCGCGGCTGCAACGAGAGCGATCGTGATTGCAATTTCCATACTGTTCACCTCCTCGTTGGTTCCTCCAAGGCATTCCTTGGGTCAATTTGCAGTTTTCAAACCTTACATATGTTTGGGAATAACGAATACTCACGGCGATCCCCCGCCGATTTTCATTTCACATGTACATGTTTCCACGTACTATTCACTGTTTCCAGCGAACCCATAATTAAGAATGGTATAAATCTTAAGAAACCGAAACCGCTTTTTTGGAAGGAAAAAGGGTTGTCCATTTCTTACAGACTCATGTCCATTTTAGTATTTGACGAAAGAAATTGTCAAGAGAATGCAGTATAGAGACTCTAGGCTGCTAATCCCATAACAACGCTTCGTCATCTTCAGAGTCCCCAGCCTCATCTTCTTCAATTAAACAATTCACGACCCGGCGCACCATATCCATTGAAAAACCACGTCTCATTAGGAAGGGAAGCGTTTTATTTTTCTTCTCTTTGACGTCCCCTTTGACCTGATTCCATTTTTTGCGTCCTGCACTCAAGGCAGTCTCAAATTCCGCATCTGTACTGATCCCTTCTAGTGCCTCAACAATGAGATCATTGGCAATGCCCTTTTGACGTAGCTCTTGCCTTATCCACAGTTTTCCCTTCCGCTTGCCCTCCATACGCTGTCTTGTCCATTCCTTCGCAAATAGATCGTCATCCACCAGGTTCTCCCGCTCAAGCCGATCCAGCGCCTCTTCAATCAAAGGTGCAGCAAACTCCTTCTGACGAAGTTTCTGACTTAATTCATGGCGTGTGCGCGGTTTATGCTCCAAAAAGCGCAGAGACTGTGCATACGTCCGCTGTCGCTCGTCAGCTACAATGATTTCCTCCAGATCCTTCTTCATAAACGTATTACCTTGAGTCATCCTGTATTTAATCATCACATCTTCAAGAACCGTAATAGAGTGGATACCAAAAGTGATTCGATAACGAGCTTGCCTGCTCTTCGTTCGTTCTACACGTGTAATAATAAGTTCTTCGTTGTCCGGAAATTGGGATAGGCCATCCTGTTCTGCTTCTTCATACAAATCCTCGTCATGTTGATCCATTCAGGTCTCCCCTTTCATAACATTTTCATTCTGACTACGCCAAGCACATCTTCACATAAGACAAAGAACACTAATAATACAAAAGGCCGGGAAGTCAGCCCGGCCTTTATCTCCACAGTTATCTCTGACAGTCAGCGTGCCAACAGCCCCTGTCCATTGGGACAGGGGCTGTTGGACACCGAGAGCACTCCCACCATAATTCCTTATCCAAATCGAGCCAAGCTCAATCAGGCAAGTTTACGGAGTCCAGAGGGGAACACCCTCAGGGTCCTCCCTACATGGGAGGTTTTGAGAGATTACTCGTTGATTTCAAACAATTCTTGTTCTTCTGCTGCTTCTTTTTGTTGCTCTTCAGTAGTTGGCGCAGGAACTGCAGTAACCAAGTTACTGGCTACACGAATTTTTTGTTCAATGATGTCAGCAATATCTTTATGCTCTTTCATGAACTGCTTTGCGTTCTCACGACCTTGTCCTAAACGCTCGCCTTCGTAGGAGTACCATGCACCACTTTTATTAACGATGTCCAGCTCTGTACCAATGTCAATGATACTGCCTTCTCTCGAAATACCCTCGCCATACATGATATCCACTTCCGCTTGTTTAAACGGAGGTGCCACTTTGTTTTTCACAACTTTAATACGAGTACGGTTACCAATCATGTCATTGCCTGATTTGATACTCTCAATACGACGCACATCCAGACGTACTGTGGAATAAAACTTCAGAGCACGACCACCAGGTGTTGTTTCCGGGTTACCAAACATAACGCCGACTTTCTCACGAAGCTGGTTAATGAAGATTGCGATTGTTTTGGATTTGCTGATTGCACCAGACAGTTTACGCAGCGCCTGAGACATCAAACGCGCTTGCAAACCAACGTGTGAATCGCCCATTTCGCCTTCAATCTCTGCTTTTGGAACCAATGCGGCTACAGAGTCAATAACAACGATATCTACTGCACCACTGCGTACAAGAGCTTCTGCAATTTCCAGCCCTTGCTCACCCGTATCTGGCTGAGACAGAAGCAATTCATCAATATTAACACCAAGTTTGCTTGCGTATTGTGGGTCAAGAGCATGCTCGGCATCGATAAATGCAGCTTGTCCACCCGCTCGTTGTACTTCAGCGATAGCATGCAATGCTACGGTTGTTTTACCCGAAGACTCAGGTCCATATATTTCAACAATACGGCCTTTAGGCAAGCCGCCTGTTCCTAATGCAATATCCAAAGCCAAGGAACCGCTGGGAATAATTTCCACATTCATATGAGTGGACTCACCCAGTTTCATGATGGATCCTTTACCAAATTGCTTCTCTATTTGACGGAGCGCCATATCAAGCGCGGCACGACGGTCTGACAATAAGCTCACACCCTTTACTGTTTATAAGATAATGATACCTTGTTTTAACACGTTTGCCAAGCTTTTTTTCGAACATACATTCGTTTTTTTGTGAAGGCCGAGGCGCCTCTTCCTCAAGGAAACTTTCCATTAAACAGAAAAAAGAACCGTAAACAAGGCTGTAAAGCCTAATTCTACGGTTCTTCCGTCTTCCTTAATTATACTTGCTTGGAACTGTAAATGCAATCGAAGCTATTAACTAATCAATCCATCGCCACAAGTTTTTGCCATAAGCGATAGAGAATCGCTTTGGCTGAACGAATGCGAACTGTCTCACGATTCCCATTAATACGCAGCTCATGAATCTCCGTCTCTTTTCCACGTTCAGCAAGAGCGATGAAGACAAGTCCGGGTGGTTTACGTTCCGAATATCCCGGTCCAGCTACACCGGTAACAGCCAAGCCAAAATCAGCATCGCCAATCATGCGGACCTGCTCAGCAAGCACTTTTGCAACCTCTGGACTTACCGCTCCAGGTGCATCTTCACCTTCCAGATAATCATGAGGCACATTCAGCAGCTTTTCTTTAATTTCATTGGAGTAACAAACAATTCCACCTTTGAGCATTGACGCACTTCCGGGTACAGAGGTCAGACTTTGCATGACAAGCCCCCCTGTACAGCTCTCAGCAGCGCTGAGCGTCAGCCCCATGTCAGACATCATGGTTACAATCGTGTACTCTATAGGCACATCCTCGTTCGCGTAGAGATGTTCTGTCAAACGCTCGCGAATCTGAACTTCCATCGCATCCAGCTTCAGCTTCGCCTCTCCCTCACTCGCAGCCTTCGTGGAGACACGTACCGTAACTTCACCTTCGCTCGCGTAAGGAGCAATCGTAGGGTCTGTCTGCGCGTCAATCAGATCCAATAGTCGATCTTCCAGAGCAGATTCACCAATACCTGCGAATTTGAGCATTCGGGAATAGATCGGCATCTCTTCTGTGAGTACATGCTGGAACAGCCAAGGTTTGACTTCCTGTTCAAACATTGGAATCAACTCTTTAGGTGGTCCAGGCATCACGACATAATATTTGTCATTGTCAGAAATCGCATTTCCTGCCGCAAGGCCCGTTTCATTGGCCAGAGGTGTTCCTCCATCAATAACGATCGCCTGACGTCGGTTATTCTCTGTCATGTCCACATTACGATCTCTGAAAAAGCTCTCAATTTTGTCCATCGCCATTCGATCTGTATGCAGTTTCCGGTTAAGAACAGCTGCGAGCGCATCCTTGGTCAGATCATCTTGGGTAGGTCCGATGCCACCGGAAAATAAAATAACGTCTGCACGGCCCTGCGCAATGCGAATAGCTTCACTAAGTCGATTCAGGTTATCCCCAACCACCGTTTGGAAATATACATCGATCCCCATCGCAGCCAATTCACGGGATAGGTATCTGGCATTGGTATTGACGATTTGTCCAAGCAGTAGCTCTGTGCCAACTGCAATGATTTCTGCCTTCATTGAGCATCCTCCTGTACACGTGGTGAGTGATCAAAGGGCAATAGGATAATTTCCTATTGCCCCTGACCCAATGCTTCCTTCATGATTACCCATTTAAGAACAAACCATTATGCTTTTGTTAAATGAAGCAAATTTTTGTTTTTGATAAAGTAATCGATACCCGACCAGATAGTAATAAGCGCTGCTGCCCATACCGCGATAATATCGACGTGAATACCCGTGTATGAAAACGGGAAATTGTTCAACAGCAACAGCACAATCGCCACAATCTGCACTACAGTCTTCAGCTTGCCCCAAGCACTTGCGGCAACAACCGAACCATCCAGCAATGCAATTTGACGCAAGCCGGTAACTGCAAATTCACGACTAATAATCACAACTGCAATCCAGGAATCCAGCTTGCCCATCTCCACAAGCGAGATCAAAACTGCAGTAACCAGCAACTTGTCTGCGAGTGGATCGAGCAGTTTCCCCAGATTGGTAACCATGTTATTTTTCCGCGCAAGGTATCCGTCAATTCCATCTGTGCTTGCGGCGATGATAAAAATAACAGCAGCAATCAGTTGATTATACGGAAGCGACAAGCTTCCAAGCTGCAACGGCTCTGGATAAAATGGAAAATCCACGAGCAGGAACACCATCAAAAAAGGGATTAAGCAAATTCGTGCAAGCGTAATCCGGTTGGGTAAATTCACAAGACGCCCTCCCTCATATCCTCCATTACTCCAAACAATCATCATAATCCCGTTATCATCATCCGGAACATGAAATGTACAGTTTCAATGTCAATCCAGATTAACATGATCCCACTATGTAGAAACGCAAAAAATAAAGTCAACCGCTCAAAAGCAAAACGCTTTAAACGTTCCGGTGACTTCCAGAAGATGTACTGCTTTTCACAAAGTCAGCAAACGATGAGGACTGGACTTGATGCTTGACTGCCAGCAATGCACACTTAGTATAATATACGCCCAATACCGTGTCAAAAAAACACTTTTGCTACAGAAAGGCCATATTACTTGAAATTTGTATATTGCAAATCCAAAGGTAGGTTAGCACCATTTAGCAGCTGCATGACAGCTTGCAAATCATTTTTACTCTTACCAGTTACCCGAAGTTGATCTCCCTGAATCTGACTCTTCACCTTCATCTTGGAATCCCGAATCAGAATATTGATTTTCTTGGCGATGTCCTGATCAATCCCCTGTTTAAAATTCAAACGCTGGCGGACTGTACCAGAAGACGCTGGCTCTACCTTTGCGTAATCAATGTTTTTCAATGGTAGACCACGCTTCGCCATTTTGGATTGCAGCACGTCAATGACAGCCTTGAGTTTGGTCTCATCATCAGATACGATCGTTAACGCATCCTTATCCAGTTTCAGGCTGCTCTTGCTGCCCTTGAAGTCATAACGAGCGCCAATTTCTTTCTCGGTTTGTGTAACGGCATTTGTCAGTTCTTGCAAGTCCATTTTGGACACGATATCAAATGAATTTTCTGAGCTCAAACCAGTCACCCTTTCAGTTAATCGTATGTACTGTAACATTATAGAGGATACCCTAAGCAAAAGTCTAATTTCTAGCTATTTTACACAAAGAAAAAAGCATTTTTGGCTTCCACTTCAAGTGGCTGCCAAAAATGCTTGCTGGTCCAGCTTCCAACCTAATAGCGGCTGCGGTTGGGCTGTCTGAACATATCGAGCACACCCAAAAGTACATGTGCAAGTCCAAAACCCAATATTCCGTAACCCCAAGCACTTGGAGTCAGGTAATAACCCAGGAGGCTGACAATGATCCCTAAACCTGTTACGATCCAGCTGACTGTCACAGCCATCCACCTCACTTCACCAAAAGTTAACTGCAAGTTAAGACACGATTATTGTCTCCTGCAGTTGACCCGGTTATTCGCTACCCGTGGTACCCCCTGTGCCGTCCGTTGATCCATTTTCAACACCTGTGGAAGAAGTAGTGTTACTACTGTCTTCACCAAGCTTCAGACGGATTCGATTGGTCGCCTTGCCATCCGTTACAACTTGCCCGCCAACCTCAATCGTGGTCGCTGCAGCGTAACCGGACTTAATATACATGCCTGTACTATCCAACTCAAAGGTATAGCTGTCACCTTCGGCTGTGTTACCATACTCCAACTTCTCTCCACTGGAGTTTTCGCCTTTGTACACTTCCAGCCAGCTATGACCTGTTGCTTTGATCGTAACCGTTACAGGTTGCCCTGCACTACCGTTAACTTTAAAGTTCGTAATATTTCCTGATTTCCCATCTTCTGCAACAGTCACATTAGACGGTGAATTGTCTGTCGGTTCTTCCTGATTTTCTCCCGTTTGTCCGTCGGTTTGACCATCAGTTTGGCCATCAGTTTGACCGTCCGTCTGTCCTTCCGTGTCTGTACCGCCACCATTACCGCCAGCGTCGCCCTTACCAGTACCGTCAGTACCTGAATCTGTCGCAGGCGGATTAGATGCCTGTCCGTTGTCGGCAGGTGGATCCGGTTTATCCTCAGGCTGTTGTTGACTGTCTGTAATTTTGACCTGATCAAGACCCGGATTATCTGATTCATCACCATTGTTATACACCACGTATACATACAACAGTACTACGATCAAAACAGGGAATGTCCACATCAGCGCGACAGACATCCACCGATTACTACGCTCAACCGGACGGCTGGAACGCTTCTGAATAACCGGTTCCATCGTTGCTTCCGTTTCTTCTTCGGGTACGTCTTTTTTGTGTCCCTCCAGCAGCTCATCAGGGTTCAGTCCCACGGTCTCCGCATAGGTTTTGATGAAAGCACGCACATAGAAGCTACCCGGCAGCACTTTATAGTCTCCTGCTTCTATGGCCTCCAGATACCTCTTGCGAATTTTTGTCATTTCCTGTACATCGTCAAGACTCATCCCTTTTTGCAGCCGGGCCTCCCTTAACTGCTGACCCAGTTCAGACATGCCATCTCCTCCTTATGTTTATCTCTTGAGTTGTTGCTAATCTATTTCATGATTCCGTACGGTTCCTTACAATTCGTCGGTGTAGCTAGCCGTAAACGTATCATAAATAATCTCTTCATTGGGAATGTTACGCAATTCAATAATAATATCAAAATCATTAAAATCATATTCGGATTCCTGTACAAAAATATCCGGATGTTCAATAACTTTGGTACTTGGCATCGACATAATATCTTGCAACAAATTGTAATGCCGCTCGCTGGAACGAATCGTACTTACAATTCCGTCAATGATGAAGACATTGTTCGGGTTCAATTCGTCTTCGGACATTTGACTCCTTATCGTCTGACGAAGAAGTGTGGAGGAAACAAACGTCCATCGCTTCATTGCACATACGCTGCCCGCAATAATAGACTCCGTTTTACCAACACGAGGCATTCCGCGCAAACCGATGACCTGATTGCCTTCCCTCTTAAATACTTCACCCAAAAAGTCCACAAGTAACCCAAGTTCATCTCGAGTAAAACGAAATGTCTTGCGATCATCCGAGTCACGGTCAATGTATCTGCCATGACGCACGGCCAAAATATCCACCAATTTAGGTTGACGCAAAGCCGATACGGTGATGCTGTTTACTTTGCCAAGCATTTCACCAAGCAAGCGGATTTTTTCATCATCATCCGATTCAAGGAGCATGCCTCGAGTTTTGCCTTCAACACCGTTAATGGTCAATATATTCACTTCAAGCATCCCCAGCATAGAGGCAATATCGCCTAACAAACCGGGTCTGTTCTTATGTATTTTATATTCCATGTACCATTGTTTAGATTCCATTTCAACACCCCGTAATGCATTATTCCACATTATTCGACAGCAACAGAACGTGTCCACTGGACAACAATCTGAGACATCTTCTAAAAATGGGTCACGTTAATGATATATAAAATGAAAATGAATTACAAGAACAGCTCTGTAATCCGTTTGTAATCATTAGAGAAAAGCCCCCTTGCGGGAGCTCTTCATCTGTAATCTTATGCGTTTTGTTTGGCCAATTTGACCATCAGGCACGCAATCGTACGACGCTCATCTGCATCGCCGACATCCCATAACTCTTTCAATGCCCGGTTGGAATGGTTCGCCGGATCGACTTTCTCATCAAGGAAGTCGCCGATTTCATACGCAAGTTTGTTGATGGTTTCTTCACTCATCCCCATCTTCTCTGCTTGCAGTACGCGGTCACCCAGGAACTTCTTCCATGTGTCAAAACTGGAGAGCACTGTTTTTTCTGTTGACATGATAAATCCTCCTTAGATGACGCATGAGATTTAAAATCAACAGTTGTAATATGTGCTTTCGAGGCATTTTATATACGAGCATTTTGAAAATAATCCGGAAGACGACTGCTTCTCAGCAACCTTCACCTGTTTTGTTCACAGCCAGTCAAGTTTTTCTTGCTTTTTACGTTAACCAACCGCCATTTGGACTGATGATCTGCCCATTGATATAACCCGATTCAGGGAGAGCCAGAAAATAAACCAATGATGAGATTTCATCAGGTTGAGCAAGTCTTCCTGCCGGAATTTCCTCTTCCAGCATCTTCAGTTCACTCTGATCCAGATGGCTCAGCATGGATGTCTGAACGGCGCCAGGAGCAACCGCATTTACGGTTACTCCGGAAGGTGCGAGTTCTTTCGCAAGCGCTTTGGTAAATGCATTCACCCCACCCTTGGTTGTGGAATACAGCACCTCACAAGAAGCACCAGACAGTCCCCAGATCGACGATACATTAATGATTCGGCCATACCTTTGGGAGATCATGTGAGGCATCATTTCCTGTGTACACATAAACGTGCCTTTGAGGTTAATTGCCATCACTTCATCCCAGATCTCCTCTGTAACATCAGCCAACATCCCATAGTGCGAGATTCCTGCATTGTTCACAAGAATATCTGGCATGAGATTATGCGACTCGAGCTTCTCACGCATGCGCTCAATCTGTTCCCGGCTGCGAAGATCCGCAGACACGGTCATGATTTTTCCACTGCCCTGTTCCATGCACCGTCTGGCGGCTTCATTCGCTGCTTCATGCGATTTCATATAGTGTATAACAACATTCATTCCCACTCTGGCAAAGCGTTCTGCGATAGCCGCTCCAATGCCACCGCTTGCTCCAGTTACCAGTACAGTCATTTCCCCGATTGCCTTCAATTGTCCTGTTCCCCTCTCCATATCAAGGACTCACGACTAGCGATACAGCCAGTTGATCCCAGCGAATATGCTCTCTCAGTCTGAGATTTACATCTTCCAGTGTAATCGATTCATAGAGCGGGAGCATATTGAAAAAATCACCGCCACGGAATTGCTGACGTGTAAATTCATGCGCAATGTTCTCCGGAGAATTAAGCATACGCAAATATCCGCCTATTTTCTTTTTGCGTGCACGTTCAAAATCCGGGGATTCAAACCCTTTTTCTACAATGGCATCCACTTCTTCACGTATACGCCCGAGCAGTTGATCCGGGTCTTTTGTATCACCACCAATGGCTGAAAACGCATATTGCGGTGAACTGTTATACTCATGTCCAAAGCTGTCGGAGATCAGATCTTCATCGTAGAGCTTCTGAAATAATCGTGTGCTTGAGCCAAACAAAAGATCCATCATCAGCTGCGTTGTCATATCTCGCCGTAACAATTGTTCCCCGGTAAGTCCAACGTCCGACTCCTTGAATCCAAACAGACATTTGGGCAGTGAAACAGCCAGTTTCGCTTCCCGTCTGGCTTCTCCTACTTGCTCAGGCTCCGGTTCGAAGAAACGTTGAATACTCCCCTGTGGCTTATAATTCTTACGCTTCTGGTTCGATCGAACCATATCAATGACTTCTTGTGGATCTACACCACCCACCACAAACAAGAGCATATTACTCGGGTGATAAAAGGTGTTATAACACTCATATAACATCTCTTTGGTAATCGTACGGATAGATTCCACCGTTCCTGCAATATCGATATGCACCGGATGTTTCTGATACATGGCTTCGATCAATCCAAAATAAACACGCCAATCTGGATTATCAGCATACATGTCAATTTCCTGTCCAATGATGCCTTTTTCCTTTTCCACATTTTGATCCGTGAAGTAAGGATTTTGCACAAAGTCGACTAATGTTTGTATATTTTCATTCACATGTTCGGTCGCTGAAAACAAATAAACCGTCTGATCAAAGCTCGTAAATGCGTTAGCTGAAGCACCATGAGATGCAAACGTGGCAAAAATATCGCCTGTTGGTTCTTCGAACATTTTATGCTCCAGAAAATGGGCAATCCCATCCGGAACCTTAACTTCTTCCTGTCCTTCAACCTGAAAATGATTATCCACCGATCCATACTTGGTTGCAAACGTAGCATACGTTTTCTGGAATCCCGGTTTTGGCAAAATATAGACATGCAGTCCGTTATCCATTACTTCGTAATATAGTGTCTCCTGCAAATGCTCATACCGAATGCTCTCCACCGATTATTCCTCCTTCTCATCCCGCAAGAAATAAATCGTATCCAGACGGAATTGTTCTGCCGCCTCACGCACATCTTCCTTGCTAATATGTTCTACCTGAGCCAACAGTTCTTCAGCCGTTCTTTCTTTGCCAGACAACTGTCGATTGAAGTCATAAGCGATCATCTCAAAAGCAGAATCCTGCATTTCCTTAAGCAGGTTACGGATCATTGCTTTGGTCTGGGACATTTCCAGATCACTGATTGTACCGCTTTTCATTTCTTCCAGCTGCTGTTTGATGATCGTGACGGCCTTCTCATAATTAGGGATTTCAATCCCGGATTGAATCGTTGCAATGCCCTTATGTCCGTCATATCGTGAAGACGCGTAATACGCCAGGCTTTCTTTTTCACGAACATTGACAAACAGTTTGGAATGAGGATAACCACCGAGAATCCCGTTGTACAGTAGTGCTGCAGCATACTGAGAATCTCCATAAGTGATAGATGTGCGGAGTCCCATATTAAGTTTTCCCTGACTCACATTCAGTCGCTCAACAACGGTCTCCACTTCCTTATCTCCTCGAAGCGCTGCCTGTGTCTGGTAATCAGAGGAGGACGTTCGATTTACATTGAAATGACGCTGAACAAGGTTCTCGACCTCCTCCAGTGTCGTATCCCCTACCACGTAAAGATCCATACTCGCCTGCTGCAGCCACTCCTGATAAGACGCAGTCAGTGTGTCGGGCTCAATCCCGGGCAGATCCTTTCGCTCACCCAGTGGGTGAAGACGGTACGGCTCATTCTTGCACATTTCCTCAATACTGCGTTCAGCGGCATAGCGCATTTTATCATTCACGATGGACTCCAGCTTTTTGCGAACAGTCTCTCGCTCTGCTTGTACATAAGACGTCCTGAAATGTCCATTCTCCTGTACAGGTCGTGTAAGAACCTCTCCAAGGAAGGCAAATGAACGATCCAGTAGCTGCTCATCTCCTCCAACAAAGGAATCATTAATGGTATCCATTCGGAACTGTACAATCTGGTAATCCCCGCGTTTATAGACGTCAAAACCAAAACCTGCTCCATACAGATGCTCCAGTTGCTCACGAAATTGCGTTGTTTCCGGATAGGACTCCGTGCCCCGTCGCAGAACAAAAGGTGTCAGCGCTACTTTGGTTACTGTATCTTCCCGTAAGGGAACTCCTGCATATAGCGATATAGCAAACGTTTTAAAACGTTTAGTCGGAAGCACATGTATACGAAACTCTCTCTTGCTACCTCGTTCGAATCCTGATGTATTCAAATGTCAAAACCCCTTTACGGCGTCATTTATCATGCAATCGTATTAAGCTAAACGTAACAACCATTTTAACCCATTCAAAAGGCAAGAAGCAACCGAAGTCACGCCTTCTGGTTGCTTCCAACATCATCACATACAAAAGATATGCTGTCCGATTGTTTTCACTTGTGGACGGGTCCAGATCCATTTGGATGTTGCTGTCTTCGGGTTAAAATAATAGAGACATCCACCGGACGGATCCCATCCATTTAAGGCCTGCTCGACTGCCTTTTTGGCTTGTGCGTTTGGTTCCAGATAGATCTGTCCGTCCGCTACAGCCGTAAATGCACCTGGTTGAAAAATCACACCAGAAGGTGTACTCGGAAAGCTTGGTGAATTTACGCGATTCAGAATTACTGCTGCTACTGCGACTTGACCTTCAAACGGTTCACCCCGGGCTTCACCATATACAGCGTTAGCCATAATCTTGAGTTCATTCTCTGAGAGACCAAGGGCATTGGCAGATCCCATATTGTCTTGCTCTTTATCGGCGGTATTGTTGCTGTCTCCACCCCCACCTGAGGATTCCTTGTGTAACGGCGGCTCTGTTGGCGACCATTTGGTTGACGCATTGTACAGCTTGAGTTTGGTCTCTGCTCCAACCACACCATCTGCCTTCATGCCAAACTCGGATTGAAACCATTTAACGGATTTCAGTGTGCTGCTGCCAAAATTACTGTCGATTTTACCATTGTAAAATCCCAGGTACTTCAGACGCCCCTGAAGCTCATATACATCCTGACCGTAACTTCCATATTTCACTGTATTGCTGCTAAACGTAGGCAAGGCCTTTTCTTCTACCTGCGGTGTACGCTCGGCTGAACTTTCAGTTGCTGTATTCCCAGGAAGCAAATAACGAATTCCCAATGCGGATATCAGCAAAATAGCAGTGAAAAGCCATAGGTTCATTTTTCGCATCGACTGTGCTCTACCTTTCTCTTGTGGGATTAACAGAATCGCTAAGGTTATTATGACAAGCCGGCTTGTTTCCTATGCACCAAATCATCCGATCTTTGGAGTAGATGGCAAAACTTCAGTCTGCTGAGCAAGCAAAAAGCCCTCAACCAATACGGTTGAGGGCTTAAATAATTCGTTGTAACCATGTTACATGTTACACTATGAGCTTATTTTATTCTGCTGATACTGTTCAAGTGAAACCAGTACTTCTCTTGGTTTGCTGCCCTCATAAGGACCGATTACACCACGAGCTTCCATGGAGTCAATTAAACGCGCTGCACGTGTGTAACCAACCCGCATACGACGTTGCAGCAGGGAGACTGAAGCTTGTTTTGCCTCCAAAATAATCTGTACAGCTTGCTCATATAACTCATCTTGTACTTCCTCTGCTGCCTGAATGGAATCATCCACTTCAGGTACAATGGACTCATCATACTGCGCTTCACCTTGACCACGTACGTAGTTTACAATATTCTCGACTTCTTCATCGCTCATAAATGCACCTTGTACACGAACCGGTTTTGATGCGCCCATTGGCATGAACAACATGTCTCCACGGCCCAACAGTTTCTCAGCCCCACCCATATCCAGAATCGTTCGGGAATCGACTTGGGAGGATACGCCGAAGGCAATCCGCGATGGAATGTTAGCCTTGATTACTCCGGTAATAACGTCAACAGAAGGACGTTGTGTGGCAATAATCAGATGGATTCCGGCTGCACGAGCCATCTGAGCGAGTCGTGCGATGGCATCCTCCACATCTCCGGCAGCAACCATCATCAGATCTGCAAGCTCATCCACAATGACAACGATATAAGGCAGAACAGCCGCAGGATTATCTTTCATCAGATTATTGTAACCCTCGACGTTACGCGTGCCTGATTTGGAGAACAGTTCATATCGTTTCTCCATCTCAACCACAATCTTTTTGAGAGCAAGTGACGCTCGTTTAGGATCAGTTACTACTGGCGCCATCAGATGTGGAATTCCGTTATATACGTTCAACTCAACCATCTTGGGATCGACCATCAGGAACTTCACTTCATCCGGCTTGGCTTTGTACAATATGCTGGTAATAATTCCGTTAATACACACCGACTTACCAGAACCCGTAGCACCCGCGACCAGCAAATGGGGCATACGAGCCAAGTTACCAATAATCGTCTGACCCGAGATATCTCGGCCAAATGCAATGGTCACTTTGGATTCTGCATCCTGGAACGTTGCTGTCTCCATTACTTCCCGCATCGTTACAACGGATACTTCACCATTAGGTACTTCGATACCAATCGCAGACTTTCCGGGGATCGGTGCTTCCATCCGAATATCCTTTGCCGCCAGAGCCAACGCGATATCATCAGTTAGACTGACAATTCTGCTGACTTTAACACCAATATCAGGTTGAATTTCATACCTTGTAACGGCAGGGCCCCGGACTACTTCAAGCACTTTGGCACGAACACCGAAACTCTCCAGTGTAGCTTCCAGCTTGCGTGCTGTCTGCATATAATCCTTCTGGTCACCCGCCTTGCCCCCATTGTTCGGCTTGGCAAGGAGACGGAATGATGGCAGCTTGTACGGCTTAGGAGGTGGCGGTGGTGGTTTCACCGGTTGTGTGTTCTGCCCTTCAGGAGTTGGAGTATCTGTTCCCTGTGCATCATTAGTTACTTCTTCTCCACTCTGAATCTCATCCACAGCATTCACCCCGTTTGTACCCGTATCGGATGCAGACCACTCCGTCTCTACCAGTTCATCCGTTATTTTAATGGCATGCTCGCCCTGTTGTACTACGTTTGGATCGGACAGATTATCCGGGAAAGGGTAAGCATCGTCCAGATCATCTTCAATGCTTGCCTCTTCTGTTCTGACGTGCTCAAAAAAGTCTCGAATGATCGGCGCTGAATTAGGTTTAGCCTGAACAGGAACACGTGATGAAGCTGATTTGTTCGCTACGTCTTCTGTTGCATCCTGCCAAGCCTCTAGATTATGATCTTGTTCGGCGCGGTATAAAATTTGTTCTGTTTCTGCCGAATCGACCTCATCCATTTCACGTTCTGATGTCGCCTGTTCCCGTTTAGCTCCCCATTTTCCGAAAAGTTGGAAGAAGATGGGCGCTTTTCGTTTTGGCAGATGCTGTTCCTCTAATTCATCCTCATACTCGTCTTCGTCATCTTCAACAGGAACAGGCACCACTTTACGAGCGTTACCTTTCTTCCTTCCATCAGATGCTGAAGAAGAACGTGAAGTGGGTCTAGACTCCAGCTTTTTGTACATCGAACTCCCGGCATCCCAGATCTTGGTACGGAATATTCGTATCAAATCCACATAAGATAGACTCGTAATCAGCATAAAACTGATGATAAACATGACAATCATGATGAGTCTCGCCCCAAGGCTGCCAAACAGCCACAGGAAAAGAGCAAATTGCCCAGCTCCGAGATAACCACCACTGATGTCCTTGTTAAGCATGGAGTCCCTCTCCCCTGGCGCAGCAGGGGTTAGCAACTCGGTTTGCATATCATTATGTACCTGTGTAATCACAGCACCAGGCTCAAGCGCACCAACCGGAATGAGCTTCTGGTGCATTGCAGAGACAGTGCTCATCAGAGTTAAGGCAAAGACCAGCAAAACAAGTCCTGTCTTGCGTGTGGTCCAGCCACTCGGCCATTTCCGGTGAATCATCACCATGAGACCATAATAAATACCAACAAGTGGAATCGCAAAATAAAACTTACCAAGCATCAGTCCGAACATCTTGGAAAGCGAACGTCCAACGGTGGCTTCACCCGATAATGCTATGACAGCAAGGGTAATAAGCACAATCCCGTAAATTTCATATTTTAAAACGCCACTAAAACCAGCGCCCTTTTTTTTCCTCTTTTTTCTTCTGGCCAAAATCAGGTCACCCCCAGAAGAATATTATACCATACAAATATAATCCGTACATATGTTCTTTTTCTGCTCAATTTGTCTGAATTCGTCGCGTTATGCTGATCCCAAGTTACCCGAAAGCGGAATGGTCGAACCGGGCATATTAGCAGCATTGAGATAGGCTTCAAGTGGACAATCCAGCAAACGTACAATAACGGCTTCATTGTCATTAACAGGTCTCACCTGCATCAATAAACCATTCATCTTGATCTCCTTTGTATCTTCGTCCTCTTTCCACATTCCCGACCAGAGTTGTTCCGGGGGCATCACTGTATATAATGTCATTGGGTATAACCTCCCGCTTGCAGAGTCTGTCTCTTGTCTCCTATGAGCTGATTTAACTGAGTAATAGCCTGCCCAATTCCGCCTACTGCATCCATCAATCCATATTTCACTGCATCTGCGCTTCCTACAGCTGTACCAATATCCCGATTTAACTCACCGGTCTTAAACATCAGTTCTTTGAACATCTCTTCAGAGATATTCGAATGAGAAGTCACGAACCGAACAACCCTCTCCTGCATTTTCTCCATATACTCAAACGTTTGAGGTACACCAATGACAAGGCCGTTCATCCGAATCGGATGGATCGTCATCGTTGCACTTCCGGCAATCAGGGAATATGTTGAAGCTACAGCAATCGGTACTCCAATGCTATGCCCGCCTCCAATGACCACAGTCACCGTAGGTTTGCTTAGAGAAGCAATCATCTCTGCAATGGCCAGACCCGCCTCTACATCTCCACCTACCGTGTTCAAAATGATTAGTATACCTTCAATACGCTGATTTTGTTCTGCGGCCACCAGCTGTGGAATGATATGCTCATACTTTGTTGTTTTATTTTGTGGTGGCAAAATCAAATGCCCTTCGACCTGTCCAATAATGGTCATACAGAAAATATTCGATTCACCTGCAGGCGACTGTGTCTGCCCAAACTGCTGAATAGTCTCTGTCACAGGAGAGATGGCCTTGTCCTCCTGAATCGGAATCTCCGGTGCTTCAACTTCCGGTTGATTGGATCTTGACGTCTGCTTGTCATTCATACGTTCATTCATTTTAATAATCCCCTTCTCCAGAAACATTTAATGTATTTCCTTAGTATGGGGATTTTTCCAACCGCCTTATACCCGCTACATCAAATTGCTTCACATATTGACGCTATTGCAGATCTTCCTGAAAACGCAAAAAAAGCCCCTTCTCTACGAGGAACCGTCCAATATTACTCGTAGAGAAGGGGCGACTGTGTGCCTGAATATATGTTTTTGTTTAGCTTATTTTAAACTTCCATAATGATTGGCAGAATCATCGGTCTACGACGAGTTTGCTCATACAGGAAGCGTCCCAGTGCATCTTTAACATTTGTTTTGAGTGAAGCCCACTCGTTAACGTTCTCACTCATTAACTTCTGCAATGTGCTGCTAACGATCCGGTTGGCCTCATCCAGTAGTCCTTCCGATTCACGTACATACACAAATCCGCGAGAGATGATGTCAGGACCGGAAACAATTTTTCCATCCTGTTTGCTCAGTGTTACCACAACAACAAGGATACCATCTTGTGACAACAATTTGCGGTCACGAAGTACAATGTTACCCACATCGCCTACACCCAGGCCGTCGATCAACACATTACCTGCAGTAACTTTACCTGCTCTACGTGCTGCTCCACCTTGAATTTCAATCACTTCACCGATATCCGTGATGAAAATGTTCTCAGGTTCTACCCCTACAGATTCAGCAAGAACCGCGTGGCGACGCTGCATACGGAATTCACCGTGAATTGGCAAGAAGAATTTAGGTTTCATCAGGTTGAGCATCAGTTTCAGCTCTTCCTGGCTACCGTGACCAGATACGTGGACGCCACTGTTAGCACCGCTGTAATGCACGTTAGCACCCAGACGGAACAGTTCATCAATCGTACGGCCTACATATTTTTCATTACCTGGAACAGGTGTTGCTGCGATAATGACGGTGTCACCTGGCAGGATGTCCACTTTACGGTGTGTGGAACGAGCCATACGTGTCAGTGCTGACATTGGCTCTCCTTGACTTCCTGTGCAGAGAATCACGACACGATCAGCTGCCATCTTGCCTACTTCTTCAGGTTCAATGATCATGCCATCCGGAATCTCAAGATAACCCAGTTCTGAAGCAATACCAACCACATTCACCATGCTGCGTCCGATAACTGCAACTTTACGTCCAGTCACTTCTGCTGCATTGATCACCTGTTGGATACGGTGTACGTTGGAAGCAAATGTCGCTACAACAACACGTTGACTTGCTTTACGGAAAATATCTTCCAGCACGATACCCACATTTTTCTCCGATGGTGTGAATCCAGGTTTTTCAGCGTTCGTACTGTCGGACAACAGCGCTAATACGCCATTTGTTCCGATCTGTGCCATACGCTGAAGATCTGCATATTGACCATTGACTGGAGTATGGTCGAATTTGAAGTCACCTGTGTGAACAACTGCACCTTCCGGTGTTTCGACACATACACCAACAGAATCCGGAATACTATGGTTAGTAGCGAAGAAGGATGCTTTCAAAACAGATCCAAGTTGGATCTCGGAATCAGCATCAATCAGAATACGTTTTGTTTCACCCAGCAAATTCGCTTCTTTCAACTTGTTTTCTACAAGTCCAAGCGTAAGTCTTGTTCCGTATACAGGGACATTCAGATGTTTGAGAACATATGGCAGACCACCAATGTGATCCTCATGTCCGTGAGTAAGGATGATTCCTCTTACTTTGTCACGGTTCTCAGTCAGGTAAGAAATGTCAGGGATGACAATATCAATACCAAGCATATCTTCTTCCGGGAATTTAAGACCAGCATCTACGACTACAATGTCGTTGGCGTATTGGATGACGTACATATTTTTACCAATCTCGCCTACGCCGCCCAAAGCAAAAATCATCAGTTTATCGTTATTATTTTTCTTAGACAAATGAATCTAAACCTCCTATGGTAGTTGGACGTCGTACCTTATTATTTATTGTAAGTTAAGAAAAGTAGTCCATACATCACATACCCACCTATCGGGATGAATGCAAAAGAACACCTTTATTCACGATATTTGGAAGAAGTTCTTCGAAGTTATTCCCTTTGACCAACATGTTGGAGTTGAAATTCCCTCTTAGCCGTTCCTTCCTTTTTCACCGCAAAGCTACACCACGAAACGATGTCGCTTTCAATTTCAAAAAAATACCGCACCCAGTCACTTGACATCATTATACATGATTAAAAACAAAAAAAACAAGTCACTCTCTCGTTAACCTGTAGGTTTCCCCTTGGCAGTGGAAAAGAAACCTCACATTACTCGTAAAAAAAGAACCGCAGCCTCTACGAAGAGGAGCGGTTCTTTTGCTGATCTGAATGATATTTCCATGATTAATAAAATAGTCCATATACAACCAAAATGATTACAAATTAAGCAAACCTTTGATATAAACCTGCTCCTCTTCCGTTGGCGGAATAAGTGGCAATCGTACGGAACCAACGTCTAGACCACGCAATGTCAGCGCATATTTCACCGCTACGGGGTTTGGTAGAGGCTGTGGACACTCAAACAGGCCTTTGAACACCGGGAACAACTGCTGATGAATCTGAGCAGCCTGAAGAGGTGCTCCGCCATAGAAGGCGTCAATCATTTTCTTCATTTCTGCCCCTACGACATGACTGGCTACGCTGACAATTCCATGTGCTCCAACCGCAATCGCTGGTAAGCCTGAAGCATCATCACCGGAATAAACTCTGAAATTTTCTGGAGCACTTGCTGCAATCAAAGTAACCTGCTCCATAGACGCACATTCCTTCGTAGCGACGATGTTAGGAATCTGTGCAAGACGAAGCGTTGTCTCTGCTGACAGGCTGGTTACAGTACGCCCAGGCACGTTGTAGAGCATAATTGGCAGCGTGGTGGAGCCTGCAATCGCTTCAAAATGTTTGAACAAACCTTCTTGGCTAGGTTTGTTGTAATACGGAACAACCAACAATATGCCATCCACTCCGGCACGTTCAGCTTCCTGTGTCAAATGGATGGAATGTGCCGTGTTATTGCTTCCCGTTCCGGCTATAATTTTGCACCGACCGGCCGCATGTTTCACTGCAAATTCGAATAATTGAACTTTCTCAGTATCACTAAGTGTTGGAGACTCCCCTGTTGTTCCAGAAACCACAAGCGTCTCCGACTTTTGATCTACAATTAGATAGTCGATTAGACGTGCCGTTTCCTCCCAATGAATCTCTCCTTGTTCATTGAACGGAGTGACCATTGCTGTAATCAATCTTCCAAAGTCCAATTCGATTCCTCCTTCAAAACAGGTTTGGCTCCTCTAACTTCAGTTATTTACAAATGAAGTTCGAATGAGGCGTGAAGTGCCCTCAGGGCCTGAACCATATCTTCTTTTTTTACGAGTACCCAGATCGTTGTATTCGAATCTGCCGATTGCAGGATCTGAATGTCTGCCAGTGTCAAGGACTCCACGATTCGAGCCATGATTCCAGGTACACCATTAATGCCTCCGCCAATGACGGACACTTTGGCACAACCGGACAGGCTTTGTGGCTTGAGACCTATCTCCTGCAATACCTGTATGGCTTTCTCGGAATCACTGTCAAAAACCGTATAGACAACTCCCGAGGGGGTAACATTAATAAAATCAACGCTGATTGAATTCTCAGCCATGGTTTTGAACACTTTTAGTTGCAATCGATCTGCACCACCAGGCACATCCACCGTAATTTGCGTTACATTGCTCACGTAGGCAATGCCTGTTACATAACGGTCAACAATGCCTGTCTGCACATCCTGGAATCCTTCCGGATGCGTAACCAGCGTTCCTTCCGTGTCTGCAAAAGTAGATCTTACCCGTACTGGAATCTGGGATTGCATCGCAATCTCAACCGCACGTGGATGGATTACCTTGGCCCCGTGGTGAGCCATGTTACAGATCTCTGCATAACTCACAACAGTCAGTGGACGTGCATCCTCAACAATTCGCGGATCAGCGGTAAGTATCCCGTTCACATCTGTGTAGATATCCACCATTTCAGCACGTAATGCTGCACCCAGAGCTGTAGCAGACGTATCGCTTCCCCCACGACCCAGTGTTGTGAAGTCTCCGTTCTCTGTCTGCCCCTGGAATCCGGTTACAACGACGACACGGCCGAGTTGAAGCTGCTCCAACACACGAACAGGACGGACATCCAATATCCGGGCATTCCCGAAATTGTCGTCCGTCACAAAACCTGCTTGTGCACCGGTCAGCACTGTAGTTGGAATGCCTTCATGTTCGAGTAAACTGCTCAACGTTGTCGCAGATATGATTTCACCACAGCACAGCAGTAAATCCTTTTCGCGTGCGGATAGTGCGTTTCCGTTCTGTGCAGCCCAGTCCAGCAACGTATCAGTCGCATATGGCTCGCCGCGGCGTCCCATCGCAGACACAACGATGACCAGACTCAATCCTGCTTCAAGTTCACGTTTAACGTGACGGAGCACATGCTCTCTCGCCTGAACAGTGGAGAGAGACGTGCCTCCGAATTTCTGTACCATGATACGCATCTTTATTCCTCCATTTGTGTACGCAAGAAGACTGGACACGGGTCAAATCAACAAATGGATCACTCTAGGGAGCGTTCTGATGCGATAATTTCAGCATTTTATACGGCATTCCATGCCGCTCCCTTTTCTTGTAATTGTCTGGGACAATCGCAAATCAAAGGTCGCGGTTGTTAGCGAGGTCATGACGCATACATTCACAATAGACCTCTCCCGCTTGCTTAACCTGTACTGCCCGCAAGCAGGAATGCCTTATAGACAGGAACGTGGACATAGTAGCTGTTCAATCCAGCATATCGTCCCCCATGATTTTCTTTGTCTCTCGAACCCTTCTTCATTTCTCCAAGCGCATAAACGTTGTCACCGAATCATTGTTCCATCAAGCCTGTGAAGAACGCTCCACAATCATCGGCTGCAACTGTTTGCCCTCAAGAGCACTCCAGCAAGCCTCTGGAATCAATTCCATTTTGGCGACTAACGAGTTTGGTTTTTTCACTGGATCGTCTTGCCCAAATGGCACAAAATACAAGTATTTAGCCACGAGCAATTTGGCGATATTCGCAGCATTCAAGCCCAGACCGTCATTCGTGGAAATCGCGAGCACAAGCGGACGCTGATTGCGCATCTGCGCTTTGGCTGCCATTAGCACTGGACTGTCGGTCATCGCATTAGCCAGCTTGCTTGTTGTATTCCCTGTGCATGGAGCAATAACCAGCACATCAAGCAGCTTGGAAGGCCCTAGTGGCTCCGCTTCAACAATTGTAGAAATGATATCATTACCTGTTATATCTTTCAACTGTTTTTGCCAATTTTGCGCCGTACCAAAGCGTGTATCCGTCGTCAGAACCGAATTCGAAATAATCGGAATGACGTTGGCACCTTCAGCTACGAAGCGGCTAATTACCGGCATAACCTCTTCAAACGTACAATGAGAACCCGTAATTGCATAACCTACCGTTTTTCCCTGCCAGTTCATGATTTAACCTCCCGTGCGTTCTGTTCTTCCAAAAGCAAACGGATCAACGCGTCGGCAATAATGCCGCCAGCCGTTTTGGGAGCAACAATGCCGGGGAGGCCAGGCGCAAGTAGCGCTTTGATACCGCGTTTGTCGGCATACCTGAAATCACAGCCGCCAGGAGCGGATGCGAGGTCGATAATGACAGCCTTTTGCGGCATTCTGGACAGGATTTGTGCTGTGATTATCATAGTCGGTATCGTATTAAAAAGCAAGTCAACTTCCCCGGTTTGAGCGGCCAAATCCGTTGTCATGAAAGGCTTCCAGCCCATTATTGTAGCGCGGGCAGCATCCTCTTCCCGCCTGATTCCCACCCGTACATTTGCTCCAAGTCCCTGCAGTGTTTTGGCCATTGTGAATCCTGTTCGACCAATGCCAAGCACAATGCATTCCGAACCATGGATTGTGAAGTCCGTCTCCCGAATAGCTATGGCGATGGCTCCCTCAGCTGTTGGAATAGAGTTGTAAAGTGCAATATCATCACGATCAAGTACTTCAACAAGTCGCAGCCCATTTTCAAGACAAAGTTCGCGCAAGAACGGCTTTGCCATACCTGTGAACACAATACAATGCTCCGGTAATGCTGCAATATGTTCCTTTTTCAAATAGATCGGTGTGTCACTGAACGAAGTACTTACTTTTCCCTGGTCATCGCAACCGACGACAGGTAGTACCAGTACATCTGCGGAAGCAAACACTTCATCCTCCAGTTCCTGGTGCTCAATCCCTGGAATGGAACGCTCTATTTTATCGAAACCCACTACACTTACCGTTGCATCCAGCTCAGCGCACTTTTGAATGACTTCAAGCTGCCGCGCATCTCCGCCCAGGACTACAATCCGGACTCCGGTCAGCATCGGGACGTCACTCCTTTCACCACATGTATGCCTTATCGTATGCAGGGGCCCACAGGGGGGTGAAAACAATAATTTCATTCCTCCTTCCGTTTCTCGAATGTAAAAAAGAGCCGCCCCTGTCAGGGACGACTCTAAAGAATGAGTATATTTACGTTGCTTATTTCCCGGTATGACCGAATCCGCCTTCACCACGTACCGTTTCCGATAGTTCATTCACTTCCGTCAATTCAACCGCAGGCACGGTCTGGAAGACGATCTGTGCGATGCGCTCTCCCCGTACAATCGTGAACGGTTCCTGACCCAGATTAATCAACAGAACTTTAACTTCTCCGCGATAATCCGCATCAATGGTCCCCGGTGTGTTGAGGCAAGTAATACCATGTTTGAAAGCCAGTCCGCTCCGAGGACGAATCTGTGCTTCCAATCCAGCTGGCATTGCCATCGCAAGTCCGGTAGGAATCAGCGTACGCTGACCCGGCTGCAATACAACATCTTCCTGAAGTGCAGCTACTACATCAAAGCCGGATGCCAGCTCCGACATTTTTTGAGGCAGTTTAATATCTTCATTGCCCGGCAGTTTCTGTATTTGAACGTAATGCAACAAAATCATCCCTTCTCAATCCAGCGATCGTCTTATCTGAAGCGCCAACCATAGCAAGTGCAAATGGTTCAGCAAACATCAGATCAAGTACCGCGTTAATATCGTCCATGGTAACTTGCTCAATTTTGGTGATCATTTCATCCAGCGTATGGTGTCTGCCCAACATGAGTTCGTTTTTACCCAGACGATTCATACGACTGCCTGTGCTTTCCAAACTCAGAATCAAGCTACCTTTCAGCTGTTCTTTTCCTTTACGAAGCTCATCTTCGGACAAGCCGTTTACAGCCAAGTCGCGTAGAACCTCTTTGGTCAGATCAAGCACTTCTTTGGTCTGTTTCGGTGCTGTACCCGCGTATATCGTGAACAGTCCGCTGTCCGCATGAGAACTATGATAGGAATACACGGAGTACGCAAGACCCCGTTTCTCACGAATTTCCTGGAACAGTCTGGAGCTCATGCCTCCACCAATGGCGTTATTCAGAACAACCATAGCGAATTGCAGGGGATCTCCGATTTTACAGCCCGGGAACGAGATACAGATATGATTCTGTTCCGTTTTCTTTTTGTGAAAGAGCTGTCCGCTTTGGAAGGCTGGCATCGTGACTGCTTCCGTTACTCCATTTACATCAAAAGCACCAAAATGTTTCTCCATCAGATCGATTACACTGTCATCAATATTACCCGCGATACTAATGACCGTGTTCTCAATCGTGTAGTGCTGCTTCATATATGCACGCAGATGACTGGAATCCATCGCTTTGAGACGCTCTTCCGTACCCAGGATTGGGTATGCGAGTGGATGCTCACCATAGGCAGCCAAGGCCATCAGATCATGAACCATATCATCAGGCGTATCTTCATACATCGAGATTTCTTCCAGAATGACGTTTTTCTCCTTGATCAATTCACCATCATCCATTTTGGAGCGGAAAAACATATCAGACAATACATCAACCGCAATCGGCAAATGTTCATCCAACACTTTAGCATAATAACACGTGTATTCTTTGGAAGTGAATGCATTCACGTTACCGCCAATCGCATCGAACTGCTCCGCAATCGCCTTGGCATCATAACGATCTGTTCCCTTGAATAACATGTGTTCAATAAAATGTGATACTCCGTTACTTGCAGGTTGCTCATTGCGCGAACCTGTCTTGACCCATATTCCGAAAGACACAGAACGGCAGGTCGGTATCTGTTCCATGACAACTCTGAGGCCATTGCCCAGCTGAATTTTTTTCATGGTTGGCCCTCCTACATCTCTATAATTGCCTTGATCTCAACCTTGAAATTGAAATCGACATTTGGTTCCAACTGTTTGATATTAACAAAAAAATAACGTTCACTCAACCGCAGGGGTATTTACACGTTCAGAAGACAGCGTCTCACTTACTGTTCCGATCACCAGACCTTTGGCCCGTATGGATTGAATCATGCCCTTTAAAGCTCCCGAAGAAGCAGCTGTAGGGTGCATTAGAATTAATGTGCCTGCCTCGGTATTTTTAGCAATTTTGGCAACAACAGCATCCGGGCTTGGCTTACGCCAATCCACAGTATCTACTGTCCATAACACGGTTTGCAGTCCCATGGATGAAGCAATGTCAACGGTCTTCTGATTAAAGTCACCGGAAGGCGGAGCAAACCAACGATTCTCTACACCCAGTGTTTTATGGAGCAGATCCTGGGTTTTGCTAATTTCCAGCTTGGCCCGTTCTGCGCTCAATCGACTCATATTAGGGTGAGAATATGCATGGTTGGACATCTCATGCCCACGTTTCTGAATTTCTTTGGCCAGTTCAACGTTTTTGCTTAACCAACTTCCATCCAGAAAAAAAGTAGCCTTCACTTTCTCGGCATCAAGCGTATCCAGCATCGGTTTAATGTACTCGTTCCCCCAGGCCACATTAATCATAAAAGAAACCATCGGTTTGTTTGCATTGCCCCGATAGATCGGATGTGCACCCAAATCTTTAAGCTGAATCTCCGGCTCAATCTGACGGTAGACATACGCTATTTTGGTATTCAACGTTCCACTCAGCGCCTTACGGTATGTCGCTTCCACATCAATCTCCATGCCATTATAACCAGGAATCGCTTTCCATACCCGATCCACTCTGGCATTCACCGGAGCAATTTTCGTTTCAGCCGCTTTATCCCGAATCGCAGACAACAGCGCATCTTCTCCCGTTGCCTCCTTAAACATATCAAAAGCATTTTGCGTACCTGGCCCATCACGGATCTCCGTAATGTATGTACGTACACTGCCAACTTGTCCGATCAATATGACCGCAGTCACACCCGCCAGAACAGCCGCCAGCTTTTTGGATTGGTTTCCCACAGCTCCATCCTCCCGCCGTCTTTGTCCCCATCATATGAGGACAAGGGCAAAAATATGAATGCTAAGCCATGGTTTCATCCTTGCTTTACATATTTAAACGTTAAAAAAAGAGCCAGAAATTCACATTCTGTCTCTTCATTCAATCTATCCATTTATAACCTGTCGCTTCGGTATCCTAGGATTGAGCCGGAGCTTCAGCAGTCAAAACTGCTTTACGGGACAAGTTGATTCGACCTTGTGGGTCAATTTCCGTTACTTTTACCGTAATGGAATCACCGATAGCTACAACATCTTCCACTTTGGCAACACGTTCAGTTGACAGTTGCGAGATGTGTACCAGACCTTCTTTGTTCGGAAGTACTTCAACAAATGCACCGAATTTCTCTACGCGTTTTACTTTGCCGACATAAATCTCGCCGACCAATACTTCGCGCACAATACCTTCGATGATCGCTTTGGCTTTATCATTCATCTCCTGGTTGGAAGAAGCGATAAAGACACGTCCATCCTGTTCAATATCAATTTTAACACCGGTTTCTTCGATGATTTTATTGATAATTTTACCACCTGCACCGATCACATCACGGATTTTGTCCGGATTGATATGCATCGTTGTAATTTTAGGTGCATATTGTGATAACTGCTCACGTGGAGTTTTCAAAATTTCGTTCATTTTGCCCAAAATGTGCATACGACCTTCTTTGGCTTGCGCCAATGCATCAGACAAAATTTGACGATTAATACCAGCAATTTTAATGTCCATTTGAATCGCGGTTACACCTTCAGGTGTTCCTGCTACCTTGAAGTCCATGTCACCCAGGTGATCTTCCATACCCTGAATATCACTCAGAATGGATACATGGTCACCATCTTTGATCAGACCCATAGCCACACCCGCAACCGGAGCTTTGATTGGAACACCTGCATCCATCATAGCTAAAGTGCTGGCACAGATACTTGCCTGAGATGATGATCCGTTGGATTCCAGAACTTCAGATACCAAACGAATCGTGTACGGGAAATCCGTTTCGGAAGGGATCACTTTGGAAAGAGCGCGCTCACCCAATGCACCATGTCCGATTTCGCGACGACCCGGAGCACGCAATGGACGCGCTTCGCCTACGCTGAATGGTGGGAAGTTATAGTGATGCATGAAACGTTTCGTTTCTTCAAGACTGATTCCGTCCAAAATCTGAACATCACCCAGTGCACCAAGTGTACAAACGCTAAGTGCTTGCGTTTGACCGCGCGTAAACAGTCCTGTACCATGTGCACGTGGCAGCAGAGATGTATCACATTCAATTGGGCGAATTTCATCAAGTCCACGTCCATCCGGACGAACTTTATCATGCGTGATCAAACGGCGGACTTCTTCTTTGACGATGTCGTGCAGAACTTCCTTCACGTCTTTGAACAATTCCGGACTTTCAATATATTTTTCTTCAAAGTGAGCAACGGTTTCGTCATTCACTACATCGATTGCATCTTGACGAGCATGCTTCTCAGCGATTTTAACCGCTTCGACCAGACGAGCGCTCGCGAATTCACGCACACTGCTGTTAACTTCAGCATTAACGGTACGCAACTTAACAGCCATTTTTTCTTTTCCAGCAACTTGTACAAGTTGTTCGATTACAGCAATAATATTTTGGATCTCATCATGTCCAAACATGATTGCTTCGAGCATCACTTCTTCCGGCACTTCGTTAGCTTCGGCCTCAACCATCATGATGGCATTTTTGGTCCCTGCAACGACCAGTTCAATATCACTGACTTCAAGCTGTGCAATCGTTGGGTTAATGATGAACTCGCCATCAATACGACCCACTTTCACGCCACCAATCGGTCCGCTGAATGGAACATCCGAAATGCTCAATGCTGCTGATGTACCAATCATTGCAGCGATCTGCGGTTCGCAATCCTGATCCACACTCATAACGATATTCAGAACTTGTACATCATTCCGGAAGCCTTCCGGGAACAAAGGACGAATTGGACGGTCTGTCAGACGGCTTGAAAGAATCGCTTTCTCACTCGGTCTGCCTTCACGTTTAATAAATCCTCCCGGGATTTTACCTACGGCGTACAATCTTTCTTCATAGTTCACCGTTAATGGGAAAAAGTCCAGATCTTTCGGCTCACTTGATGCTGTCACGGTACACAATACCACGGTATCCCCGTATGTTACCTTAACGGCAGCATTAGCCTGCTTGGCCAAACGCCCGGTCTCAAGCGTAAGCTTTCTTCCACCAAGCTGCATTTCAACACGCTGTTCCATGAAACCCCTCCTTTTAATCGTTCCTAATTCAATGGATTCTGCATATTCACAGTATTTCCTGCTTGTCCTGCATTCATTAGCTATGTATGGAACTTTCAACATGCTAACCTGCACAACAAAAGCTCCTCACGGAGCCCCATCTACAAATATATGGCAACATGTTCATCTACAAAACAACCCGGCTGTAAGTTCCGCTTGTCCTTTTAGACAAAAGAATGACGGATAACAGCCAGGTTGATTTTGAAAACATGTACGATAATTAACGACGCAATCCGAGTTTTTCGATCAGTGCGCTGTAACGTTTAACATCTTTGTTTTTCACATAAGCCAAAAGCTTACGACGTTGACCTACCATTTTCAAAAGTCCACGACGTGAGTGGTGGTCTTTCTTATGCGTACGCAAGTGGTTTGTCAAACTTGTGATGTTTTCCGTAAGGATAGCAACTTGCACCTCTGGAGATCCTGTATCGGACTCGTGAGTTTTGTGCTCGTCGATCAATTGTTGTTTACGTTCTTGAGTCAATGCCATCCTGTTCACCTCCTTCAATATAATCGCCATTAGCCTCGTCACCGCCGGTGAGAGCAAGCAACCAAGCCAAGGTTAATGTTGTCTCAATCGACAACGTAGTACAGTATATCATAATTGCCTAGTTAAAGTAAATCTAAACATGCATTTAATCCTGAACCTTTAAGATAACAGGCGGCCGGCAGTTAATGCATCTTCACGAATCTGGCTAATCAATGCATCAATGGAGTCAAACTTTCGTTCTGCACGAATATAGTGAACGAGCTCAACCTTTAGTTCCTGGTCATACAAGTGTCCATCAAAATCAAGCAGGTGCACTTCAAACGTAGGTTTCATCCCGCTTTCGTGAAACGTAGGTTTCACACCCAGATTCATTACGCCGTGCAATTCCTGTTCACCATACTGCACACGAACAGCGTAAACACCCTTAGACGGGGTAACGTAATGATCCGTGAGTTCAAGGTTGGCTGTAGGAAATCCAATCGTTCGTCCACGCTTCTCCCCGTGAATGACGGTTCCCCTGATGCTGTAAGGTCGGCCAAGCCACTGACTGGCCTCATCCATCTCCCCACGCTTCAACAGGCCACGAATGAGAGAGCTGCTCACTTTTTCACCATTTAACAAGAAAGGAGGAACGGTTTCCACCGTCATCTCTCCTTCTCCCAAAGTACGAAGAAGTTGTTCATCCCCTGCACCCTTGTGACCAAAACGGAAGTCAAAACCCACCACCGCTGTTCGTGTCTGAAGAGGAATCAACAAGTCGTGTACGAATTGTTGCGGCGTCAACCGTGAGAAATCTTCATTGAACTCCACCACATAGAGTACATCAACGCCCATTCCTGCCAAGATGTCTTCTTTATCTCTCAAGGGAGTTAAATAACCCTCGTAATCCCCTTTGCGCATAACTTCCTTCGGATGTGGATGAAAGGTCATGACCGCTGCCTGCATGCCCGTTTCCCGCGCAATGCGGACAGCTGATAAAATGACACTTGCATGTCCGAGATGCAGTCCGTCGAATTGACCAATCGCAAGCACTTGGGGCAGTGTGCTCAGCTCAGTCGAATGTAACGTCTGCGGATAGGTTAGCATTACGGTTTTCACAATCATTCACCTGCATTTCACTAGATAGGCCAAGCTTGAGCATCACCACAACTCCAAGCCCGAAACCTCTTTATTCCGGCAAAAAGACTTTAACTGCCCTTACCGTTGGTTTTAGTTCATCCCGTTCAAATATCCCCAGAAACGTACCATCCTGAGCATACAACCGCAGCAAACCAGGTTGCTCTACAGGCGGTTCCAAAAGACGTGCAGACAGTTTCTGACCTTGAAGTGCTCCTTTGGCCTGTTCATCTCCAACCTTGTGGGCCGGAATCGAAGCAATAGCCTCGTCAACAGGAATCAGCGCCTCCGCCAAAGTTCCCTCAGCCATAAGTTGTTCCACTTCTTCAATACGAAGACAATGATCTGCTGAGATACCTGCAGATATCGTACGCTCCAGTTGAACCATGGTGGATGGATATCCGAGTTGCCGCCCAATGTCTACACACAATGTCCGAATATAAGTACCTTTTGAACATAAGGCCCGGAAGGATATATCGGTGGTCTCACCCTGAGTCTCAATTCCAGTAAGTTCGAGCTCATAGATTGTGACCTCACGGCTCTTACGCTCTACCGTCTTACCTTCACGAGCAAGCTCATAAAGACGTTTGCCATCTACCTTTACCGCAGAATACATAGGTGGTACCTGTGAGATCGTGCCCAGAAACTGCTCAAGCACCTGTTGAACCTGTTCCTGTGTTACTTCCACAGTCGTTTCAGCCCGCTCAATGACTTCCCCTGTCATATCCTCTGTGTCAGTAGACAGTCCCAATCTCAGCGTAGCCAGATATTCTTTCGGAAGCTCCTGCATGTACTCCACCACACGTGTCGCCCGTCCAAGACAGAGCGGCAGAACACCTGTAACTTGTGGGTCCAGTGTGCCTGTGTGCCCAATGCGCTTCATTTTGAGAATGCGACGCATTTTGGCTACAACATCATGAGAAGTAAATCCCGCCGGTTTATATACCGGAAGTACACCTTCAAATGGCTTTACCATTGCGAATTCACCTGCTTCAGTACTTTTGGGATAATATCATCAAGTCTGCCTTCCAGACGACATCCGGCTGCGAGCACATGCCCGCCTCCGCCAAAGGTCTGTGCTAGTGCAGCAACATCAATCTTACCAGCTGAACGCAAAGAAACCTTGACTGCATTCTCGTTGATGACTTTGAAAAAGATACCAACTTCCACGCCCTGAATGTTGCGCGGATAGTTCACTACCCCTTCAAGATCTTCATTAGCTGCTCCACAAGCCACCATATCATCTGGTGTAATAACAACCCAGGCTATCTTTCCATCATCTGTCATCTGCAGGCTTGATAGTGCCTGATTCAAAATCCGAACTTGCGGAAGAGTCACCTGCTCCAACAAGGTCTGGGCGAGATAGGGACCATCCACGCCATGTTCAAGCAGTCTGGAGGCCGTTGTCATTACATTTGGGCTGGTGTTGGCATAGCGGAATCCACCTGTATCCGTAAGCAATCCTGTATAAACTGCCGTCGCAACATCTTTATCCCATGTTACTTGGAACAGGTTAAGAAAATCGAACAAGATTTCAGCCGTTGCAGCAGCATCTGACTTAATGATGTTAACTGTACCATAAGCATCATTTGTAGGGTGATGATCAATATTCAAGATAACAGCATCGTCTTCGAAATAATGACGTGTCAAACCTACTCTGGCAAAGTCTGCACAATCCACACAGATAACAGCTTTATATTTTCGCTGCGGTGGTTGTTCGGTCATGTTCACAATGTTGCCTGCTTCCCACAAAAATTGCATGCGATGCGGGATTTCACCTTCATTAATCATCGTGAATGTCTTACCCAGACATGACAGCAGCCAGCCCACCGTTACTGTCGAGCTGACTGCGTCACCGTCCGGCTGTACATGCGACACGACCAGGTAATCATCATGCTCCAGCAGAAATTGCTTTCCGGCCTGGAGCGCCTGTTCATAAGTGTGCATTGCCGTCTCCTCTATTCTGTTACTGGGATTCGTTCTTGTCGGAACCAATATCGCCAAGCAGCTTCTCAATTCGGCTGCCATAAGCGATGGATTCGTCAATCTTAAATATCAACTCGGGAACATGCCGGAACCGGATACGTTTGCCCAGCTCGGAACGCAAAAATCCATTTGCTTTTGCCAGAGCTTTGAGCGTGTTATCTTTTTGTTCCTGCTCACCGAAGACACTCAGATAAACTTTGGCTTGCGACAAGTCTCCTGTCACTTCGACTCCCGTTACCGTAATAAAGCCGATACGTGGATCTTTCAGTTCAGACTGGATGAGCAGACTTATTTCTTTCTTGATCTGCTCGCCCACTCTACCTGTACGAATCTTAGCCATCGTTGTTCACCTCATGCTTCCTTGCTTATCGTTGGACTGTCTCCATAATGAAAGCTTCGATAACGTCGCCTTCTTTGAGATCATTATATTTATCAAGTGTGATACCGCACTCGTAACCTTGTGCTACTTCTTTGGCATCATCTTTATAACGTTTCAGGGAATCCAGCTTACCTTCGTAAAGGACGATGCCATCACGAATCAGGCGTGCTTCCGCAGAACGCGTAATTTTACCCGAGGTAACCATACAACCAGCGATGGTACCCACTTTACTGATGGAGAACGTGCTACGAACTTCAGCATGACCGATAACTTTCTCTTTGTAGATCGGATCAAGCATACCTTTCATCGCTTGTTCAATTTCTTCGATAACACTGTAGATCACGCGATGCAGACGAATGTCTACTTGCTCTTGATCTGCAGTTGATTTCGCCTGGTTATCAGGACGAACGTTGAAACCGATCACGATAGCATTGGATGCTGCAGCTAAAATGATGTCGGATTCTGTGATTGCACCAGCGCCGCTATGAATAATTTTCACGCGTACACCTTCAACTTCGATCTTCGCAAGGGAACCTTTCAATGCTTCAACGGAACCTTGTACATCACCTTTGATGATTACGTTCAGATCTTTGATCTCGCCATCTTTGATGTGCTGGAACAGATCATCCAACGTCACACGAGTATGCGTACCCAGATCGGATTCACGTTGCGTGATCGAACGTTTGTCAGCGATGGAACGCGCTTTGCGCTCATCTTCAAACACCATGAATGGATCTCCCGCACCTGGAACTTCAGTCAGACCTGTGATTTCTACAGGTGTTGAAGGTCCAGCTTCTTTCAATTTTCGACCTTTGTCATTGACCATCGCACGAACACGACCGAAGCAGTTACCTGCAACGAAAGCATCGCCGACTTTCAATGTACCGTGCTGTACGAGGATACGTGCAACTGGGCCACGTCCTTTATCCAGTTCGGCTTCAATCACTGTACCACGGGCACGTTTGTCCGGGTTCGCTTTGTATTCGTTCACTTCTGCAACCAGCAGAATCATTTCAAGCAGACCTTCCAGACCCATTCTTTGTTTCGCTGACACGTTAACAAAGATGGTATCTCCGCCCCACTCTTCAGGAACGAGTTCATAGCTGGTTAATTCTTGTTTCACTTTGTCTGGATCAGCGCCCGGCTTGTCAATTTTATTGACAGCCACGATGATTGGTAGCCCTGCAGCTTTGGCATGGTTAATCGCCTCAATGGTCTGTGGCATAACACCGTCATCCGCAGCTACGACAATAATCGTCATATCCGTAACTTGTGCGCCACGTGCACGCATCGCTGTAAACGCTTCGTGACCCGGAGTATCCAGGAACGTGATCTTTTTGTTGTTAATTTCAACTTGATATGCACCGATATGTTGCGTGATTCCGCCTGCTTCGCCATCGGATACATTCGTGGAACGAATAGCATCCAGCAAAGTAGTTTTACCATGGTCAACGTGACCCATGATCGTAACTACTGGTGGACGAGCCTGCAAGTCAGCAGCATCATCATTCTCTTCCAGTGTTTCGAAACGGTCATCTTCAAGCACAATCTTCACTTCAACCTCAACACCGAATTCACCTGAAAGCAGAAGGATCGTTTCGATATCAAGTTCTTGGTTGATTGTTGCCATAACGCCCATAGCGATGAGCTTTTTGATAACTTCGGAAGCATCCTTATGGAGCAACTTCGCTGTTTCACCAACGGTCATATCACCACGAACGATGATTTTCTTAGGTGTGTTATCAATTTTCTCACGTTGTTGGTACTGTTGTTGATTTCTGTTGCGGTTATTCTTGCCACCACGGTTACCACGGAAGTTGCCGCCACGGTTGTCATCATAACGACGTCCACCGCCACCGCTGTTCGAACGGTTACCACTATTGTTGTTGTTGCCAGTAGTACCACCTGGGCCGCTTCTACGTTGGCCTTGTCCTTGGCTCTGACCTTGGCCACCGCTACGGTTGCCAGCAGTACCTGTATTACCACCGCTGTTAGGGCCTGAAGTTCTTACTTGACCGCCACCGCTGTTATTCGGACGTTGACCCGTTCCTTGCGGACGGGATGCAGTACTGCTTTGTCCACCTTGAGCTGGTCTTGGACGGTTAGTTGACTGTCCTCCTTGGCTTGAGCCTTGGGAAGAGTTCGTTCTGTTGCGGCTGTCTTGGCCGCTGGGTCTTTGGGTGCCATTGTTATTGTTGGAATTTGGTCTATTGTTCATACCTACCTGCTTTTCCTGTTGTATTTTTGTTTGTACGGGACTACCGGATGGGTTACTGCTCTTCGGCGTGTTCACTCCGCCGGCCGGCTGGTTGCTGTCCACTGGTTTGTCACTGCGCACTGCCGAAATAGCAACTGGTTTTGCATCGTTGCCTTGTTTCGAAGCAGCAGTGGATTTTATATCTTTAAAAAATTGTTCCACCTTACCGACTGAACCATTCTCCATGACACTCATATGATTGTTTACGGGAATTTCCAGCTTTTTAAGAATGGTTATAATTTCTTTACTACTCATATTAAGGGACTTCGCATATTCATAAACTCGCAATTTATCCTTGTTTTCCTGTTTACTCAATATACTCCACCTCCGACATTATACCGACTTGCTTGGAGATCATTTTTGCAAACCCTCGATCCGTTACTGCAAGAACAACACGCGTGTCTTTACCGATACTTGATCCCAGGCTATCCCGGTCAAATCCGATCAACAGAGGAACCTTATAAGTTCCGCATTTATCGCGAAATTTCTTTTGTGTATTGGCTGAGGCGTCACCCGCAACAATAACCATTTTAGCTTCGGAAGAACGGATCGCTTTAAGTACAATTTCTTCACCTGTTACAAGTTTACCTGCACGCATAGAGAGTCCCAAATAAGACAGCGTTTTAATATTAGTCATGTTCACGCTCCTGTGCTGCTTTGAATTCATCCTCAACCGCAATGAAGTCAGCTGCTAATTGCTCGTAAATTTCAGGTGAGACTTTGCCTTTTAACGCCCGATCCAAAGCCCGGTTTTTGAGTGCGAGCTTAAAACAGGACTCTTTGCCGCATAAATAGGCACCACGTCCGGATTTTTTGCCAGTCAAATCGATCAGCACTTCATCCTCTGGCGTTTTAACAATGCGAATCAGCTGCTTTTTGGGCATCATTTCTTGGCATGCCACACATTTGCGCAGCGGCACTTTTTTTGGTTTCATACGTCAGCGCCCCCCGTACTTTACTTTAGTCGACGGAGACGGAATCCTGATGCATTTCAGAAGAAGAATCTTTTTCTCTGCCGAATTCCTGTTCCGCCTGGCTCTCGCTCTTAATGTCGATTTTCCAGCCGGTTAATTTGGCTGCTAATCTGGCATTTTGGCCTTTGATACCAATTGCGAGCGACAGTTGATAGTCCGGAACGATAACCCGAGCCATCTTTTCTTCCTCAAATACATGAACTTCCAATACTTTGGAAGGACTCAGTGCATTAGCAACATATTCGTCTACCTGATCGGAGAAACGAACGATGTCGATTTTTTCACCGCGCAGCTCACCCACAATGGTCTGCACGCGCATTCCCTTAGGACCTACACAAGATCCAACTGGATCAACTTCCTCGTTGCGGGAATGAACGGCAATCTTGGAGCGGAACCCTGCTTCGCGAGCGACGGAGCGAATTTCAACTACACCGTCAAAGATCTCAGGCACTTCCAGTTCAAAGAGACGTTTCAAGAGGCCCGGATGGGTACGGGACAAAATGATTTGCGGCCCTTTTGTCGTATTCTCGACCTTGGTGATATACGCCTTAATACGGTCACCATGAACAAACTTCTCGTTCGGCATCAATTCGGTCAGCGGTAAAGCCGCTTCGATTTTGCCCAGATCGATGTAGATATTGCGCAAATCCTGACGCTGCACCACTCCCGTAACGATATCTTCTTCCTTATCTACGAAAGCGTTGTAGATCAGGCCGCGTTCGGCTTCACGAATCCGCTGGGTCACTACCTGTTTGGCAGTTTGTGCCGCGATACGTCCGAAATCACGCGGCGTAACTTCAATCTCCGCAATATCTTCCAGCTGGAAGTGTGGGTTGATTTCTCGTGCAGCAGGCAATGAAATTTCGGTACGTGAATCCAGGACTTCTTCCACGATCAATTTACGGGCATACACCCGAATAACTCCCGTATTACGGTTCATGTCAACACGCACATTCTGGGCCGTGTTGAAATTCCGCTTGTAGCTGGAAATTAGTGCAGCCTCGATCGCTTCAAACAGCACATCCTTGCTGATCCCTTTTTCCCGTTCCAATTCATTCATTGCTTCAATAAAATCCATACTCATGAATGTTGATCCCCCTTTCAAACATGGCATCTCATACGTAAAACGGCGAAAGGCTCTGAACTCATGAGCACCTTGCCGTTATCGTGAGATGTGTCTTTTTCATTAATAAAGTGAACAAGGCACTTAAAACAAAATAGCTAGGCGCGCACTGGCAACCTTATCATAAGAAATGGCATGCTGTTTTTTGCCTGCTTCGATCACGAGTTCCCCGTCATCAAAGGAAAGCAGCTTGCCTTCAAATTCCTTCAATCCGTTCACCGGCTCGTAGGTTGTAACAAAAACATTTTTGCCTACAGATTTGGTAACGTCCTCAGGTTTTTTCAGTGGACGCTCCGCACCGGGAGAAGACACTTCAAGGAAATAGATGGTTGGAATCGGATCGTTCTCATCCAGCTTGGCGCTCAGCTTTTCGCTGATCAAGACACAATCGTCGATGTCGATGCCACCCTCTTTGTCGACATACACCCGTAAAAACCAGTTGCTGCCTTCTTTGACGTATTCGATGTCAACCAGCTCGAAGCCTTGTTCGTTCAAGTAGGGTTGGATCATTTCTTCCACGGTAGATTTAATGTTCGTTGTGCTCAAAACCAATAACCTCCAACTTAGGTTACACCAGCAAAAAAGCACTGGCAGATTATTCAATACCCAAGATTCTTGTATACCAAAGACTAAAGAGTGGGTTTCCCCACTCTTTAGAAATTCGTACTATCTCGTTCACTTCAAAAATTATAACATAGTCTGGTAATAGTGACAAGTAAGCGATGCTTCAGGCAGTTTACTTACTAATGAAGGAAAAATTACGTTCCCCCAACAATCGCTAAGGTTAGATCCAAATTCAATCCTAGAAAAGGGAAAGCTGATTGCTCTCTGGCAAACCACGGAAACATCCCATATTCGACAGGAGTTCAACAATGGTCTTACTTGCTTTCGACTTCTGCTGGAAGTCCTCAACCGATAGAAACTCACCATGATCACGTGCTGCAGCAATATTGCGAGCAGCATTATCCCCGATTCCTGCCAACGCCGAAAATGGAGGGATTAGTGTTTTTCCGTCAACGATGAACTTTGTCGCTTCCGAACGGTATAAGTCAATGGATTTCAGCGAGAATCCGCGCGCTGCCATTTCCAGACCCATTTCCAGGACAGGTAACATGTTTTTCTCTTTTGGAGGTGCCTGGAAACCTAATTGCTCAATTTCCGTAATTTTGCGATAGATCGCGTCGTATCCCTGACACATGAGTTCGATATCAATCTCATCCGCCCGAACGGTAAAGTAAGTTGCGTAATATTCAATCGGATGATACAGCTTGAAGAATGCCGTACGTACTGCCGAAATAACATAAGCGGCCGCGTGAGCCTTCGGGAACATGTACTGGATTTTGAGACAAGAATCAATGTACCATTGAGGCACTTTACAATTTTTCATCTCGTCAATCCATTCCTGTGGTAGACCCCGTCCCTTACGAACACTCTCGGTAATCTTAAATGCCAGACTTGCGTCCATTCCCGTTTTATAAATCAGGAATAACATAATGTCATCCCGACAACCAATTACCGTCTTAATGTTACACGTTCCGTTCTTAATCAGATCCTGAGCATTTCCAAGCCATACCCCTGTACCATGGGACAATCCGGAAATCTGAAGTAAATCGGCAAAAGACGTCGGCTGGGATTCAACAAGCATCTGACGTACAAACTTCGTCCCCATCTCTGGCACGCCAAACGTCGCGACTGGCGACCTAATCTGTTCCGGTGTAACACCCAGAGCTTCGGTTGAGTTAAACATGCTCATGACTTTCGGATCATTCATCGGAATGGTTGTTGGATCGACACCTGTCAAATCCTGCAACATCCGCATCATCGTTGGGTCATCGTGCCCCAGAATATCAAGTTTCAGCAAGTTCTCTTCAAAAGCATGATAATCAAAGTGTGTCGTTTTCCACTCCGCATTAACGTCGTCAGCCGGAAACTGAACAGGTGTAACGTCTTCGACTTCGATATAATCAGGTACCACGACAATACCGCCAGGATGCTGTCCAGTACTCCGTTTCACCCCAGTACAGCCAGAGGCCAAACGATTCAATTCAGCTCCACGCCATTTCTTTTGATGCTGTTCCTCATACTTCTTGGCAAAACCAAATGCTGTTTTCTCAGCCACCGTACCAATGGTCCCCGCACGGAAAACACTTTTCTCACTAAATAGCACTTTCGTGTAGTTATGTGCGTGAGGTTGATAATCTCCAGAGAAGTTCAAGTCAATATCGGGAACTTTATCTCCTTTAAACCCAAGGAAGGTCTCAAACGGAATATCCTGGCCTTCTCCTTTAAGTGTGCCACCACAATCCGGACACTCTTTCTCTGGAAGGTCAAATCCACTCCGAACGCTGCCGTCCAGGAACCACTCGCTGTGTTTGCATTCTGAATTTACGCAAATATAATGAGCAGGTAGTGGATTAACCTCGGATATACCCAGGAATGTAGCAACAACAGAGGAGCCTACCGATCCCCGCGAACCTACGAGATAACCATCCTGATTCGATTTTTTAACCAAGCGCTCCGAAATCAGATAGTTGGCAGAAAAACCGTATTTAATAATTGGAATGAGCTCTTTCTCTAGTCGTGCCACGATTACTTCTGGTAATTCCTCGCCATAGATGGACTTGGCAGTGTTATAGCAGGTATTACGGATTTCTTCGTCCGCACCTTCCAGAATCGGAGTAAACAGTTTGTCCGGGAATAACTTAATTTCCTCAAATCGATCAGATAACTCTACCGTATTTGTAACAACGACTTCGTAAGCTTTATCTTGGCCCAGAAACTGGAACTCTTCCAGCATTTCCTCCGTCGTTCTAAAATGTGCATCCGGTTTACGTTGATCTTTGAGTGGACTAAAACCTGTAATTCCGTGAATGGTGATATCCCGATATAACTTGTCACGTGGTTCCAAATAGTGCACGTTACCTGTAGCTATGACCGGTTTATTAAGTTTCGCACCTATATCAATGACTTTACGGATCGCTGTTTTGATTTCTTCGGGTGTAGATACCAACCCTTTATCCACCAAATGCATATACATCGTAAGTGGTTGAATCTCCAGTATGTCATAGAACTCAGCGATCTCTTCCGCTTCTTCGAGCGATTTGTTAAGCACCGCTTCGAAAAACTCCCCTTTTTCACAGCCCGATATAATAACAAGACCTTCACGCAAATTTATCAGTTTTGATTTGGGAATGCACGGTACCCGCTTGAAATGCTCCGTATGAGAGAGAGATACCAGCTTATATAGATTTTTCTTACCGACATCATTCAATGCATAGATGCCACAATGGAAAGGTCTTGTATTCGACAAGTCGACACCTACATAATCGTTCAAGCGATCAAGTCTCGTTAATCCTTTCATCTGAGCAGCATCATTTAATAATCCGATCAGTATACCCGCGAGTGCAACCGTATCATCAATGGCACGGTGATGACTTTCGAGTCCAACCTTATATTTATCAGCCATCGTATTCAGACGGTGGTTCTTGTTTTTTGGAAATAACAATCTCGCCAGTTCCAATGTGTCAAGGACCGGGTTAGGAAGCTCTGGCAATCCAATTTGCTTCAGAGAAGCCTGGATAAAGCCCATGTCAAAGCGTGCATTATGCGCAACAAGCACACCATCACCAGCAAACTGCACAAAATCACGGATAACAGGCTCCAGCTCAGGTGCGTCTTTTACCATGTCATCATTAATATTGGTCAACTGCTGAATGTTGTAGGGAATGCGTTCATGCGGATTCACAAACGTTGCAAACCGGTCGATTTCTTTACCGTCTTGCATCTTCACGGCTGCAATCTCAATGATTTTGTTCTGTGTTACCGACAAACCTGTGGTCTCGATATCAAATACGATGTATGTCGCTGTTTGGAGATCCAATGGCTGAGGAGCCATTACAACGGCAACAGAGTCATTCACGACATTGGCCTCAAGGCCGTAGATCATCTTAATCCCGTTTTTCTTAGCAGCCTTGGAAGCCTCGGGATATACCTGCACCCCACCATGATCAGTGACAGCAATCGCCTTATGTCCCCACTCGGCTGCCATTTTCACGTATTTGTCGATTGAAGTTACAGCATCCATCGTACTCATTGTAGAGTGCAAATGGAACTCCACCCGTTTCTCTGGTGCATTATCTTTGCGAGACGGCGGTGCTTTAACTTCAATCAAATCCGAAGGAATCATGGCGAGCTCAGGAATTTGCATAAACCGGTCATACTCTACACGACCACGCACTTTTACCCATTTACCGTTAGCCAACAAACTGAGAATTTTAACATCCTCTTTTGTTTTGGCAAACATCTTCATTTGCATGGAATCCGTGAAGTCGGTCAGGTAGAAGGTAAACAACGTATTTCCGTTTCGCAATTCTTTTCGATCCAGTCCAAACACTGAACCTTGAAGCGTGACCTTTTTCTCTTCATCCTGGATTTCCTGCATGGGTACTGCTGGCTCCTTGATGTCATAACCCATTTGCAAACGCAGATCACCCTGCTCCTCATCCACCGGGATTTCTGTGTCCACTTCACTCATCATCTTCTCGATGACCTCAAGTTCTTCTACACGTTTTTGGGCCTGGAACTGTTCCATGGCCTCTTTATTGCTTCCCACTTCACCCACTTGCATCTTGATGCGAAGAGGTAGATGAAAGTATTTTTCATAGAATTTTGTAATAGCTTGATCAATCTGTTTCTTACGAGCCAATTCCATCGACGTAGCATCACTCATTGTCAGTTGTAGAAGATCCTCTTCACATTCAAAGGTTGTCCGGTTCATCCAACCATTTACAGATGGAATCTCACGGGTAACCCACTCCAGAAACAAATTCCAATATTCACTGACGATATCACCATTTTGTACTTGGTCCGTGTATTTGAAGCCAAATGAAATTTTGGCGATATGATTCATCTTCTCTTGAATATGCAGGCAAAATGTGCGATAGATTGGAGCGGGTACCAACGTATCCTTTGCAATCAGAATATTCCATTCCCGATTACTTCGATTGGTCTCTACTTGTTCAATCCATCCATCCAAAAAATAGGGCTCTAACAGACCAGCCGGAAGCTCTGCCTGTTTCATCAACAACTCAAACCGTTTTCTCTTCTCCTCGAATCCGCTCATCGTGTTCCTCCTTGTACCCCCTTAAAGCATGAAAAGCCCCTGCATTCAAAAATGTCACCGATCCGAACTCGCACCGACTCATTTTATCCGACAGAAGCTCTCATTCATTACTCAACTGGTGAAAAAGTGCTCTTCGTCAGGTTATCCTGACTTAATACGCTCTTGCAAACACAACCGTGTGTTCAGCCTTTTCACCACAAGCCAGGCACGTATGCTTTTCTTCCGCAGGCTGGAACGGAATGTTCCGGCTTGTTGCACCAGTGACTTCTCTTACTTTATCTTCGCAAGCTTCTGAACCGCACCATCCAGCCAGTGTAAACCCGCGTTTATTTTCCATCAGTTCTTTCATCTCATCGAGTGTATCCACGGAGTAGAAGTTATCCGACATAAATGTGCGAGCACGCTCTAACATATCTACCTGGATCTGTGTCAGCATAGCCTGGATCTCTTCTACCAGGTTTGCTTGTTCTACCACTTTCTTCTCACCTGTGATGCGTGATACGAGTACACAAACGCCATTTTCCATATCACGTGGACCAATCTCCAGACGAATCGGAACACCGCGCATCTCGTATTCATTGAACTTCCAACCTGGGCGAACATCGCTGCGATCATCCATTTTCACACGGACTCCAGCTTTTTTCAACTCAGTGAACAACTCATCTGCACGCCCAACAACAGCATCACGCGTTTTCGGAGGTCCAATTGGAATCATGACCACTTGTGTCGGTGCTACCTTAGGAGGAAGTACGAGACCACGGTCATCTCCGTGAACCATAATTAATGCACCGATCAAACGTGTGCTTACTCCCCATGAAGTGGTGTAAGCCAGCTCGAGCACATTATTCCGGCTAAGATACTGGATTTCAAATGCTTTTGCAAAGTTCGTCCCCATGTAGTGAGATGTACCTGCTTGTACTGCACGTCCATCCTTCATCATGGCTTCAATCGAGTACGTATCCACCGCACCCGCAAACTTCTCGGACTTGGTTTTCTGACCTACAATTACAGGAATAGCCAAGTATTCCTCAACCACTTCACGATAAATCTCTAGCATTTTCATCGTTTCTTCACGTGCTTCTTCTTCCGTCTCATGCGCTGTATGACCTTCCTGCCACAGGAACTCACTTGTGCGAAGGAAAGGCAACGTTCTTTTTTCCCAACGAACTACGTTAGCCCACTGGTTGATCAGTACCGGAAGATCCCGATAAGACTGAATCCACTTGGAATACATGTGACCAATAATCGTTTCGGATGTAGGACGGATTGCCAGACGTTCTTCCAGTTTCTCTCCGCCAGCTTCCGTAACCCATGGTAATTCAGGGTTAAAACCTTCCACGTGCTCTTTTTCCTTTTGAAAGAAGCTCTCAGGAATGAACATCGGGAAGTATGCGTTGCGATGACCCGTTTCCCGGAAACGACGATCCAACTCATCCTTAATATGTTCCCAGATTTCAAAACCGTCTGGTTTGAACACAATACAACCGCGTACGGGTGCATAGTCCATGAGATCAGCTTTTTTGATAACATCAATGTACCAGCGTGAGAAATCCTCACCCTGTGGTGTGATTTCAGTCACGAACTGTTTATCATTTTCCTTTGACATAAGACTCCAGCGTCCTCCCATAACGACTATCTCTGAATGTTCAGAGCGTAGTCCAACCGTAATTATCCGTTAATTAAACGTAATATATCATTGTAAGTTACTGCCAGCATCAACACAAACAACATCGCAAATCCGATGAAATGCACCATGCCTTCGCGATTGGGATCAACAGGTCTGCCGCGCAGCGCTTCAATTCCCAAAAATACCAGACGGCTGCCGTCCAGTGCAGGTATTGGTAGCAGGTTAAAAATCCCAAGGTACAGACTCAGAATTGCTGCCCATCTCGTTAACTGTTCAATCCCTTGTTTAGCAATTTGCCCTGTCACTTCAAATGTACGAACTGGGCCACCAATATCATCCATGTTGAACTGATTGATCAAATGTTTAAAACCTTCAAATATTATTTTGGTTGTATCAACCATGGCCACGCCTGAAACTTTAAATGTCTCTACAAATCCAACAGATCGGGTTGGTAACGTAGGTACGATTCCCACTTTACCGCCCTCTTGTCCTTCTACAGCGCGTGGAGTAATCGTTATATTAAACGTATCCGAACCCCGGCGCAGCGTCCATTCCATCGGCTTGTCTTTGGAATCGGCAATCATGGACACCATTTTTTGTGAATCCGTACCAATTGCAGTACCATTGATGGTTTCGATAATATCGCCCTTTTGCAGGTTCGCCTGATCAGCTGCCCCACCTTCAAGCACTTCACCAATTTCAAGATTCTTCGGGTTTTCCACCGGAACTCCTGCCATCTGCGCATATACAGCAAACAGCACAAAGGCCAAGATAAAGTTCATGAGTGGGCCCGCAAAAATAGCTAATGCACGCTGTCCAACAGTTTTGCTGCCGAATTGACGATCTTTCGGTGCAATCTGCGTTTGTTTACCACGACTTACCAACATCGCTTGGGGATGTATACGATACTCCTGAATCTCTCCATCTACATCGAGTTGAAGCTTCAACGCTCTCTCCATATCAATGGAGATGACTTCACCACGTATTACATTTTTACGGTTATCCAGCTGGTCCAGATAGATCATCTTCACCTGGTCATCCGCTGATCTTACCGCAATGGTCTGTCCTTCCTGGATCTCTACCAGTTCCGGATCTTCCCCTGCCATCCGTGCATATCCACCAAAAGGCAACAAACGCAATGTAAACTGGGTCTCGTTTCTTTTATATGAGAACAATTTGGGACCAAAACCGATCGCAAACTCCCGTACAAGAATACCGGCGCGTTTGGCAAAATAATAATGCCCCCATTCATGAACCGTCACGATGACAAAGAACATGAGCACCGTTAGAAATACCACTTGTATGGTTTCCAATCCCTATCCATCCTCCTTCACGGCACATACCGCAGTCTGTCCCTCTAGATTATCATTATTCTCTGATGCCGCACAAGAGAATCACTTCTTCCAATTTGTTATGAAAAAAGAGATTACAGACTGGCCGCAAGCTTACGGCTCTCCTGATCACAACGTGCGATCTCCTGCAGATCAGGCTCGTCCACATTGTGGTGTGCTTCCAGCACAGAAGCAATAATATCTTCTATTTTAAGGAATGAAATCTCTTTACGCAAGAAACGGGCTACAGCAACCTCGTTGGCTGCATTAAACGCCGTTGTTGCGGTTCCTCCCATTTTACCACACTCATACGCCATTCTTAAACACGGGAACCGTTCCATATCCATCTCACGGAAATGTAATTTCCCAGCTTGAGCAAGAGACAGACGCTGTGCCGGTGATGGCAAGCGGTCAGGGTAAGTCAGTGCATATTGAATTGGAACTCGCATATCCGGATTCCCCAGTTGTGCGATGATGCTTGTGTCATCAAATTCCACATATGAATGAATAACACTCTCCGGGTGAAGCAATACATTAATCTGATCATATCGAAGACCAAATAACCAATGTGCTTCAATGACCTCAAGTCCCTTGTTAACCATCGTTGCCGAGTCTATCGTGATTTTGGAGCCCATTGACCAATTCGGATGTTTAAGCGCATCCTCTATAGTCACGTTCTTCAACTGTTCACGGGTAAGATCACGGAATGATCCACCTGAAGCGGTGAGCGTGATGCCTGTCAGGCGTTCTCTGTTTTCACCATTTAAGCATTGGAAAATGGCAGAGTGCTCACTATCAACGGGCAGTAAAGAGACTCCTTTGGCAGCCGCTCTTGTCGTAACGATATGCCCGGCTGTAATCAATGTCTCCTTGTTGGCCAGTCCGATCTGTTTGCCTGCGTCTATGGCAGCAAGCGTTGACTCCAATCCGACACTGCCCACCACCGCTGTAACAACCGTATGTGCATCGGTTCCTGCCGCAACTTCTACGAGTCCTTCGTTGCCATAAAATAGTTGCGTTCCTGCTGGCAAATGTGGAGCTACCTTCTCCGCCAGTTCTTTGGACCCCACCGATACCTTCTTCGGCCGGTAACGTTTGGTTTGTTCGATCAGCAGGTCTGTATTGCCTCCGGCAGCCAGTCCCTCCACTTGAAAGAGTTCTGGATGCATGTCAACTACATCCAGTGTCTGGGTTCCAATGGAACCGGTTGACCCGAGAATCGCAATTTTTTTCATGCTGCACCTCATCTTTAATTATCCAATGCCTACGGCGAACAATGCTGTTATCTCAGACTCATGTTCTTCTTTAGTAGGGCAGTAGCATTAGTATATGTACGAATGGAAAAACAACAATCCAGCTGTCGCACCGATCAAGAATGCCTCCATGCCCAGGGAGAAGACTGCCTGAATCCTTGATATTATATACACGTTTGTATGCAGACTGGATCAAGTCACCCATTTGACCTACAACTGCACAGGCAATTCCGATTACAATCGCTCTCTGCCAGGAAAGCAAACCATCTGATACTAATGCAAAAATGACAGAAGTAACAATTGCAATTACGATGCCACCCAGTGCGCCCTCTATAGTCTTGTTTGGACTGATGGAAGGCCACAGTTTGTTTTTACCAATGAGTTTCCCTACAAAATAAGCTCCTGCATCACTGGCCCATATGGAACCCAGCAACAGGAACGTCCAGAACAACCCATGAAGCAGATGTCTGGATTCTGCAATGTAATAGAAACCGATCCCTATATACAACACGCCGAGGAAAAGCATGGCCACTGTATTCACGGGAACCTTATTTTTAGTAACAACCGAAGCTGTCATCAGTACAAGCATTACTATCCAGATGACCTGAAATAAGGATAGCGGTCTTGCCTCCCACAGCATTTCCCAAGGAAACACAATGGCAAAAACACCAGCATATCCAATCAGGGCCACACCTGAAAAAGGCATCACCCCGGTCATTTTAACAAATTCATAATAACCGATGAGAGCCATAAGCAATACCAAACCATGGTACCAGGGTCCGCCCAGCATGCAAAAACCTAAAAACAACACACCTGCTATGATTCCTGTCGTTAATCGCTGTTTCAACGGCTTCATCCTCCATCTATTTCAAACCGCCGTAACGCCTTGTTCTGCGCTGATATTCGGCTACTGCTTCAAGCAAATGCTTTTTGCCAAATTCGGGCCAGTATATATCCGTAAACCATAATTCACTATATGCAAGCTGCCAAAGCATAAAGTTGCTTAATCTCAACTCTCCGCTCGTCCGGATCAGCAGATCCGGATCAGGCATGTCAACCGTCAGCATATTTTTATCAATGAGTTCAGGTGTTATGTCCTCTGCCGATAGTTCCCCCGATTTCACCTGCAGAGCGATCTGTTTAACACAGTCCGTCATTTCACGACGACTTCCATAGTTCATTGCAAAGTTCAAAACGAGACCTGTATTATGTTCCGTAAGACGAATGGCTTCCCGCAAGGCATTGATGGTATGAGAAGGTAAATGTTCCTCTTGCCCCATCATGCGAATGCGCACATTTTTTTCTATAAGTTCATCCAGCTCTATAGCCAGAAATTCTTGCGGAAGTCGCATCAGAAAATCCACTTCTTCTTTTGGACGCGTCCAGTTTTCTGTCGAAAAAGCGTACATCGTCAGATATTTGATGCCCAGTTCATCCGCCGCGATGGTCGCACGTTTGACCGCCTTCATGCCATTTTGGTGCCCGGCTATACGCGGGAGTCCCAAACGTTTGGCCCATCGTCCATTGCCGTCCATGATGATGGCGACGTGCTGCGGGATATTGTCCTCGGATATAGTCAGCGTTTCCTGCTTGTCAGCCCCATTCCACCACGACCGAACCCGTTTGATCATTCCTGTTCCTCCAAAATCCCTGAAGTTTCTTTATCTGAAGCTTGGAAAAAGAGACAAAACCCCACCGTATTGGAGGGGCTGCGCTTGTCTTACACTTCCATAATTTCTTTTTCTTTGGCAGCGAGTACCTTATCGACTTCAGCAATAAACTTGTCGGTCGATTTTTGGATATCGTCCTGATGTCTCCGGGATTCATCCTCGGAAATATCTGACTTTTCCATTTTCTTGATGTCATCATTCGCATCACGGCGAATGTTACGAATCGCTACTTTACCTTCTTCACCGAACTTCTTGGTCAGCTTAACAAGTTCCGCTCTTCGTTCTTCCGTCAATGCCGGAATAGACAAACGGATCATGCTGCCATCATTGGCTGGAGTAAGACCCAGATCCGATTTCATGATGGCACGCTCGATGTCACCCATGGAGGATTTGTCCCAAGGCTGAATCATCAGTGTACGGGAATCCGGAGTACTGATATTAGCGAGTTGATTCAATGGCGTCATTGCTCCATAATACTCTACCTGAATTCGGTCCAGAAGAGCTGGAGTTGCGCGGCCTGCACGCAAAGTAGCCAGGTCACGACGCAATGCTTGAATTGCCTTTTCCATACGCTCTTCGGCATGTTGTTTAACCGCTTGTGGCATTAATCTACACTCCCTTTAACGATTGTTCCGATGCGTTCGCCCAGAACAACACGTTTGATGTTACCTTGTTCAGTAATGGCAAATACGATCAACGGGATGTTGTTGTCCTTACAAAGCGAGGATGCCGTCGAATCCATTACACCAAGGTCTTTGTTAAGAATATCCATGTAAGTCAACTGATCAAATTTCACAGCTGTACTGTCCTTAAACGGATCTGCTGAGTATACACCATCAACTTTATTTTTGGCCATCAAGATAACTTCTGCTTCAATCTCCGCTGCGCGCAGTGCTGCTGTTGTATCCGTGGAAAAGAACGGGTTACCTGTACCTGCTGCAAAAATAACGACCCGGCCTTTCTCCAGATGGCGAATAGCTCTACGACGAATATAAGGCTCTGCAATCTGTTGCATTGCAATAGATGTCTGTACACGCGTAGGCACTTCAATCTGTTCCAAAGCATCCTGCAGTGCCAGCGAATTCATTACTGTCGCCAGCATACCCATATAATCGGCAGTTGCACGATCAATGCCGTTTTCACTACCGGCAATTCCACGCCAGATGTTTCCGCCGCCACATACAATAGCAACCTGTACACCAAGTGCAACAACCTCTTTTACCTGTTGGGCAATCGACGAGATCGTATCTGCATCAATACCGTAGCCGTTTTGACCGGAAAGAGATTCTCCGCTGACCTTTAAGACAACACGTTTAAATACTGGCTGTTCCAATTATTCACCCTCCACTTTGAATCGAACACGCTTGGTGTTCAACCAACAAAACTTCTCGCGCATGGCCTCCTGCTTAAAAAGAAAGGAACACAGTTGTGTTCCGCTCTTTTAGGAAAAACGTTTAACCGGTAAGGCATTGTTTTCCTGAGATATAAGGGAGTTTACGCTTCGAAGTTTCATCATTCTTATATCTTCGAAAATCAATTCTGCTCGCCGGTTTATAGAAACCGTCTTATTTGTTTACTTGGGACATTACTTCTTCTACGAAGTTGTCTACTTTTTTCTCTAGACCTTCACCCAGTTCGTAACGAACGAAACGACGGATGGAGATGTTTTCACCAATTTGGCTGATTTTTTCGTTCAGCAATTGAGAGATCGTTTTGTCTGGATCTTTAACGAAAGTTTGTTCCAGCAGGCAGTACTCTTCGTAGTATTTACCGATACGGCCTTCAACCATTTTTTCAATGATTTTTTCTGGTTTGCCTTCGTTAAGAGCTTGAGCTTTCAGGATTTCTTTTTCTTTTTCCAGCTCATCTGCAGGAACTTCTTCGCGTGTAACGAATTTAGGATTAGCTGCAGCAATTTGCATAGCTACATCTTTAACGAAATCCTTAAATTGATCCGTTTTACCAACGAAGTCTGTTTCACAGTTAACTTCAACCAAGACACCAATACGTCCACCAGCGTGGATGTAAGATTCAACAACGCCTTCAGTTGCTGCACGGCCTGCTTTGCTTGCTGCTGCAGAAAGACCTTTCTCACGCAACAATTCAGCTGCTTTTGTTACATCACCGTTTGCTTCTTCCAGTGCTTTTTTGCAATCGAGCATACCAGCGCCCGTTCTTTCGCGAAGTTCTTTTACTGCACTCGCATTAACTGCCATTATAAATTCCCTCCAACATTAAGTATTGTACGTACACTCTAAAAAAAGGGCAGTGAGAGGTTATCCACCTGCCAACCACCCTTTTCATTTAGTTTATAACATATGTTCGAATCTATTAAGCGGAAGTTTCTTCGCCTTGGTTAGCTTCGATTACAGCATCAGCCATTTTACCTGTCAGCAATTTAACAGCGCGGATCGCGTCGTCATTACCTGGGATAACATAATCGATCTCATCCGGATCGCAGTTAGTATCAACGATACCAACAATTGGGATACCCAATTTGCGAGCTTCCGCAACAGCGATGCGCTCTTTGCGTGGATCGATGATGAACAGGGCGCTTGGCAGGCCTTTCATATTTTTAATACCGCCCAAGAATTTCTCCAGACGATCTTTTTCTTTGCGAAGCAAGATAACTTCTTTTTTAGGCAATACAGCGAATGTACCGTCTTCTTCCCAAGCTTCCAACTGTTTCAAACGATCAATACGTTTTTGAATAGTTTGGAAGTTAGTCAGGGTACCGCCAAGCCAGCGTTGGTTAATGTAAAATTGACCAGCACGTTCAGCTTCTTCTTTAACGGAATCTTGAGCTTGTTTCTTAGTACCCACGAAAAGAATTGTACCATTCTCTCCTGCGATTCCTTTAACGAAGTTGTAAGCCTCTTCGACTTTTTTCACCGTCTTTTGCAAGTCGATGATATAAATTCCGTTTCTTTCAGTGAAGATATAACGATCCATTTTTGGGTTCCAACGACGAGTTTGGTGACCGAAGTGTACCCCAGCTTCGAGAAGCTGCTTCATGGAGATTACTGCCATCTTCACACACCTCCTAATATGGTTTTTATTGTGTCCTCCGCCGGCATCATTTTTCGCCAAGACTCTCCATAAGGAAAGCACCCTCAACAAAATTAGCACATGCGTGTGTTTTAACACCGTTATCTAATATAGCATAACTGACTGTCCGATGCAACAGTCTTTGAAGCTAAAATCTACTTTTCATTTTTTGCTAGTATCGAATCATTTAAACTTGATATGTAACTCAGAGCTAATTATTATCAAGCTTTGAAAATGTACCGTTTAATACGCAAAAACCGTCCTGTCCGAGCATGCTCAGTTTGACGGTTCTTTCGTAATTTTTGCGATAATGGATTTGAAACTTTCCCCTTTTTCAAGCGCATAGGTACCCACCTGGATTTTGGTATTGATTCGCTCAGCCTTGCCAGCCTTTATGAATGCTTGAGCATCATCTACGATTCCCGCGGTTTTTAGGTTTGCTGCAACGATCGCAAGGCTATTGCCTGAACGTACTTTGAATGATACTGTTGCGCCTTTCGGATTGCTCGGCGTTACAGGTTCTGTTGTCTTCGGCTCAGTTATCTCTTTCTGCCCTTCACCTTCACTTGCAGTAGGCTCTTGTGGCTTCTCAGGCTCTGCAGGTGTTTCCGTAGAGGTTACTGTCTCAGGTGGTGTTGCTGTTTCCCCTTGCAACTCACTGCTTTCCTGCTTTTTCTTCTCTATCCACTCAGCTTCTGTGTACAAATCCTCTTCAGAACCGACCACCTTCATATCCAGGCTTTTCGCCGCTGTTTCAAGCTGTTCTTTGGTCATATTGGCAGTCTGCTCAGGGGCCAGATTACTATCCGATAATGCATTTTGTCCGACTGTGGCCAGTTGAAGCAAAACTGCACCAATAATCATGCCGCTCCCCAGACCAATCCATAAGGATCGCTTGTCCATGACTTAGCTTTCCTCCCGTTCTGCCAATTGAAGTATTAACTGTACCTCACCACGCTGAATGCCTGTCTGCTTGGATATGGCATCCATCGATTTACCCTCAGCATGTAAATTAAAGAGTTCTGGGTATCTATCTTTAATCGATTCACGCTCAGGCAAAGTTTCAACCTTGCTGATCTGTAGGTCTGCTTCTAACGCCTGCTGGGCCGCCTCTGCTTGTACACTTTTCACGAGCGCTTGAGCTTGCAAACCTTCGGAGGCTTGCACAGGTACATTACCTGAGTGTGGCACAGTTGATGCGACAGGTTCGTTCTTTTTGCTCTGTTCCAGCTGATCCAACCGCTGCTGTAATTCCTGAAGTTGCAATTGCATACGTTGATCTGCTGCTGTCGCTTCTCCCTTCATTTCAGCCACACGTTGAATAAGAGCATCATTATCATTTTCGATCTCGGTCATGTAATGTTCAAGCGTAGATTCCATCTCCTGCACCAATTGATGCCCGGGCTCTTGCGCCTTGTTTTTCCGAGGCATAATATAAGCGTAGGCGATGGCGCAGCCCCCTAATATGACAATAATGATCCATGGTGACAAATTGGGTTCTCTCCTTCTGATTCAACCATCGGTGCGCAAGGCTTCATGTCTATAACAACCATCTATTATAATGACAAATCTATGTGTTTACCTTTGTACGGGTGCTCTGCAGGTTTGACAGTTTCTTGAGCCTGAGCAGTCTCCTGTCCATCGGAACCACTCTGCTGATCCCCATCATGGTTATGACCATCACGCACCGAAGTCTGTGAAGTTTCGTCCATTGCTTCACTTCGTTGCCTTGCTTCATTTGCTTCTTTCGACGTTTGCTCTGCCAAAAGATTCTGATCCGTAATCGGTCGCTGTTGGGCTTCACTTTGATAACGTCCCGCTTCACTTGTTCGTGGTACCGCAATCTGCAACTCCACTGCTTTGAAACTCATACGCTCACCTCACGGTTTCGAATGGATTTCTTCCTGTGACTGAATGCTGTACTTAAACGTATGGAACCATCGTAATATCACCATCGTGATAATAAAATGAAATTCGACTCACTGGATCTTTAATAAATTTCGTGTATCTGCCGATAACTATTTTAGAGCCTCCATAAATCATCTTCAGAATATCAACACGAGCCTTACTTGTATCTTCAAGTGCCTTTTCAATTTCAAAGATACGCATTTTCGTTTCTTCACTTATACGAAGAGCAGATTTCTGCGTAGCATTCAGCTTGATTCGCATCGACATCTTATCTGGAGTTAGTTGTCCAGCGGCAGCTAATTGATCCAGCAATGTCAAAGCTTTCTTCGTTTTGTCCAAGGAATCCATCTGCTCTCTGACTTCCTTGCGCAAATCATTGAGTTCGTTACGCAACTTTGGTAGCACACCAACTTCAATGGAAGTGACCGTGGACATGCTGTTGCCCACAACACGCGCTGAGACGTTCTGACCAGCCTGGATCGAGCCACCAACAATAAGACCCTTGGTTCCCGCACAGATGACACCGTGGCCAGCACGAATATTGGAGTGCATAATACTTTGGGAAACCAGAACATCTTCACCGGCATCTACGTTGCCTTCTTGAATGAAAGTACATTTAACATTATGGCCTGCTTGTACCAGTCCTTTGTTATAACCAATAATACCACCGGTAATTTCGATTGAGCCGCCTGCTTCCAGTTCAGCTCCTTCGACACCTCCGACGACACGAATGTCACCTGCTGCTTTTACTTTAAATCCGGTAAGTACATTGCCTCGTATGACAACTGTGCCTACAAAGTCGATATTACCGTTATTGTAGTCAACATCACCATTGACTTCATAAACAGGAAACACATTCAGTTTGTTACCGTCCGTTTTGGTAACCAGCCCATCCAGTGCAGCATACATCGCAGAACCATCCGGGTTAATCACAACGTTTTTCCCAACTTTAAACCGAGCTTCTTTTCCCGGACGATAAGGAATTTCCTCACCCGTTACTGCCCTGCCTGGTATGCCATCGCTAGGAGCGATCCGCTCTGCAATGATCTGGCCACTACGGACATTGTTTAACCGGGTCACTTCTTTGTAATCGACAGTTCCATCTTCCGATTCGAGCGGTCGTCGTTCGTTCGTATCGTCCATTCCAACCAGAATCTTGATGAATCCATCTGTTCCCTGAATGGGAGCGATACCTTCGGCAATCTTGTATTTATCTTTTAAATAGGTTTCAGGGTTGCTCACAAAAAGTAATAATGCCTCTCGCGATACACCTTGTCTGATGCCCTTGTCCGCCACAAATTGTTCAAGTTCATCAATCGTGCAGGCAAAGCCTTCTTCCTCTTTGGAAAATTCAAGGTAGGCTGTGCATTTGTCGTCCGATAAAACAATGTTTAAACATTGTTCCAAAGCAGTCCGCTGTGTCACCGCAATTCTTCCCCCTTTTAGACTTTCCACTCCCCAAACTCCAATGATATTACTTCTCTCTATTAATCTTTACGCATCAACAAATCTTTCTGTTTGTCCAACGTGCCGCGTAATCGTAATATTGCCTTGGAATGTAACTGGGATATACGAGACGGAGAAAGGGACATAACCTCAGCAATTTCACTAAGAGAAAGATCTTCGTAATACAATAGTGAAACAACCGTTCTCTCTTTTACCGTCAACTTGTCAAGCCCTTGCACCAAAGCTTCCTTCAAATAAAACTCATTCACTTTATAATCCGGATTTTTGGCTTTCTCATCCACCATCAAAGACAGACGAGTCTCAGACTCTTCTTCACGAATTGGATCCTCCAGCGAGCAAAGTGACATGACTGCCACTTCCTGAAGCATATGTTGAAAATCTTTAGTGGATACGTCCAAGTACTCGCTCATTTCCTCATCACTAACAGACCTGAGATAACTTTGTTCCAGCTGTTGATAGGCGTCTTCAATTCGCTTGGCCTTCTCACGCACAGAACGCGGAACCCAATCACCTTGACGCAGACCGTCAAGAATGGCTCCGCGGACCCTCCATGATGCATAAGTTTCAAATTGCAGACCACGTTCATAGTCGAACTTCTCCAATGCATCAATTAAACCCATAACTCCATTGCTTTCCAAGTCATCCTTGGGAACATTTTTGGGCAAACCAACAGCCAGTCGACCGGATACATAATTTACAATATGAAGATACTTTTCAATCAAAGTTTTCTTGGCTTCAAGATCTCCATGTTCTTTCCACTTTTCCCACAGATCAGAATGGTTCAAATGTGAAGCTTTACGCTCGTTCAATTGCTTTCACCCTCCTTATTTGTCTGTCAGGTGACGAACGGCCTGCGCCAATTCCTCCGGATCCTTGGTCCGGACAAGTTTAGGCGGATCCAAAGGGGCGAATCCCGTTGGAGCTTTCGTCTCAGATGGCGGAAGATCGTCCCCAGATGAAGCGTTCTGTCCATTCTTGAGCAAATCATTCAGCTCTTGTCCATCGTCTTCGATTTTAATGTCCACCTGTGAACCTCTTTGATCTTGAGCACTTGGTGAATCATAACCATACCCATTTCCCTCGATCTGAGGGTTCAGCAGCAATCCCAATCCCCAGCGTAAACCATATGCAAGGACAAACCAGGCTACGAATCCGATCAATCCGCGAATTAAACTGGTCATCAGCACATTGCTGCTGTATGCTACAAAAAAAGTAAGAATAAACCCAACGATGCCTGCTCCAAGATTAATGCGGTAGTTTCCTATCATAGTCTTATAGTTCCTTTACACCCATTTGTACGCTTCGAATAGTCAAAAGTCCAGTTTCACAATCCATCTCAATCGTTCGTCCATAATTCCCACCCGTATCTTCTGCTAGAAGAGGGATATTGAGTTTTTGAAGCCACTCTCGACAAGAATCTGCATTCCTTGGTCCAATACGCATTGTATCTCCAGCGCCAGCAAAGGCAAACATCTGAGAGCCTCCGGCCATTTTAGACACAATACGTGAGTGTGAAGCGCCTAGTTTAATCATCTTTTCCAAAAGCTCAGGCAACGCCGTATCCGCATATTTCGCAGTGTTCAGTTTCCCTTCACGGGCGATCTCTGAAGTAGGAAGCATGACATGCGCCATTCCAGCCAGCTTCAAATGTGGGTCATACATTGTTAATCCCACACACGAACCCAAGCCAGTCGTACGGATTACACCAGGAAGATGAGCGATGTTTAAATCCGCCATACCGACTTTAACGACGCTTTTGTCCTCAATCATGGCTCAGTGGCACCCCTAGCGATTCAAATATCTTTGCAAAGGATGGTGGATCCGGAATGAGGAAAAACTGACCCTCAACTTGATCTTCACCTTCAAAGAAAGATGTGTCAATCAACAATGCAGCGTCACCCATCTCGCCAAATTGCAGCAAGCCATAACTTAGAATGGCACCTGCCATGTCGATGGCAAGTCCAGGGACAGTTGGATACATAGACAACTTCGTGAAATCTGCCAGAGAAGAAAGATAGGATCCAGCCAAAATATTTCCAATCTCGGAAAGCGCTGATTGTTCCATATCTGTAAAATCGAGTCCTTCTTTCAGATCAAACCCGGCAAGTCTATTCAACAACATTTTAGCAGCCTCTGGTGTCATCATAAAGAAAAGATTTCCCGGTGCTTCGCCTTCTACACGAAGAAACACGGTCACTACGATGCGTTCATCTCCGCCCACTTTTTCGGCAACTTCTTCAAAAGGGAGCATTTGTACTGTAGGTACACCCATGTCAATCGGTCTGTTGAGGAGTTGAGACAACGCCGTTGCGGCGTTGCCTGCTCCAATGTTACCGACCTCTTTGAGCACATCCATCTGGAATACCTCAAATCGGTTGAACATCTCCACGGTACTAGCCCTCAACACTTTCCAGCTGTACAATCTCGCTTTTATTTAATACTTCGTTTAGGTTGAGCATGATCAACAAGCGTGAATCCTCCAATTTAGCAACACCTCGCAGGTATCTCGCCTTGACGCCGCCAACCACTTCTGGTGGGCTATCGATCGCACTGCTCTTGATATCAATAACATCATTGGCAGAATCTACGATAAAGCCAACTTGCATGTCGTCTACACCTACGATAACAATACGAGTCTGATCCGTGTATTCCGTTTCCGGAAGGGAGAAACGACCGCGCAGATCAATGACTGGAATTACAACACCGCGTAGATTAATAACTCCTTTTACAAAGGAAAGTGTCTTGGGAACACGGGTAATTGGCATCATGCGCTCAATCGTCTGAACCTTGTCTACCTCAATACCATACTCTTCGGAACCCAATTTAAAGACGATGACTTTCAACTCTTCTTCCATATAAAAAACCTCCCTATTAAATGTAAGACTTAGCTCTATGCTTATTTAATAAATGCATTAGGATCAAGAATCAGGGCTACTTGTCCATCTCCGAGAATGGTTGCTCCAGAGATTCCTTCAATAGCAGGAAGATAGGTTCCCATTGATTTGAGAACAATCTCACTTTGTCCAATAAATTCTTCAACAGCTACGGCTGCAAGACGGTCGCCTTTACGAATCACGACAATTTCTGTTTCTTGCTCATCAGCGTCATTGAAATCCGGTACAGAGAATACTTCGCTCAAAGACAAGTACGGAATCAGTGACTCACGGAACGTGATCATTTTATTGCCGTGAATATTACGAACTTGCTCACGTTGTACAATGGCCGTCTCTACAATGGAGGACAACGGAACAGCATATTTCTCTGAACCAAGTCGTACAAGCATTGCAGCAATAATGGATAGTGTCAACGGAAGCTGAACAGAGAAGTTCGTGCCTTTGCCTGGAGTTGAATGAATCGTTACATTACCGCCAAGCGAAGTGATCTTCGATTTTACTACATCCAAGCCAACGCCCCGGCCAGAGATATCCGAGATAATATCAGCAGTACTAAAACCAGGTGCGAACAACAGTTGATTCACTTCATCATCACTCATCTTGGCACCTTGTTCTTCGGTAACAACACCACGTTTGATCGCTGTTTTCAAAAGCTTGTCGCGATAGATACCTTTACCATCATCTTCAATCTCGATAAATACGTGATTTCCACTGTGGAAGGCACGCAGGTTTACTGTACCCATCTCTGGTTTACCTGCAGCTACACGCTCTGCAATGGATTCCACACCATGGTCAACCGCGTTACGCAGTAAATGCACAAGCGGATCACCAATCTCATCAATTACCGTACGATCCAGTTCCGTCTCAGCACCTGTAATCACCAGATCGATTTTTTTATCAAGTGTCTTAGCCAGATCACGGATCATGCGCGGGAATCGATTAAATACGGTATCTACCGGAACCATCCGCAATTTCAGTACAATATTTTGCAAATCTGTGCTAACTCGACTTAAATGAGCTACTGTATCGGATAAATCATTGTTGCCTGTCTCACTCGCCAGTTGCTCCAGACGTGAACGGTCAATCAACAATTCACTGAACAGGTTCATCAATACGTCGAGACGTTCAATATCCACACGAATGGTACGTGAAGGTGCAGCAGCTTGCTTCGGTGCAGCTGTTTTAGCTGGTGCCGTTGTGGTTTCTTCTTTGGGTACAGAATTCTTATCCGGCGAAGCAACCTCAGCTAAAGCTGTTGGTGCGGGTGGCGCTTCAACTGTAGCTGCTACCTGATTAGCCATCTGCTGAAGAGTCTCCTGATCCAGTTGAATGAGCTTTGCACTTTCAATCTCAGAGATACTCATGATGCCTTCTTCCAGTTCGTGCGCCTCTTTAGTTGTTATGTAATACAACGAGAAACTGCGCTCAAACTTCTCCTGCTCAATATCCTGAACGGATGGGTAAGCCTTAACGACTTCACCCGAACGTTCCAGCATATCAAAGACCATATAAGCCCGTACACCTTTTAACTGGCTATGCTCGCTAACAAGCACATCCACGTAGAACACACGATGACCTTCGGCGATCGACTGATCCAGCACTGAATATTGGAATTCATCCAGCTCCACAGCCGAAGAGATTGAAGCGTTAGCCGGCTTGTTTGTTTCTGTAACAGGTCCATTTCCGTTTGTCATTTCACCATTTTCAATGGCTTGAAGTGAAGCTACGATTGACGACACATCTGCTTTACCTTGTCCACCTTCGGTAATATCCTGAACCATGGTTTCCAAAGCGTCCAGACTCTTGAACATGGTATCAAAAATGAAATCCTGCATTTTCAATTTCTCATTACGAACCAGATCCAACACATTTTCCATTTTATGTGTAAGTGATGCCAAATCTTCAAAGCCCATAGTTGCTGCCATACCCTTCAAGGTATGAGCAGAGCGGAATATAACCTGAACTATGCCCAGGTCTTCCGGATTGCCTTCAAGTTGAAGCATGTTTTCGTTAAGCGATTGCAGATGATCATTAGACTCATCAATAAACATGGATAAATATTGGTTCATGTCCATTGTGAGGCACCTCCTCCGTGAGTTACACTCCGTTATTTCACTGCTTGAACTAGTTTAGAAGCAATCTCCTGCAATGGCAGAAGATGACGAACGCATTGCAGCTCTACAGCAGAGCGCGGCATACCATATACAACACATGTTTCTTCATTCTCGGCAAAGGTTGATGTAACTCCAGCTTCGTATAATCTCTTCATCATACGTGCTCCATCACTTCCCATTCCCGTTAGCAAAACAAGATGCCTTTGTAAAGATGTAAACGGCAGAAGTGACTCAAACATCGTATCCACTGAAGGTCTATGTCCATTCACTGGTTGGTCTTCAGTCAATTTCACAATAAACTTCCCGTCTGCTGTTTTGTTAACTTTCACATGGAATCCACCGGGTGCTATATAGGCGGTTCCTTTTTTCAGAACCATTCCATCTTCAGCTTCAACCACATGCAGTGGACTGAATGTATTCAATCGTTGAGCCAAAGAACGTGTGAAATTGGGCGGCATATGCTGCACAATAATGACCGGTGCAGGCAAATCAGCAGGCAACTGCTCAAGCAAAGTTTTGAGAGCCCTCGGTCCACCCGTAGAACAACCTATTGCCACAAGTTTGTTGAATGGTCCTTCCAGCCCCCCTCCACCTTTGGGAACAGGATTAGGCTTGATTACATCCTTGGCTTTTGCAGAGGCAGAAGTTGCCGCTATTTGATCAGCTGCCACTCTAGCTGCATTAGGTAGTCGAACTTCCTTTGGAGTCTGTACTGGATTAGCTGACCTCACTGCTTTTTCTGCCTTCGCCCCCAAATTACGCTCAGCTTTTGGCAAAGGCTCCGGTTTATTCTCTACGCGATCTGGTTTTGAAGGTGACAATGGTTCAATGGGTTTCTTTGCTTTGGCCTGAAAGGCTTCAGTCCGCTCTCGAATAGAGCGTTGAATCGTCTCGACAGATTCGATCGTTTTTTTCACGGGCTCCGCTCGATCCCTGGCCGGCAGTTCTTTCTGCAATGGCTGAGTTGGGGGAGCAACTGCTCCTCGCAACATGTCTCTATTTTTCATGGATAACTCACGATCAGCTTTTCTTTTGATCTCATTCATCGCAGCTCGCATGCGTTCAACCAAGGCTTTACCAACTTGAGCAATATCCTGGTCATGTGAAATAGATGGTTTGCGAATGAAGTCAAATGCCCCAGCTTCAAGCGCCATAATGGTTTCTTTCATGCCTTGTTCATTGATACCAGAGAGCATAATCACAGGAACGAAAGATTCCTTCATAATTGATTTTAATGCATCCAACCCATTCATTTCGGGCATCTCAACGTCCATTGTAATAATATCGGGTTTCAATTCTAGTGATTTTTGAATCGCTTCTCTACCGTTTGATGCCGTTGCCGTAACCTTGAATTCCGGATCCGCTTGGATCAAATCCGTAACAATCTTACGCATAAAAGCGGAATCATCGACAACCAATACTTGATACGCCGCCATGTTGTGTCACCCCTGTTTCCTTTATTCAGAAATCACGTTGTCCGTTTAAGCCACTTATTCATAAATCCCCTGATTCCTGTCAAGGTTCCGGATCCCGGAGTTGCAGGTACAGCCAGATAACGAAGAGCAAGTTTCTCTATATCTTTAGAGGCTTTGGCATTCGGATAAGCCAGACTATAGGGCATTTGCCTTTTAACCGCCTTGACTACCTGGGCGTCTTCTGAAATATACCCAAGCAGCGGAATATCCGTCTGCAAAAACCGCCTCGCCACTCCAGCTATTTTTTCTGCCACCCGTTCCGCTTCTCGTTCGTCTTCCACCCGGTTAACGATCATCCGAAAGGGCGTAGCATTTTCCTGGCCGTGCATAACTTTGACTAAAGCATAAGCATCGGTTATTGAAGTCGGTTCAGGTGTAGTTATAATCAGGCATTCATCAGCAGCACCGATGAACTTCATATTCTCTCTGGAGAGTCCTGCCCCAGTGTCAAAGATGACATAATCCATTTCCTGGGCAATATCCTCGACTTGACTGGCGAAAAACTCCAGATCACGATCTGACAATGAGAACAACTCTTTCATGCCCGATCCTCCAGCAATGTAAGGCAAGCCACTGGCACCCAGTTGTATGATTTCCCTTATGGTTTTTTGTCGGTACAACAGGTGGTAAAGATTATAGGAAGAAGACGTACCCATAAGAACATCAATATTAGCCATTCCAATATCAGCATCAAATACAAGTACCTTTTGCCCCAAAGCCTGCAACGCCAAGGCAAAGTTCAGTGTGAAATTGGATTTACCAACACCTCCCTTACCACTGGCCACAGTAATGATTTTCGAGGATCGAATATCTCGCTCAATGCCTTCCAATTCCAATGGCGCGGAGACCATACTTCGAAGTGCAGCTGCCTGATCCTTCATTGTGACCATTCTCCCAGCAACTGTTTAGACAACGAATCTGCATCTGGTTTCAACAAATCGTCCGGAACATTTTGTCCATTTGCCACATATGCGAGCTTGAGTGGAAAACGGTGTAACAAGTTAAATAGCGGACCGCAACTCCCAGTCTCATCCATTTTGGTAAAAATCACCTTATCCAGTCCATATTTACTGAAATGTTCCGTGATCTGCACCATATCAGCGCTTTTGGAAGTCATGCTCATGACCAGAAAGGTTTCGCTATTCTCTACAGGAGCAAGCAAACTTTGCAGTTCTGAAACAAGTAATTCATTTCTGTAGTTTCTACCCGCTGTATCCATAAAGATCAAATCACAATTCTCTAATCGAGAAATGGCACGTTGTGTATCACCGGGCGATTGTACCACCTCAAGTGGAACATTCAGTATAGAAGCATATGTTCTAAGCTGTTCTACCGCCGAGATCCGATACGTGTCTGATGTAATGAATCCAACTTTACGCTGTTTTTTGAACATTTGTTCAGCAGCCAATTTTGCAATCGTCGTAGTTTTCCCTACACCGGTTGGTCCAGCTACATAGACGATTCGAGTGGTTGGAAGAATGCCTTCTTCAATACGTTGCTCCAAAAAGTGCATGACCTCAAGTTTCACCGCTTGTTCTACATCCTGTTCTTTCAATCCATCCTCAGACCATTTTGCTTGAATTGAATCAAACCAGGATTCCCATACTTCAGGCCAGACATCTTGTTCTGTCAAACGCTCTCGGATCGGTTGCAGTTCCTCTGGCACAGGGTCTGCAGAAGTACCTTGCTTTGAAAGCCTGGTCACCATTTGTTTAAGATCCTGCAATTCAGTCATCAACTTATCCTGCTGCAGGTCTGAACCTGTTGGCTTTGGACCAGTTGTTGAACCCGAAAAATCCGCCCCTTGCGGTCGCGGTTTATGATCCATGCTCGAAGAACCTGAGCTGCTGTCTATGTCTGAACCGATATTACGCGATTCAAACACAGACGGAGCAGCAGCAGATTGGTCCTGTACACTTTGATCAGCTGTATTCGTTGTAGCCGACTCATCAGAAGCCGCAACAAACGAACGAGCTGTTTGCCGATAAGCCTCAGGTACAAATGCACGAGGTACAGGTGTGAATTGATTTTGTACTGGCTTTGTTGTTTGCTTGTTTTCTTCCTTATCCACTGCAGCTACAACTTCAATCCTTTTTTTTCGAAACATTCCCATCACTCCGCCCACCTTAATCTCTTTGGTGGACAGAATAACAGCATCACTTCCCAGGTCTTTGCGAATTTGAAGCATAGCTTCGGGCATGGTCTCAACAACGTATTGTTTTACTCTCATAAGTTCACCACCCCGATACTTTGAATTTCAACATTCGGCTCCAACTCGCTGTAGGAAAGCACAGGAATGTCCTGCATAGTACGTTCAATAACCTGACGCAGATACATCCGAATGGTTGGAGAAGTTAATACAACAGGTTGTTGACCTGATTGAATCAAACGGTTTACTTGTTCACTGAGCTTCTGATATACACTTTGTGTAGAAACAGGGTCTAACGCAAGATAACTGCCTTGATCCGATTGTTGCACACTTTCAGCAATTTTCTTCTCAAGACCAGGTCCAACCGTGATCACTCGAAGTGTCTCACCTTTCTGTGAGAACTGCTGAGTAATCTGACGCGAGAGGGATTGTCTGACGTATTCAGTCAGCACATCAGGATCTTTCGTATACGTACCATAGTCAGCCAGTGTCTCGAAGATGGTCACCATATCCCGAATAGATATTTTCTCACGCAATAACTTAGCAAGCACTTTCTGTACATCACCAATGGAAAGTAGAGAAGGGATCAGTTCATCCACAAGGGCAGAATAGTTCTCTCTGAGATTATCCACAAGTGCTTTTGTCTCTTGTCTTCCAAGTAACTCATGCGCATGTTTCTTAATCAGTTCCGTCAGATGTGTAGCCACAACGGAAGGCGGATCAACGACCGTATATCCTGCAAGTTCGGCTCTGTCTTTGGTTACTTCATCAATCCATAGTGCTGGAAGTCCAAAAGCAGGTTCCGTCGTTTCAATACCTGTTACAGACTCCTCATCATAGCCAGGACTCATGGCAAGGTAATGATTCAACAACAGTTCTCCGCCACCTACCACATTACCCTTGATTTTGATAACATACTCATTGGGTCTGAGCTGGATATTATCTCGAATCCGTATGACCGGAACGACTAACCCCAGTTCAAGAGCACACTGCCTCCGAATCATAATGATCCGATCCAATAAGTCCCCACCCTGCTGATTATCAGCAAGCGGGATTAAACCATAACCAAATTCAAACTCAATAGGGTCCACCTGAAGCAGGTTAATTACACTTTCAGGACTTCTAACCTCTTCAATCTGCTGTTCTTCTTCCAACTGTTCTTCCGCTACTTGTTTCAAATTCAGATTATTCTGCATACGCCACGCGGCATATGCCAACACACCTGCCAACGGAAGCGTAGTAATAACATGAATGGGTGTGAAGAAACCGAGCATGGCAATAACGAAAGCTACGATATAAATTAGTATTGGATATGTAAACAGTTGCCCCGTAATATCATCTGCCAGGTTTCCTTCTGAAGACGCTCTGGTGACGATAAGTCCTGCTGCTGTGGAAATAAGCAGAGCCGGGATTTGGCTTACCAATCCATCTCCGATAGTCAGTACAGAGTACGTTGACATTGCATCTGCAAAAGCCATCCCATGCACAGTCATACCGATAATGAACCCACCTATGAGATTGATCAGGAGGATGATAATACTTGCAATTGCGTCACCTTTTACGAATTTACTTGCCCCATCCATCGCTCCATAGAAATCGGCTTCACGTTCAATTTTGGAACGACGCTCACGAGCTTGTTGCTCGTTGATTAGACCCGCATTCAGATCCGCATCGATACTCATTTGTTTACCAGGCATCGCATCGAGGGTGAATCGGGCAGCAACTTCAGCTACGCGCTCAGACCCCTTTGTAATAACGATAAACTGAACAACAACGAGGATCAAAAACACGATAAATCCAATTGCAATTTGCCCTCCAGCAATCCAGCTACCAAAGGTAGCAACTACGGCTCCCGCATCCCCATCACCAAGGATTAGCTTGGTTGTCGAAATGTTCAGTGCCAGTCGGAATAGTGTAGTGATCAACAGCAAAGCTGGAAAAATAGAAAACTGCAACGCTTCTTTGCTGTTCATGGCAACAAGGAGTATCATCAGTGCAATTGAAATGTTGACGACGAGCAACAAGTCCAACAGCCAGGGCGGGATCGGGAGAATCATCATTAACACAATGCCAATGATACCCGCAAGGACAGCTATATCTTTAATCTTCAATGAATGTACGGCCTCCGATCCCCTTTTATTTCGTTCTGCCCTTTAGTTTATATACATAAGCCAGCACTTCAGCTACCGCTTGAAACAAATCGGCCGGTATAGCGTCACCAATCTCGGCTCTCTGGAACAATGCCCGTGCCAGCGGCTTGTTTTCCATCGTAATAACACCGTTTTCTTTGGCAATTTCCTTAATACGCAAGGCGACATAATCCTGACCTTTGGCAATAATCTGTGGTGCCTCCATCTCGGAACCTTCATACTTTAGCGCAACCGCAAAGTGGGTCGGGTTCGTGATGATTACATCCGCATTCGGCACTTCCTGCATCATACGCTGCATTGCCATACGACGCTGGCGTTCCCGGATTTTACCTTTGATCAGCGGATCACCTTCCATTTTCTTGTACTCGTCTTTGATGTCTTGCTTGGACATACGAATCTTCTTCTCATGGTCATACTTCTGATACATGTAATCAAATATCGCAAGTATCATTAATGCCACTGCAATCTTGATCCCAAGACTTAAAGTGATCGACGCAGCGAAATGTAAAATAGCATCCAATGAAAAATGAGAAAGTGAAGCAATATCTGACTGGTAGCCCTTAATTGTACTGTAAACGAGATAACCGATAATCGACATTTTCAAAATGGATTTAGCAAATTCCACTAATGAGCGGAGAGAGAATATATTTTTGAAACCTTTAATCGGGTCCAGTTTCTCAAGTTTTGGCTTCAAACCTTCCCCTACAAGAAGAAAACCAACTTGCATGTAGTTAACGATCAAAGCAACCAGTAACGCACCCAGCAAAACGGGAGCGATCAATAACAAAACTTCAATGCCATAGCGCATCATAAGCGCCATCACATTCTCTCCGGTGATATCCATACTCAATCGATTGATGAAGATATCTGTAAACAGACGAACTATACGTTCTTTATAGTAATTGCTGAATACCATCATGATCAAAAACACGATTAGGAGAATGGATGCGCCAGATAGTTCAGCGCTTTTGACAATCTGTCCTTTTTTTCGTGTATCCTGTCTCTTTTTCGGGGTAGCTTTCTCCGTCTTCTCCCCTGAAAACAACTGGAGGTCGAGTTGAAGTTTCATTTGTGTCTTTTCCTCCGTTTCACTCAGCCGGGCCTTTGTCCAATGGTTCCAAGCAATTTTTCCATCGATCTGAATATCGCTTCGAACAATTGACTAAATACAAAGGAGAAACTGGGAACCAGCAAAAGCAGAATAGCAAGACCAACGAGTAACTTAAGCGGCAACCCAACTGCAAATACATTAAATTGAGGAGCAGTTTTGGCCAAAAAACCTAATCCAACATCCGTCAAAAACAACGCAACTACAATCGGAGCCGACATCTGAAAAGCCAGCATAAATGATTGACCTAAGGTCTGAATCAAAAATTCAGCAATACTTCCATCTGCCAACCGTAGGAAAAACACATTCGATAATGGTACCCACCGGTAACTGTAAACGATCGCATCCAGCAAATAATGGTGTCCATTCATCGTCAGAAACAGAAGCATAGCAAATGCATACTTCAAGTTACCCGTAAGTGGCGCTGAAGCACCTGTCATTGGATCATATACATTGGCCATACCAAAACCGATCTGTAGATCGATAAAGGTTCCCGCAGTCTGAACAGCCGTCATCAAAAGATAAGCCACAAAACCTAAAAGCAGGCCAATTAGAATCTCTCTGATGATCAATAAAACATAGCTCAGATCGGTGGGTACGGTCTGGTCTATTCCGTAAATCAGATAGACAGACAATGTGACAAATGCAGAGATACCAATTTTAACTGAAGTCGGCACATTTCGAGCCGAAAAAACTGGCGCAGTTACAAAAAATGATGTGATTCGACAAAACATAAGCAGAGCGACAGGGAAACTTTGCAACAATGTCTCCATCTGCTAAAGCCTACCCTATGTATCTGTATAGATTATCGAGAATGTTGAACGTAAAATCGACCAAGATATTTAAGATCCAAGGTCCAAACAAAAGTACTGACAGAAGTACGGCAACAATCTTGGGTACAAAAGCTAATGTTTGTTCCTGAATTTGAGTTGTCGCTTGAAAAATACTGATTGCAAGTCCTACAACCAGAGCTAGTATAAGCATGGGTGCACTGGCCAGCAATGACGTGTATACCGCTTTCCCGGCCAGACCGATAATAAATTCCGAAGTCATGACCGTCCTCCTTTAACTTTCCGGATCAAGTGTTAAAACTCAGTAACAGTGACTTGACAACCAGATACCACCCATCCACAAGGACAAAGAGCAGTATTTTGAAAGGTAATGAGATCATGACCGGCGGAAGCATCATCATCCCCATTGCCATGAGTGTACTCGCGACAACAATGTCTATAACCAGAAACGGAATAAAAATCATAAACCCCATCTGGAATGCTGTCTTCAACTCACTGATTACATATGCCGGCACCATAACAGTAATTGGGATATCCTGATAGGTCTTTGGTTGTTCAGTCTGATTGTACTTCATAAACAGCAGAAGATCTTTTTCTCTGGTGTGACTAAACATAAATTTCTTCATGGGATCCGCTGCTTTTTCAAGTGCCTCGGTTTGCGTTAGCTCTCCCTGGAGATAGGGCTGAAGCGCTACCTGATTTATGGAAGACAATGTCGGCGACATAATGAAAAGTGTCAGAAATAGCGCCAAACCGACCAGCACCTGATTGGGTGGCATTTGTTGTGTACCCAAAGATGTACGTATAAAACCGAGCACAATCACAATCCGAGTAAAACTGGTCATCAGTACAAGCATTGCTGGAGCAATACTAAGCACCGTAATTAACAGAATGATGGACAGTGAACTCGTACTTGGCGTCCCTCCATCACCGTTTCCAATCTGAATATCAATATTCGGAATGGGTTCGGCAAAGGCAACCGTTACAGATGCCAGACTGATAAGTCCTAATAAACAACACGCTAACCAAATCTTTTTCTTCATGAATCCCTCGACCGATCTGTAGTATTGTCTTTATCCAGGAGCTTTTCCATCTTCTCTTTACGGTTAGGCATCTGCCGAAGTTTGGATTCAAACATTTCGTGAAAAGAAGTTGTGTCCTCTAGTTCCATTTCCCGCGGCGGTTCTTCTCTACGGAAACGTTTTGTCAGCTTGGCAATGAGAGGTGAGAGATTTCCTTGTTGTGCAGCAGCATCTCGTTCAAAGGAATCAATGATTCTTTGGGCCTCTTCCAGATCCGAAACCTTATCTATCAACTGGATGTCTTCACCTACACCAAGCAGATATACACATCCACCAATTTCCATAATTTGCAACGACTTGTTTTGCCCCAGTCCAACTCCACCCAGGGTACGAATTGTGCCGTGCCGGAACATTTGCTGATTCCGTTTGTTTAGAAAACGGATCAGGTAAACAATAAGGGCCAGGATGACGGCCAGGACAACAATCACCCATACAAGCTGTAAATAATAATTACTTCCCACGCCAGCTCCTCCTGGAATATCACCCTGAGCCATCATCATGTCTCTTAAACGCCCAGTGTCTTGCTGATCGCTTCGATAACGCGGTCAGATTGGAACGGTTTAACGATAAAGTCTTTGGCACCTGCTTGAATAGCGTCGATTACCATCGCTTGTTGACCCATCGCGGAGCACATAATTACTTTAGCGTTAGCATCAATCTTCTTGATTTCTTTCAAAGCTGCAATGCCGTCCATCTCAGGCATCGTAATATCCATTGTGATCAGATCCGGACGAAGCTCTTTAAATTTCTCAATTGCTTGTGAGCCATCCTGAGCCTCACCAACAACCTCATATCCATTTTTGGACAAAATGTCCCGGATCATCATTCTCATAAATGCAGCGTCGTCTACGACTAAAATTCGGTTTGCCATCTTGATTCAAGTCCTCCCTAAATTGTGCTTATTGTAATTTCTGAATTCGGTCCCATTGGCTAACGATATCTATAACACGAACACCAAAGTTTTCGTCAATAACGACAACTTCTCCCTTGGCGATCAGTTTGTTATTTACCAAAATATCGACAGGTTCCCCGGCTAACTTATCCAGTTCGACAATCGAACCCTGTGACAGTTCCAAAATATCTTTAATTTGCTTCTGGGTCCTTCCTAATTCTACGGTGACTTTAAGGGGAATGTCCATCAATAAATTCAAATTGTTTTCGTCTACCTGACCATACGCCCCATTTTGCAAATTGGCGAATTGAACTGGTTGTACGTTAACATTCCTATTTGGCATTCCACCGTAATGTTGAGGTGCACCATAAGGTTGCTGCGGTGGCGTGCCATACGGCTGCTGTGGCGGCATTCCTTGAGGCATACCCATCGGGGCCTGTCCATATCCGTTATAGTCCTGCGCAGGTTGTTGTGGAGCCTGTGGAGCCTGTTGGTGCTGAACGGGCGGCTGCTCCGCAACCGGTGGTGGCGTTGCTGGTACAGCTGCTGGCGCAGGTTCAGATGTTGATGCCACTGGTGCGCTTGCAGTTGACTCCTGAGCGCCTCCAATCAGCATATCTACCATGTTTTTGGCAAAATGTACTGGAAGCAACTGCATCAGATTGGAATCGATCAGATCCCCGATTAACAAACGAAATGAAACTTGGATAAGGGTCTCATCTGCTGGAAGATTACTTACACCCTCTCCACTCTCCAGATTGAGAATATCGATTCCTGGAGGGGAAATATTCACAAAACGATTAAAAATGGTGGACATTGAGGTTGCAGAGGAACCCATCATCTGGTTCATTGCTTCCTGTACTGCACTAATATGGATTTCATTCAGTTCTTCATCGACCGGATTTCCTTCGCCACCCAGCATCAAATCAGCGATGACTTGAGCATCTCTCTTCTTGATAACAAGTGAGTTAATGCCTTCGAATCCATCCACGTAATTCACATGAACAGCAACATGCGGCTTAGGAAAAGCTTCTTCAAACTGCGTTCGACTAATAATAGAAACTTTAGGTGTTGTAATATCTACTTTGAGGCCTAATAGCGTGGATAAGGCTGTTGCCGCGCTACCAAATGTAATGTTACCAATCTCCCCCAAGGCATCCTGCTCCAGCTCGGTCAAAAAATCATCAACCGTCTTTTCAGCGGGTTCAGAGCTGTTTATCGATTCCGATTGCCTGAGCAAAGCATCGATTTCTTCTTGGGATAAATAATCCTTACTCGTCAAATTCTTCAACTCCTTCGGTGACAATCTTGTCTATTTGCACAGCCACACGGTCTTTGATTGTCCCCGGACTGCCCATGTATTTCAGTTTGTCACCCACTTTAATGGAAAGTCCCTCATCAACTGGTTTGTTCAACGTAATGACATCACCAACGGACAAACCCAGAAATTCTGCAATTGAAATTCTCGATTCTCCCAATTCCGCAACGATTGGTAACTTGGCTTTGTTCACACGCTCTTTTAGAGCATCATACTCCTCCGGAGCTCTCGTTTTCTTCTCCGAAACAAACCACTGATGAGTTGACAACCGTGACATAATAGGTTCAAGAACGACATGCGGTATACATAGATTGATCATGCCTGTCGTGTCACCAATTTTGGTACTGAGCGAGATCAGAGCAATGGTCTCATTGGGAGATACAATCTGCATAAATTGCGGATTGGTCTCGAGCGCTTCCATCCTTGGGGAAATATCCAACACAGTCTTCCATGCTTCCTGCAAACTTTCAAATGCTCGGCTGAATATCCGCTCCATGATGGTCGTCTCAATCTCCGTCATCGATGCGATCTTGGTTGGAGCAGTTCCGGTTCCACCAAGCAGGCGATCCAACATCGCATATCCCACGTTTGGATGGACTTCCATCACCATTCGTCCCTGTAGTGGCTCCGCTTCAAAAATGTTCAATATCGTCATCTTAGGAATAGAACGGATAAACTCATCATAAGGCAACTGTTCGACCTGAACGACATTGATTTGAACGAACGTCCGCAGTTGGGCTGAAAAATAAGTGGTGAGAAAGCGTGCAAAGTTTTCGTGAATACGAGTCAAGCTTCTGATATGGTCTTTGGAAAAACGCACTGCCCGCTTAAAATCGTACGATCTGATTTTTTTCTGAGTTTCTTCCTTCTTCAATTCCTCAGCATCCATCTCACCAGAGGAAAGGGCTGCTAATAGGGCGTCAATCTCATTTTGTGATAATACATCCACCATGTTCTCACCCCCTTACAGGTCTACAGCATGTTCTGTTCATTTACATCGTTGCTATCACAATGGATGAAAAGCTCGTACTACTTAAATTACTTTCTGGTAAAGCTTCATTAATAAGACCTGTTAATTTCTCATTAAATAGTATCCGACCCTTTGCTGTAGCCAGTTCATCAGACTTCGTATCTGCAAGCGTCTGAATGATAATCGGTTTTACGACAATTTCTTTAATTTTCTCGAAATCTTCCTTGGCTTTTACGTCAGCCAACTTGAATGAGAAGCTAACGACAATAACATGATCTGTATCAGCCAAATTGGTTTTAATTTCTCCAAGCTCAGAGGAAACTTCTACAATCTCATCCGCAGTCATCTTCTTGGCTTCTGAAGCTGCCGCCGTATGTGTGTCGTCCTTATTCCCGTTCTGTCCTTGCATAAATACAAACACAACCACCACAATGAGTGTTATCGCCAGCAACATTGTTGCAAGCCAGGGCATCATTTTTTTCATCAGGATTCCTCCGTTTGCTGCACTTTAATAGTGGCTGCCTGAACCCCGATTTCACGGTTGTAATCTTTAATTTTGGAAATAACGTCAGCGGCTTTTTCAAGCACAATCAGTCTCTTTCCAGTTACCAGAGTAATATACGTATCCGGCGTCTCTTCCACAATTTCAACCATCAGCGCATTTAACCACATGGGAGAACCATTTAACCGCGTAACCGAAATCATGCTAAGCCCCCTTGATCAGAGTGGGAGGAGCAAGCTCCCCCACGTTTTAAAAATTCATTAATCAGCTATTAACGTTTCAGGTTAACAACTTCCTGAAGTATTTCATCCGACGTTGTAATGATCCGGGAGTTGGCCTGGAATCCACGCTGAGCTACGATCATCTCAGTAAATTCACCGGTCAGATCCACATTAGACATTTCGAGCTGTCCAGCAATGATTGCTCCCGTTCCGTCCTCAGCACTGTTCGCTGTCAATGGTTCCAGTGCCCCATCCGGATTCGCGTTTGCTGTCATACGGTACAAGTTGCCCCCAATTTTCTCAAGACCTTCTGGATTGACCACTTTTCCGATACCAAGTTGTGCTCCCGCTTCGATAGTTCCGTCTGCCATGGTCTGGTTAATCGTTCCATCCTGACCAATCGTAAAGGAAACGACGTCATCTGGAATGGTAATATTTCCGCCACCGTTATCCAGAACAAACAATCCATCCGATGTCAAAAGGTTACGTGCAGCATCCACATGAAAATCCCCCGCACGAGTCAGGTAAGGTACTTCCTGATCTTCACTCAAACGTACCAAGAAGAATCCATCTCCATTAATCCGAAGATCTGTTGGATTATTCGTTGTCATTGGGCTACCTGCCAGATGCAGCGTATCAATTGAACCTACCGTTACACCAAGACCGATTTGTTTCGCATTGACACCACCACTTGCATCGCCAGGGGCAGTTACCCCTGCCGTTGTTTGGCTCATAATATCTTTGAACATAACCCGACTGCCTTTGAAGCCAACCGTGTTTACGTTCGCAATATTGTTACCAATTACGTCGAGTTTTGTTTGGAAACCCCGCATCCCGGAAACGCCTGAGTACATTGATTTTATCATTTTTAAAAATCCTCCCAGTCTTCATTTGGTTACCGCATCAGTCGGTCAGCGGCATTCCGGCTCCCGAGAAGGGCCAGCCGGTTAAGAAATGATTACGGCACTATCAATCTGAGTGAACACATTATCCTTCATGCTCTCACTATCCATAGCTGTAACCACAGTACGATTTTTGACATTGACGATAAAAGCCATATCCTGCATTAAAATCAACGACTCTTTGGCTCCTTTGGCAGCAGCTTTGTCCAAAGCAGAACCAATCTGTTCCATTTGCTCAGTCTTGAGTTCAATACCACGCTGTTCCAATCGTTTGGCAGCATGATTGCTCAATTTCAGAAGATTATCTTCCAGCACCTTTGCAAAAGGTTTTTCGGGTATAGCCGAAGCTTCTCCCGTTTTGGGTCTTTGAAGCATATTCGGTGTAATCGGGCCTGCGTATAATTGTCCAACCGTTATGCGATCACTCATATCGTTTTCCCGCTATCTTCCGTATCACCCGTTTCAGCAGATGATTCAACTTCCTGGCTCTCGTTCGTTTCAGGGGTTACATCCTGAACGTTCTGTACCCGAGTTTGGCTCTCTTCTGCCTGTTTTGGATAATTCACCTGAATGATCTCATCCAGCTTAATCTCGTCGTTGCCTACTTTTGCGTATTGGACGCTATCTCTTACAATGATGGAATCTACAATACCCTGACGAAGAGTTCCGTTATCATCTTTATTAGAAGAAAGCCAACTTACCTCCATGCCAATCATGCCGGATACAGCACCAAGGGACTGGTTCAATGTTTTAAGCTGCGTAGAAATATTGACCAATTGTTCCACGGAGCTGAACTGTGCCATTTGAGCGATAAATTCCTTATCCTCCATCGGCTGCATCGGGTCTTGATTTTGCAACTGGGTAATCAGGATTTTTAGAAACTGATCTTTACCCAATTCTTTTGTTGCAGCACTTGTGGTTGCTTTATTGGCTGCCGAATAGTTCGGCCAGGTATTATTCGTTGAGACAATTTCATTAGCCATATGCTCACCTCATTTCTGTTTAAGCCTTAGCACTAAACGTATCTCTCTGTAATTCATTTCCTTCGACTTGCTCGCTACGCCAGTTACGCAATTCTTCTTGAACCCCTGCTGTAGCTATAGCATCATCCGATTGTTCCTCACGCTCACGCGAACGGCGTTGTTGTTGAGAGTTACTTCCCGGCTGACGGCCTCCGTCCTGATACATCTGTGATCCGATTGAACTGTTCTGGGTAACCTCAAGTCGTTCCACTTGAATTCCCTGGGCTTGAAGTGAAGAACGCAGCTGCGTCATTTGTTGTTCAAGCATGTCTTTAGCCATCGTATGCTCAGTCATAAACCGTGCAACCAACTGCCCGTTCTGCAAGGTAATTTGAACATCCAATTTACCTAGATGCTCAGGCCGAAGTGAGATGGTTGCCTCGGAAAATCCTTTTTGCTGGACAATATCCAGCTTGTTAACAACAAACTGTGTCATTTCCTTGGCAAACTGTGATGTTTGCATTACAGGTTCAGCCGGTTTTCCTACTGTTGTACCTGATGAACGCAAGGACAGCTCTCCTGCAGTAATGATGGTTGAGTGTTCCACTTCTCCACCTGCATTTGAAGCAGATGTTGTCTCAGCCTCAGCTTTCACCTGGGTTCCAGAATTCGCCACTGCCGCAACAAGAACTTGTGGTACGACCGAATCCTGTTTGGATGTTTGAAGCGAAGTACTTGGAGCGACCTGTGCAGTCTGATCCTTAACTGCAGTCAATGTATCCAGTATGGATTTCAGTTCAGTCCATCCTTTGTTACTAGTGGTATCCACTCCAGCCTCTTGAAGCTGACTCTGCAGAGATTGTAACAAATGTTTGAATTCAGGAGCGTTCTTCGCAACGTTACTCTCAGGATCATTCATTCCAGCTACTAATTGTGTAAGCATATCTTGCAGAACAAAACGTACTGCTGCCGGATGCTGCGACAATTCAATTGCGGGTACTGTTTTTATGCTTTCCGCTCCGTTCGAAGACTCGTCGGAACCTTCTGCATTAGTACCTGAAGGATTACTTAATTGTGTATACATCTGTTGGATCAGAGTTTGCAAACCTGCAAGCAGAGCTGGGTCATTTTCCAAAGCTTCGTCAAGCACATCCAAGTCCGTGAACAACGAATTCAGTACAGCCGTGATTGATGCCGCTTCTCCTTCTTCACTTGTAGCAAAGGAAATCACCAACGGATTGGCAGTTAAACTTCCAGTAGCGCTTGAACTATCACCTTCTGTGTTTCCTCCAGATAACGATTGTGCAAGAGTTTGGAGAAATTCACCGATAGCACCTGCAGCTGAACCTTTCGATTGTGCTCCAGTCGTCTGACCTGCTCCCGTTGCTTTTGCAGATGCTGTGGATGCCATTTGATATACAATCGACATTTATTTTCACCTCCTCTCGGTTATACAGTGTAATCAACTCTACTTGTTACCCATTAATCTGTTCAAAATTTTTGCAGTTTCAACCGAGTCCTCTGAAGACATGTTCTCAAGCAATTGAGAGCGTGTTGCATCATCTACTGAATTCAGGATGGTCAATGTTTTGTCAGGACTTAACTTGTATGTTTCCAATAATAGCTTGGCACCACTTGAAGCAGACATCGAAGCAAATGTTTGACTAAGCTGGTTTTTATCCAGGTTTTTGCTAGTGGTTGTGGATGCAGTTGAAGTTGCTGCGGTTTCTTTCTTCAATCTGGATTGCAGCGCATCCAGTGCCAGATCCCCGGACGGTTTAGCATCCTTCATCATCATAGTGACGTCGGCTGCTGTTTTCGGGTCCATCTTTTCAAGCACCTTGGTCCGAGCAGATGACTGCATGGCATTCAACAACAATACCATTTCCTCATTCGTCATATTTTGCAAAATCGGTGCTGCTTTGCTTGGGCTCATATCAGCATACATTTTAGCCAAATCCTTGATTTGTTTCTGATAATCAGATTCCGTTTCGGGCGTTGCTGCTGTAGCCGTTTCAGCCGCTTTTTCCGCATCATCCAACTTCTTCTGAAGGTCCCTGGCCTTCTTTGCTTCGGTTGTTGTTGCTTCCTGTGCTGCCTTGAGCTCTGTTTCTTTGGCGGTTACTTGGGATTTCAGCTTTTCGATTGTGGCTTCAGCACTTTCAACCTGCTGCTCGCTCTTCTCCAGCTTCTCCTTCTCCGGATCCAATACAGGATCAGGTACCCATTCCTTGACTACCGGTATCTTATTGGCGAATTCAAACAAATTATTACGAATATCTACATTAAATAGCGTTAGTAGTACACCTAGCAATACTACGGTGAATACAATCGGGATTGAAATCATGAGAAATTTTTCCCAACCGCCTCCCGACTCTTTTTCCATGTCGCTATCATCTTTAACAGCCATCGTTCATTCCTCCTTCACGAGACAACTTCGCGTCCGGCTCACATCAATTCGCGCGTCCGGCTTTGGCAGCGAAGCGTACAGTAGCCATCTCGTCCAGATCGTTCTGTTCCCGGAGGAGCATCTCCTGCTGAAATTTGATTTTTGCCTTGTCTCTCGCTCCAAGCCATACTTTTTCATCAACCATCTTACCGTTCAGAAACGTCTGATTCCGTTGCACATTGACCTGAGCATGTTTAACATCACTGTTTTTGCGTGAAATGCACTCGTCAAGGTGATGTACATAACGCTGCATCTCCTGCAGACTGTTTACAGACGCTGTATTTTCCGTAGCAGATTGGATAATGCCGATCAGATTACTTCTATCATTAAGAAGTTGTATCAGATGTTCTTCCTCCGTCTGAAGTTTACCGATCGCTGTGGATAACATCCACTCTGCCTGTGTTTTTTCATTACTCTTCAGGTCAACAACTTTCTGGAAATGATATCGAAATTTCATCGTTTACCCATTCATCTCCTTGCAAATTCAAGAATCAAACGTTCCTGTACTTCACTTAAAGTGACTTTCTCGTCGACTTTCTGCTTGGTAAAGTTCCATATACTATCAATCTGGTCTATCGATTCATCTATGGCTGCATTTGATCCCCGCTGGTAAGCTCCAATATTGATCAAATCTTCCGATTCTTTGTACACAGCCATCAAACGTTTCATATTATTAACGGCTTCCAACTGCTCTTCCGGAGCAATATCCTTCATAACACGGCTTATGCTGGCTAGCACATCAATCGCTGGAAAATGACCCTTATTTGCAATGGATCGATTTAACACAATGTGTCCATCCAGAATACCCCTTACCGCATCCGCGATCGGTTCATTCATGTCATCCCCATCGACCAGAACGGTGTAAAAGGCTGTAATCGAACCGGTAGGTCCTGTACCCGCCCGTTCAAGCAGTTTGGGCAAACTTGCAAAAACCGATGGCGTATATCCTCTCATTGCCGGAGGTTCACCTACGGCCAGACCCACTTCCCTTTGTGCCATCGCATATCGGGTTACCGAATCCATCATGAGCATCACATTCATTCCACGATCTCGGAAATACTCTGCAATAGTGGTCGCAATAACTGCTCCCTTAATCCGAATCAGGGCAGGCTGATCTGAAGTTGCAACAATGACTACGGAGCGTTCCAGTCCTTCTGGACCCAGATCCCGTTCGATAAAGTCGCGAACCTCACGTCCACGCTCACCTACAAGCGCGATGACATTGACATCTGCTGCCGTATTCCGAGCGATCATGCCCATCAACGTACTCTTACCAACACCAGAACCGGCAAAAATACCTACACGCTGTCCCTTACCTACGGTCAACAATCCGTCGATAGCTCTTACACCAACACCCATCGTTTCAAGTACACGTGGACGATCCATTGGATTAACCGGAGTATTGGAGGTAGAATACATCGGCATTCTGGATGGGAGAAGGGAACCGTCTAGCGGCTGCCCAAGTCCGTCCAGCACTTTACCGAGCAATTCGGAGCCTACCTGAACGCCGAGTGGTTTACCCGTACCTACTACATCGCAACCAGGACCAATGGATTGAAGTTCACCCAGTGGCATAAGCAGCACTTTGTTATCTCGAAACCCAACAACTTCGGCTTGTAGAGGTTTGGCCGATTTACCAGGATAGATATAACATACGTCACCGATACTTGCATCTGGCCCTTCTGACTCCACCATAAGACCAATGACCTGAGTAACTTTGCCGTTAATACGAACAGGATCGAATTGGCGCAAATGTTCCATATATCGCTGTGAACTAAGAACCTTCATGTTGATTTTTTCGCTCCTCATCCTCAAGTGCTATGCGGACCAGTTCTTTTTTTATCTCAGCAAGCTGTGTATCAATTCTCGCATCTACACTTCCGAACGAAGAACGAATGACACAACCCTTATCTTTGACCGTTGAATCAGGCAAAATCTGCAATTCTGCCTGAGAGTCAATGGACAGAGATAATTCTTCACGAGCTGCCTGTACAAATGAAAACTGATCAGGTGCCACACAGAGTGTGATCAAACCCTGCTCCCGTTTACGTGACAAACTCTGACGAATCAGTTCCAATGTATGATCGGGTTCAATGGTAAGTTGCTTATCAATGACCTTCTCAGCGATCCCGCAAGCGAGTTCCACGAGGAACGGTTCGGCTTCCTGAATGATCTGATCTTTAGCTACATAAGCTTCCTTGAGCACTTCCTGGGCTTCAATCATCATCTTTTCGATCTGCACCTGGAGATCCAGTTCAGCTTGTACTTTGCCTTCTTCAAAACCCTGTTGGAAACCTTGTGAACGAAGCGCTTCAGTCAGATGTTCATCCTGTTGTCGTTGTTCCTGCCACCAGCTGTCGATCTGTTCACGGGCCTCTTGAAGCATGCGCTCTGCCTCTTCTGAAGCTTCACGTACTTGCTTTTCTGCAAACTCCTTGGCATCTTCCAGCATCTCTGCGGTAAGACGTTGTGTTTCTTCGTCCACGCGTGCTTGAAGCGTTTCTGCTTCAGAATCTTCAGCACTATCACCGTATAATTCCGTTTCTGACTCCTCAGCACCACCATAATGATGATGATTTTCAAGTTTTTTACGGTCATCAACGGGTACATACTGGAAAGACTTAATCAAATTAGACAATGATATCATCTCCTCCACCGCGTGCGATAATGATCTCACCGGCTTCTTCCAATCTGCGTATCGTTCCTACGATACGTGTCTGAGCTTCCTCAACATCACGCAATCGCACAGGTCCCATGAATTCCATCTCTTCTTTGAATGTCTCGGACATCCGTTTCGACATATTCCGGAACACGGCATCCCGAACTTCTTCGCTTGCCACTTTGAGTGCCAGCTGCAAATCTGCGTTGTCGATATCCCGAATAATGCGCTGAATCGAACGATCATCCACATTGACGATATCTTCGAATACAAACATGCGTTTTTTGATTTCCTCTGCAAGCTCAGGATCCTGAATCTCGAGCGAGTCCAAAATGGTACGCTCTGTACCCCGATCGACTCCGTTCAGAATCTGAACGATCGATTCAATACCACCCGCATTCGTGTAATCCTGCGTTACGGTAGAAGATAGTTTCTGTTCCAGAACCCGCTCCACTTGAGAGATGACTTCCGGCGAAGTACTATCCATAACAGCCACCCGGCGAGCGACATCTGCCTGTTTCTCTTGTGGCAAGGATGATAGAATCGCTGCTGCCTGTTCGAATTGCAGGTAAGACAGAACCAGGGCAATCGTTTGCGGGCTTTCATTCTGAATAAAGTTCAAAATTTGGTTCGGATCCGCTTTGCGTGCAAAGTCAAACGGTCTGACTTGCAGCGTAGCTGTCAAACGGTTAATGACTTCAAGTGCTTTTGAAGAACCCAGAGCTTTCTCCAGGATTTCTCTCGCATAATTGATACCGCCCTGAGAGATATATTCCTGCGCCAGACAGATCTGGTGAAACTCGGCCATGATCATGTCCTTTTCGGAAGAATCAACCTTGCGAACGTTGGCAATCTCCAACGTCAGTTGCTCAATCTCCTCGTCACGCAGATGTTTGAAGATCTGAGCCGATACTTCCGGACCTAATGTAATCAACAAAATTGCTGCTTTTTGTCTTCCAGTCAAACCTTGACTGCTTGCCTTCGCCAATGCGTTCACCTCTATTCGTCAGCCAGCCATGTACGCAGCAGATTGACGAATTCGTCTGGCTTTTTCTTGGCCAAACTCTCCAATTGTTTGCGCACCTGACTTTCGTTCGTTACACTGTCCAGCGTAATGGACGGGAACTCTGTTGCTATTGGAAGAGGAATCTCTTCTTCTTCGACTTCGTTTTGTTTGCGGCGACGGCGTACTAACAAAATAACTACCGCTGCGATCAATGCCGCTATGAGTGCGCCTCCACCCCACATCATCGTTGAGGAAAGCTGGAAACCTGTATTGTCTGCAGAGGCAGACTGGAATCCTTGTGACATGACTGAAACTTTCTTTGTCAGATCGGCGTCACTTATTATAGTGCCTGAGTCTGCCAGTGAAGCACGAACAATGTTAACCAAAATGTTCTCAATTGCGTCCTGAACCGGTCCCTGTAATTCTGTTTCTCCATTCGGTGGTTCAACTGCAACATTAATGGTTAAGTCTTTTACAGTATACGGACTGGAAATGATATCCTTGGCGATTCGATTAACATCGTAGTTTATAGTACTTGATGATTCTTCAGAGGTAGAGTTACCGGCTGCATCAGATGATGGGTAACCCGGAACTTCCTCTTGTCCTGTGCCAGCAACACCACCTGTGGGATTGCTTGCGCCAGTGTAGCTCTTTTGAATCTCCTGCACACTGATCTCGATGCCTTTCATATTATCTACATCAACAGGTGTGACCAGATTTTCCTTACGTGTTTCTTTGTCAAAATTAAGCTTGGAGGCTACCAAAACATTAACTTTGTCTTCGCCTACAATCTGGGAAAGGAATTGCTTCACGTTATTACGGACATCGTTTTCAAACTTTTTCTGTAGTGCCATGTTCTCTTGAACTTCGGAAGACAACCCGCCACTGCCACCTCGGGCAGTTGGAATCAATTCTGCTTCATCTGTGTTTGTAATCGTGATATTCTCAACAGGCAGATTAGGAATTGCAGTTTTGACCAAGTTAAAGTATCCATCTACCGCTGCCTGATTTGGGTGATAACCCGGTTTGAATTGGAGAGCTACCGATGCTGATGCTTTGTCTTGTTCTTCTAAACCAGCAAAGATGTTATCTTTCGGCATATTAACCAGTACTTTAGCATCCTGTATCCCTTGCATCCGCTGAAGTAACTGTTCAACTTCTCCGTTTATAGCGTTGTTGTACTTTACATCAAACTCTTTATCCGTCATCCCGATGGGGGATGATGACTCCTCGAATGACTTATATCCTAATGAACCATTCTGAATAATCCCTTGAGATCCAACGTTCACCTTTGCAATTGCAACACTTGTACTCGGTACAGATATGGTCTTGCCATCTGAACTTAATTTGTATGGAATGCTAGATGAATCGAGATAACTGATTACGCCCGCTGAATCACTTGCATTCAAATCTGTAAAAGCAACTTCATATTCCGTTTTTGACAATTGCATCGTGAGTACAACTGCAGCCAAAATCAGAAACAGGAAGGTGGAAATAAATAATACTTTTTGCTTTTTGCTAAAACTATTCCAATACTGGGATGCCTTATCCCTGTACTGGGCAATTCTCTCATTCACTCTGTCACCCCATCCGAAACTTTGCTTAGTCTGTCCTTACTCAACCCCAGCCGTTTCATAGGTTGACGATCAGGAGCAGCATCGCAGCTGCTTTGTTGTAATGATCAGCGCTATTATCGAAGCGCAAGTAGGTTATTTTATAACTGCGTTCGCATAACTTCCTGGTATGCTTCGACCACTTTGTTTCGGACTTGAGTTGTGAGTTGTAGGCTTAACAAGGCCTGTTCTGAAGCAATCATCACCTGATCCACATTCGCTTTGCCGACCAAAAATTGATTCGACATTTCATGCGATTGAGCCTCCTGTGCTGCAACGGACCCTAATGCATTCTGTAAGTATGTACCGAAGCTCTGAATGGTTTCGGCTGGTGTAGAAGGCTTACTTTCGGTTGCACTCTTCATCTGTAGCGGTTGTATCCCCTGTGTGCTAAACATGTTGTTCTGAATCATTAATGTCCCTCCCCTTCATCCCTGGTTTGTATTTTTCTTATTTTCATCTCAAAGCAGATTATCTTCCAATCTCCAAAGCTTTGGAGATCATCGCTTTGGTTGAATTCAGTGCTGTTACGTTTGCTTCATAGGAACGCGAGGCAGAAATCATGTCAACCATTTCTTTCGCAATATCCACATTAGGCATAAATACATATCCTTCTGCGTTTGCATCCGGATGAGAAGGGTCATACACAGGCTTCAAAGGTGACTGATCCTCGCGAATCTCCGTTACTCTTACGCCATCTCCTGAACCGCTACCTCTCATCTGATTTTGCAGCATCGTACCAAATGACGTTTTATTCGGCTCAAGCACAACCATTTTACGTTTGTAAGGGACCGCTTCACCATTGGATACGCTCGCGCGCGTCGTCTCTGCGTTGGCAATGTTGGAAGATATAACGTCCATCCGCAACCGTTGGGCTGTCAGCGCTGAGCTACTGATACTAAAACTATTACTAATGTTCAATTTAGGTTATCTCCCTTCCACGCCAACACGCATGATTTTAATTTGTTCGTTCACTTGCTGAATATAAGCGTTATAACGCAACTGATTCTCCGCCAGAAGACTCATTTCCCTGTCTATATCGACATTGTTTTCGTTGTTATTCATGGAAGTTGACTGGTCCATATTAACTACTGGCGTTGGTACGGAAGAGGAAGGACCTATGACAAAATGCCTTGCATCAGTTACTTTACCCTTAAGAACAGGCATATCTCCATTCATTTGCCCTTGCAACATTTCTTCAAAAGAAACGTTCGAGCGCTTGAAATACGGGGTATCGGCGTTCGCGATGTTGTCAGCAATCGTTCGTTGTCTGATATTGGACGCATCGAGTGCACCTTGCAATCTTTTAAAGCTGATATCGTTTAAAAGATTCACAATCCCCCTCCTCTCTTTAGAAGTAATGGAAAAAGATTGAATCTTTTCCCTTGAAAATTCTTATGTTTTTTCGACAAAAACATTCGTCTTTACACGGTTTTCTAGGACTTAAGTAGAATTAACTCTGATGTTGTCGTATAACATAAGTTTCTTCGAGTTTGGGATATATTACAATAAGAAAAAAGCCCTATCTTTTCTGAAAGACGGGGCTTTTTGTGTATTTTCTGCAAATTATGAATTTTTTCGTAAATGTTCGGGCCCAAAACAAAAGTATGTTAATACTCTCCCTTATTGTTCTTAAACATTCTTAAAATAAAAAAAAACTTTCAAGTCTCAACATGAGCTTACAACGCCCGTAATTATGTATATTTCCGAATATTTCATAGTTGATAATGTTAGAATTTTTTGCTGTTATACTAAGGGTTTATGGACAATACGATAGGTATACATACAAAGCTGTATATTAATCAATTGACAAATTATCTTTCAAGAATGAAGAAAACTCGTCCTTCCTACACAACACTTTCTTAACAATTAAGTAGAGTCTCTATATTTTAATTTTAAGAAAACAATTAGTGGCTTCACACTTTTCTACAATTCATAATTTTGCGCATTTACGCAACATTTACCAATCTATCGACTAAACCGATGACCAGACTTGGAATAAGGAAAATCCTTTTAATGGGAATCGTTGGGTATTGAAACGAAGAATAATTATCACTCCGATAGGTTTTAACTTCGTATACATGCGGCACAAGTCCTAGGTTTTGTCGATCCGTATAACAACCACACATCTTTTATCGGTTGTAACTTCAAAATCCTTTAGATGGAAACAAAAATAAACGATATGCGTCAAGTAAGAGGGCCTCTATGAATCGCTAAAGGATTGCTTCCCTTTGTCGATCACACAAATGTTCTCTACTCTCTTGCATACCGTTCATTTATAACATCATTTTAACAACTACGTTGCTAGTCCCATGTTACAGGATATACTGACTCAAATCACGATCAAGCGCAATATCATTTAATTTCTCCCGGACATACTCAGGAGTGATAACCATACGTTCCAGTGTAAGCTCAGGTGCCTCAAAGGATAAATCCTCCAAAAGCTTTTCAAGAATCGTATGCAATCGACGAGCGCCTATATTTTCTGTATTTTGATTGACGGATTCAGCCAATTTGGCAATCTCGCGAATGGCCTCATCCGAGAACTCAATCTCAATATTCTCTGTCCGCAACAGATCAACATACTGCTTGGTCAGTGCATTTTGGGGTTCAGTCAGAATGGATACAAACTCCTCCAGTGTTAGACTGCTTAGTTCCACACGAATTGGGAAGCGTCCCTGAAGCTCGGGAATGAGATCAGAGGGTTTGGCGACATGGAATGCGCCAGCTGCCATAAACAGGATATAATCCGTTTTGACAGGGCCATATTTCGTCATTACTGTAGAGCCCTCTACGATAGGCAATATGTCACGTTGCACACCCTCACGGGATACATCAGGACCACTACCGCGCCCTTGACTGGCAACCTTGTCAATTTCATCTATGAAAATGATACCTGTCTGCTCTGCTCGACGAATGGATTCTTGTGTAACATCATCCATATCGATCAATTTGCCTGCTTCTTCCTGGGTCAACACTTTGCGCGCTTCTTTAATAGCGAGCTTGCGCTTTTTCGTACGACGAGGTAAGAGGCTGCCAAACATCTCCTGCATATTCATGCCCATCTGATCATTACCTTGTCCAGCAAACATGTCCATCATGTTAGGCGCAGTGTCTTCGACATCAATCTCAATGATGTCATCCTCCAACTTGCCGGACAACAGATCAAACTTGATCTTACGGCGGCGTTCGGCAACCCCAGTATCCGGTTCTGGCTCATCCTGTTCCTGAACGTTGTTGCCATTATTACCAAAGATCATCTCAAAGGGATTACGCTGACTCTTGGACTTGGACTGTGAAGGAGCCAAAATATGTACAATTCGCTCATTGGCGGCTTCTTCAGCTTTGTCCTTCACTTTTTCAGTCCGCTCCAACTTCACCATCCGCAATGATGTCTCAATCAGATCACGCACCATCGATTCAACGTCACGGCCAACGTAACCTACTTCCGTGAACTTGGTAGCTTCCACTTTCACAAATGGCGCACCTACCAGTTTAGCGAGGCGACGAGCGATTTCCGTTTTACCCACACCGGTAGGTCCAATCATCAAGATATTTTTAGGCACAATGTCGTCCTGAGTGTGCTCAGGCAAAAGGCTACGCCGATAACGATTACGAAGAGCTACCGCTACCGATTTTTTAGCTTTCTTTTGACCTACAATATACTTGTCAAGCTCTGCAACAATCTGTCTCGGTGTTAACGCTTGAGTATTCATATTGCTTCCCTCCTACCAGTATGTTGAATTTATTTTTCCTAACAAGGACAAAGAATCCCCTAGACGTCCTGGAGCAGATTACAGAATCATGCTCCACTACGGGAGATTTCTTTGGCTTATAACTCTTCTACAATAATATTACTATTGGTATATACACATAACTCCGATGCAATCTGAAGCGATTCACGCGCAATATCTTTCGCTTCCAGGTTTACTGCATGACGTTTCAACGCACGCGCAGCAGATAAGGCAAAGTTTCCACCTGATCCGATAGCAATAACGTCATCATCCGGTTCGATAATCTCCCCGCCGCCTGAAATGAGCAGCATACCTGATTTGTCCATCACAATCAAGAGCGCCTCAAGCTTACGCAAGATCCGATCCTGACGCCAATCCTTGGCAAGCTCTACCGCGGCACGCTGCAAGTTACCATGGTGCTCCTCCAGCTTACCTTCGAATTTCTCAAACAGGGTGATCGCATCCGCCACAGAACCAGCAAAGCCAGCAACAACCTGTCCGCGGTACAAACGTCTTACCTTCTTGGCTGTATTCTTCATCACAACACTTTGGCCCATGGTCACCTGACCATCTCCTGCGATTGCTGCCTTACCATTATGACGAACAGCACAGATCGTTGTAGCATGAAATGACATATCCATGATATCAGCATCCTCCCACGAATAATTTATACGCGTTCTGGAACAGTTAGACCTTCTGCCGCAGCAAAACTAGTGATGCCATCCAGTGCACGCTGTGCAAGAGCTTCATTTTTTTCCTTTTTGTTACGGATTTTCGTTTCAAGCTTCGGCAACAAACCAAAGTTTGCGTTCATTGGTTGGAAGTGCTTGAAGTCAGCAGTTGTAATATACTGAGCCATACTGCCAAGTGTTGTTTCTACCGGCAATACCACCAGTTCCTGCCCAAGTGCTGCTTTGGCTGCGTTCATGCCGGCAATCAGCCCTGATGCAGCAGATTCCACATATCCTTCTACACCCGTCATCTGACCTGCAAAGAACAGGTTAGGACGCTCTTTAAACTGATACGTCGGAAGAAGCAGTTTAGGAGAGTTAATAAATGTATTTCGGTGCATTACGCCATAACGAACAAATTCTGCATTTTCAAGTCCAGGAATAAGAGAAAAGACACGTTTCTGTTCTCCCCACTTCAGATGCGTTTGGAAGCCCACCAAGTTATACAGTGTTCCAGCTGCATTGTCCTGTCTAAGCTGAACAACCGCATGTGGCAACTCTCCTGTATGAGGATTAACCAGACCTACCGGTTTCATTGGACCAAACAGAGCCGTCTGTTTTCCCCGTTTCATCATCACTTCGATTGGCATACAGCCTTCAAAGTAGATTTCTTTCTCAAACTCTTTTAATTGAGCGACTTCAGCAGTAATGAGAGCTTCATAGAAGACATCAAACTCTTCTTCTGTCATCGGACAGTTCAGATATGCCGCTTCACCCTTATCATAACGGGAAGCCAGATACACTTTATTCATATCAATTGAATCTTTTTCGATGATCGGTGCAGCTGCGTCATAGAAGTAGAAATACTCTTCCCCCATTAGTGCCTTGATTTGCTCAGACAATGCAGGTGAAGTCAGCGGTCCCGTTGCAACAACAACGATGCCATCTTCCGGCAAAGAAGTTAGTTCCTCATTCACCACTTCGATGAGCGGATGCTGGTGCAACGTGGATGTAATCTCACCTGAAAATCCATCCCGGTCCACAGCAAGTGCCCCACCTGCGGGAACCGCATGTTTGTCTGCTGCTGACAATACAAGAGAATTGAGCATTCTCATTTCTTCTTTTAACACACCCACTGCATTGGTCAATCCATTCGCACGCAGCGAATTGCTACATACCAGTTCTGCAAATTTATCCGTATGATGAGCTGGCGTTTTCACAACAGGTCTCATCTCGTATAATTTTACGCGTACGCCGCGACTTGCAATCTGCCAGGCCGCTTCTGTTCCTGCCAGCCCGGCACCAATAACGGTTACTTGTTGTTCATTCGTCAAAATCATTTACCCCCATAAAGCAATTTCATATTTCACTATAATTGAATTGATTCACATATATACTAATCTGCTGATTCGTCATCCGGTTCATCCACCGGCTCCTGATGATCACATGAAGTACACTGCAATCGTGCTCCCTTTTTGTTCCGCTTTTCAATCATTAGCGATCCGCAACTTGGACATGGTTTAGCTGAAGGTCTGTCCCATGAGACAAAATCACATTCAGGATATTTGTCACAACCGTAGAAAATACGTCCTTTTTTACTACGACGCTCTACAACATGACCTTCCTTACACTTCGGACAAGTCACGCCGATATCCTTGATAATCGGTTTGGTATTCCGGCAATCAGGGAAGCCAGAGCACGCAAGAAACTTGCCAAAACGTCCGAGTTTATAAACCAGCGGTTTGCCGCACTTCTCACAGATCTCATCCGATACTTCGTCTTCAATCTCGATTTCTTTCATTTCTTCTTCCGCAAATTCAAGCCGTTTCTCAAAAGATTCATAGAATTCTGCGAGTACTTTGACCCAATCCTCCGAACCTTCCTCCACATGGTCAAGATCACCTTCCATGTTTGCGGTAAATTCTACATTCAGGATTTCCGGGAAAAACTCTTCCATCTGTTCGATGACCAGTTCACCAAGCTCCGTTGGCATGAATTTCTTTTCCTCAATTGCAACATATCCGCGCTTCTGAATGGTCTCCAGTGTTGGCGCATATGTACTCGGACGCCCTATACCCAACTCCTCAAGCGTCTTAACCAACCTTGCCTCCGTATATCGGGGTGGCGGTTGTGTAAAATGCTGTTTTGGCTCAATCTCCTGCTTCTCAAGCACATCTCCACTTTTCAACGGAGGCAGCAGACGATCTTCATCAGTTGTACCATCGTCGTTTCCTTCAACATATACCTTCATGAAACCTTGGAATCGTACCTTCGAACCTGCTGCACGGAAAATGGTGTCCCCCGCAGCAATATCTACAGAGAGTGTGTCCAGAATAGCCGAAGACATCTGGCTCGCTACAAAACGTTCCCATACCAGTTTATACAACCGGAACTGATCGCGACTCATGAATGACTTGATTGAGTCAGGGTCACGCAGAATTGAAGTTGGACGAATCGCTTCATGCGCATCCTGAGCATTAGCTGCTTTTTTGGAATAGTTTCGTGGAGTCTCAGGTGCAAATGGCTCACCATACTTACCAACGATATATTCTTTGGCTTCTTCTTGTGCAGATGCCGCAATTCGTGTGGAGTCCGTACGCATATACGTGATGAGACCTACTGTGCCTTCTTTTCCAAGGTCTACACCTTCATATAGTTGTTGGGCGACCGACATCGTCTTGGAAGCTCTGAAATTCAATTTACGTGCCGCTTCCTGTTGCAGAGAACTTGTCGTAAACGGGGCGGAGGGGTTACGGCTCCGTTCTTTCTCTTTAACTTCCTTGATCGTAAAGTCTGCACCTTCGATCTGTTTCAGGATCGCTTGCACTTCCGCTTCACTGCCCAGCTCTGTTTTGGCCCCGTTCAGTTTATGAAACTTGGCTTCAAACGGATTGCCGTCTGCTGTCAGTTTGGCGGTAATGCTCCAGTATTCTTCCGGCTCAAAATCATCAATTTCATTTTCACGATCTAAAATGATTTTAACAGCCACGGACTGAACTCGGCCTGCTGACAAACCTTTTTTCACTTTCTTCCATAATAACGGACTAATTTTATATCCAACGAGCCGATCCAGAATACGTCTTGCCTGCTGCGCGTTAACCAAATCCATATTGATTTTCCGCGGCGTTTTGAACGCATCTTTGACCGCCTGTTTTGTAATTTCATTAAATACTACCCGGCAATCTGCCGTATCGTCCAGTTCAAGGGCATGGGCTAAATGCCATGCGATAGCCTCACCTTCGCGATCCGGGTCAGCTGCGAGATACACTTTTTTCACTTTCTTACGTGCATCCTTCAGTTCTTTCAGAATTGAACCTTTGCCGCGGATCGTAATATATTTCGGATTAAAATCATTCTCTACCTCAACGCCGATCTGACTCTTTGGCAAATCGCGAATATGCCCCATCGAAGCTTTTACGATGAACTTGCTGCCTAAATATTTGCCTATCGTCTTCGCCTTTGAGGGCGACTCCACGATTACGAGTGCATCCGCCATAGGTTCATCCTCCTCTCAGTCATGAAACTGTCATGAAACTGTTTCTGTAAGCTTATGCATAGTTAATAACTTCTGCTAATTATATATTTCCACGCACTACGTAGGTTGTAGCTTCGTCATACCCTCGCGTATTTAGTGCCTGGTAATTGGCTAATCTGCTTTTTTATGATTAAAGATAACAGAACTGAATGCAAATGTCCAAAATCCCAACCAAGCAGCTCAACCATTTGATCCAATGATTGTTCTCCCTGTTCCAACAGATAAATCACGCGTTGTTCATCTGGAGAGAGCTTAACCTCAGCGAATATCCCTCGCCCGGAAGGCTCGGTTGTTTCGGTCGAACGTCCTCTATTGTAAGGAAGTTGTTCTGCATTTGGCAAGCCCAATCGATACTCTTCCAATACATCTGCTGCACAAGTGACCAATTTGGCCCCTTGACGGATAAGATTGTGTGCTCCCCGACTTTTCGGCGATGTAATAGGTCCAGGGACTGCAAATACATCCCTGCCTGCTTCAAGCGCAGCATCTGCTGTAATGAGTGAACCACTGCGAATGTCAGCCTCAACAACCAATGTTCCCAGTGTCAGACCGGCAATGATTCGATTCCGTTCCGGAAATAATCCCTGGCGCGCTCTCGTACCTGGTGGATACTCCGACAAAAGCAGCCCCGTCTCCGCGATTCGCTCAGCGAGACTTGTATTTTCGGGAGGGTATATATTATCAATCCCTGTTCCGAATACTGCGATCGTTTTTCCCTTTGCACGTAGTACTGCCTCATGACATACGCTATCAATACCGCGGGCAAGCCCGCTTACAATCGTCAGTCCTGCATTGCATAATTGCTCTGCAAGCTTTTCCCCAACTTTGCGTCCATACACGGTTGGCATACGAGTTCCCACCATGGCAATAGACGAATCGTGTAGCAAACTAACATCCCCTCGAGCATACATTACCCAGGGAGGCTGAACGGTTTCCTTCATTAATATGGGATAATTCTGATCCAGATAAGTAATAACCTCTATCCCCTGATTGTAAACGTGTTCTCTTTTACTCTCAATCCAGTCGATAGTAAATTGGCTAGCCAAACGGGCAGCCTGATCTTTGCGCAAGCCTGCTGCGACCCAGTCGTTTTCCCCATAATTCAATAGTTCGGTTAATTCATGTTGTCCCAAAATCAGTTTCGAGATTGTTTTCTTGCCAATACCCTCCATCTCATGCAACCCAAACAAGATCCATCGTTCTTCCATACCATAAACCTCCCAAAGTGGGAAGAGATCTTCCCTCATATTGTGTGTTAAGTGACCACGGAATGCAAGCGTTTACGCAGATGAGAGACAATTCCTCCCCCTTTTCCCGTAAAAAAAACGCAAAAAAGCAACCCTTCGCCCTGTTCAAGGACAAAAGGTTGCTTACCTTTTCCGTAACCATAATAGTCGGTCTACCAGAAATAAATCATTTCCGAGCCGTTTCTTCTATTATAACGAAAAAGAATTAATGTGTCGTGCACAAATTCAAAATACCGCGTTCCTCAAGTACACTCACCAAAGTTGAACCCATCTCAGCAGGAGTTGGTGCTACTTTGATTCCACATGATTCCAGCTTCGCAATTTTCTCTTTGGCTGTACCTTTACCGCCAGAGATAATAGCGCCAGCATGGCCCATCCGTTTGCCTGGAGGCGCTGTTACGCCACCGATAAAGCCAACAACCGGTTTGGTCATGTTTTCACGTACCCAATCTGCAGCATCCTCTTCAGCTGTACCACCAATCTCACCAATCATGATGACCGCATGAGTCTGTGGATCTTCATTGAACCGTTTGAGGATATCAATGAACTCGGAGCCTTTTACAGGGTCTCCCCCGATTCCTACAGCAGAAGATTGTCCAATGCCACGTGTCGTCAGTTGATGAACGGCTTCATAGGTAAGTGTTCCACTACGGGAAACAACGCCTACGTGCCCTGCCATATGGATATAACCAGGCATGATACCGATTTTACATTCGCCTGGTGTAATGACACCTGGACAGTTTGGTCCGATCAGGACGGTTTTTTTACCTTCCATGAAGCGGTCAACCTTGATCATGTCAAGAACCGGAATACCTTCTGTAATACAGATTACGAGGTCCAGCTCAGCATCAACAGCTTCCATAATGGAATCTGCTGCAAATGCAGGAGGAACGTAAATGACGCTCGCTGTTGCGCCTGTAGCCTCCTTCGCTTCCTGCACAGTGTTGAACACCGGCAGACTAGCTACTGTGCCGTCTTCCAACGTGATATCCACATTAGTTCCGCCTTTACCCGGTGTAACTCCGCCTACCATCTGGGTTCCGTAGTCCAATGCGCCCTTCGTGTGGAACATTCCCGTTGAACCCGTAATGCCTTGCGTAATGACTTTTGTATTTTTATCGATCAAAATACTCACGTTGCTTCACATCCTTACGGTTATTTTTCAATTCCCGGACAGCTCCGGTACTAAGGAATGAACTTATTTTACGAGGGCAACAATTTTCTGTGCACCATCGGCCATGGAATCAGCAGGAACGATATTCAGGCCAGATTCACCCAGAATACGTTTGCCAAGCTCCACGTTAGTTCCTTCAAGACGAACAACCAGCGGTTTGGTCAGGCCAAGCTGCTTCGCGGCTTCAACAACACCATTGGCGATAACATCACAGCGCATGATGCCACCGAAGATGTTAACGAAGATCCCAGCTACTTTGGCATCGGACAAGATGATCTTAAATGCTTCAGTCACCTTCTCCGTTGTCGCACCGCCCCCAACGTCAAGGAAGTTGGCCGGGTCTCCACCGTAGTATTTGATAATGTCCATCGTTGCCATCGCAAGTCCCGCACCATTGACCATACAGCCGATGTTGCCATCAAGTGCTATGTAGCTGAGGTCGTATTTGGAAGCTTCGATTTCTTTTTCATCCTCTTCATCCAGGTCACGCAGTTCCAAAATGTCTTTATGACGGAACAGGGCGTTGGAGTCAAAGTTCAATTTTGCATCTAGCGCGATAACGTTTCCATCTCCGGTAACAACGAGAGGATTGATCTCGGCAATAGAGCAATCTTTTTCGACAAATGCAGTGTACAGCGCGAGCATGAACTTAACAGCTTTGTTCACCAGTTCATTCGGAATCTTAATGCTGTAAGCCAGTTTACGGGCCTGGAACACTTGCAATCCAATGGCAGGGTCAATGATTTCTTTGAAAATTTTCTCAGGTGTAGCTTCAGCTACTTCTTCAATCTCAGTACCGCCTTCTTCGGAAGCCATCATAACTACACGGCCTGTGGCACGGTCCACAACAACACCCACATAATACTCTTTGCGGATATCGCATCCTTCTTCAATCAGAAGACGTTTCACTTCTTTGCCTTCTGGTCCAGTCTGGTGTGTTACCAATACTTTGCCCAGAATTTCGGAAGCATAGGCACGAACTTCATCCGTACTCTTTGCCACTTTTACGCCGCCGGCTTTACCCCGGCCACCTGCGTGAATTTGTGCTTTAACAACAGTCACCGGACTGCCCAATGCCTCTGCGGCCGCAACCGCTTCATCGACTGTATAAGCAACCTTTCCGTTTGGAACGGTAACTCCATACTGTTTCAGTACTTCTTTTCCTTGATATTCATGGATATTCATTCTCGAATCCTCCTATCAACATGACTGCAACAAGGCGGGTTGGTAGACTAACAAAAGACAAATGTTGACTATTTTCACTTAAACCCAATTCATTGTAACACGTTTTTAAAACGCTTTCCTTAAAAAATTAATGTTTAATAGACAGTATTTTGATATGAGTATGATCCCATATTGTGAATGCTTGGGTATATATGGAAAAAACCTCAGCTAAAAACTGAGGTTTCCTTGATGTAAAACTACATTTTATTTTTTGGCTGCGTTCGTGTTGGTTTCGTGAACTTTCTCCAGCAATCCTTTGAACTGACCCAGCAATGTTTCAAACTCTGTACTGTTCAAACACGCATCTCCCTGAATGGATTCAGGTATGGATAATGCCTTGTTCCGCAACTCACGGCCCGAGTCGGTTAGTGTAATTAATACTTTTCGTTCATCCTGAGCCGAGCGTTCGCGATTAATAAGTCCTGCTGACTGCAAACGTTTGAGAAGGGGTGTCAACGTTCCCGAATCGAGATAGAGAGCCTCCCCGATCTCTTTAACCGTACATTCTTCACGTTCCCACAAAACCATCAACACCAAATACTGGGAATACGTTACGCCGAGCACCTCCAGATAAGGCTGGTACATCTTCGTAATCTCACGTGAACAAGCATATATGGCAAAGCATAATTGGTTATCCAGCTTCAAACTGTCAGTCTGCATATGTCTTTCTCACCTGCCTATTGTGCATTCTATTCCTTATAACACAGGAACTATAGTTCTATACTATCACAAAATAGAAAAAAAACAGAATAATTGAGCACAAATGATTTTACTAATCAATTTAATTATGATAAATTAGATTGTGTAAAACATAAATATGATTAGATAATCAGCAGTTCATCCCCATGATTTAACAACAATAATAGATAAGTCCATCGAACAGATCCACGCTTTCTCGAGTCAAATCTAATAAACATAATGAAAGTTTATACGTAACCATTTTCGCCAAAGTAATTTAATGATTTCCTTCCAGAAATAAAATTCAGGGATCAGGAAAGATGACTGCGGCAATGACAATGACAGGTTGACTCCATGATTCCTTTTATATAAAATGCTTAGTAGAAGCTGAGGAAGCACCTTAATTCGTAGACTGACCCGTATTATGCGGAGTCAAGAATCGAGTGAGGTGTTTCTTTGTTATGTACGGAAAATTGCACAGTGCGTGTTTGTACGGAATCGATGGCGTTCTGATCGAGGTGGAAACCGATTTATCCAATGGTCTGCCACAGACGTCCATCATCGGATTACCGGATTCAGCCATTCGTGAGGCCGTTGAACGTGTCCGTGCAGCGATTAAAAACTGCGGATATCAGTATCCTTTACAGCGGATCACAATCAATCTGGCCCCCGCTGATCTGCGCAAGGAGGGATCCTCCTTTGACCTAGCTATTGCTATTGGTTTACTCATGACAAGCGGCCAGCTTGTACTCCCTCCCAAGGAACGGACACTAGTGGTTGGCGAACTGGCGTTGGACGGTTCGATCAGGTCCGTGCCCGGCATTTTATCCATGGTGGATCTGGCCAAACGACAAGGCTTTACGTCCGTGCTCCTGCCTTTGGATAACGTGGAGGAAGCGTCACTGATTCGAGGTATCCAGGTGTTTGGCATTCGTCATTTACAAGATATTGCTCCAGAAAACCCAGATCAACCCGCTAGTTCAGTGAGGATACCAAATAATTCGAATGCAGGACCAGTCGTGTTGAAAAATTATGTACACCTCGCTGCTCCTATAACGGATATGACTCATAAGATGGCGGATAGGAAGCCAAGACAAACACCATTATTTGCAGATGACTATAGCGATGTTCTGGGGCAGCATCATGTAAAACGCGCGCTTATGATTGCAGCAGCAGGCATGCATAACATATTGCTCGTTGGACCGCCAGGCACGGGCAAAACGATGTTAATCAAACGTCTGCCTTCCATCCTTCCTCCTTTGTCAGAAGATGAAGCATTGGAAGTCACCAAAGTATTAAGTGCCGCAGGCAAATTGAAAGAAGCGCCTCAAGGCCTGATTGCAGACAGACCTTTTCGCTCGCCTCATCATACAATATCCACTTCTGGTCTGATTGGAGGCGGTGGTATCCCGAAACCGGGTGAAGTGAGCCTTGCCCACCGGGGCATATTGTTTCTGGATGAATTACCTGAATTCCAGCGCCAAGTGCTGGAGGTATTAAGGCAGCCGTTAGAGGATCGCACAGTGACAATTAGTCGGGCTCGCGCTGCATTCACCTTTCCGGCCCAGTTCATGCTTGCATGTTCCATGAATCCCTGTCCCTGCGGATATTTGTCCGCTCATTCGGAGGAGCAACGCTGCATATGTAGTCCAGCCCGTGTTGCCGCATACCGAGCCAAGATTTCAGGACCACTGCTGGACCGTATTGATCTTCAGGTTGAGGTTCCTCCACCAGGCGAGTGGCGCAAGTCTGCTGCTTCCCCTTCCTCTGAAGAAATGCAGGCAAAAGTGATCCACGCTCATCAAATTCAGGCTACACGTTATGCCAAAAGTTCGGTTCGTTGGAATAGCCAGCTATCCGGCACGCTTTTGCGACGAACAATCCATCTCCCCCAAGAGGCAGAGCAACTGTTAGAGCAAACGCTGCAAACATTAAACCTGAGCATGCGTGCACATGATCGGATTATCAAGATGGCACAGACCATTGCCGATCTGGACCATGAAGGTGAAATTGTGACAGCTCATGTGGCTGAAGCCATCCAGTATCGTCAACTGGATCTTAATTTATTTTGAAGCTATTTTAAGAAGCATATGGAAGAAGAACGGGTCGATTTACCCAAAGGCAGTGAAATGGGCATGCAACTGTAGACAGCAGAGGAAAATCGAGAAAGGTGCCTTATGCAGATTCTACAATGCGGATACGCCAACATGACAAAAAACGTACAAGCCCTTCTCTTCTGTGAAGAAAGGTACTTGTACGTAAATTTCCCTGTAACATAAGGGGATCGTATATAGCTAAGGTCTACAATAATTTAATAATATATTATTCAAAAAGAGTGAGTTTGTCCTTAGCTGGTGTGCGTTCTTTGGCAGAAGGAATAACATCAGGGTATCCCATATAAATCATGCCTACAATCTTCTCTCCCGCCTCTATTCCAAGCGGTTTGCGGAATTTGGGAGCGTACAAAAATGGCTTGGTCACCCAGAACGTTCCAATGTCTTCACTCCAGGCTGCAAGCATAAAGTTCTGAACCAAAGCACTGACCGCAGCAAAGTCTTCGTCCCAGATATTCTGTCTTGGATCTTCTTCCAGCACGACAAGCATAACGGATGGAACTTGCATAATATTGGCTGAGAATTTGTTGTCTTCTCCCATTTCTGCATCAATAGCCTCAGCCAGTTTCTTCCGTCCATTCCCGGTAAACAATAAAAATCTCCAAGGTTCACGCAGTTTATGGTTAGGAGCCCAGACTGCGGTGTCCAGCAATTCTATAATCTGCTGTGTAGGAACAGCTTCTTTTTTGAATTTTTTCACCGTACGACGGTTTTGAATCGCATTTCTGACTTCATTTATTGTTTTCGTAGCTTTACTCATCGGCCGTACCTCCTGTTTATAATATGATTTGTAACCCTAACGATGGGTTACGGTCTGGAACAATTCGTTTATGACAAATCAAAGATTAAAACTCCAGATTACATCCTTGATTATACACCCTTCTGTTCACGAGATTCAAAGGGAAGGCGTCGACTCCTAGGGCTACAGGCATTAAAAATGGTAAAGACGGCTCCGAATACTGATCTACCGAGGGCGATCATCATGTCGGAGCCGTCTAATTAATTTAGCATCTTAATACTATTCAAAAATCACATCAATGATGAATCAATATGAGCCTGCGCCTTCAAATGTGCCATTAACAAAATCCATTTTGTTATACTTCTCTTGGTTACCTGCAACATCTGTACTGTAGTACTCTACCACCTTGACATCAGGGGCATAAAACTTGACGGGTCCTTCATAAGTCTCCCATGCTCCCCCATTGATTCGATATTGCGTTGTTTTTACACCCGAACCTTTGACTTCGTCCGTTGCCTGAAGTCTGAATGTAAATCCTTTGATGTATATTTTCCCATTCACAGTATCTGTAATAGGAACTAATCTGTACTTGGTTACTGGAGGTGTAATATCTGCATCTTTCTTAAGTACGATATTAAACGTATTATGATCTCCTTGTACGAAGGTAACGTTCTGAGTAGATTTTAAGTATCCTGCTGCTTCCCCCGTTATTGTTCTGGTGCCTGTTGGCACGCGCTTTATGAAATAATTTCCTTGAGCATCCGTTGTTGTTGTTGTTGCCGAGCCTCCGGCATTCACTTTAGCTCCACTTACTGGATTGCCCGCCTCATCTACTACTTTCCCCCGCACATGTGCGGCTTCTGTCAAAACAACATCTACGATTAAGGTTTTTCCAGCCTGAACATTCAATCGATCCTGTTCATAAAGCATATAATCCGCAGAATCTACCCAGATCGCAATGTTCGGATTGTAGTCAAAATCAAGCCCAGTAACGGCATAACGGCCTTGCTGATCTGTTTTAACCGGGCGATCCAAGGCTCCTGTTACTTTGACCAAGGCATCTGGAATCGGTTTGCCTGTTTGATCGGTTACAGACCCTACAATCGTAGAAGGTTCATATAGCTCGAAATTAACCAGAATCTGTTCTCCTTCTGACAAATAGTAGGTATTACGGTGCCTGTCTGTCACATAGCCCTCTGCTTCAATTATAAAACTAATTTCCGTATAATCCTGGACAGACTCAAGTATGGAATAATTTCCAGTGCCATCTGTCTTTACGCTTTTTTCAGTTTCTTCCCCTTGATATCTAAGGGAATACTTGATTGTTGCATCTTGGATAGGAAACCCTTCGAGATCAGTAACTTTACCTGATATTTTTGCCTGGCTAGACGGATCCGCTGCATAAGAAACTCCGGAATACATGATTCCAAACAAAATGAAACATAAAGATAGTGTACTTAGTCGAATGATCCATTTGATACTTGTCTGCATCTTCTCACTACACCTCACCATTTATTTTATTGATCAAACATTCCTCTTTAACCTCTTAAATTAACTGACCATAAGTTCAAGCTTCCAGAATTCTCCGTCCCAAACATATTGCCAAATCCCCTGTCCACCGTTCATGGTCTCGCTGATATCCAGCACTTCCATCCGAGGGCACTCCCATACTTGTTTTACTGTGTTGTTCGAAGTATTCTGAAGCTCTTTCATACATCCCACCAACCTCTCTTTAAATTTCAACTTTCTTAGTTTATTACAAATGATACATTTTGTATCCATAAATTTCTGAAATACAATGATTTTATTATCAATGCCCTATCCTCTGTTTAATGATTTCATAGTTAAATCAAAAAAAGCCGCAGCTCCTGTATAAACAGGAACTACGGCTTTAGTATATTAACTAATTTTAAAACTAAAACGAATGCAAAGATAAGACATAATTAAACTTGTACTTCGAAATCACTGACCAACACACATTAAAAAGATACATTTCGTATCAATTAATACAGCAATAACAACTTGGAGTGTAATTCTTAAAAAGCATTAACAATATGATTCACAGAGACAGGTTTTCCTGCTTGATCAAGCATTACGGCAATTACATCAAAACGGATCTGAAGTTCCGTCTCTCCCGTCATTTGCAAATAAACGGATGCGGTTGAACGCACCTGCTGCATTTTACGCATATCAACCGATTCCTGAGGTGTACCGTACTGAGCGGCTCCACTTCTGCTTCTTACTTCTACAAAGACAATCAGACCCTCGCAGGAAGCAATGATGTCAATCTCACCGCTACGGCAACGCCAGTTCTGTCTAATGATCCGATAATCGTTCTCTCGCAACCATTGACAGGCAGCCTCTTCACCTAATCGGCCTTTCTGCTGTCGTGTGAGCTTTAATCCTGGCTCCTGACCCAATCTACGGTCTACCATGACTCATTTTCCTCACGTCCTGAGGCCATTCGATCTGCACGGTAGACGTACGTTAGCACCTCTGCGACCAGTTGATACAGTTCTGCCGGAATCTGTTCATCCAGATCCAACTTGGAGAGTACCTCCACAAGTGCTGCATCCTCCTGAACTGCCACGCCGTTTTCTCTGGCTTTATCCAGAATGGCTTCTGCCACTTTACCGCGCCCCTTAGCTATAACAACAGGTGCTTCACTCTCTCCAGGAACATATTTTAGGGCAACCGCCTTTTTGGAGAGCAGGTCCGGTTGTGACGACTCGTCTTTCATACCTTCAAGTCCACCCCTTTGTAACGTTCAGGACTATAATCCGAGGCCGTCATTTTCCGCTCCGCGCCCGGCTCCTGGCCCGCAGGCCACGGTTCCGCCTTGAAGGTCAGCAGTTGATAGCCCAGCTTGTCCAATGCCTGATGGATGACCTCTCGTCCGCTCTCCAGGAGCGGTCCCATTCCTTCGCGATCATTCAATACACGCAGACTGACAATGTTATTAACCACATGGACATCTACCAGAGTAGGCCCAAGACTTTTCATGTCCAGATCAAACCATAGACGGCAGTTGGACGCATCCAGCTCTCCACGAGGTCCACGACGTGATTGAATCTGAACAGACGCCGTTTCTTCCCCGTCCGGTCCAGTGATCGGAATAAACCAGTGCATCTGTGCAAAGGTAGCACTGCGATCTGTCGTCAGCAATAACTGCTGACCTGTCAGATACTGCACGGCCTGTCCGGCGGCATCCTTAAGCGCCGCCGGTGCACCTTCGCTGCTGGCAAGCTGCAGCAGCAAGCCCTTCAGCGTGTCCGCATTCGCCGGACTCGCCGCATCCCCCACGCGCGGCTGCGCTGCCGCGCCGTGAACGGCCTGCTGCTCGTGCTCCGCACCGAGCAGCTTCAGCACGCGCCCCACCCACGGGTCCCCCTCATGGGTGACAGGCGCGTGCACTGCCGCAGCTCCCGCAGGTGCTGCGGCATTACCGCCAGCCGGCGGCGCATCAGCGCCGGCTGGCAACGGCTGCGGCACGCCTCCGGCAGCCGCAGCCGTCTGGCCGCCCTGCGATGCAGGGGCAGCCTGTGCTGCCGCACCAGGCTGTGCCGGTGCGGCAGTGGACGCGCTGCGCAAGGCGTCCAGGAGCGCCAGCAGCTTGGGCGCCAGCTGCGCTGCCGTAGGCGCTGCTGGCGCCGCCTGGCCTGCTGCGGACGGCGTCCCCGCAGCAGCAGGCGTTTCAGCGCGGCCGTCAGTCCGCCCGGCCGCGCCTGTTTCAGGCTGGCCTGTAATTACACGGCCAGCCACAGATTCAGCTGCCGCCCCCGGTGTACCCGGGCGGCTCCCGACTTGGCCCGCGTCAGCTCCGCGCGGGCTCTCCCCAGGTATTCCGGTTCCAGACGGAATACCTGCGCCCCCTTTGCCAGCCGTTTCAACGCTGCTGGCAACTGCCTTTGCCCCGGCTTCAGCATTTCCTGCCCCTGCGCCAGTCTGCAGGTTTCCTTTCACCGCAGTACCTGCATCCTCTGCCCCGCCATCCGTCATGGATATAGATCCTGCCAATGCCGCTTGTCCTTGTTGCGTCGACAAAGCAGGCGTTCCGGTTCCAGTCACCTGACGACCATTGCTTGATGCAACCAATCCTTCTTCCGCCTGTGATGCATTCGGTACAACAGGTGCACCAGCCATGACTGCTGGTTTCATCGCAGCAGATTGTTCTCCAGGCAATGCCGGTTTACCTGTAGTTTGAGTAAGCATCGTTTCCAACTGGTCAGCCAACCCACTTAACAACTGGTGCAGAGGGGGGCCAAACACCGTCTGGTGTAATCCTTTTACTGTTTCCGCCGTAACCGGAAGACCACGCTGAAAAGCAATCCCCGTCGCCTGCACCCATTCTTCCACAGGAACCTGTGCGGGTTTGGCAGTCATCATATTCTGGACCATAGCCACATTATCCTTCGTTAGAGGCAATCCGCTACGCTGCATGGCAAGTAACAGCTCCCGGTTCCCTTTTGTATCCGGCAGTCCGACATCCTTAAGCAGGTTGTTCAGCGAAGCTTGTGGCAGCTCAGCAAGTGTACCCGTCATAGGTTTCATTACCGTTATGCCATTTTCACCTGGAGGCTGCACTTGAAGCAACGTGGTCTCACCCGGACGGAGTGGAGTCTCCAACTTGGCGCGCACTTGCACACCTTGAATCTGCAGAACTGCTTCTCCTCCATCATCGGATACACTAACGACGGAGCCACGAACCACCTGACCTTCCTTTAATTCAAGCGGTTTGGCATTACCGGGCTTACTATCTCCCATTAACCCCTTTATCATGGAACCGATATTCAAATCTCTCCCCCTCCTTTCTTCAAACCTGTGTTAAAACAACGATTGCTGCTCTCCAAGCAGGTTGCCCAGAAAACTGCGCCGATGCATCGGGGTTGCCCCCAATGCCATAATTTGCTCCCGATGAACTTTTGTTGCATATCCTTTATGTATCGACAAACCATATTCCGGATATAACGTATCCCATTCTTCCTTACACAGCCGATCTCGCGTTACCTTGGCAATAATAGATGCCGCTGCGATCGATTGACTATTAGCGTCACCTTTAATGATGGACAGTTGAGGTACATTTACATCCACCTTCTCGGCATCCACCAGCATATAATCAGGAGTTTCTCCCAATGCTTCAACAGCTCGTTTCATCGCAAGTCTCGCAGCCTGCTTGATGTTAAGCCGATCAATTGTCTCTGCATCCGCGTACCCGATACCTACCGCCAGCGCTTTTTCCATAATGATGTCATATAATGCATCTCGTTTTTTCTCCGTTAATTTCTTGGAGTCATTCACACCTTCCAGGATAAGATCCTTCGGTAAAATAACCGCCGCTGCAACAACATCCCCAAACAAACAGCCCCGTCCTACCTCATCAATGCCAGCAATACGTTCAAATCCACTGTCCCAATACTCCCGCTCGTAGAGCAACAGGTCTCGAGGTTCACTGGCTTCTTTTTTCTTCTTTGGTCCAATCGGTGTATCCAGTAGATTCAACCCGATCTCTTCATTATTTTCAAACATAATACTCATCTCCTCTACCCACGCTTTTTCAGCATGCGTATCACTTACAACTTTTTTATAATATAGACGTAGATCCTCTGTCTTTTGTTCTGTACAACCTGTCTCTCACAGCAAAACTTTTCCTTGAGGTTTACAATAATAAAGATAGTTATGTCTTCATTTATCGGTATTTGATGGTTTAAATTGAATATATCAGACCTCGTCTAATTTAAATTGCACCACCATTCATCATAGCACGAATTAGATACACCTGATATATAGGTCAGCCAATTCCATAAAGCGTACTGTTCTTCAATCCTCTTCCATTTTATCGTTTTCGACGTATGTTCCAGCTCTTCTTCCGCTTTTGTATACACAAAAAAACGACCGCTCCCGGTAATCCGGTAACGGCCGCTTCTTTCGGCACTTGTATATATGAAATGAACAAATGAAGATAATGATCTTCATCGTGTAGAGTCCATTTTTTTAATAGGGAGCTTCCATAGAAAAACGTCCCATTTTTCCCGCTCGCAGTTCACGCAGAAATGCTCGTGATGCTTTTTCCAGATCAATGCGTCCACCGCTTACAACACATCCACGGATACGACCGACTTGTTCCATAATCGCAATAACACTGTCTGAATCATCTGCATCTTTGGAGAACTCCTGAAGTCCGTATCTCTCTTCAAGAGCGTCCCAGTAATAACGCATCAGGTAACTGATTCCAAAAAAGGCGATATCCTCTGCATTCAAAATTTCCTCTTTGATTGCACCTGTTACGGCAAGACGATAACCTACATTTTGATCTTCGAACTTGGGCCAAAGAATACCCGGAGTATCCAATAACTCCATTTCTTTGCCAACTTTGATCCACTGTTGCCCCTTCGTCACACCAGGACGATCTCCTGTTAACGCAATACTCCGTCCAGCCAGTCGGTTAATCAGTGTTGATTTACCTACATTGGGAATCCCTACGATCAACCCGCGAACCGCACGAGGATTAATCCCTTTGGCAATTTGACGATCAATTTTTTCTTTAAGAAGAAGCTTGGCCTGAACGGGAATATCTTTAACATTGGTTCCCGTCGAAGCATCTACAGGAAAAGCGGTAATTCCTTCTTTTTTGAAATATTCAATCCATTCTTGCGTCACTTTTGCATCTGCCAAATCCGATTTGTTCAACAAAATCATCCGGGGTTTATCCAGCAATATTTCGTCAATCATTGGATTACGGCTGGAGACAGGCAGACGGGCATCCAATAGTTCGATGACCACGTCGATGAGCTTTAACTTATCCTGAATCTGGCGTCTGGCTCGAGTCATATGACCTGGAAACCATTGTATCGTCAACTTGTCTTCACCTCATTATTTACTTCAATTTCAGTGGTTGATCCACTTGATCTCACCGATCGGCCAGAAAATCACATCTGCACGACCAATAATATCTTTTAACGAAACATAACCGATCATACGGCTGTCTGTACTATTTGGACGGTTATCTCCCATTACAAACACATGACCTGCCGGCACTTTGCCATCAGGGAACTGTTCATTCGGGAAATCCTTCACGTTATAGGTTCCACCATTTGCTTCAGCTGCATCAATGGCTCCTTGAATATACGTTTCATCAACCTTTTTACCGTTAACCATAACGGTATCGTCTTGAACCTCAACGGTATCACCTTCTACAGCAATAACACGTTTAATGAAATCTCGACCTTCGGATGGTACATGGAAGACGATAACTTCACCGCGCTTCGGTTCTCTGATATCATATAAGATTTCGTTGACAATCACACGTTCACCCGTTTCAAAGTTCGGCTGCATGGACGGACCGTCCACAACAAACGGTTTGAAGAGCAACCACCGAATGAGAATGACAAGAACTAATGCGATAACAATAGCTTTAAGCCATTCAACAATTTCATTTTTGGCTTTTTTGGATCGACTATTTTTCTCTTCGGCAGGATTGCCCCGGTCATGTTGAACTTCTTGTTCCATTCAAGATCTTCCTCTCTTCACAGTACATGTTTATAGCAGTACACACATCCAGCATTCTGTATCGTTCCAATAACTCAATGGATGGATACAAAACATTCACATCAGTTATGTAATCTTTCACCAAGCATTACAGTACATTTAATCCACAATTCAAATGCCTTCAAGAGGTTGTTCAAAAAGTCGGTACTGAAACCGGTCTTTTGAACACGCACTTCAATAACTGATTTTACAAGCCTCCCGGACTATTCACCGCATGTGTTGCCATACCATTTTACTCGGAAGTGTACCTCCGGTTCAACTTTTCCCGGACAAAAACGAAAAGGGCTTGTCTCCAAGCCCTTCCCGGTATCCGTTATATTAACGAATTTCTTTAATTCTCGCTGCTTTACCGCGTAGTTCACGAAGATAATAAAGCTTCGCACGACGAACTTTACCACGGCGAGCCACTTCGATTCTATCGATTTTAGGGGAATGAAGCGGGAAAGCTCTTTCCACACCTACACCGTAAGAAATTTTACGAACTGTAAAAGTCTCACTGATTCCACCACCACGGCGTTTAATCACAACACCTTCGAACAATTGGATACGTTCGCGAGTTCCCTCGATTACCTTAACGTGCACTTTCAAAGTGTCACCAGGACGAAAACTCGGAAGATCCTTGCGAAGTTGTTCTTGTGTAATCGCTTGAACGATATTCATCTATGACTCCCTCCTTCCATACAGGCGTTCATACTTCTTCCAGAGATCACCTTGTCTCCTTCATCATCCATAGAGGACCGCCGTATTCCACATAACAGACTTATTGTATCACGCAGCATATCAAAACACAAGAGAATTTAAACAAATGCCTATTGTTCAATCTGCCACTCTGAAACTCATCCATCACATGTTAACTTCATTCTAAAATACATTCTCCCATATGGATAGTGAATCAACGCTCTCATCTGCAAGTCAACCTGATACAGGAAAAAAAACTGTAACTTCCAGTGTAGTAATATCGTCTATGATATAACTTATTGACCACTTTAAAAGGAGAATACCCAGACTTATGAAATATTGGAAAAAGATCACACTTGTCCTACTCGCCATGCTCACATGCTCCATTACACTATATTCATATGCCGTAACTCACCCAACGAATGCACTGTCACACAAAGCCTGCACATCCTGGGACATAGTCAAACGCAAAGCATTCGAGCTGTCACACACTGACTTCTCTAACCAATCTGCGCTGGATCGTTCTACCTTCAGGATTGAACAAGGTACTGCTACAGAAGTACCTGTACTGATGTATCATTACATAGAGCCCAAATTGAATAATCACGAGACAGATAATAAATCCATCATTAATCTGGAGGATTTTGAGCAAAATATGAAATACCTGCATGATGAAGGCTACCGCACGATTACACTGGATCAGCTTGAGCAATATGTTAGCGGGAAGATTTCCCTGCCACAGAAATCCATTGTGATTACCTTTGATGATGGATACCAGAACAATTATACATTAGCTTACCCTGTGCTTCAAAAATATAATTTTCATGCCTCGCTGTTTGTCATAGGCAGTAAAATTCAAGATCAACCTTCGGAATTTGAGCCCGCAATCAACAGTTTCATCTCCAAACCAGAGATGCAGGCAGCAACTGATGTATTTGAATTTAACAGCCATACCTATAACCTGCATCACAAGGGATTTATGCGCTGTGGTAACAGTGTTCCTGTCGGTCTGGACACCAGTCTTCTGGATGATGATATCCAGCATATGAAGCAAACCGGAATAGACACACCTTATCTGGCCTATCCTTTTGGTTATACCAGTACACAGATGATCTACAAGTTACAGCAACATGGATATCGCATGGCCTTTACCGTAAAGTCTGGATTTGTGCATCCAGGAGATCATCCCATGAAGCTGCCTCGCTTGACGGTCACGACAGGTACTGATTTGGCGATCTTGCTTCAACCCGAATCCAGTCCGCAGAACGAATTATCTGCATCGGAGAATGACCAGTAAAATCTAGATTTTAACTTCACCGCCCGGATACAGAGTCGAGCTATACAGCCTTTTAAGCTGTGGCTTGGCTCTTTTTGCATCGGTAAGTGATAATGTCATCGGAGAGCTGGAATACATCACCGCTTCCTCTGCGTCATAGATAATGATCTGTTCTTTCCCCGTCTGAACCAGGTCTGCATGCACCGCATATCCCTCTTTCGGAAATTCAGTAACCGTTTTCATATCTCCATCTACCAAAGAAGGCAACACATTTCCACCTCTGCGATACGCCAATATATAATCGAGTCCACCCTCATCCCAGTTACACACAGGCTCTATAATGGTTAACCAGCCCCGAGTCGCGCGATTTTCTTTCCAAATTTCTTGCCCTGCGCTATCCAGCATGAACATTCCATCCTTACCATGCTCATCCCCTCGGACAATCCGGTCCAGGCCTGCAATCTGTAAACCTTCCATTCCAGTACAAAAATGACCCAATGCAATATGCTGTGATTCAATCGAATCTTCATAACGCCACTTCTCATTACCATAGCGGTCCATCATGACCGTGACACTGCCACCGATAACAACCTCAACTTCCCCATCACCGTCAACGTCTCCAAACCATATACAGTCAGCATGATCCTCGAGATTATGACAAGACCATAACAACGTCCCATCATGATCCAGCATGTCATATCCGGCCATCACTTCATCTTTCCCATCTCCATCGATGTCATATACCCATGGAAAATGTCCCGGATTCCCTTCATGCTTCCATAACAAATTAAAATCATGGTCGAGTGCCCATAACGTCCTATAGCGGTCTTTCAGTATAATGTCCATTTTCTGCTGGTTATCCGTCAGGTTGGCGAGAATAATGCAGTCATGTGCTTCATCCCCTGGCAGATCACGTGTTTCTTTGATCTCTCCGGTCCGGCCATCCAACACGAGAAATTGTTTGTCCATAACACACAATACTTCATTATTTCCATCTCCATCCCAATCTGCGATCTGAGCGGGATAGTCTGAACCCGGACCACCTGCATCGGGATCAGGAGTTCCAACCTGCCATAGTAATGTTCCTTCCAGATCAAACGCAGTCAAACAACATACCTGATGTGGGACATACCGATCGTCTATACCCCCATCTGCCTGTACCAGCAACATTTCAAGTCTGCCATCCCCGTTTAGATCCCCCAAAAGCATTTTGCAGCGTTCTCCAGCTTGGCTAATATCTACTCTGGCGATTTCATAAGGCTGATGATTCATAACCTTCCTCCTCAGCTATCTTTATTATTCAAATCCAGCTGAGTTCACCATAAAGAAAATCCCTTTCTTTTACAACCCTATTTAGAATCATGCAAAAAAGTTCAAAGCTGCAAAAAAGTGCCTACGTAATTAAACGATTTAAATGAATGATTTTAAACCCACTCTAAAAACTCAAGGCGATTGCCAAAAGGATCATTTATATAGAAACGTCTTACTCCTTCATCTGCTCTTGCTTCGTCATCGACAATATGAATTTGGTTATAAATGAGATGATCACGCAACTGATCCAAATGTTGTACATGAAATGCCGGATGAGCTTTTGTGGCGGGAATAAAATCTTTTTGTACTCCAATATGCACTTGGTGTCTGCCACACTCGAACCATACACCACCCCGTTTTCTCAGAATTTCAGGTTTGGGAATCTCCGTCCAGCCTAACAGGTTATTGAAAAAATGACATGCCTCCGCTTCACAACCTTCAGGTGCCGCGAGCTGAATATGATCAAGACCAATAATATTGTAAGCCATTCATACACCGCCTTTCGTTTCACTTAATGAAACTAAGTTTCATTATTATACTTACATTTTATAAAATATACTAATGAAAATCCAGTATTCTTTTCAATGTACACAAAAAAAAGCCAACCTTTGGTATCAAGGTCGGCCTTTTCGAACTCTGGAAAATAATATTTACGTGTTTATACGATACATATACTTACTCTGTGCTATCTTTACGGTTCGGGCGTATCTTTTTCAACCAAATACGTTCTTTATCCGTCAAATCGGCCTTTTCCAACATCTCCGGTCTGCGCTCCAGCGTACGAAGCAACGACTGTTCTCTGCGCCATGCCTCAATGTTCAGATGATGTCCCGACAACAGCATATCCGGTACTTTCATGCCCCTAAACTCGGGTGGACGTGTGTAGTGTGGATATTCGAGGAGTCCAGTACTGAATGAATCCGTCACAGCACTTGTCTCATTGCCAAGCACACCGGGTATAAGACGTACGATACTGTCGATCGCAACCATAGCAGGTAACTCCCCACCCGTGAGTACGTAATCACCAATGGATAGTTCATCCGTCACGAGAAATTCGCGGATACGCTCATCGTAACCTTCATAATGCCCACATATAAAAATCAGATGATCTTCTTGCACAAGTTCTTCTGCTTTTTTCTGTGTAAACGTCTCACCTTGCGGACACATTAGAATGATACGTGGAGATTTCATCGATGCCGCAGCTTCTCCGCGTTGCTCCAGAACATCTTCTACAGCAGCAAAGATCGGATCTGGTTTCAGCACCATGCCCCCACCCCCACCGTAAGGAGCATCATCTACTGTATTATGTTTATTGGTCGCATAATTACGGAAGTTGGTTGCACCAAGGGATACGAGCCCCTTCGTTTGAGCTTTACCCAGAATGCTTGCTCCGAACACACCGTCAAACATCTCCGGAAATAGCGTTAATACATCCACTTTCATGTTACAGCAGCCCTTCCATCAGGTGAATCTTCACTTGCTTCTGTTCGATGTCCACATCAAGTACTACATCATCAATAACGGGAATCAGCACTTCTTTACCTGCAGGCGTTTTGACAACCCATACATCATTGGCACCCGGAGTCAAAATTTCAGAGATGGCTCCAAGCGTTTCACCCTCTTCGGTGATAACCGAACACCCAACGATTTGATGGAAGTAGTATTCACCTTCCTCCAATTCAGCCAGATTCTCTTTCAACACTTTGGCCATGCCGCCCTTAAACTTCTCTACTTCATTAATATTGCCATACTCTTTCAGACGAAGAATATACATATTCTTATGCAAACGTGCAGATTCCACGTTAACTATGACGGGATGATTATCTGGTGTAAAGAAAAACAACTCTGCATTTTTCGCGAAACGCACTTCTGGGAAATCGGTTATAGGCATGATTCTCACCTCACCGCGAATTCCATGCGTATTAACGATTTTACCTACATTCATAAACTCTGCCATAAATCCTCCTATAAAATTAAATCAAATTAAACAGGTGCCTCGACTCTGGTACAGCCGTTCCGGCGACGGTTCGTTCTTTCGATCGCTGTTACCCCCTCATTTTGAAAATTGCTTTAAAAGGTGAAAATGAGGTGATAGCGTATGCTTCCGATGTAGCTTTCTTTCAGAAAGCTTTAAGGCGAGCGCTAACGCTTCTCCAGAATCGATTCCGTCCCCCGCACTGCTCCGAAGTCACTCATACCCAAAAAATTTAATACAATATAATATTTAGTCTAACATATTAGTTTCAGCATGCACGAAAAGGGGCTAGGACATGCATCCTAACCCCCTTTCGTATATCTTTAAGATATGATATCAACGGTAACCCGTTTATCCATCTTAACTGCTGCTGATGTGACGACCGTACGAAGTGATTTCGCGATTCGTCCCTGTTTACCAATTACCTTCCCGACATCGTCAGGATGAACGGTTAACTCATAAACGACAAGCCGGTCTTTCTCAACCGTCCGAACCGCCACATCTTCCGGATGATCGACTAAAGCCTTAGCAATTATGCTTACTAATTCTTCCATAGATGACCCTCCGAATCAGCACTTTATTTAGATAATTTAGACTCGTGGAACTTCTTCATCACGCCCGCTTTGCTAAGCAAGTTGCGGACAGTGTCAGATGCTTGTGCACCGTTTTGAAGCCATGCCAATGCTTTATCTTCATCGATCTTAACAACAGCCGGTTGTTCAACCGGGTTGTAGTAACCGATCTCCTCGATAAAACGACCGTCACGTGGGGAACGGGAATCCGATACCACTACGCGGTAGAAAGGAGCTTTGTGAGCACCCATACGTTTCAGACGAATACGAACTGCCATTTGAAAATTCACCTCCTTCAATGAAATCTGTATATGATCCAGCTTTGCTTAAATCAACGGAAAGGAAACTTCATTCCTTTGCCCATACCTTTAAGCTGCTTCATCGCTTTATTTTTACCGCCTTTAGGTCCCATCATATCCGAGAACTGTTTCATCATGCGGCGCATCTCATCAAACTGTTTGATCAGACGATTTACTTCAGCCAGAGATGTTCCGCTTCCGGTAGCAATACGCTTCCGGCGGCTGTGGTTGATCATGTCCGGGTTACGTTTCTCCTCGGTCGTCATTGAGTAAACGATCGCTTCGATCCGGCCCATCTGTTTATCATCAACCTTCAGATCCTTGGCTTGTTTCATCTTGCCCATGCCGGGAATCATATCCATGATCTGGTCGATTGGTCCCAGCTTTTTCACCTGATCCATCTGCTCCAGGAAATCTTCAAACGTGAATTCTGCATTACGCATCTTCCGTTCCATTTCCTTGGCTTTATCGGTATCAATGTTTAATTGTGCTTTCTCAATCAGAGATAACATATCACCCATACCGAGGATCCGTGAAGCCATACGTTCCGGGTGGAACGGCTCCAAAGCGTCAAGTTTCTCTCCAAGGGAAGCAAACTTGATTGGACAACCCGTAACTGCTTTGACAGAAAGCGCAGCACCACCACGAGTATCTCCATCCAGCTTTGTCAGGACAACCCCGGTCAGATTAAGCTGCTGGTTAAAGTGTTCTGCTACGTTAACCGCATCCTGACCTGTCATGCTGTCTACGACAAGCAGTACTTCATCCGGATTCACTACGCTGTGAATCTGGCGAAGTTCTTCCATCAGTTCTTCATCAACATGCAGACGTCCAGCTGTATCGATAATGACATAGTCATTACCGTTATCTTTGGCATGTTGAAGACCTTGACGTGCGATCTCAACAGGGCTTGTCTGATCTCCCAGTGTGAATACCGGCGCTTTGATCTGCTCGCCAAGTACTTGCAACTGTTTGATCGCTGCCGGACGATAAATATCTCCTGCAACAAGCAATGGTCTGCTGTTTTGCTTTTGCAGCATTTTAGCCAGTTTACCCGATGTGGTTGTTTTACCAGCACCCTGCAAACCAACCATCATCAGCACCGTAGGCGGTTTGTTCGCTTTAGCCAGTTTTGCTTGGCTTCCACCCATCAAATCCGTTAGTTCCTTGTTAACGATGTCGATGATGACCATTCCTGGCGTGAAGCTCTCCATCACTTCTTTGCCAACAGCCTTCTCTTTCACCTTGGCGATGAATTCCTTGACCACTTTGAAGTTTACATCCGCTTCGAGCAATGCCAGACGTACCTCGCGCATAGCCTCGGCTACATCTTCATCAGACACCTTGCCTTTGCCGCGCAGCTTGCTGAACACATTCTGTAATCGGGTCGTTAATCCTTCAAATGCCATGATCCCACCTCCTTAAGCTTTAATACTGTTTTCAAGACCGATCCGTTCCGCTCAGCCAATTTTTCATTCACTAAGCTGAGCAACGATATCGTGTATTTGTTTGTTGTTATCAATGGAGACGCCTGCGCGTTCCAATGCATTTTGCAAATCTTCAAGATTGCGATTACGCCGTTCATGCTTTTCCAGCAAGCCCAGCTTGCTTTCGTAATTTTCCAGCACTTGTTCGGCACGCTTGATATGCTCGTATACCGCCTGGCGGCTGATCTCAAACTCGGCTGCAATTTCACCAAGTGAGAAATCGTCATGAAAGTAATACTTTAGAAAAGTCTGCTGTTTCTCGGTAAGTAACAATTCATAAAAAGCAAACAGCAAGTTAATCCGGTTTGTCTTCTCAAGCCGATTTTCTTGACTCACATCGGGGCACTCCCTTCGTCAAGGAAAAACACTTTACACTCTTGCAACGTTCCTAATAATACCTAAAACAAATCAGGTTGTCAAGCAAAAATACTTGTCACAATAAAAACAGCTCTGATGATATGTTATTTCGATGTTTAACGGGCGGTTTATACCTTTTTCACTACAAGCAAATTCTATCTGTATCCCTGCGACCCACCTCGATGTAGAAGAAAAAACGAATGCATCTCAGTCCGTGGAGATGCATCCGTTTATGGTGTTCTAACGAAGTGGTGTCAGGTACAGCAGTACCATAAAGAAATGAAGAATACTGCCTGCTAGCACAAAGAGATGCCAAATCGCATGGTGGTACGGAAAACCACGCCATACATAAAAGAGCGTACCCAGTGTATACATCAGGCCTCCAGCAACCAGCAGCACAATGCCGCCTGTAGGAATGGCAGCCATAAGCGGTTGCCAGGCAATAACGATGAGCCAGCCCATCGCAATATAGAAAATCGTGGACATGAATAGAAACTTTTTCGTAAAAAACGCCTTAAAGATCACGCCGAATAATGCGATACCCCAGATTATACCGAACAGGGTCCATCCAAGTGTACCGCGAACAGCAATAAACAAAAGCGGAGTGTACGATCCCGCAATAAACAAATAAATGGAAGAATGATCGAAAATCTCAAATAAATCTTTCACTTTTCCATCTTTCCATGCATGCACGAGTGTAGAGCTTGTATAGAGCAACAGCATGGTGATTCCGTAGATCGTGAAACTGACCACATGCCAAGCCGTGCCTTTCATACTTGAAAATACAATCAATATCACCAGTGCAGCTACACTGAGTGCAGCGCCGATTCCATGTGTCACCGCATTGGCGACTTCTTCACGGCGAGAATAGGTATACGTATTGGCCATTTTCAACCGTCCTTTCTAACCCTTTAACATTGCCTGCTTTATTCCTCCATTATACACGTATTGCCAGTGACATTACACGTGACACTTATCACGTATATCACTGGCAATACGGTTAACGCTATTCATTTGTCCAATTAATAATGTCTAGGAATTAGCTTCCTTTTCTTCGACACTTTCAGCTGGCTGTTCCTGAATCAATCCGGCGAACAAGGCATGCACGAATTGCTCTGAATCAAATTGTTGCAGATCATCGATCTTCTCACCCAGTCCCACGAGCTTCACTGGCAAATCCAACTCCTGACGGATCGCAACAACGATACCCCCTTTGGCCGTTCCATCCAGTTTCGTCAGTACGAGGCCAGTTACACCGCTTTTCTCACCGAAAAGTTTAGCCTGGTTTAAAGCATTTTGACCTGTTGTTGCATCCAGTACCATCAGTACTTCATGCGGAGCATCCGGAATTTCACGCTGAATGACACGATAGATCTTGTTAAGCTCGTCCATCAGGTTCGATTTGTTTTGCAAACGACCTGCTGTATCACAGAGCAGAACATCCGCACCCCGTTGTTTCGCTGCCTGTACCGCATCATACATAACCGCTGCTGGATCAGAACCAGATTGCTGTTTGATCACATCGACACCGGCACGTTGTCCCCATACTTCCAGCTGTTCGATGGCTCCGGCACGGAACGTATCTCCAGCTGCCATGATGACTTTTTTACCTTGTTGTTTAAATCGATGTGCCAACTTGCCAATCGTTGTTGTTTTACCAACACCGTTAACGCCAACGAACAAAATAACGGTAATGCCATTCGGATTCATTTTCAATTCGTTATTCTGTTCACCGCGAAGAAGACCCGTCAGTTTCTCGGACAATACAGGCTGCAGCTCAGCCGCGTCCTCAATTTTGCGTTTTTTCACCTCAACGCGCAGGTCTTCGATCAGATTCATGACTGTATTCACGCCAACATCTGCTCCGATCAAAATCTCTTCCAGTTCTTCATAGAACTCTTCATCGATTTTTTTGCGGCGGATTACGAGATCCGACACTTTTTCCACTAACCCTTTACGTGTCTTTTCCAATCCATCCTTGAACTGTTTGGTGACCGACTCCGTTTTGCTTGCAATGCTGTCTCTCAGCTTTTTAAAAAAACTCATAAAGCCCCTCCATCGTGTCCATAATCTAAGCGCTTCTGCAAAAATGCTCAATCTGAATGATTTTCAATGATTACAATGAGTTCGTTTGTCTCGCAGGTTTGGATCAGATCAGGCAATTACTGCTTCCTCATCTTCCAGTTTAACCGAAACAAGCTTGGATACTCCGCCCTCTTCCATTGTAACACCGTACAGCACATCTGCCTCTTCCATCGTACCTTTACGATGGGTAACAACGATAAACTGTGTCTGTTCGGAGAATTCACGCAAGTACTGGGCAAAACGTACCACGTTAGCTTCGTCCAGTGCTGCCTCTACTTCATCCAACACGCAGAATGGTACTGGTTTCACATGCAGAATAGCAAATAATAAAGCCATCGCCGTCAAAGCCCGCTCCCCACCGGATAACAGTTGCAGGTTTTGCAGTTTCTTGCCTGGTGGCTGAGCCACGATATCTATTCCCGTTTCAAGCAAGCGCTCCGGGTCCATCAGAACAAGGTCAGCACGTCCCCCGCCAAACAGCTTGCTAAACACGGTACCGAACTCACGGCGGATGGCATCAAACGTGATCTTGAATCGCTTCGCCATCTCGTCTTCCATTTCCCGAATAACCTGGTACAACGTTGTTTTAGCTTCAACCAGGTCATTCTTCTGTTCACTCAGGAACTCGTATCGCTCATTGACTCGCTGGAACTCCTCAATCGCTCCCAGGTTCACATCACCCAGGGCCGATATACTGCGCTTCAGCTTCTGTACCTCTGCCTGTGTATGCTCCACGTCTTCTGGCACAGGATAACGCTCTTTGGCCAGTTCATAACCCAGTTCGTATTCATCCGTCAGTTTTCGCAGTATATTTTCCAGCTCAACATCCAGCCGGTTCACGGAAATTTCCGTCTGTCGCATCTGTTCTTCCACAGCTTTTAATTGCGTGCGCTGTTCCTTCGTTTCGCTCTCGGCAAGCTCAAGCTTTTTCGACAACTCACTTCGGGCAGCACGTTTGAAGTCCAGCTCCTGAGAAGCTTCCGCTTTTTTCAGCTTATACTGGTTCAGATCTTCAATCTGTTTAACACTCTCGGTCTGTGTTTTCTTGAGATCTGCTTCCATCGAAGCCAGCAACGTGCGATTCTGACGAAGATCTTTCACCAGCGACTCTACTTCCCGCTCCAGACGTCGCAATTGTTCTCCATTGGAGAATCGCTCCTGATCAAGCTTGCCTTCGCGCACTTTCAATTCGGTGAGTTGGCTCTGCAATTCTTCCTTCGCGGATTCATTGGCTTTCCGAGCAAACTCGGCTGCATGAATGGCACGATGAGTCGCTTTTTCTTCCTCTTCAAGCTGCTCCAGCTTCTTCACAGCGACGATACGAGCCGTATCCAGCTCTTTGATCTCTTCGGTAAAGCCGCTCTTCTCCTGCCCGGCAACGGCAACCTGTTCAAGCACATGGCGAAGCTCATGCTCTACCTGTTTCATTTCCATCGAAGCCTGCTGTTCTGCATTTCGGGTATCATCACCGGACTGACGAAGTTCATCCAGTTTGTCCTGACACTGCTCCAGTTGAACTTTTACATCATCCACACTGCGATGCAGTTTCACGATCTGATTTTCCGTATCCAGAATATCCTGGTCGAGCTGGTCCAGCTGCCGTTTCCGGCTGAGCAGACTCACATTTTTCTTGTGCTGGCTACCACCTGTCATGGAACCACCCGCATTGACCACGTCACCTTCAAGCGTCACAACCCGGAAACGATACTGACAGCGAGCCGCAATTTTATTGGCGACCTCCAACGTTTCGGCAATAATAACATTACCTAACAGACTGCCAATGATTGAAGCGTACTTGGATTCGAATTGTACAAGATCAGCACCGATCCCCACAAAACCCTCCATACCTTCGATCATGGAACGTTCAGCCACTCCAATGGCACGAGGACGAATGACATCCAGAGGCAGGAACGTTGCACGCCCCAACTGGCGTTGCTTCAGAAAAGCAATTGCCTGTCTGGAAACTGATTCATTTTCCATGACTACATGTTGCAAGGACGCTCCCATTGCTGTTTCTACCGCAAGTTCGATCTTCTCGGGAACTTTTACGAGTTCAGCTACAGCTCCATGAACACCGTTAAGTGTGCCTTTGCGCGAAGCCTTGAGAACCTCCTTGACACCCAGCATGAATCCGTCAAAATCATCCTGCATCTCTTTCATCGTATCGCGGCGGGAAACTTGAGCTTCACGCTTCTGTTCCCATTTACGGACCGTACCCCGACTTTCTTCGAGCAGCTTCTGCAGCGACTGGAGTCGTTCACTTTCCGTAATGTAGCCACCACGTAGATCACTGATTTCTTTGCCCAAACGAACAACTTTTTTCTCAATGTCCGCTTTGCGACTCTCCAGTGTCTCCTTCTGATCTTCCCATTTGCCTGATTCTTCAGCCGCGCGATTCATTCTGCGCTCCAGCGTTTCTTTCTGCTGATCCACATAACGAATTTCATTGCGTGTCTGAGCCATCTGATTCATCAGTTCCAGCAAATTGCCTTTGAGGCTTTCCTCTTGCTGTTGACTAATGCCACCTGTAACACCGATGAGTTTGGCTTCTTCCTGGGACAACTGATTTCTCACATCATTCAGTTCGAGATCAAGTTTGCCAAACTTCTCACGCAGTGCAAGCAGCTCGGTTTCCCGTTCGCGATGTCTCTCTTCACTAGCAGAAAGTGTTACTTTGAGCTGCTCCTGATTTGTTTGCAGATGGTGAGAGCGCTCCTTGAGCAATTCTCCAAGTCCTTCACTTTTCTCTGTCGCTTCACTGAATTGCAATAAGGCGGCTTGCAGTTGCTCTGTCTCTGTTTCCAGGATACGCAGCGCATTCCGATCATTTTCCAGCTTGGCATCATGGGTAGAGACAATCGCTGCGAGTCCAACCTCTTCCTGTTTTAGCGATTGCAGGCGCTCATTTGCCTTACTCCAGGAAGCATGAATCTGTTCGATCTGGTACACATACATGGAAATTTCCTGCGATTTGAGCTGTGAACGAAGTTCTTTATAGTGGATCGCTTTCTCCGATTGTTCCTTTAGCGGTCCAATCTGATCTTCAAGTTCAGTCACCAGATCATGAATCCGCAGCAAATTCTGCTCGGTCTCATCCAGTTTGCGCGTCGCATCCCGCTTGCGGGATTTATATTTAACGATACCTGAAGCTTCTTCAAAGATGCCTCTGCGATCCTCTGAACGGGTACTCAGAATCTCTTCGATTCGCCCCTGTCCAATAATCGAGTAGGCTTCCTTACCAATGCCGGTATCCATAAACAACTCCGTGATATCCTTCAAACGACAAGATTGTTTATTAATAAAATATTCACTATCTCCGCTGCGATGTACACGACGAGTCACCGTCACCTCACCGAAATCCAATGCAAGTGCGTGATCCTCGTTATCAAGCGTTAGCGACACTTCACCGAAATTAACGGCCTTCCGTGCGTCACTGCCTGCAAAGATGATATCTTCCATCTTGCCACCACGCAGCGACTTGGCACTTTGTTCCCCCAGAACCCAGCGGATTCCGTCCGATATATTACTCTTTCCACTTCCGTTCGGACCTACAACAGCCGTAATGCCACGAACGAACTCCATCTCCGTTTTGTCGGCGAATGACTTGAATCCACCCAATTCAATCCGTTTTAAAAACATAGGGTTTCTCGTCACCTCCTCTTGCAAATTTCAAGTATTGCATTCCAGCGCCTAAATAAATTGAACTGAAATAAAGTTCATTTATCTAGTTAACGATCAGGCTAACTCCCCCTGAACCTCTTTACAAAAAAAAGAGCAAAAAGCAGTCCGGCCGATTACTTCCGCCGGGGCGGACCCGCGGGCTGCTCTTTGCTCTTCGTTTGTCTATGCGCTATCGGTTAAGCTCCGGCTTCCGGAAGCTTCAGTCGATCAAGTGCTGCAGATGCAGCCTGTTGTTCCGCTTCCTTTTTGGAACGTCCTGTACCTCTGCCAAGCCGTTCTTGACCCATATGGACCTCCGAGACAAACTCACGTTCATGGGCAGGTCCCCGTTCCTCAACGATACGGTATTCCAAAGCTCCCATATTGTGATGCTGAGTAAGTTCCTGCAGTTCCGTTTTGTAATCACTCATTTGCAGCTTGCTGCCCAATACGATTAATGGGAAGACATGCTGATCAAGAAATGTCCGAACAGGCGCAAGCCCCTGATCCAGATACAATGCACCAATGAAAGATTCAAACACATCTGCCAGCAGAGCCGGCCGTGTCCGTCCTCCAGTTAGTTCCTCACCTTTACCAAGAAGTACATACTGCCCAAAACCCAACGCTTCAGCAAATTTGACGAGGGAAGGCTCACAGACAATGGATGCCCGCAGCTTAGTTAATTCACCTTCCGGACGGTTAGGATACAAATGATACAAGTACTCCGATACAGTCAGTTCCAGCACCGCATCGCCCAGAAACTCCAGGCGCTCGTTGTCCTGATGCTGACTGAACCGGTGTTCGTTTACATAAGAAGCATGGGTAAACGCTTGTTTTAAAAGCTGCCTGTTGTCAAATTTGATTTGAAGTTTATGTTGTAACTGCTTCAGATCTTCACTCAAACGAACTAGCCCCTTATGCTTCAAATTTTTTGAGAATAATGGTGGCATTGTGACCGCCGAATCCAAATGAATTGGACATGGCAATATTAACTTTGGTTTGACGTGGAACATTTGGTACATAATCCAGATCACATTCTGGGTCCTGATTTTCCAAGTTAATCGTTGGAGCCAGTGTCTGATGTGTCAGTGACAATCCGCAGATAACCGCTTCTACACCACCAGCAGCGCCAAGCATATGGCCCGTCATGGATTTAGTGGAACTCACGGCGAGCTTGTACGCATGATCACCAAACGCCTTTTTGATCGCAAGCGTTTCGGATCTGTCGCCTACAGGTGTCGAAGTTCCGTGTGCATTAATGTAGTCCACTTCTTCAGGCTCAATGCCCGCATTACGAAGTGCCATCTTCATGCAACGTGCCGCTCCGTCCGGATCTGGTTCTGTCATGTGATGTGCATCACCTGTCAGACCGTAACCGATCACTTCACCATAAATGCGTGCACCACGTTTTTGAGCATGCTCCAAGGATTCCAGGATCAGAACACCAGCGCCTTCGCCCATAACAAACCCATCACGTTCTGTATCAAAAGGACGGCTTGACTTCGCAGGATCATCATTACGTGTAGACATTGCGCGCATCGCACAGAACCCTGCAAGACCCGTTGGTCTGATTGTTGCTTCCGCACCACCACAGATCATGGCATCTGCATCACCATTGGCAATCAGCTTGAAGGAATCTCCGATGGAGTGTGTACCTGTTGCACAAGCGGTAACAACATTAATGTTAGGACCTTTGGCACCAAGGGAAATGGACATTTGGCCTGAAGCCATGTTGGAGATCATCATGGGAATAAAGAATGGGCTAACCCGTTTTGGACCTTTTTGCAACAATGCATTATGTTGGTCCTCCCACGTACCCAATCCACCAATACCTGATCCGATAGATACACCGAAACGCTCTGCATCAATATTCTCGTTAATTTTCAGACCACTGTCTTCAACGGCTTTGAAGCCGGCTGCCACAGCGAACTGTACAAAACGGTCCATTTTGCGAGCATCCTTGCGATCCATATATTCTTCCGGGTTGAAATCCTTGATCTCGGCTGCAATCTGTGTCGTGTATTCACTAACATCAAACGCCTCAATCTGAGAAATTCCGGACTTTCCTGCCATTAAACTGCCCCAGAACGTTTCCAAATCTTTTCCGAGCGATGTCATTACGCCCATTCCGGTAATTACTACTCTTTGTTTCAAACCGAGTCACCTCTATATCGACTGCATTACGCAAGTATTTTGTGGGAATATCCGCAAACAGACATCTATTCAACCAAGATAGGCCTGTTTGAGTAGAGCTGCTTGCGGAATGAGAAAAACCAATGAATGATGAGAAGTCCCGCCTGTTCGAAAACATGTGCGGGACTAAAAATGACTTTAGGTATGAGATTGTATGTAGTTTACAACTTCACCTACGGTCGTGATTTTTTCTGCATCTTCATCAGAGATTTCCAAATCAAATTCATCTTCCAATTCCATGACCAATTCCACTACATCCAAAGAATCAGCACCCAAATCTTCTTTGAAAGATGCTTCAAGTGTAACTTCAGCTTCGTCTGCGCCCAAGCGGTCGACGACGATGCGTTTTACACGCTCCAATACATCGGACATCCGGTTCACCTCCTTCTTTGGTATTATACGAGAATCGCAGGCAAAATGCCATAGAAGACATATGCGGCTCCCGGCCGGGGAACCCGGCCTTTTTCCGGCATTTCGGATCGTCCAGCGCCTGTTCCCCGACTATTGTTCAAGTCCGGGAAGAATTACATGTACATGCCACCATCGACATGCAACGTCTGCCCTGTCATATAAGATGAAGCCTGTGAAGCCAGGAACGTGACTACACCGGCGATTTCATCCGGCTGACCCAGACGGGACAACGGAATACCACTTAGCATACCGTCCACCAGCTCTTGGGACAACTCTTTTGTCATATCTGTCTCAATGAAACCTGGTGCAACACAGTTGACTGTGATTCCACGAGAAGCCAGTTCACGAGCAGATGCCTTTGTCAGGCCAATGACTCCTGCTTTGGCAGCAACATAGTTCGCTTGTCCAGCATTACCGAGCACACCTACAACCGAGGAGATATTGATAATTCTTCCCGACCGTTGTTTCATCATTGGACGTGTAACCGCCTTAAGGCAGTTAAACACACCTTTGAGATTGGTTTCAATAACCTGATCGAATTCTTCCTCTTTCATACGCATGATCAGATTATCACGGGTAATACCAGCATTGTTCACCAGAATATCAACGTTGCCCCATGCTTCGAGTGTAGCTTTGACCATTTGTTCAGCTTCATCCATCAGGCCAACATTGGCTTGAAGTGTAATCGCCTTGACTCCTTTGGCACGAATCGCTTCCGCCACTTCCTCAGCTGCCGCTTGGCTACCCGCATAATTCACAGCTACGTTCGCTCCAGCTTCTGCAAGTGCCAGTGCAATACTGCGTCCAATGCCCCGGGATGCCCCGGTAACGAGTGCATTTTTACCTTCTAATGGTTTAGACATAATCATTCCTCCTTTCCCCAAATCTAATCCCTGCTAATCACTTCAACGCACTTGCCGTTGCTTCGAGCGTTTCAAGACTGTTCACATTGTACAGTTTTACGGTTTTATCTGTTTTTTTAATCAAACCGGTCAATACACTGCCAGATCCAATCTCAATGAACGTATCCACGCCTTGCTCAATAAGCCATGTCACACTGTCTTCCCATAATACAGGAGAATAGACCTGAGCTGTCAACAAATCCTGAACCTGTCCATCCTCTGCAGGTCTTGCAGTCACATTAGCGACTACAGGGACCGCTGCCGGTGAGAACGTAACGGTTTTCAGTTTCTCTGCCAGCTTATCAGCTGCACCCCTCATCAATGAAGAGTGGAACGGACCGCTTACTTCCAATGCAATAGCGCGTTTACCGCCTGCTTCTTTCACTCGTTCCGCGACAGCAGCTACGCCCTCCTTCACACCAGAAATGACGATTTGTCCCGGACAATTAATGTTGGCAAGTTCAACCGCATGACCACTTTCAGATACGTCACGGCAAAGCACCCCCAGCGCTTCCCGATCTGCACCCAACACAGCAGCCATCGCTCCTTGTCCACCCGGTACTGCCTGTTCCATATACTGACCACGTGCCCGCACAGTGCTCACTGCGTCAGCAAACGAAAGAACGCCCGCTGCCACCAGTGCACTGTATTCTCCCAGACTGTGTCCAGCCGTATAGTCAGGCTGAATTCCTTTTTCTTTGAAAGCTTCTAGCAAGGCAATACTTGCTGTCAACAGAGCCGGTTGTGTATTTGATGTCTGTTTCAACTCGGTCTCCGGTCCTTCAAATACAAGGGTGCTCAGCGAGAAACCCAATGTTTCATCTGCTGTGCGAAAAATCTCGGTTGCCGCAGGCACGGACTCATACGCGTCCTTGGCCATGCCTACAGCCTGTGATCCCTGTCCGGGAAATACAAATGCTATTTTACCCATCTCATTCATCTCCCAGATGTCTATTTTACCAAACGAGTACCGATGCACCCCATGTCAAACCGCCACCGAATCCAACCATCAGAACGGTATCTCCGGCTTTCATGCGACCTTCTTCTGCTGCTTCTACCAGAGCAAGCGGGATGGAAGCAGCCGATGTGTTTGCATACTTATCCACGTTGACTACAACCTTTTCTTCAGGAAGTTCAAGGCGTTGCATCGCAGATTGGATAATTCGAATATTCGCTTGGTGAGGAACAAACAGATCCACATCCGTACGCTCCATACCAGCCTTGCGTAATACCTCAATGGTAGCCGTCCCCATGACACGTACCGCAAACTTAAACACTTCACGACCGTTCATGTTGATGTAATGCTTTTTATTTTCAACGGTCTCTGCAGTAGCAGGCAGTCGGGAACCGCCGCCTTCCATCTGAAGAAGACTACCGCCAGCACCTTCGGCACCGAGATCGAACGCTTTGAATCCGCGACCTTCCGGAACTTCACCTACGACTACCGCGCCTGCTCCGTCCCCAAAGAGGACACATGTGTTACGATCTGTATAATCCGTAATACGAGACAAGCAGTCCGCTCCAATAACAAGTGCATTGTTGTACATACCGCTTTGGATGAAGCTCGTAGCACTAGCCAAACCGTATACAAATCCGGAACAAGCAGCCGACAGATCAAATGCCGCAGCACCTTTTGCACCCAATTTGTCCTGCAAAATGCAGGCTGTCGATGGGAACGAAGAATCCGGAGTAATCGTTGCAACAATGATCAGATCAAGATCACTGCCTGTCATGCCTGCAGATTCAAGGGCTTTAATAGCCGCCTCATATGCCAGATCAGAAGTTGCCTGTTCGGGTGCAGCGATGTGACGCTCTTTGATTCCTGTACGACTGAGGATCCACTCGTCATTGGTATCGACCATTTTCTCCAGATCGCTATTTGTCAAAATTTTCTCAGGCACATATTTCCCTGTACCAATAATCCCTACTGGGCGCAAATTATTCATATCGTCACTCACTTCCCGCTAATTTCCTTAGATATGCTCTCTACCAGCTGATTCTGCACTGCAATCCGAGCTTGGCGCACAGCATTTTTGATGGCATTGCCATCAGCAGATCCATGACTTTTCACAACCAGTCTGCTCAAACCGAGGAGTGGCGCTCCGCCATGCTCCGTATAATCCAGCTTTCGTTTCAACCCACGCAGCTCAGGCATTAGTACAGCTGCAGCCAGTTTACTTTTGAGAGAAGATGAAAATTGTTCCTTAAGCAAGGCGAAAATGGCACCTGCTGTGCCTTCCAGCGACTTCAGCAGGATATTCCCTGCAAAACCGTCACATACAAGCACATCACAAGCACCAGTCAGCACATCACGTGCCTCAACATTACCAACAAAACGAATTGGGAGTTGTTCCAGTAAAGGGTATGCATGTTTGGTTAACTCATTTCCCTTGCCTGGCTCTGTTCCTACATTAAGCAAGCCCACTCGCGGGGACTCAATGCCCTGTACTTTTTGCCGATACAAACTGCCCATCAGACCATATTGTGCAAGGTGCTCCGGTTTGGCATCCATATTCGCTCCAAGATCCAGCGCAAGCACACCTACATCATCAATCGTTGGAATCATAGGTGCAAGCGCCGGACGTTCAATGCCTTCCATGCGACCTACAACAAGCAAACCCGCTGTCATCAAAGCTCCAGTATTGCCCGCCGAGATCATCGCGTCCGCTTCGCCCTCTTTCAGCATGCGGCCTGCGACCACCATGGAGGCATCCTTTTTGCGACGCACTGCTTTGACGGGTTCATCATCCGAACCAATAACTTCGGAAGCATGCCGGACCGTAAGATTAGCAGGTCTCACACCTGACTGACTCAAAAGAGGCTCCAGCTTGGCTTCATCGCCGATCAGGACGATCTGTGTATCCGCCCATTCCGTGGCTGCGGCAATCGCACCTTCTACCGTTGATGCAGGTGCATTGTCACCTCCCATGGCATCAATGACGATTTTCATTCCAAATGACCTCCTTCTCCGCTGTCTTCTCCACCTGAATGGTAGATTACAAAGTTGCCTTGAAACACCATTTCTTCACCTACATAAGTGAATACTTCCACTTTGGCTTTGCCCTTTTGACCCGGAATCGATCTCACATAAGCCTTTGCAATACATTTCTCTCCCAAATGAACCGAACGGACAAAGCGAATGTCTGCTGATGCAGTCAACGCGATCTCGTCATTAATAATGGCTACAGCCAAGGAGTTAGCCTGTGCAAAGACATAGTGTCCGCGTGCAATCCCTGTTCTGGAAAACACGTGTTCTTCCTTAATCTCAAACAGGGAAATCCCGCTCTTATCCAGTTGCAGATCCACAATATCACCGATAATCTCATGCAAGGGCAACGAGCGTACCTGATCATACGAGAGCTCTGCCATCAGTTTCATCCGCTCCCGAAGTTCGGGTATTCCAAGTTCCAGCCTGTCAAGACGAATCGTCTGAATACTCACCTTCAATTGGCGTGTAAGTTCCTGATCCGTCACAAACGGGTTCTCTTCTATCATTTTGGTTAACTGCTGTTGCCTCTGTCTTTTCGGTACACGTTCGATGCCTGACACCCCCCGCTGTATCGTTTACGGAACCGTCCCGTCCGGCCAGTTCAACCATTCTTTCGTGTTGCTTCTATAGTTGCATCCCTGGTCACCAGGGTCGTTCTCAAACGGATTATGGTTCATCTATATGTAACGTCAAATCTTAGAACCTGGTACTAAACTATAGTATATCTCATCCCGTGTCAAAAAGAAAGACTGGCCTAACAAAAACAATTCACCCTTCTGGTGCAAGGATTTCATGCTTGTTAGCTCACTCTACCTGCACTCTCTAATCCAAAAAAAGTAGCACCTCATCGAAATGAAGTGCTACTTAATGTCCAACTATTATTGAGAGATGATCTCTCTTGCTTTGTACGTTCCGCACACTTTGCACACGTGGTGACTAAGTTTAAGTTCGCCACATTGTTCACATTTCACCATGCCCGGTACAGCCAATTTAAAGTGAGTGCGACGTTTGTCGCGACGCGTCTTGGACGTTCTCCGTTGAGGTACTGCCATTATTCCCACCTCCTTATCAAAATCAACCTTTGCAGGTAGTCTTAAAATGTTCGATTTTCAATCATGCTCATTTAAAAAAATCCTTGAGCCCTGCAAGCCGCGGATCAATAACCTCGTTATCACAACCGCAGTCACCTTCGTTCAGCTCATGGCCACACTTGGGGCATAACCCTTTGCATGTATCGCTACATAGCGGTATAAACGGAAGATCCAGCAGAAAAGCTTCCTCGGCATAACCCTTCAGATCAACGCTATCTCCATCCACATAGAGCGTATCATCGTCTTCGTGTAATTCCTTTGGCTGTTTTCCCTGCTTGAATTGCTCATGAAAATCAATATGAAAATGTTCATTGATTGGCTTAAGACAACGGGAGCACAACATGTCCACTCCTACAGTCAGCTTGCCATGAACATCCACAACGTCACCTTCTCTGAATTCTGCAGATAAGTCCGCAGTCAGCGGGGTAACGGCTGTGATATCTTGTCGGTTAGAAACCAGTTCCTTGATCTCCCACTGTTCGTTAAACTTCAGGGGACCATCACTGGTAGCCACTTTGCGAAATGGCATTAACATTTCCATCACTCCAAACGAAACCAATTTCATAATTCGTATCAAACGTTTCACGACAGTTATACAGGTCAAGCCTGCTTTTGTAAAGCAATATATCCTGACTGTATGTATTCTGACGAATCTTCGTTAAAAGTATTATGAAATTGACTTAACAAACAAAAATCATTATACCGATTTTTCAAGACGTTTGTCAACACTTTTAACTTTACACCCTTTTTAAAAACACTGACCGCACAGACGTTTACTCCATCTGGTCTATTATAGACTCACTTCAAGATAAATCACAAGTCGTCATTTTAGTTGTAGTTCCTTGCAAACACCGGTCACATTTCGTTAACGTTTAGTGTGATCTATATCACACAGACCCGCTTGTCCCCTATCTATACTTGCTATAAACCGAAACACGATCAGCTCCATGACCGATTTATTATCCAACTATTTCATATCATATCGGGAGGGAAAATGTATGTTAAGTGAGCACACCATTAGAGTCATTAAATCTACAGTACCCGTACTTGAAGTCCACGGCGAAGCGATCACACGCCATTTCTATGAAACGATGTTCACAGCTCATCCGGAACTACTGAATATTTTCAATCACGCAAATCAGAAACAAGGACGACAGCAAGCCGCCCTCGCCAATATGGTATACACCGCTGCCCTGCATATCGATAATCTGTCCTCCATCCTGCCTGCCGTCCGGCAAGTTGCACATAAACATCGCAGCCTGGGTATCGTTCCCGAGCAATATGCGATTGTTGGCACCTATCTGCTTCAAGCCATCAAAGATGTACTTGGAGACGCGGCAACGGATGAAATTATCACGGCGTGGGGTGAAGCCTATAATGTCATTGCAGACGCCTTTATCGGGATCGAACAGAACATGTATACAGAAGCGGAAAACCAGACGGGTGGCTGGGAAGGATTTCGTACCTTCAAGGTTGCCAAGAAAGTGCAGGAAAGTGAAGTCATCACGTCCTTTTACCTCGTTCCAGATGATGGTCAGCCCATTGCCAGTTATGAACCGGGACAATACATCAGTATCAAAATCAAACCAGAGGCACAGTCATTTACCCAGATTCGTCAGTATAGCCTTTCAGATACCCCGGGTAAACCCTACTATCGCATTTCCGTTAAACGTGAGCGAGGTGTATTAGAGCGCCCTGACGGAGTTATATCCACGTATCTCCACGATCACATTGAAGAAGGCAGTCTAGTGGAGCTATCCGCTCCTGCTGGCGACTTCACGCTGAATGCAGACGATAAACGGCCTGTTGTTCTCCTGAGTGGTGGTGTTGGCTTAACGCCCATGATCAGTATGTTAAATACGCTGGTTAACTTGAATGAAAATCGCACCATTACATTTTTGCATGCAAGTCCAAATGGTCAATCTCACGCGTTCCGTGATCATGTGAACAGTCTGGCCGAACGTAATCAGGGCGTTAAAGCTTATTATTGTTATACTCAACCTGCTGTTTCTGATCGTGAAAATGAGTATTTTCATAAGGAAGGTTATATGGATGCGGTCTGGCTTCGCCAAGTGATTGATGAACTGGATGCCACCTATTATCTGTGCGGACCGGTTTCGTTCATGCGGGCAGTGTATACGGAACTTCAGGGGCTAGGTGTTGCAGCGGACAACATTCATTATGAATTTTTCGGGCCCAAAGCAAGTCTATCTCCCGCGCCGGAAAGTGTCTAAGCGTGCTGATTTATTCAGATGAAGAAGCCGTTCTCCGATTATCGAAAAATCTGTAATATACAATAAATTTGCAGGCACAGTCTGACATCCGTTGATGTCGGATTTGTGCTTTTTCTTGTCTGAATGGGTGCATGATTTGATCTAATACATGTCATCCCCTATGATGGAATGGATGTTATACATACTCGGTTATCCAATTGAAAGGAGTACGTCTAATCATGAGAGCCGTAGGCGTCATTGTTGAATATAACCCCTTGCACAATGGGCATGTCTATCATTTGCAGGAAGCTCGGCGGCTAAGCGGCGCAGACGCAGTTGTCGCAGTTATGAGCGGCCCTTTTCTCCAGCGTGGCGAACCCGCCATCGTGGGTAAAAGGGCGCGCACCGAGATGGCGCTGCACGCAGGCGCGGATCTCGTGCTTGAACTGCCGGTTGCGTACGCGGTCCAACCGGCCGAGTGGTTTGCCTTCGGCGCGGTATCGCTGCTGCACCGCACCGGCGTTGTGGACTCGCTCTGCTTTGGCAGCGAGTCCGGCGACCTGGACAGCCTGCAGCGCATTGCGCGCGTGCTGGCTGTGGAGCCCGCAGGGATGCGCGAGGACATCGCGCGCCGCCTGCGGGAAGGCGCCAGCTACCCCGCCGCGTACGCAGGCGCGGCGGCAGCGCTGGCGCCCGGCGGCGTCGATGCTCACGACGCCGCTGCACTGCTGGAGCAGCCCAACAATTCGCTTGGGCTGCACTACCTGATCGCGCTGCAACGACTTGGCAGCGCGATCCAGCCCTTTACGGCGGCGCGTACCGGTGCCGCGTATCATGAGGCGACGCCCGGGCCGGGGGCGATCGCCAGTGCCACAGCCGTCCGCCGTCTGCTGATGGCGGACGGACCCAACGCCGCCGCGCCATACGTGCCGGCGGCAACCCTTGCCATTCTGCATCGCGAATGGCAGGAAGGGCGCGCTCCCATACACTGGGAGCGCTTTGCACAGCCGCTGTTGCACCTTGCGGCCACCCGCCGTGCCTCCGAGCTGGAACGCATCGCCGAAGTCACGGAAGGCCTGGAACACCGGCTGATCCGTATACTCGCTCAGCTCCCGGAGCCTTCAGTCGAAGCACTCCTGAATGCACTGAAGACCAAACGATACACACGCACCAAACTCCAGCGTATGCTCGCCCACCTGCTCCTGAATCACACCAAAGCGGAGTGTTCACCAGAGCAATTGGCTGCCGGACCCGGATATCTCCGAGTCCTCGGATTTAATGCTCAAGGGCAGAGCCTACTTAAACAAATGAAGAAGACTGCCTCACTGCCTGTTGTACTGAAACCGTCGACGTTCACACACAATCAACTTGAACTGGATATACAAGCTCAGGTTGCGTATGGGCTCGCTTGCGAGCATAGGGACACACGCAAGATGTTCAGTGACTACTATGAGTCTCCGGTGAGACTGTAATCCGCTTTTGACCATAAGGCTTCATCTCTATAGAGCTTTTTAATCCATCATCAAGCAGATCATTGATGTCCACTATTCGTTACAAAACTTACAAATTAAAAAATCCCCTTGTTGCGCGCCGCTCAGGCACCTCGCAACAAGGGGATTTCCTTATTAACTTCTCTTGTTATCTTAATTCTTGTTCTCTTAGATCTTTTGGGTATCTCTACCCCTTTGGGTCTAGTGAGTCTGTTAATCTTCTCAAATCTCTTGATCACACTTCATTCCACTGTAATCAATTATTCCGATTTCATCCGTTCTTTATCCATCCGGTTCAACGTTGGCTCGATCTCTTCCCGCCCGTTTAAAATCCTATGATTTCACGGACAAGATTTTCAAATAAGCCAGCGCATCATCCACCGTGCTCACAGGCACAAGTTTCATTTTGGTGCCGATCTGTTCAGCCTTGGCTGCTGCTTCCTTATAGTTATCCTTAGGTACAAAGAAGATCTCCGCTTCTTTTCGATCAGCGGCTACTATCTTGTGTACTACACCACCAATGGCACCCACAACACCCTCTTTGGTAATGGTACCTGTACCCGCGATTCGATGCCCTTTGGTCAGATCTCCAGGTGTTAACTGGTTATAGATCTCCAACGTAAACATCAAGCCCGCAGACGGACCCCCCACCTGAGTATCTGTGAAGGAAATCTGTTTATTCGGGTCCTCAGCTTTCACCTTCTGAACCGCACCAATCATTACACCGAGTCCCGGGCGGGTTTCACCTGTTTTATTGTCTTTGACCTGAATCAGTTTCACATCCCGGCTAATGGTCTCTCCACCACGTTCCAGTTGCATTTCGACGGTATCTCCGACCTTTTTATCTTTTAACTGGGCAGAAAGCACCGTATTATCCGGCGTAGCTGTTCCATTCACTCCCAGAATGATATCTCCCGGTGCAATGTCTCCTTCCGGTTTTGGATCTTCGGACAGTCCAAATACAAAGATATGTTCAGGTACAATAGAGTAAGTCACGCCCGCCTGCTCATATGCAGCCTCCATTGCGGAGGATTGTGAGTCACTCATGAACCACACCTGTTCGGCAGAGTATTCCGCTTCGCTTTTGCCGCGCAGTCGGTCTTCTTTTTTATCCACTTGAGCATTTTTATTGAACAGAGAGGTTCCTAGCAAAAACACATTGGCATATGTTGCCGACACGGTTGTCATCATGAACACACCGTGTTCTTCCTGGTCCCCACCCTTAACGGTTACCATTGGTTTTACTTCATCTGCACTGCCAGGCATATATATGATATACGGCGTTGGCATGTACACGGCAACATAGACGACCAGAGCCACCACGATCACAAAGATCGAAGCTCTGAATCCGCCAGATTTCCGAATCCGATTCATCGCATGAGCCTCCGTTCTTTGTATCTCTATACAAGCCGAATTCTACACTAATCAGCGATCGTAATTCCACCTTGTGAATACTTCGATTCTCCGGTTGGATTCACGCTCTTTGTAATGCAGATACTCAGCTGATCTTGTTTAATCATTTTTTCAAGTCTAACACTCTGGTCCTTGTGCATACAATGGTACAGGCCGGATAGGCCGCTGTATACAATAGCCTGTCCGGTCAAGGCCGAACCGCCCTTCGGGCGTCATTCGGCCGTCCATTACGATTCAGATGCCAAATCGGCGTTATCTCTGATATGAGGTGAAACGATGACATTACAGAGCGAGGTTAGAGATTCTGGCCCGTTACGAACGATAATCCTAAGCACCGGCGCTTTAATGTTGGTCATTGCGGTAGTTGCGTCCCCCAAAGAAGCGTTTGACGCCTCTATTCAAGGTCTGGATATATGGTGGAAAATCATCTTCCCTGCCATGCTCCCTTTCCTCATGTTATCCCAAATGCTCACTGCGTTTGGCTTCACCCACGCGATCGGCGCCTTGCTCGGACCGTTAATGCAACGCTGGTTCAGACTCCCAGGCAACGCAGGTCTGGCGATTGCCGTTGGCATGTGCGGCGGATTCCCCGCAGGAGCAGATGTGGTATCCCGTTTATTTCAGGATAGACAAATTACCGCCAAGCAGGCGGTTGTCCTTGCGGCGGCATCTCATTTTGCCAATCCAATGATGATCATACTGGTCGTTGGTGCTGCTTTTCTCCACCAGCCAGCGGCCGGATATTTTTTACTTGTGGTCCACTGGATCAGCGGCTGGATTGCTGCCATTCTTGCCACACGTCTCCTGCCAGCACCGGGTAACCAGACAAACAGGGTTGGCTCCACAGCCGCGCAAGCAGATAACAACTCTTTTCATTCTCAGCTTGCAAGCCCTGCAAGTCCTGTAAGTTCCATAAGTCGCTCATCTACACCCCACCACGCAACGTCCAAACGACGCAGTATATGGTCCGATATGATGATTGCAGCCAGAGAAGCCCATCGTCGTGATGGAAGAGGATTTGGCAAACTGCTCGGTGACACCGTATCCCAAGCTGTGCAGACCTTAATGATGACTGGGGGATACATGATCGGTTTTGCCGTATTTATCCGGTTGGTCTCCCTTTATCTGACTCCCGGGTCCTCTGCTGCGCTGTGGCCAGCCTTCTTCGAGCTTCACCTCGGCACCTATCATTTGAGCCAGACTTCATTAACACCCATGCTGCTCATATCTCTACTTGCAGCCGTTCTTGGATGGGGTGGTTTATGCTCCCATCTGCAAGTCTCTACTGTCCTGAAAACAACTGGTCCGGGCAGCAAATCGATGTTGTACTTTGCTGGAGTTCGTCTGACTCATGGATTCATCGCCTTTTTCATCAGTCTATTCCTATGGATGCCGTTCAGCCGTTATAGCACAGAAGTCTGGACCACATTACAGACGAATGCAGAGCAAGACCTCTCAACACCATTTGGTTGGCTACTCATACATAGTCCAGGTAACACATACACGATCAACACCATTTGGAGCATCTTCCCTGCTGCATGCATGGGACTTGCGTTACTTCTTGCAGTCATGGTTAGTCTATCGGGGCTTACCTTCTGGTTTAACCGCCGGTTTTCTCGCTGATTTTCTGACGGAGCGCAGCTTCCACTTCAGGTGAGACAAGATCTGTAACATCTCCATGATAATGAGCGATTTCTTTGACGATGCTGGAACTTAAATAGGAATATTTGGGATTTGTCATCATAAATATGGTTTCCGCATCCGGGTTCAACTTGCTGTTGGTCGATGCCAATTGCAACTCGTATTCAAAATCAGTTACCGAGCGTATACCACGAACGATGACCTGAGCTTCCTTTTGCCGGACATAATTGGCTGTCAGATCGCGGAAACTGTCCACCTCCACATTGGGTAAATGGCGGGTTACTTCCGTAATCAGTTCTTTGCGCTCCTCCACCGTAAACAGCGGATTTTTGCTCATATTGTTCAACACAGCCACAATGACGCGATCAAATTGCTTCGACGCTCTGGCGATAATATCCAAATGCCCCATCGTTACGGGATCAAAACTTCCAGGATATACGGCGATCCGTTCCTGTCGATGTATCATTTCAGTCATGAGGAGCCTCCTCTTCCAGTGTAATGGATTCTCCACCTTCAACTGCTTCTGCCGCATAATAATAGATGGATACTGCCGTCTCCCCATACAAAGCCTTGCGCGTTTGTTCAAACGGGCCGAATTGCTCAGGGTAATCATGTTTGGATTCATATTCAAGCACGATGGTTGCTTCGGGTTCCAGAAGTTCCAGTTCGTGCATGGTTAACATCAACTCGTGCCCGTTCTTCATGCGATATGGCGGGTCCAGAAACACCAGATCAAACGTTGTGCCTCGCTTGGCGAGTGCCTTCAATGCCCGACCTGCATCATTACGATATACAGCCGCCTGGTCTTCCAGCTTGGTCGCCTTCAGATTCATGCGGATAACTTCAATACTTTTTGATTCCAAATCAACAAAAACAGCCTTGTCCATGCCGCGGCTCAGCGCCTCAATACCGAGACCTCCACTGCCTGCAAACAGATCCAATGCTGTGCCGCCCTCAAAATAAGGACCAACCATGCTAAATAACGCTTCCTTCACCTTGTCGGTGGTTGGCCGCGTACCCGTGCCAGGAACAGCCTTCAGCGGCCTGCCTTTTGCACTCCCAGATACCACTCTCACTTGACGAGTCACCTTTTCTCTATGTAAGTTTATTGATACGACTATCCTACCACACTCGGGTTCGGTTTGAAAAATGTGCGGTCTTCATTTCCCTTGGAAAATTGTTGACGAATTGTTGACGAATATGTATAAAAAGGAAACAATCGGGCGATTCTATAATTATCGACATCACAAGTGTCGTAGACAACCGCGGAGAAGACTTACGTTTCCCCATAAGCTCTTCGTCCGGTTTCTCCTCTCCCATGAAAAAGAAGCTCTCGAAAGAGGGCTTCTTTTTGTTGTTTAAGTTTTCATTTATTATGTTAGTTATATTTTTCTTCAAAATCACTTATTTCGGCTTCCTCTTCGGTCTGTAACCATCCGATCTCCCTCAGCCACATGCCCATATTTGCGATAAATTCATTTGAATCTAGATGTTCAATCTTGTATTTCATAATCTTTTCACTCAAAAAAGCATAAAACTCATGGCTTAACACATACCGTTGTTTGCTTTTGCTTAATGTCTTATACCGATCCTCACTGACCACCAGATCAAAATAGATGACATTCTCCTTCTTCACATGCCTGACTGTGGACCTTCTCTCGTATTCTTCAGGAAGGCACCTGAAAACAAAGAAGAGTTCTATATCAACGACTTGATACTTGCTTTTTACTTTATCAAAAACAGGCTGCAGCTCATCCGACAGATTGGCAACCTGCGTTAAACCTGAAGTATCCGTTGACTTTCCGAAGATCATTATTGAACTCCTCCCATTCATTTTCACCATTCATAATGCAACTGAAAAAGGTTGACTAGTGATGTAATCTCCGTCAACCTTTCCTATGTTCATCCTTCTTGTGCCTTACCCCAACGTAGCAAGGCCTTACGAGTTCGGCTCTCGATGTTTTCGATTGGAAAGTCGTAAATTGATCAATGGAATGATAAGTAGAACAACCGGTAAGAGAAGATTAATCGAACCATTCTTAATCATCATGAAGGTGATAAACAGCACAGCAAGCCAAGTCATAATCTCCATCATTTCATATTTGGTTAACGTCAGCTTGAATGCTTTTTTTGAAATAAAGCGAATCAAGAAATAAGCGATAAAGCTATAGAACAGGATCATTCCCAAGATAGCAACAAGGATTATGAGGTACATATCCACCATAAAAATCTCACCCGACCCTTATATTATTCCCTTAATTTTACCATATAAGAGATAAGGTGTTATCCCAATTCCAAACCAGCGCTTCGTCAAGACTGGCAATTTACGCTTTACTTCTCTTCAACAACAATCGTTGCATTATAGATCACGACACGTTTCCCATTGAGATCAAATAATACTTTATTGCCGTATTCCGTATCTTCCACGTCAATCTTGCCATCATAGGTCTGAATCAATTCACCATTATTGCTGTACACTTTAACAACCCTCTCCAGGCCACCCGAGTTATTGGACCTCATCGTTTTGAGTGCACGTTCACCTGAAGCGGTATTGAAATACCATATGAAACATCCAACAATGATACCCAAGAAGACCAACACCGTCACCCATATACCTGTCTTTGCTTTTTTACTCATCTTGAACCCCCCTCTTATGTTTCCTGTCTCGTACATTACGAGGTTGGAGAGAGAACGGTTTCATATAAAGCCTCTCAAGCTGTTCGTTGACATAACAAAACAGAGGCCTCCGATGAGCGAAGACCTCTGTTCTTAATAGAATACATTCTTTATTCTGTACGATCCTTTTACTTACAGTGCACGAATAACAAATTCAAATGTCAGTTCGCCGTCCGAAGGGATCAGGTATTCTGGATGAACCGGAGCACCCCAGCTGTCATCACCGCCAACACCCATTTGTTTACCCGCTACAGTCACGACCGTATAGTGCACAGGAGGCAATTCGTACGCATGTTGTGCGTTCTCCAGCTCAAATGCTGTATATGGTGATACATTCAGCTCAACCGGAGTTCCAGATGCCTCAATTTTGAAGCCACGTCCCGCGTTGTCTGTCAATTTGGCCCAACGAACGCCAGTACGGTTGCCCGATTCCTGTGGTACCAGATATGGAGCTACAGTATCAGCTACCTTGCTGCCATGGATGCCTAGACGTGCGCCAAATGCGCGGTCTGCATAGTTTTCTTCGGGTCCCATCGCGAGCCATTCCACGTTTTCGAAGTCAGGTGATGTTCTGAAGGACAATGCATGGATTGGCAGGTTAGGCAATCCAGCTGTACCTTTGTACGTATTATGCACACGCACGCTTCCATCTGCATGTACAGTATAGACCACTTTCACTTGTACATCCTCCGAAATGTTGAGCTTGTACGTGAACTCGATCCGGTATTGATCCGGTTTCTGTTCCGCTTTCCACTCTACAGAACGTGGCATCAGGCTCGCTGCATACCAGGCACCCAGTTCGAAGCCCATCGCCATTCCTTTGTCATTATCCGTCATTGCACGCCAGAAGAGCGGTGCAGGTGGTACAGCAATGGTCTCACGACCGGACAATTTTAGGGAAACCAGTGTGCCAAACTGTTTGGAGAACAGCGCATGCGTTTTGCCAGCACGAACACCGATGTTAACGTCACCTTCAACCACTTGTACATCACTTACAAGGTTCAGGTCCGTCTGGGCTGCATCATTTACCTGATCCTGTGTGAAAATAAACTGTCCAAATGCCACTTCTTCGCCTTTGTCAGCCCACAGTGTAGCTTCTTTTAACACAAATGCGGTGTTCACAGCGTACTCGCCGCCCACCAGGGATTCTGTACCCAGCGGAAGCTTAACTACTGTCTCGCTTTGCGCATCCACGTTCACTTCCAATGTTCCACGCAGCACTTCATGTCCCTCACGCTCCAGGCTGTATACCAGTTCCAATACAGATGTATCTGCGAACAGATTACCGTTTACGATTTTGACGCCTTCACGATCCGGGAACAGCTTGATGTTCTGGTACAGGAATTTAACCTCCTGCATTTTCGCAGTTACTTTACGATCAGCATGGACAATACCGTTGCCACAGAACGAATAGTCTGATGGACGATCACCGAAATCTCCACCATAAGCGAGGAACTCTTTGCCGTAACGATCTTTTTTATAAATGGATTGGTCGATGTAATCCCAGATGAATCCACCTTGATACATCGGATATTTGTCTTCCAACTCCGTATACTTGTGCATACCGCCAATAGAGTTACCCATGGCATGCATGTACTCACAGCTGATATAAGGTTTCGTCGGGTTTGCATTCAGGAATTCCTCAATGTCCGCCGGTTTGGCATACATGCGAGTCTCCATATCACTTGTTTCATCGAAACGGCGATCATGGAATACACCTTCATAATGTACCAGACGTGTTGGATCAGCCGATTTGAAGTATTGGGATACTTTGTAGATGACTTCACCACCATGTGATTCATTACCACAAGACCAGATCAGAATGGACGGATGGTTTTTGTCACGCTCCACCATGGATACAGCGCGGTCCATAACGATATCATGCCACTCCGGTTTGTCACCTGGAATAACCCATGAAGGCTCAACGGCGCCAAGTTTCTGCCAAGATCCGTGTGTCTCCAGGTTCATCTCGTCAATAACATAAAGTCCGTATTTATCACACAACTCATACCAAAGACTTTGGTTTGGATAGTGTGACGTACGTACGGCATTCATGTTGTTCTGTTTGATCGTACGAACATCCCACAGCATATCTTCCTTCGTAACCGCACGTCCACGACGCGGGTTGAACTCATGGCGATTCACACCTTTGAATACGATACGTTTACCGTTGATGTGCATCACTTTATCGATCATTTCAAATGTACGGAAACCAACGGCTTGAGGAACAACCTCAACCAGTGTACCCGCAGCATCATATACACGAATATAAAGGCGATACAAGTATGGAATCTCTGCGCTCCACAGATTCACTGTACCAATATCTTCCCGAAGACTTACTTGTCCATCGTTAACTTTGGATTCAAACGTTTTAACGGTATTACCTTCACGATCGCGAAGTTCAGCCTCTACACGTGCTCCTGCAACCGCTTTTCCTTCCAGCTTCAGATCCACTTGCAACGTACCGTTGGTATAGGACTTGTCCAGATCTGTGCGAACATGAACATCACGTACGTGTGCTGTCGGGACGGTATACAGATACACATCTCTGAAAATGCCGGAGAAACGCCAGAAATCCTGGTCTTCCAGCCAGCTGCCTGTGCTGCGTTGATACACCTCAACCGCGAGTTTGTTCTCTCCATCCTGAAGGAATGGTGTCAGGTCAAAATCAGATGGCGTGAAGCTGTCCTCCCCGTATCCTACGAATTGTCCATTAAGCCATACATAGAATGCAGACTCTACACCTTGGAAAGAAATATATACCGGATTCGACTCCCAACCTGTCGGCAGGTGGAATGTGCGAATGTAACTTCCAACCGGATTTTTATCCTGTGGTAATGCTGGTGGACGAATGTCGTTCAAGCCATCCCAAGGATATTGTGTATTTACATATTGAATCTGTCCGTATCCTTGAAGTTGGATATGCCCCGGAACTTCAATATCATCCCAGCCTTCACTGGAAAAATCGGATGTATAGAAAAACTCAGAACGGCTGTCTGGACGAATTGCATAGTTGAATTTCCACGTACCATTCAGATCATAACGCATGGACATCGCGCCTGAACCTACAGCCTCGTCCATTGTTTGGTAGTAACGGTGATCGGAATAGGCATGAAGACGGTTCACCTCAAATACACTTACGTCCCCCAACCAGTTGATATCTGCCTTTGTTGCTTTCATCGGCTCTCTCTCCCTTTAAAACGTTATAGTTTGACTTATTCAAGGTTTACGCTGGATTTCCTTTTGCTTTACATAAACAAAAAAGACAGAGGTACGCCATAACAGCGCCCTCTCTTCTTTCCTGCATCCGTCATTTGCACGGATTATGCTGTTTTCATTACTTCACGGAACCTACCATACCTGCAACAAAATGTTTCTGCATGATGAAGAAAACGATTGCTGTAGGCAGTGTTGCAATCACGATTGCTGTCATGATTACTCCGTAATCCGGAGAATAACCAGCACCCAGATTTGAGATCAACAGTGGAATCGTTTGTTGGTCAGGTGTTTGCAATACAATGAGTGGCCACAGATAGTTGTTCCAGCTACTCATGAATGTAATGATTGCTGCCGCTGCATATGTTGTTTTCATGGTTGGCATATAGATCTTCAAGAAGATGCCGAGTTCACTCAAACCATCAATACGTCCAGCTTCCAGCAAGTCTTTCGGGAACATTTTGGTGTTCTGACGGAAGAAAAAGATCAGGAACGCTGTTGCGATGGTTGGCAGGATCACTGCTGCCATCGTGTTGATTCCGATAACCGGTGCAACTCCCGAGATTGTTGCAAACATACGATACAGTGGTACCATGATCGCTGCAAACGGGATCATCATGGATAACAACAGGATATTAAACACAATGTCACGAGACTTCGTGCGATATACCTCGAAACCATAACCTGCCATGGAACCAATAAACAGTGCCAAGAGAGTGGAGACTACAGAGATAATCGCCGAGTTTCCGAGAGCCTGTACCAGATTTGTCGAATCAATCAGTTTGTTGAAGTTATCAATGAAAGCTGAACCCGGTAACAATCTGCCTTTCGTTACATCGACAGATGCATTCGTTGAACTGACCAGCATCCAGAAGAAAGGGAAAATGGATACAAAGGCGACGATGGATAGGAACACATACGTGAAAATCCGTTTTGCTTTAGCTTTAGCCATTTTTATTATCACCTGCCACTTTAAACTGGATGATGGACAATACAATAATCAAGATTACGATGGAATACGACACTGTTGCTGCATAACCGAAGTCCGGTGAATATTTGAACGAAAGGTTGTAGATGTATTGTGAAATCGACATGGTCGCATTACCTGGACCACCTTTGGTAATATTCATAATCTCATCGAAGATTTGCAATGTACCAATCGTTGATGTGATGGACGTGAAAAGGATAATCGGTTTAAGCAAAGGTACAGTGATTTTGAAGAATTGTGTAAAAGCATTCGCTCCGTCAATTCTTGCAGCTTCATAGATTGATTGATCGATGTTTTGCAGGGATGACAGATAGAAAATCATGTTATATCCGGTCCAACGCCAAGTAACGGCGATTATGATCGTAATTTTAGCCCAGAACGGGTCTGTGATCCATTGAATTGGATCGCCAATAATGTGCAAGCCCATCAGGAATTGATTCACCATTCCATCTGGTGCGAACAAATATTTGAATACAACAGAGTACGCTACCAATGAAGTTACACAAGGCAAGAAAATCGCTGTACGGAAGAAACTCCGGAAGCGTAGTGTGCTGTCATTCAGCAATACGGAAATAAACAAACCAAGAATAATCATTACAGGCACTTGAATAATCAAGTAGATAAAAGTATTCGATAATGCTGTACGGAATGTTGTATCAACTAACAATCTTTTGTAGTTAGAAAGGCCCGAAAATTCAAGATTGGCTCCTACACCAGACTTGAACGATAAGAGCAGCGCTTGAATCATCGGGTAGAAGTAAAATGCAACAATCCCGACAACAGCCAGCAAAACAAAAGCCCATCCAGTCAAATTATTTTTCTTTTGGAGACTGTCTCCTGTATTCATGGCTTTCACAGTATGGCTCCTCTCTCTCCATGGAACATGGGTAGAACCCACGGAGCCTCTCGCCATATCCGGTTCGACTTGCGCCGGACGTGGGAGACGGCTCCGATGTTTCCTAGGGTTCTATAAGTTACCTTGGGTATCTTAGTTTAATTGTGCTTCAGCTTGTTTTTGTGCATCAGCCAGAACGTCATCGATTGATTTACCGTTCAGGAATGCTTGCATTTCTACAACCAGAATATCTTCAATGGCATATGTGTTGATACCATAGTTTACGCTTGGAATTTCTTTCGTCCAATTCGCAAAGTCTGTGAAGATTTTTTGTCCGCCGAAGTACTCGTCTGCTTTGGCATACGCGTCACCATCAACTGCTGGTTTGTACGTACCAATTGCGCCGATGTTGTTCAACAGATCTTGATACAATTGTTTGTCAGAACCAAATGTTTTTGCTACAAAATCAGCTGCTTGATCTGCACCAGGAACGTTGTTCATAACATACCAAGAGCTACCACCCAAGTTGGATGCGTGAACAGAGTTTGGTTGACCAGCCATTTTTGGCATTGGAGCTACAGCCCATTTACCGGATTGGGAAGCTTCTTGACGTACAGATGGTGAGAACCAGTTACCTGTAGGAATTGTTGCTACGCTACCGTTATTGGCGTTCGCAACGAATTGACTCCAGTCAGAGTGCAATTTAACAATGTTGGCATCCATCATTGCTTTGTAAGTAATAAACGCTTCTTTCAGAGCAGCATTATTAGCAATGTCAGGTGTTTTACCATCTTCTGCGGAATACCATTTACCTGCAGTTTGGATCATCATACGAATCAAACCAAGGTCATTCGGGTCAAGAGAAAGAAGCTCTTTACCTGTTTTAGCTTTTACGTCTTTACCAATTTGGATGTAGTCATCCCAAGTGATGTCTTGCAGGTCAGCTGCTTTGTAGCCAGCTTGCTCCAGCAGATCTGTTCTGTAGTACAAACCAGCAACGCCGGAGTCAAATGGTACTCCGTATTGTTTGCCATCAAACGCTGTTGGTCCGAGTTTGTAATCTGCAAAATCGGAAGCCGTGATACTGGAAGACAGATCTTTGAACGCATCAGGATATGCATTCAGGAAGCTTTGTGAACGATAGTCTTCAATCAGAACTACGTTTGGAAGACCGCTGGCAGTTCCGGAGTTAAGACCTGTGTTCAGTTTCTGAATGATATCAGCTTGAGCGTATTCAATGATGTTGATTTTCACATCAGGATTTGCTTTTTGATATGCTTCTTTTGCTGTTTCCATTGCAGCTACGTTAAAAGCTTTGTCCCAAGCCCAGACCGTAATTTCGTTTGTTTTTTCGTCACCACCACTAGCGGATTTACCTCCGCCTCCGGATGAACATGCGGACAACAGCAGTACTGTAACGAGCATCAATACCCACATTTTTTTCAAAACATTCAACTCCCCTTCGACCTCTTTGTGTGTAATTTGTTTGCGTTTTCTGAAAGCGGTTGCTTTCGATGTATTCATCTTATCATTCCCATATCTCCATTCGTTAGTAATAATTTTGTACGGATTTGTCATCTTATCACCACAATGAAAACCTTTACAGAAACCGTTTGCATTAAATTTGGTTTTTTGTAATTTCTTTTGATTTTGTAATTTCTTGATCTTGAAATAGTACAAAAATGATTTCACGCTTTACCTCTGACACGTGAAAATCCCCCGACTCTGTATAAAACAGAAGCGAGGGATCTCGATTTTAAGTGTATTTAATCGAATCGGGTTTCGATTCAACTCGTGATTAAAGGTAGTGTAACGGTGACTCTCGTTCCTTCCCCAACCGTACTCATAATGGTGACACCATAAGGTGAACCATATAATAACTCAATACGGTCATGTACATTGCGAATACCGATACCGCTAAATAATTGACGATTGTTCTTTGGATTGGGCAACGTTTCTCCCAAGACAAGTCCTTCAATTCCATCCCCGTTGTCCATAATCTCACAGATGAGTGATTCTCCCGCTCTGGAAACCATGACATGAATCGTACCCGTTTCTTTCTTGATGAATCCATGGAAAAATGCATTCTCAATAAACGGCTGAATCACCAGTTTGGGTACATGATAGTGTGTACAATCCGGAGCCACGTAGAAAGCTGCTTTAATCCGACCACCATATCTGACGTGATTAATGAAGACATAATTTTTCAAATTCTCGACTTCTTGTTCCACTGTAACAGTCTGACTCACATCACTGATCGTATTTTGCAGCAATCCAATTAATGCATTAATCGTCTCCGCAGCCCTGTCTTTGTTGCCTTGTTGCACCAGAACTTTGACAGATGCAAGTGTATTGTACAAGAAGTGAGGATTAATCTGACTCTGTAATGCCGCAAGCTCTGCGTTCCGTTGTTCATGCTGTGTCTGCACTAACTGATCCACATAATCATGCAGTTCATCAAGCATGTAATTGTAAGCATGACCAAGCTGCCTGCTCTCGTAGCTTCCACTCACCGGAATGTAGTTGTCCAGATCACTTTTTGTAATGTTGGACATCTGCTTCACAAGTCTGCGCAGTGACTTGGTAATCTGACTGGTGATGAGAAACACAAGGATGAGTGCCCCCACAACGATAGCTGCACAGATCAGGGCAACCGTCTTCATGTCGATAAGTTGACCCATCGCCAGATCCTTATCCACTACATTGACAATATAAAACCGATAGAACGGTAAATACTCGGATAGCACAACGCTATCCTGATCCATCACACGAGCATTAATACTTCTCGGAGAGTTGTTGTTCATATCCCGGGCATATGATAGCAAATCCAGCTGGGTTGTTCCGATCCAGTCTTCACGATTCGATGATACAATCTCACCTTTTTCATTCATAATGACTACATCATTGCCACGACTTGTAAAGCTGCTGTAAAATTGCCGGAATATGTCTTCTCTCATCGTGACATAGAGCGTACCGTATATTCGGCTGCGTGTTCGGTCCGTCAACGCCTTCGTTGCAGAGATCATCTGCTGACTCCCGAGCGTTGCCTCGTTTTGGTAAACATCAAAGATAAGACGACTCGGCGTCTCAGCGGCTTCCATCGTAATTGGCTCCTGCTTCAATTCATCCACGGACAACTGAAGGTGAGCACGATTCGTGGAATAGCTCCGTCCATTAATCCCGATAATTGTTATCCCGACTTCGTAGGATTCTGTGATGGATTGAATTCGATCCATCGTTTCCCTCATATTATAGAAGGATTTGGCCATCGTGAGGGAATCGGCATCTCCTTCGGACAGGAATCCTCGGATCGATCCACTCTGCGTCACATTATTCGATACGGCAGCAATGGCCTCATTAAAGGATTCAAAATTTGTTTTGATCTGATTAAGCACCTTGGAGTTTGTGATACTGAACGTCTCAGTAAACAGATTGGTTGACATATGAATGGTCGTCCATAAGATGAGTACAGAAACAAGGACAATACTGACCACCATAACCAGAAACAACTTGGGAAACAATCCGAGACGAGATAATTGGTTCATCCATTTCTTCATAATCTTATCCTTCTGACTTTATGCCCAGAATTTGCGCCGGTATCGGCTTGGTGATAATCCGGTGAATTTTTTGAACACCTTGCAAAAGTAACTATGATCGGAATAGCCTACCATACTGCTAATCTCAGAAATCGTTACATCATCGGATCGAAGCAGTTCCTCGGCTTTTTCAATCCGGATTTTATTCAAGTATTCATTAAATCCTTCTTTTTTGTGAGATGAAAAATAACTGGATAAATACGAGGGATTAAAATGAAAGTGCTTGGCTACTTCAGCAAGCCCGAGCGGCTGATCAAAGTGCTCATGCATGTAATCCAGCAGCATCTTCATGTTGGGATCACTTCGTTTTCCACCCGCACCAACGGAGCACTCCTGAACTTCCGTCATGAATTGGTCAAGCACAGTCATGACTTCGTCCAGACTCGAAGCCCCGTCCACATTTTTAAAATACGTATATTTGCTCTCTTCCAGCCCGGCAGACTGGACATCCATATCCGCGAGGGTAATGGTCACGTTGAAGATCAAGTTACCGAGAAATGATTTGATCTCAAACACATCGGCAATATAATCCCGTCCAAGTGTTTTTGCATGATCCTGTAAATACTCCCTTGCCGCTTCGACCCGGTTACGCTTCACATGCTGCAAAAACATATTCACATTAAACTGGTAACCTGCGGGATGCATTGGAGGCAGTTCACCATACACCAGGATTGGTCGATCCTTATAATAGAAACGATATTCAATCAGCTTAATCAGGCGTTCCCGGTAAACAACACCCATCTGTTCAAATGAAGTAAAGCTTTCACTAAGCACCCAACCAGGACTGCCTTCTCCTGCTGCATTTTCACTGGCCAACTGTCTGATCCGTTCAAGCATCCATTCATCTCTCGCAGGATCGACATTAAGGAGCATCACAGGTAATGTACCCTCTGCGGGAACCATTGCACATTCTACTTCAGGCAGATCACTGCGGAGCTTGGATTCAATCTGTTCCTGATCCATCTTCAGCGGATTCCCTCCAGCACCCACGGGTTTATACACCAGCAAGCGAAAGGATTCATACGGAAAGGTATCTCGAATGATCGGCATTTCGCTATCTTCATCCAGTGTAAATCCGGACAACATCTTCTCCATCAATTGCCCCAGTCTCCAGCCATCGTGCGACGGCTCGAACTGTAGCTCGGGAATTTTACCCGCTGTGCGTTGAAGGACTTGCAATAATTCATTTGTATCCAGCTTGGGTTTCAGTATATAATCTGCTGCCCCGTGCTGAAGCGTTGAACGTACATACTCGAATTCACTGAAGCTGCTAAGTACAATAACTTCAATCTGCGGATTACTGGCTTTTAGTGTACGGACAAACGTTTCGCCATCCATGACAGGCATGACAATGTCGGTGATCACAATATCCGGTTTTAACAGGTTCACCTGCTGTAATCCTTCTTCACCGTTGGAAGCTTCACCCACAATGATAAATCCTTCCGCTTCCCAGTTCATATGGTGCTTTATGCCCTGTCTTACCAGAAACTCATCGTCAACAATCAGCACCTTGCACAACCGGTTCATGATCGCGACCCCCTTGTCTAATCTTTCCTCTATATCTGTACAGGCTATACCAACTATTATAGATCGGTTATAAACACTTTCCAGTGTTAGCGGTTACATTAATTTTAAATTAATTGTACATCTTTTTATATCCTAAAACGTTCCTTTAAGCAATGGTAACTATCTATAGTTTACACTATATTTCGACAAAATAAGAAGCCCCGACTCGCCATTTGATCATCTGGCGAATCAGGACCCCTATTTCAATCCTTTATTTCGTTAAATCACTCACTTATGGTTCAATTCCCCATTGGAGACTTCCCGCGATATAACCGGTGACTTTGGACCAGTCCGTATAGGAAGTCTGACTACCTGCAAAAGAATAATCATCCGTTTGCGTATAGTTGGTCCAATTGTTCTTGGAGATGCGCGTATGGATTTCCGTGCTTTGTCCTGCACTCAGAGTTCCAGCGGAAGCTGTGAATCCAATCTCAAGCACGTGGTCAGCACCTGTCCGAGCTGGATTGAGTGCACTGAACGTGCCTGTTACATTCGAACTGCCAGCTGTCGCCCAGTCAGCGAAGAAGTTCTGAGGCTGTTCACCATTTATCGTGTAATAGTATCTGATTTTCACATCAGACAGATTCATGGCTGTAGTACCTGTGTTTGTCAGTTTAAATTTGGGACTAATCGAGCTGCCCGTCGCTGAAGTGTTGCTGTTAAACATCTCAATGCGTATGGTTCCAACAGGTGCAGCTGTCGTGTCTTTAATGAGCAGATTCAAGGTCGCAGGGTCGCCTGCACTGAATTGAAAGGTTAGCGTCGCTGCGCCATTTGGCAGTGAAGCCAGGTAGTTTTTACTTAATACGACCTCATTGCCTGTCAACGTGTAATCTGTACCTGGAACCAGCGTTGCATTCCCGTTACGGATGGATGCAAGTGTATTGCCGTTAAGTGTTAACGTGACTGGAATATTAACCTGATTGCCTGCTTTGCGATCAAATTCGGCTGTAACCGGTGTAATCGCAGAGTTGGTCACTGGAGTACCCCCGCCATTGTTACCTCCAACACGGTCAGCATACAAAATTCCGCGGCCATTTGTTCCGAGATATACTCTTCCATACAAACGCGGATCACCCGTAATTGTGGTTACACGAGCATACTGATGCTGATCATCATTGATACGAACCCAATTGGCACCACCGTCATCGGAGCGGAAGAATCCACGTGTTCCATCGATCTGTGCAACCGTGTATAACGCAACAACGCTCTGCCCAGGGGCCGCTTTACCAAATCCGATACTATCTGCTTCCTCTACATTGGCAAGCTTTGTGAATGTCGCTCCTGAATCTGTGGAATGCCATAATCCATAAGGACCTTCTTCCTCACTACCACCTGCAAACCAGAGTTCGCCTTCGACACCTGGAACGGCATCCAGATCGGCATTTCCTTCCATCGGAAGTCCGGTCGCAGATGATGCCGTGAAAGTAGCACCACCGTTCACACTCACATAGATTTTACCCGCTGCAAATCCATAAAATTTGTTTGGATTCACACGATCCGAAATCACTTTCGCCTGTGCAGGTATGCCCGTACTTGCCGTCCATGAATTGCCGCCAGTCGAATAATGTACACCTTTATCTGACGTGCTCCATACGAGTCGGTTACCATTCGCAGAGATGGCTACAGTCCCCCCTCCGGTTGTGCCGGCAGGTTCTGCATTGGCCTTATACCACGTAGTCCCCCCATCACTCGACAAACCAATGGATTTTGCATTTGGATCAGCAGCATAATCTGCTTTACCTACGCGAACCATCGTATTTGGACTTAACTCTGCAAAATCCAGACTTTCTGTGGAAGAATAGTTCGGGCTCGTAAATATGGTAGCTGGCGCCTGGTCCAGATTGTTATGACGGAATCCGGAGACATCCCCCACCCCGCTTATCAAATGTGCACCACTTGGCGGGCTAATCAGATCCAGTACGGCAATCTCCTCAACCCCCTTCGCCATCACTGAAATATTGATTTTTTCATCATCATCCCAGTCTGTCAGATTCTTCGTTCCATAGATCGTAGCACCTGTTCCATACATCATGCGATCCGAATCAAACGGATCAATCTCCAGATCACCGATCATCCAGCCCAGTTTCGGGGTTGTTTCGGGTGGGGCAGGATTGGTACCAAATGTGAGCCATGGCGCTGCCGAAATATCCTGTGTATACCGTAACTTCCGGTTCGGATATCCATCAAATTCCCATATGCGTGTCCACGTCGCTCCGCCATCTGTACTGCGGAACAACGTGGCATCAGGCCACCAGGAATTCAATGTCGCAACCATCAATGTACCGGGATTCTGAGCATCAACAGCCAATCCGCCATATCCAAAATAATTATCCGTGCTGCTGCTTGGAACAGGGCTGATGTTGGTCCAGACACCTGTCGACGTATTCAGTTTCCACACGTCACCTTTTGCCCCATCATACGGTCCAACACCATCGCTGTAGGTAATATAGAGGCTGCCGTCTGAATCAAACACACCATGATGCGGGAGATAACCTGTAGGTTGACCAGCAACAGCTGACCAGGTCAGGCCGCCATTTGTGCTGCGATACACGCTTTGAGCTTTATCCGCAACACCCACATAGATGGTCTGGGTTGCTTGCCCTGCCGAACCTGTTGTTTTGTCAAACGTAATCCATGCCAGACCTACGATGTCACTGGTATATTCATTCGAAGGATCTTGCACATAATTTCCCGGATTCGGGAAGCTTGTGACTTCGTTCCAGGTCACACCGTAATCGGTACTTTTCCATAACCCATGACCACTTCGTGCACCGAAATACAGAATACTGTTATCATTTGGGTCCACGGTCAGACGTTCTCCCATTGAACGTCCCGGCATGTTGCCGCCAACTTTGAACGGAAGTGTTGTGGTCTGCCATGTATCTCCCCGGTCCGTAGAGCGCAAGATGGAGCCATTATTTTGGTCCCACGAATTCGTATACGTCCCAACTGCCATATACACCCGATCAGGATCAACTGGGTCCGTAGCCAGTGCGTCCACACCATTCTTGTTCCAGTCATCCCAGCCGACAAAATCCGTTAAGGGTATCCACCTCTCGTCAGCCGCATTCCAGCGATAGGCTCCCCCGATATCTGTACGGGCATAGATCAGATCCTTTTCCGACTCGTTGAAAATAATGCCCGGTACAAACCCGCCTCCTGCACCCGTCACCACATTTTTCCACTCATAAGCTTCACTTGGTGCCGCCGCTGTTGTTCCAGCAAGTCCTCCCAGCGAGGCGGTTACTACGGCAACCGTCAGGCTCATCATTCGCAATTTCCCCATAAACGTTCTCATATCAACTTATCCTCCTCTTCTACTTCGTTACTGCATTTCGGTCTATCCCCGCTGTCTCATCGTGCTGATGATGGCGTGCCAGACGAATCAATGCATCCCTTGATACAAGAAGCCTCACCCCCTTCCAGTCATATCGTTAAGCGCTTACATAATTGTTCTTGATTCGTGGTTATCTGGATAATACTTTCAATAAATAACATTCGCTGGCAATCTCCAAACCCCTCTGTCGAAATTCCGATTTTTGTAAATTTTTTTCAGTGTTTAAACTTGTTTATACAACAAAAAAGCCGCTAAAATAGCGACTTCAATGGGATATAGATTAACACAAGACTTCAACAGTAAATCCACCAGGGGCTTCAACATAAAAAGTATAACCGTGTGCATGCTTAGGTGCGTCTACTTCAAAACCATTGTCTTTCAAAAGTCTATATATCCTGTCAACCTCTTGTTCGGTCGGTTGGGGAAATCCGATATGAAAAGTCATTGGATAGAGTACGTTTTTACCCTTCATTAGGGTGAGAATAAAACCTTCATCATCAAACATAACTGCAAATGCGTTTCCTCTCGTACCTTCACATGTCATACCAAAATAAGTCTCTAAAAACTCGCGAGCAGCTGGAACATCAGTAACTGTTAGGTTCAGATGATTTAATTTCATAATTACACCCTTTCCTACATATTTAATACGTCCTCCGTAGAGTTTTATCTTCAATCCAAATAATACCACATAATGGAACTATTTGGTCCGTTACTTTAATGAAAAGTCGTTTTATTTTTGTTCTATACAGACGATAATCTAAATCAAAAAAAGATGCTGTTAGAGCAGCACCTTTGTACATTTTATATAAGATTAAAAAATGAAATCGTATCTTACCTGGCAAACAAGACAGAAGTTCACTAAGGTTCACTACATAGGCTCCTGTTTATTTCTGGCTACCATAAGTGTGAGTCTCCTGCCCTTTAACCCCCGGTCTGATGACAAAAAGTGAGCCCGCATCCGGTGTCTCTTTCAGACGTTCTTCCTTAATCCCTATACGTGCTGTTGTAATGTATAACTCTTCGAGATCCGGTCCACCAAAACAGCAGGATGTTACCTGATCTGCCGGCACCTCGATCTGTTGCAACAGTTCTGATGTATGCGGGTTCCAGCGAGTGACTCTTCCTCCGCCCCAGTGCGCAACCCACAGCATGCCCTCACCATCAACCGTCATCCCATCCGGAAAACCGAATTCCTCCGGTATGTGAATGACACTTGTCCGATTTTGTATCGTACCTGCCGTCAGATCAAAATCAAACCGGTCAATAGAACGTGTCGGGGTATCAATGTAATACATGGTCTGCCGATCCGGACTCCAGCCCAGGCCGTTGGATGTAGACACACCTTGTACCATTGTGCGAACGGGTTGCCCTTGCTCCAAACAATACAACGATCCGGCTTTGCTTTCATTATTCATGCTCATCGTGCCTGCCCAGAAGCGGCCCTTCGCATCACATTTTCCATCATTAAAACGATTGGTATCCTTATCTTGTTCGGGGTCCTCAATGGCATGCAGCTCACCCGTATGCAAGTGATACGTATGGAATCCACTGCGTAAAGCAACCAAAACTTCGTCACCACGATAGGGAACAACAGCCCCGACATGTTCACCGACATCATAAGCCTGATCCTGCCCTGTAGCCGGATCATACACATGCACCTTAAAGCTTTCAATATCTACCCACAATAATCGATTGTTCTCCGCATCCCAGCTTGGTCCTTCCCCCAGTAATGCCGGGGTTTGTACTGCTACAGTTACGTCGCTCATGCCATCACGTCCTTATTCAGATTTGACGCCGCCTGACCATTCGAATCCGATGGCATCCAAGAATGCTTTGGACAGTACCATATGGCCCGTTGCATCTGGATGTACCCGGTCATAAGTCAACACAGACGTATAGAAATGATCCCAAAATGGAGCAAATGCAGCCTGTGTATCCACATACACCGCATCATACTCACTGGCTACCCTGCGTACCGCTTCTCCGTAGATATCCATCGTTGCCCGCATCGGATCTTCCGGATTGGCCTCAAGATAATAAGGCGTCATTAGTACCAGACCTTTCAGGTTGGGACGAACCGAAGCCACCAGTTCACGCAATGTGGATTCGTATTCTTCAAGAAACACATGTGAGTCTGTTGACAATGGGTTGTCGAACTGACGCCATACATCATTAATGCCAATCATGATCGTCAGCCAGTCCGGTTTAAGGTCAAGCACATCACGATCCCAGCGCTGTTTCAGATCACGAATCGTATTTCCACCATTACCCACATTTTGGACACGCAACATCAATTCCGGATAGATGGACCGCAAGAGGGCATACACTTGCGCTACGTAACCATGGCCCAGACCTGAACTGCCTTCACCTACAGGATGCTCCCGACCGCAATCTGTAATCGAATCCCCGATAAACAAAAGCTTGTCGTTTTTTTGCAATTTCATCGTTATTTTCTCCTTCGCTTCAAAGCGCTAATATACGGATTACTCGATTAGTCAGGACCGTTCACTTGATACCGGCCAGAAAAATTACCAGCCTTGATTCTTGAGCCATGTGAGACACAGATCCGACCATACCCGAATCGCATGGTTGTCCTCAGCCAATCCAAGACCATGTGAACCTTTTTCAAAAACGTGCAAATCATAGGGAATGCCATGCTCACCCAATGCAAGTGCGTAACGCAAGCTATTCTCTACAGGCACTGCCTGGTCAGCGCTGGTGTGCCAGATGAACGCTTCAGGAGCATCCGCTCTCACCTGCTGCTCCGCACTGAAAGCCTTGATCTGCTCGGCAGACGCATCAGACCCAAGCAAATTCTCACGGGAACCGGCATGTCCATAGGACTCCATCGTAATGACCGGATAACAGAGAATAACTCGGTCCGGGCGTGAACTCTGGCGTTCAATGAGGTCCTCATGATCCGGTTGTCCCTCGTCATATAGCGTTCCCAATGTTGCTGTGAGATGTCCGCCTGCGGAGAAACCGAGTACTGCAATCTTGGCAGGGTTGATACCATACTGCTCAGCATGCGCACGAACATAACGTATGGCACGCTGACCATCTGTTATCGGTGCAGGATGCTGGTGAGGCGCCACCCGATATTTCAGGACAAATGCACTTATACCTGCACGGTTCATCAATTCAGCTATTGGAGCACCTTCATGATCAGCCAAAAATCCATAACCGCCACCTGGACACACAATGACAGCGCTCTCTGAACCAGGGTGAATAAATGGAATCAAATGTGGCATTTCGTCTTCATGGCCCTGGGCTGCATATGGTGCAGCATGATCCCATAAGGGTATCGTTGTTGTCATCTTCAATCATCCTCTCCAAATAGAACGGATACATGGGTCCGTTTAAACGTTTTCGAATCTCAGGAATCGATACCATCATAACGGTAATGACCCTAACGCATCAATACCTTCCTGGCATCACTTTTTGTTCATTTGGGTACATGTTAGTACAAATTACGGAACTGTTCAGGAGTCACCCCCTCAATCCTGCGAAAGGTTGCTACAAAATGGCTTGCATCGCGAAACCCTACCCTAACTGCAGTTTCTCTAATCGTGGGTCTATGGTCTGCGGTCATGATTTCCTTGGCTTTGCGAATGCGCAGCAAAATGAAATAACTGTAGGCTGTCATGCCAAAGGACTGCTTGAACAAGGTGTTCAGATGTCTGGATGAGATCCCCGTGACGTCAGCCATATGTTCGAGACCAATCTCAGGATTCGCATAATGCTGTTCCATGAATGCAATGAGCGGAGCGAGTCTCTCCACGGCATGAGAGATCGAAGACCGATTGCCCGTCATGCCATGTTTTTTGAGCAAAATCAAAAATCGGTATATATCCGCTGACGCCTCGAGTCCCGACAAATCCTGATCACTTCTGATTGAATTCAGCACTTCCTGGCCGTAATCGTTGAACGGACTGCTCTGCTCCCACTGATGGAACGCCGCTTCACCCAGACTAAGTGGCTCCAAGATTGCCGGACACTGGGAACCGCCAAATGTAATATAAAGGGTCTCCCACTCTCCTTGGGCGCGCACATATTCATGCGGTTCATTCGGTGGCAGCAAAATACCTGATGCTTCCCCCAGTATGACCGTGGACCCGGCAAACTTGAATTCTCCGGCTCCCTTCACGGTCTGAAGCCAGTGGTAACAGGGATACCCCACAGGTCTTGACACCTTCTCCTGATTGCCGTTATAACCCAGGCTCTCAATATAAAGGGGCAGCGGCTGATCACGTGATGTCATGAAATATCGTTGATGTCGGGGGGAGATAAACATGGGATGCCTCCTTGGGTATAAGCTGAAATAAACTTCCGTATTCTTATATGAGTCATTACTTTTATTATATTTTAAAAGTCATATGTATCATATAGTATAGGATTATTCTTATACAAGAGGTGAACACATTGATTAGCAGCAAACTGCCCAAAATGTTCTACGGGGGCGATTATAACCCGGAACAGTGGGATCACGAAACCCACCTTGAAGACCTGCGCATGTTCCAATTGGCAGGCATTGATATTGCCACAATCAACGTATTTTCATGGGCACTGATTCAGCCTGATGAAGTTACTTACCGTTTTGAAGAACTCGACCAACTAATTAATCGTTTATATGAAAATGGTGTCTATATATGCCTTGCAACGAGTACGGCTGCCCATCCGGCCTGGATGGCGAAGAAATATCCAGACGTGCTTCGTGTGGATGCCGATGGACGCAAACGCAAATTCGGTGGGCGCCATAATTCCTGTCCCAACAGCCCGACCTATCGCAAATACGCTGAGAAGATTGCAGATAAACTGGCCGAACGATACAAGGATCACCCTGCGGTTCTCGTATGGCACATTTCCAATGAATATGGCGGTGAGTGTTACTGTGACAACTGTGAGAAAGCGTTCCGCGTGTATCTGAAAGAACGCTATCAGACTCTGGAACAGGTCAACAAAGCATGGAACACAAATTTCTGGGGGCATACCTTCTACGATTGGGACGAGATTGTATTACCAAGCAACCTGAGCGAACATTGGGGTAACAATAATTCAACGTTCCAGGGCATCTCGCTGGACTACTCTCGCTTCAACTCCGACGGCATGCTGGATTGTTATCTGTTGGAATACGATGCGATCAAAAAACATATTCCGGACTCCGTCGTTACTACCAATCTGATGGGATTCTTCAAACAATTGGACTATTTCAAATGGGCAAAATATTTGGATATCGTCTCCTGGGACAGTTATCCTGGTCTCGCCACTCCTGTCAGCTTCACGGCAATGGCTCATGACCTTATGCGCGGATTGAAGGATGGTCAACCGTTCATGCTGATGGAGCAAACACCAAGTCAGCAGAACTGGCAGCCGTATAACTCACTGAAACGTCCAGGTGTCATGCGTCTGTGGAGTTATCAATCTGTTGCGCACGGGGCCGATACCATTATGTTCTTCCAGCTTCGCCGCTCCATCGGTGCCTGTGAGAAGTATCATGGTGCAGTTATTGAGCATGCTGGGCATGAGAACACACGTGTATTCCGCGAAGTCGCTGAGTTGGGTAAGGAATTGCAGATCCTTGGAGATACCACGCTGGATGCATCTGTTGAATCCAAAGTAGCGATTGTGTTCGACTGGGATAACTGGTGGGCCATCGAAAAATCAAGCGGACCTACGGTTGCCCTGAACTATGTGGATCAGATCCATAAATACTATGCAGCCTTCTTCCGTCGCAACATCCAGGTAGATATCATCAGTGTGGATACGGATATAAGCAAATACGACATTGTCCTTGCCCCTGTCCTTTACATGGTAAAACCAGGGTTTGCCACCAAACTGGAGAAGTATGTTGAAGCAGGTGGAACATTCCTGACGACCTTCTTCAGTGGCATTGTGAACGAGAACGATCTCGTGACTACAGGTGGATATCCGGGAGAACTCCGTAAACTGCTCGGAATCTGGGTGGAAGAGATCGATGCCCTGCTGCCTGAGCAAAAGAACCGCATTGTCCTCAAAGAAACGTACGGTGATCTTCAAGGAGAGTATGGTTGCGGCATGCTGTGTGACCTGCTGCACAGTGAAGGAGCCGAAGTCATCGCGGAGTATGGAGACGACTTTTATAAAGGCATGCCTGTTGTTACACGTAATACCTTTGGTCAAGGTGAAGCCTGGTACGTTGCATCCGACCCGGATGAGCGCTTCCTGGATGGTTTGCTGGGACAGCTTGCAGCAGCCAAGAACGTAGAGTCCTTGCTTGAGACACCAGAAGGTGTTGAAGTAAGCGCACGAACCAAAGAAGGTAAACCGTACCTGTTTGTCATGAACCATAACGCAACCACGCAATCCTATGATCTGGGAACAGCTAAAGCACATGATCTGCTCACCAATCGTGAGCTTTCGGGAAGTGTTGAGATTGAAGCCCGTGGAGTGCAACTGCTCGAAATGAAATAAGCGATTTCACTTCATTGAAATCATTCGGAATAATATAATGTGATAGAAATACCCGTGATACAAAGTGTCACATATTCATTCCTTTTATACTTGTTATTGTCTTCAGCGAGGATATTGGTATAGATTTCAGACCTTTATCGTCTTCTGTAAGCCAAAAGCTGCTACTTCCCGTATCCATCTACACCGGATGCGGGTTTTTGGCATGATCTGTGGTATTTTTGATAGAAGGAAATATCAGTATGCAAAGCGAATTGGACGAGAAACACATTTTAACAAAGCCTGCCGGAACATGCTTGTGAATCCTGATGCTGATCCATTATAAAATAATGAACAGTTCAAATATTGGTGACACTCATGATGTCACTTATTCTTTGTTACAATAGAAATATAACTACGACTTCACTTTCCGGCGGCGCAGATCGAAACGGAGTGGCTGACATGAACAGAACAAATCGGCTTGCTGCCATCGTAATGGCATTACAGCATGGTCACGAAACGGCACACTCATTAGGTGAGAAATTTGAAGTTTCCCGTCGCACGATTCTTCGGGATATTCAGTCCCTCTCCGAGATGAATGTGCCCATTATTGCCATTTCCGGTCCGGGAGGCGGTTTCAGACTGATGGAGGGTTACGTATTACCCCCATTACAGCTGGACCCGGTAGAAGCAGCGACGCTCCTATTCGCTCTTGAAGGTCTAAGTCGCTACGCCGACACACCCTTTCATGAGAAACGCTGGACCCTGATGAACAAAGTTAAGGCCATCATTCCGGATGATATTATGTCGCGAATTGATCCCATGCTCAAACAGCTGCATCATCATATTCCAGACCGCAATTACATTCTTCCTCATCTGGACGCATTGCTGGCATGCATACCCGAACACGGGTGGCTCAGTGTGCTGTATCGCTCCGTATCGCGTCAGCGATGGTTGCATATCTGTCCCACACGGGTATATGCTTCCTCCGGCTTCTGGTACTGTGAAGCATATTCCCTCGAACATGGTGAACAGCGTCTGTTCCGGGTTGACCGAATTATCGATGTCAAAGCGATCGAACCAAAGGATGCACAGGTGCTTAACGAACAGGTGGATCAACAGCAGAGCAAGCCGATCCCTCCAGAACAGCCGCCAACCCTGGTTAAGGCACAACTGAGTTATCGGGGAATGATTGAAGCCGAACAGGACGAGCATATTGGTGAGAAGATGATTGAAATTGCCCCGGATCTCTGGGAATTATCATTCCTTTGTCCTCCAGGGGAATGGGACTGGGCCGTACGATTCTTTTACCGATTGGGACGTGAAGCCGAAGTGATCGAACCCCTCCAACTTCGCAGTGAGATTCGTCAGCATGCCGAGGAAGTAAGCCGGAGATACCTTGCTTCAACCAAGTCGTAGCTTGACTACACAAAAAAAGGAGCCTACTGATATCATGACATATGAAGCCGTTATAACGTACGAAGAAGCAGTACAGCGTATCCAGTCTATAGGGCTGCTGCCTCTGGCTCCACTATTTGCCGAATATCCTTCTCTATCATCGCTAACCCCCAAAGAAAATTGGCACAAGGATGATGAATTCGATCCCTGGTTATGGCGTTCACGCCTGGCTGAGGAGGGCATTGCTGCATATGGAAAATTTATCAAAAAGAAAGCGCTTCTTGTCTCATCTGAATACTTCCCTTGGGTACACCGACTGCTTGCTGACTCCAGAACCATCAAGGAACAGTATGAAGCGGGTCTGCTCTCCCGTGAAGCGTTCAAACTCCATGCGTTAGTTGCAGAACAGGAAGGCATTGATGGACGTGCCTTGCGATCACAAGCCGGTTTCGGGGCAAAAGAGGACAAAAAAACATTTGACCGTGGACTTCTGGACCTTCAGGGCTGTGCAGCCATTGTGATCAGTGGAACCAAAGAAAAAGAGGGGCTCGCAGAAGGCAAAGTTGCATGGAACAGCTCCGCATATGAAACCGCAGATCACTGGATGCAACGTCATGACATTAAGCCATTTGAAGGCAGCGCAGTAGAAGCACGTGAACTGCTGGTTACGCAACTGCAGCAACACGCATCATCCGCCGCATTATCAAGTATTACCAAAGCACTTGGCATCCGTGGAATCTAAATAAAGCCAATTCCGGTTGTCGTGCAAATTTCAACCGGAATTGGCTGTGGTTCACCATATAATGTAACCCAGACGATTAACAGCACCCATCGACAATGGATTTAGAGAATTACGCCATCCTTGAATATGGCAATTTCCCGGAATCCATGCTGCTCACTGAGTGTGTGTGACCGTCCGGAAGCAATGTCAATCAGTTGGCTGAACAGCTGTACTTTCACCTCATCCATCGTCTGCCCCTCCAACAGCTGGCCTGCGTTGAAATCAATCCAGTGTTTTTTGCGATTCGCCAGATCGGATTGGGTCGCAATCTTGACGGTAGGTACCGGACCTCCGAAGGGAGTCCCCCGCCCTGTTGTGAAGAGCACAATATGGGCACCCGCCGCAGACAGTGCCGTTACAGACACCAGATCATTACCAGGTGCTTCTACAATGTTCAGACCGGTTTGAGTTACACGTTTGCCATAGCGCAGAACGTCGACAACGGAAGAACGTCCTCCCTTTTGCGTACATCCAAGTGACTTTTCCTCTAGTGTTGTGATGCCACCAGCCTTATTCCCAGGTGAAGGATTCTCATAGATGTTCTGGCCATGGTTAACAAAATATTGCTTGAAGCCGTTCACAAGGTCCACCAAATCGTGAAATACCTGCTCATTGGCAGCTCGGTTCATTAAGATCGTCTCCGCACCAAACATCTCCGGAACTTCCGTCAGAATAGCCGTACCCCCGGCAGCAACCAACATATCAGCAACAGCACCGACCAGTGGATTGGCTGTAATGCCAGATAAACCATCGGAACCACCACACTTCAAACCAATTTTGAGTTTGCTGAGCGGAAGCGGCTGCCGTTGTTCATGTTCAGCGATCTCCACAAGTTCTTCCATCAGTCGAAGCCCTTCCTCAAGCTCGTCATCCGTTTCCTGTGCTTTGAGAAACCGTACTTTGCCGCGGTATTCCGGAGCAATACACTCACGGAATTCATCGACCTGATTGTTCTCACAGCCCAGACCGATGACGAGCACGCCTCCTGCATTCGGATGCTCCACCAAGGAGGCCAGCAACTGTTGTGTATACTTCAGATCATCACCAAGCTGTGAGCACCCGAATGGATGTGGAAAGTGAAATACACCATCTATCCGGCTTCCAAACTGGGACTGACCCATACGTGCCAAAGCTTCACACACTTTATTGATACACCCGACCGTATTGACAATCCAGATCTCATTACGGATACCTGCTTCACCATTGGGACGCAAATATCCATCGAATGAGCACAGATGTTCCGGAGGCATGTCTGTCTGAATCTGGACTCCCGGTTGGTACTCATATTCAAGCAATCCGTGCAGACCCGTCTTCAGATTGTGACTATGAATCCAGCTTCCCTGCTCGATCTGCTCTTGGGCAATCCCGATGGAGAAACCATACTTCATCACATCATCGCCCGGTGCCAGCGTATGCACAGCAATCTTATGCCCTTTGGGCACGTCATCCAGCAAATTAAAAGAAACTCCCTCTGGTAGTGTAATTTGTTCTCCTTTGGCATAATCCCGAAGCGCTATAATGACGTCATCCTGTGGTTGAATGGCAATCCAGTCATTGATTGTACTTGTTGTGTTCATTTCCCTTCACCTTCCAACAAACCGATTTCATTAACAAGTGCTGCACGCAGTCCTTCTCTTGCATCCAGATTTTCGCCCCAGATCAAGGTATCCGACAACACAGCCGCTACCCGGTCATCCAGTTGCTTCTGATTCCTGTTAAGCGTGTCATAACCTTCCCAGTGTGCAGCCAAAGCAGCCAGGACATCCGGGTCATCCCGCAGCAGAATATCTTCCCCATTCAGTCGTTGTGCCTTGTAACCTTCTGGCGTATTTACCGGACGATAGAGACACAATAATCCAGCAAATCCATGAATTAATCGTTCTGGCCAACTTCCCTGATTTTGCTCGTAAGACAAAAGTGTAGGCAGCACACGCACCTTGAATTTTCCGATCGTATTCAAAGCAATATCTTGCAATTTGTGATCAATATATGGGTTAAGGAACCGTTCGAACACTTCTTCTGCATACTGGTCCAGCTGATGATCGGGCATATCCAGAGCAGGCACGATCTCCTGATGAACAGCTTCCCTGATCCATGTGCCAAAATGTGGATCTTCCATCGTTTCTCTCACATGCTGCTTGCCTTGCAGAATGCCGAGGGATGACATTAAGGTATGCGCCCCATTCAAAATACGAACCTTGCGTACCTGAAAAGGCTTCAGATCTTTCACCCAATGTACATTGAGACCTGCCTGCTTGAGAGGAAGTTTTTTGTCCAATGATTCATCACCCTGAATGGCCCAGAAATGATATGGCTCTGCCGTATTAATCAACTGGTCCTCATACCCCCAGCGATTTGTCAGGGAATCAGCTTCCTCCTGGGTCGGCGCACCTGTTACGATTCGATCTACCAGATTATTCAAGAAGTGATTATGGTTCTCGATCCATGAACGGAAACCATCCGAATACCCATAATCCTCACTATGACGGAGGACACAACTGCGCAGCACATCACCATTGCGTTCAAGCAGCTCGCATGGCAGATGAATCAAACCTCTGGATGGATCACCATCAAATTTCAAATATCGCTGATGCAGGAAAACCGTTAATTTCCCCGGAAATGATTGGACCGGTTCACCCTCGATATAATCTGTCTGCATATATTTCAATCCTGATTCGGTTGTATTGGAAATAACGAACTCAAGTGAAGGCAGTTCCGCCAAGTTCAGAAAGGCATCCCATTCCTCATACGGATTGATACACTGTGAGAAAATGGAGATCAACTCTGTCCGCTCAACTGGCTTTCCTTGAGACAGACCACGCGTAATCATCGTATATAATCCGTCCTGATCACGAATCTGCTCCAGCTTGGCTTTGCCTCCCGGTCGTGGTTGGGTAACGGCTACACTTCCATGGAATTTGCCTTGTCTGGCACTCTCATGAAGCATCCAGTCTGCAAATCCCCGCAAGAAATTACCTTCTCCAATCTGCAAAACCTTCACGGGACGCTCCATAATCTCCTTGCACTTGCGCTGACCATCGCTCCCCAGTAAATTCAGCTTCAACCTTGGCCGTTTCGTGCTTGCCGACATGGACACTCACCTCATCGATTATTTGTACTGTCGGAATGCAGCTCGAAGGCTCTGCACCCTTTTATTGTAAACGCTTTAAATTCATTGTATCATCAATAAAAGGAAATTAAATTGCTTATATTGCGGTAAATATACTCTCTCATGACCAGGTATAACATCCCGTTGAAGACGATCGTCTGGAAAGGAGCTTTATGGAACGTTCACCTGTTCGCACCACTATTCAAGCAGAATCCGGTATTCCGTTCCGCCTGGTGTACAGCGACACCAAATCCCCTCAGAACGAGTTGCCAGATCACCTTCACGACTGGCATGAAATTATCTATGTATATCGTGGACAGGGAAGCATCTTTATTGATACAGGACTTGAGAATATGCAGGAAGGCGATCTGTTCATTATACCGGGCAGCACGGTTCATCGAGCCTTGCCGGATGCAGGCAATCCTGTCACATCTTCCGCATTGTTCTTCAGCCCGGGCTTACTGGCATCGACCGCCGGAGGCGCTGCTTCTTCCTTGCTAAGCCTGTTTGAACGTTGTCGTAAACAACGTGTGTATAAGAGGCATTTGAACACAGAGGAGCAATCAGAGGTGGCCGCCCTCATTGATGATATTCAGACCGAATTCCAGCTCGGTCATCATCTAAGCGCACATGCGGCCCTGTTAAGACTGCAACTGTTACTCATTTTTCTGGAACGTCTGGAAGCAGCGGGACCTGCGAATCCTGGTAAATCCGCTCCGGGTCCCTCATGGCTCTCTTCTACGATCTCTCATATTGACGATAACCTTCGGAGTGGCCTGTCCCTCCCTGAACTGGCGCAGTACGCCTCTGTATCCCCTGCCCATTTCAGTCGTGCATTCAAACGATACACGGGTATGACTCTAACGGATTATGCATTAGCACGAAGGGTTATTATGGCGAAAGAGCATCTGGCCCAAGGTGATGAGACGATGGCAGCCGTTGCCGATGCTTGCGGGTTCGACAGTCTGCCCCATTTTTACCGTCAATTCAAAAAATTAACCGGTACAACCCCCGCAGCATACCGCAGAACCATGAACAGTTCTCGTTAAAATAGAACCAGACTGGACGTAGGTTCCTGGATCTAATCATATATATCCACATATTCTTCCATATGGAAGATGTGGTATGATAATCTGGATTATTACTTGTCGGAAACATTGCATTCCGTTGTCAGAGGAGCTTAGCATTCCATGTTAAACGAATTGAATCGCAGGAATATTGGCATCTTCGCCCATGTGGATGCGGGGAAAACAACAACCACCGAGCATATGTTATTTGAGAGTGGTGTCGTCCGCAGTCCGGGACGTGTAGATGATGGAACAACAGCCACAGACTCCCTGGACATTGAGAAAGAACGTGGCATATCCGTTCAGGCAGCCATGACCTCTCTGATCTGGAAGAACACCATCATTGACCTCATTGATACGCCTGGTCACATTGATTTTAGCTCCGAAGTAGAACGAACGCTACGGGTAATGGATGGCGCTATTCTCATTCTGTCGGCAGTTGAAGGCATTCAGTCCCAGAGTGAAGCCATCTGGCATGCCCTTCGTTCACTTCGCATCCCAACCATCATTTATATTAATAAAATGGATCGGATTGGCGCATCTGCCCCAGCAGTCATGGAGCAGATTCGTTCCACCCTGTCCCCTTTCGCATGCGAAATCCAAACGTATCAGCTCCATGAAGATTCATTTCATGGCATCGACTCCCTATGGAACCCGAATCAAGATTCTCTGTCCGATGGGACACCTTCCATTCCAGGTCTGGTCGAGATACTTGCCGAGCTGGACGAAGAGGTCATGGAAGCCTACATCCAGGAGACTCCGTTATCGCAAAGGGATCTGAATGAAGCATTCCTGCGGTATGTGCATCAGGGTGAGCTTTTCCCCGTGTGTTATGGTGCTTCCGGCAAAGGAATTGGCGTCACGGCATTGCTGGACGCGGTCCTTGCTTTTCTGCCGCCACCTGCCCAACCTGTGGATTCTCCCGTATCGGGTGTTGTGTTCAAGATTGAACGTGACCGCACAATGGGACGCACGGCTTACGTCCGTATGTATGGTGGCAGCTTACACAATCGGGATACCATCCATAATTCGACGCGGGAGCTTGAAGAGAAAGTGACACAGATTCGCCGCATGGATGGACGGAAATGGGCGGATACCGGTGCCGTTCACGCGGGACAGATTGCTGTGCTGTACGGACTGAGTGACACACATGTGGGTGACATTATCGGCAATCCTGAGGGTGTACCTCCTCTGCCACAGATGGCTGTACCTTTGCTGACCGTACAAGTACATGGCAAGGACCCGGCACAGTACCCCGATCTTGTTGCAGCATTGCAAGAGTTGACGGATGAAGATCCCTTACTCGACCTGCAATGGTTGCCGGAGGAACGAGAACTGCATCTCAAGGTCATGGGAACCATTCAGCTTGAGATTTTATCCAGCCTGTTGCTGAGTCGTTTCGGATTGGATGTCGTGTTTGATCCGCCATCCGTCATCTATAAGGAGACACCCCGTACAGCCGGAGAAGGTTACATCGCCTATACGATGCCTAAGCCCTGCTGGGCCGTCCTCCGCTTCAAGATTGAACCTTTGCCTCGCGGAAGCGGTCTGATCTATGCCTCGACCGTAAGGACAGACGATCTGCTATTACGTTATCAAAATGAAGTTGAACGACGTATTCCGGAAGCCTTGTCTCAAGGTATGCTCGGTTGGGAAGTAACCGATCTGCGCATCACGCTGGTAGAAGGGGAACATCATGTCTGGCATACACATCCGCTGGATTTTGTTGTAGCCACGCCTATGGGAATCATGGATGGATTGTCGAGAACAGGTACCACGTTGCTGGAACCCCTTCTTCAGTTCCGGCTGACGGTCCCCGAAGAATACGGTGGTAAGGCCCTTAGCGATCTGGTACATATGCGGGCAACCTTCGAAGCCCCCGTCATTGGTAGCGGACGTTGTATTATTGAAGGAGTTATGCCTCTTGCCACCTCAATGGATTATCCGGTGAAACTGCGTTCCGAGACAAGTGGCCGCGGGGTGCTTACGACTTCGTTTGCCGGATATCAGGATTGTCCTACGGATGTGACTCATGCTCGCAAGCGCAGAGGAGTTAACCCACTGGATCAATCGAAGTATATTTTAAGTGTACGAAACGCGATTACATCATAAATGGAGTTGAACCTGTGCTTATTAAATTTCTTATCTTTGGCCTTCTATGGCGGATTGTAGGTAATCCGTTCATTGCCATCCTCATTTTACTCGTTATACTGTATTTCCTGGATCGTCGCTATGTTGGCGTATTCCCAAGCTTCACGAAACCTCTGAAACGTATGCGTAACATCTCCCGGCTTCGGCAACAACTTGCTATGAGCCCCAATGAAGTTTCTTCCAAGCTGGAGCTGGCTCGCCTGCTGATTGAGCGCAAGCGTTACAATGAGGCACATACGTTATTGCTTGAATTGGAGCGCCCATACGAACAATCGGCTGAGTATTGGGAGGCACTAGGAACGACTGAGCTTCATCTGGGCAACATCGAAAAAGGCGAACGTCATATTTTGCAAGCCCTCGAGATCAACCCCAGAGTCAAGTACGGACGTCCATACCTAACCCTTGCTGGAGCCTTCAAAGATACGCATGAGGACAAAGCGCTGGATTATGTGCATCAGTTTCAGGAGATTCATTCCTCTTCCAGTGAAGCTTATTATCTGCTTGGCTCGGTTCACCGTTCCCTTGGGCGCAATGCAGACGCGAAGCAGGCTTACGAGCAATCGTTGAACGTCTATCGTTCGTTACCCAAATACAAGAAACGTCAGGAGCGCCGCTGGGCTGTCCGCAGTTGGTTCCGCAAACGTGGATTATAATTTCATCCGCTATGCGCTGTAATTTGCATATATCACTCTGCTAACCAATAAAAGTGCACTGATCTCTGCCCTCGTATGAGCAGAACCAGTGCACTTTATTCTTAACAACGATATTAATACACCAATATCTCACGCAGTCGTTCTTCATGAAGACGCATCCAGTCCATCCGCAGTTTGAGTTTCACAATCTGCTCCACAGCCACTTCCGGCTCATCTGTACCTTCAAACATCCGACTGATGAAATGCATGACCACATCCAGACTGCGCAGCAAAATCAATCGAGGTATGGCCAGCAACTCTTCCGGTTCCAGGCTGACCTGTTCCCGAAATCCCCTGATCAGTCCCTCCTGTGCCTGCCACATCCAATCTTCACTCTTGTCCATGGTCAGAAGGTCAGACATTGGAACAGCTAACTCCATGACCCGCAAATCCCATGTCGCAAATTCAAAATCCAAAATGGCACAGATTTCACCATCCTGCTGATCTGCCAATACATTCGAAGCATTCACGTCTCCATGGACCAATTGATGCGGCAACTGTTCCATTCCCCGCAGAGCTTCAAACAGATCTGGTAGCCCATCCCTCAGTTGTTTCAGCTCATGCGCACATGCGACCAATTGCTCCGGCGGCGATGCACATAGCTGTAATAATCGTTCTGGTGAACAGAGCGGATACGAATCCTGAATTCGATAGTACGGTGGATATACAGGATCAAGGGGTATATCCAGCGTTGCCATAACAGAAGACAGGGCCCCCGCCGCTTTACCGAGGCCAAATAATTGGTCTGGCTTATGCCAGATGGGATTGACACCTTCCCGATAATGAAACAGCGTTGCAATTTTGGTATGACCTGTGAGGGGATCTTTTACAGGAAGGAATGTATCTCCCTCGCCAGATAACAGTCTAACAGGTGAAGGAGTATCAAACTTAAAGTTCGAATGTTGGAGGGCTTCCAACACCTCGTGTTCAAAGGTGATTTTCATCGGATCATTATGTGTCTCATATTGTCTCATGACGTAACTCGTCCCGTCTATATGGAGCATGTAGGTAGAATTATTCATCCCACCCTTTCCACGCTCACCTTTCCAGTCCGATGTGAAACCATATGAGGCCAACACTTCGGATATACGTTGCTGCTCTGAAGGATGGAGGAAACCGGAATCGATATTTTGCACCAAAAATTAACCCCTTTATCTCACAAAATGGAACTGTCTTCTATTTATCTTAAAGGAAGTCCATCGCTCGGTCTAGTTCTGTTCCAAAGTGATCAAGAGAACGGATAATATCCCGTCCGATTAAGCTGCTCTGCAATGACACGATATCCTCTTGCATTGGGATGCACTCTGTCCCAGAACAACAGTTCACGCTCACGACCTTCAAACCTGTCATACACCTGAGCACACGCATAGTTGCCTGATCCCGCTCCATTCAAAAACGAATTATATTGGCGCACCCAGTAGGCAGCTTCCGTCGCTTGTGGATACGGGTTGTACAATCCGATGGATCGGACCATATACTCATGGTTACCCTTTAACTGCCGAATGTGCCGCATGATCTGGGATACATTACTGCGGGTTTCTCCGAGCACCTGTGTCATTTTGCTGGCATTTGGAATGCCATTACTTGCTTTGAACGTACGAATCAGATCATTCCCGCCAATAGATATGGTAATGATATCCGCTTCACGGAGCGATTGCCGCACTCGGGGATGCGAAGAGATCATCTGCAACATTTCCCCCGACGTCAGTCCATTTACGCCCATATTTTCCATGGATACAAACGTACGAACATTCATTTCTGCCATTCGCCGATATAAAGGAACAAAGCCGGTGCCCAGCAACGCTCCTGTACCTACCGTTAATGAATCTCCTATAGCCACATATCGATATACCATCCCGTCGCCCCTCTCTGCTGTGATGTCTCTGAACAATAATGAACTGCTCTATATCTTATGATGAGAGGCAAGACAAGGCGCGGGATGGTGTCCTTAGGCATGTACCTTTCTTTTGCTGCATAAAACCATATTTCTTCTCTGTAGAGGAAGAAAAAGAAAAAAGCCCTGCCGCATAACGCGGCAGAGCCTAATCCATTGCAATGCATTACATGCCTATGGTTCGATCCGAATCAACGGAATCTGATTGTTCCTTGTTCGGGAACGGCCACCAGTTGGCCCGGCCAAACATCTTCACCATCACTGGGACGAAGAATGGCAGGAACAGCAGAGAGTACAAGATCAGTCCGCTAAGGACTACTGTGGCAATCTGCATCATCGAGAGAACACCGGATGGATACATCGCAGCAAATGTACCGCTCAGAATGACCGCTGCAGATAAAATGACGGTTCCCATGTTCTTCATCGCGTACAACATCGCATCCTGTACCTTCATGCCTTTGTTCTCATTGAAACGGTCCATCAGGAAGATGCTATAATCCACACCAAGTGCAATCAGCATGACAAATCCGAAGAACGGAGTAACCCAGCTGATGCCTGCAAATCCGAGGATATTAACAAAGATCACTTCGGTTAAAGCCATCGATGTGAAATAAGCCAGTAATAAGGAAACGATCAGATACAATGGCATAATGACCGAGCGAAGCAGCACAACCAGAATAATGAATGTACCCGCCAGCATCAACATTACAGTACGTGTATAGTCGTTATTCGAGATCTCCTGCAGATCTGCAAACGTACTCGTAACGCCACCTACGGCGATGTCTGCTTTTTCAAGCGTACTGCCTTGTACCGCGCGATGTACTGCCGCCTCAATGTCAGGAACACGATCAATGGCTTCTGTGCCGTATGGATTTTCGGCGAAAATAACATCAATCGTCATCGTTTTCCGATCTTCGGACAGATACGTATCAAACACCTGTGTGAAGTCTTTGTTGTTCAGTGCTTCTTCAGGAACGTACCAGCCTGCCAGATCCGAATCAGGTGAATTTTGCAGTTGGGTCAGATAATCCTGTGCCGAATCCAGTCCCCCGGATACCTGTTTAATACCATCGACACTTTGATTCAATCCATCTGTCAGTTGTGTCAGCTGACCACTCAGATCGGAGAAGCCTTGCTGAATTTTCTCCTGACCACCCTGAAGCTGGCCAAGTCCATCCTGAATGGAAGGAATTTCGCTAATCACTTTACCCTGACCATCCGCAGCCTGTTTGAGACCGGATTGCAACTGACCGATTCCCGTTACAATCTGGCTCAGGCCATCGGAAAGTGCCTTTTGTCCGGCTGCTGCGGAGGCAAACCCTTCATTGGCCTGATTAATTCCAGCTGCGGCTTCTCCAAGCTTGGTCTTAATCTGACCCAAACCTTGAGCAAGCTGCGCTGTGCCAGAACCGGTTTCACCAATCGTGCCTTTGATACGCTGGTAATCAGCATCTTGCTGCAATTCAGGATAACGCTCTTCAAGTGCTGTGAAGGATTCGGACAGACTCGTTAGGGCTGTTGAAACCCCGTTCAGCTGTTGTTCCAGTTCGCGGGTTCCATCCCCCAGCGCAGCGACCCCTGCTCCCGCCTGACGATAGGCTTCAAGCAACTGATTGTTCGCCTGCGCAAGCTGATCTGCACTCGTTTTCGCTTGCTGGAGTCCTGCTTTCAGATCCCCTGCACCTGCGGAACCATCTCGAATGCCTTTTTCAATCTGCCCAAGTCCCTGACTGAGTTGCGTGATACCCGATTGCAACTGGGAGGTTCCTTTAGTAAGTTCACCTGCTCCATCAGCAGCTTCTTTTAACTGTGGTTCATTTTTACTTAGCTGACTGCTGGCTTCACTCAGACCATCACGGATTTTGTCCAGACCCGTCTTGCCTTCACCCAGTCCATCCGATAATGTTCCGACTTGCTGTGTAACTTCAAAATCTTTAATCTCATCCCCCGTAGGTCGTGTCATACTACGGACACCAGAGACTCCGGCTACTTTCTCTACTTCCCGGCTAATTTTCTCGGCAACGGCCATATACTTTGCATTATCCATCGCTTCATCGTTCTGGATGACGATCTGACCCGGCAGCGATTCACCCGGACCGAAGCTGTCAGAGATAATGTTAAATGCTTTTACGGAATCATATTTCTCGCCAATCTCATCGAGACTGTTGAACGACAGTTTGCCATCGTAGGTTGCCAGAAGAGGCACACAGACCGCTGCAACGATGAGCAGCGCAGCCCATGGACGTTTAAGTGAAAAGCGACCAGCTGCACCATAGATCTTGCTCTCCGCATGTTCAAGTGAACCCTTCGACGGCCAGAATAACTTCTTGCCCAGCACCGCCATGAAGAATGGTACGATGGTCACCAAGGCGAGCATCATCACAGCAATACCTACAGCTACGGCAACCGCAGAGCGGTACAACATAAACTGGGCAAATCCGATCGCAATGAATCCAACCAGCACAGCTAGTGCTGAGAAGAGTACCGTTTTACCGGCAGTACGATAGGTCGCAATGATGGCATCCCACGTATTCTCATGATGAGCCAGTTCTTCCTTGAACCGACTGATCAACAGGATGCAGTAATCCGTACCAATCCCAAACATGACGGCGACCATAAAGATCTGCGTAAATGTGGATATCGGGAAGTCCATCCCATCCACCAGGAATGCAACAATCTGTTGCGATACAATGTAACTGATCCCCACCGTCAGCAGCGGGACAAACGGAGCTACAAACGAACGGAAGACCAGGAACAGAATGAGCAAAATAAAGACAACGGTAATATATTCCGATTTCTTAAGCCCCTCTTGGGAACTCTCAATGGTGTCCTCATCAATCAGACCTTTACCGGTTATGTAGTGCTCCACATTGACGGACTTCAATGCTTCATTCAGGTCTTCCCGCATTTCCTTGACCGTACGATCTCCCTGATCAATGGATAGCGATGTAAGAATCGTTTTGCCATCAGCTGAGATCATCTTCTCTGAAAGTTCAGGCTGAGAGAAAGGTTCCAGAATGGACAGAATGCCCAGCTTCTCCTTGTCGGCCTCCAAGTTTTTAACAGCCTTCTCTGCCTCTTGTTTCCCCGTGGTACCCAGACCTTCCGGATTATAAAATACAAGAGCGATCTGGCTGCCTTGCTGTTCTCCCTTTTGCGCTGCAGCTTCATTCAAAATTGCTGCTGCCTGGGTGGAAGAGTACCCTTCCGGAACCGAAAACTGTCCCTTTTCCCGAATCAGTTCACTCATGTTAGGGGCGGTAAACATCAACACGGCAGCTACAACAACCCATAGCCCCATTAACCACCATCTTGCTTTTAGTATCGCTCTCATTCGTTCTCCTGTCCTCCTTCATGCGTTAGCAAAGCTGCAAGCTTCTCAAAAGATTCAATGAAAATTCGAACCTCTTCCGGTTTAAAATGAACCAGATACGGCTCCAGAATCTGCTGTATTTCCTGTTCTGTTTCCCTGTATACCTGTCGTCCGGTATCCGTCAGTGTCAGATATACAACACGGCGGTCACGCTCATCCCCGGCGCGATGGACCAGATCGCGATCCACCAGCTTGTTGACCAAAGCGGTAATGCTGCTCTTGCCTATGCACAGAAGCTCTGCCAGATCAGAGGGTGTGCAGGAAGGTTTCTCTTCAATCAGACGAAGTGCGCAGAACTGATCGGTCGTTATGGTCTGCCCCACTTGTTCACGTATCCGGGTATCAAACCGCTTATTGACCAGAAAGGAAGCATCCAAATAGCGGTTCACCAAACTTTTAGCATCCGGTGTATTCATTTTTCATTCTCCTTTCCCGAATCTATATAGTTCACTTAACGAACTATTCTTCTGTGAAACTATTCTATAATGAAACAATCTCACAAAGCAATACTTTTTTCCTGCTTTTTAGATGAAAACGACAAAAAAACAGGACGTCCGACTCAGCTTATTGCCAAATCCAACATCCTGTAATGATTATAATCCATATATTTCTTAAAGTAATAAAATGCCTCTGTGCTACTCTTCGTCTGTATCTTCCTCTTTTTCAAGCACACAACGGAATCGCTCCACACCTGGGTATAATTCACCCAGACTATATACCACGAACCCCGTATTCCGATAAAACTCGACGGCTTCCAGCTCCGTCTCAGCGATCAGTCTATCGGGATTGTATGTTGCCAACAGTTGTGAGATCATACCACGTCCATAATTTTTAAAGCGGTTTTCAGGCAAAACCGAGATATGATGAATGGTAACCTCACTGGTTCCTGTCTTCTCATATCCAATGAGACCGATCAATTGTCCCTCATCTTCGTAACCGGCCATCTGCAGTTCGTCTTTCTCTACATATTGTTGCAACGCACGGTTCAAGTGATCCGGATCAGGAAAGACCGAATAGGACAGCAATTCCTGTACTTCCGGCTCCCGTATGCGTGATTTCAGATTAATTAACACCTTGATTCCTCCTATACCTTGCTTGTTTCCGTTATCGTATTGTAGTCGTTAGCCTCTAAAAGTTCAAGTCGTGTGCCGATTCAGCTCCGATTGAAGCACAGTTGAGATGTTATCCGATACGTTGATCTGCGCCAAATGATAAGCATCCAGCAGTGCGCCCCCAACTGCCAACAAGTCACTGGTTATGTACTGAATTCTTTTCCCATCGGGCCTGTAAGCAACATCCAGTCCTTTCTGAACAGCCTTCACCATATATGGTGAACTCAGACAGCTTCCGGTAAGCGTCATGGACACTGTGGGCTGGTCGAAACAGTACGCCAGCATGAGGATCCCCACAACGGCCGTATCGGCAGCCGAGTCGCACACCCTAACTGCGAGGGGAATATTCCGGGCAGCAGCTTCCGTCACCATAGACGCCATCTGACCAAATTTCCGGTTGGTCGCCTGTTTATTTTCGGCAAAACCGGCTATCCCCAGCGCAGCGAGCTCTAGAATTGAGGCAACATTCCAATATTTCAACACCTGCTCAATCCAAGCTTGGTCCTGCGGCCCATAACGCCCCGCGAGGATGGAATGCACTGTGTCATAAGCTAAAAAACGTGCTGCTGTCGGCGCATAATGACCGAACTGATCGTTGCGGAGCCAAGCTCCCTGTTCGGTTCTGCCAAGGATCAGAGATCCTGTTCCTCCAATAGCGACAATGCCTGGCTCACCGTCGAAGGCCGCTGTATGTGCGATGTGTGTATCGTTTACCGCACTGATCCTGCCTGTAATCCCCGTACGAGCGAGTAATGCCTCCGCCCAAACTGTATCTTCAGGCTCATTCAAGCCTGCCATCCCTGCCTGAATGGAGGCGATCTGACTCGACTTGAGCCCGGCTTCAGTTATCGCTTCAGCGATACCCTCCAGCACATTTTGCTCAGCATTGGTATCGTGATAGCGGTTGCAACCATTCTTTTGTACATAGGATAAAATCTTCCCGTTCTGATCTGCGACAGCCACACGCGTGTGACTCCCTCCTCCATCCATCCCTATTACATATGTATTCATCCTTAACGATCTCCCTTCAGACCACACATTAAGACTGCCGGGTCCATTGTCAGGTCCCGGCAGAGAATTTATTGCTTTTGCACAGCGAAACGAAGCAGTTCACAACGAAATTGTGTCGGTTCATCATACTTTTCCTCTTCAATCGTCTGTGTAACGTGTTCCTGAAGCAGAATATTCCAGCCTTTGTAGGCATCCTCCAGTATAGCAATCGCCTCGGCTGTGGGCAGGTTCAGCTCAATTAATGGTTTAATCTCCTTGCCTGTATTGATTTCTTTTTCCTCCACATTGGTACTCATGGTAATACAATGAATGCCCCCTGTACGAGTTCCGGCCTGTAACCGGTCTATCGCTTCCATAAAGGCTTGCTTATTGGAAACATGTTCCAGACAAGAACAAGCAGCGATATAATCAAAATAGTTTGGCTCCATAGCATAATGTTCAACATCTGCTTTCACTGCCTGCACGATATGATCAACCTGATATTCTTTCGCATACTTGCGAAGTCCATCTACGGCCTCATCCAGTAAATCCACACCGATGACTTCACTGTTCGTTTTTGCAAGGCGCTGTGCAATCGGTATCGTATGTCTCCCAACTCCGCATCCCAGATCGAGGACACGCAATTCCTCCTTGTGAGTAAGTAAACGTTCCAGCATATCCATCACCATAGGCATGGGCCTCGACATCCAGGTACCGGAGGCGAATAATTCATTATTCTGATAGAAGTTGGAATGATAACCTGCCTCTGCTTTTCGTGCAGCCTCAAATTGTTCGTTTCCCATCAAGATACCCCCATCGTTTAGTAAATGATTTGCATCTTCTACTTAATACCCAGATTGTCACAAAAAAATCAATTAAACGCCGCGCCCCCTTGATCATGGGCATACCTATAAACACAAGGTCATCGCATTACTTGGCCTCTGAACTTTCAGGTACGAAGCACGAAGGCAACAGATTTTTCTTCATAAAGGATTCCAGTGCCGCCTCATATCCAGTGCGATCAACTTGAAACGCTGTGCCATGACCCGCACGGGGGACGGTCAGCAATTCCTTTTTGGTTGGGCAAGCTTCATACAACCTGTATACCATTTCGGTCGGTACAAACGTATCAGCCTCACCGTGGATGAATAACACGGGAACGTTAACTTTGGCAAGTTGCTTGAGTGCCGAAGCCTCTCTGAAGGAATACCCTGCTTTCCACCGGGAGATCAGACTTGTGACAGGTATAAACGGAAATGCAGGAAGCTTGTATAATTGCTTTAACTGGAACGTCAGTTCTTCTTCCACGGATGTATATGCACAATCAGACACAATCGCTTTAACCTGAGTCGGCAGGGCTTCACCACCTGTCATCAGTACGGTTGCTCCTCCCATGGATATGCCGTGCAATAAGATTTCCCCTTTTGTACCCACTTTTTCAAGCACCCAGTTGCTCCACTGGACATAATCCTTCCGATCTAACCAGCCAAAACCGATGATGTCACCTTCGCTGCGGCCGTGACCCCGATCATCCGGCATTAACACGTTATACCCATGTTTTTCAGCATAAAATCGGGCAAAACCAGCCATTTCTCTACCTTTCCCCGAATAACCATGTGCCAGAATAACCGTCTGATCCGACCCTTTATTGGAACCGACCCATGTACCATACAGTTTTAATCCATCATGTGATTGAAGAGATATCTCTTCTGTAGGCTGAGCATCCAGCCACTTCAGATCAGAAGCACTACTGATGATTTCATTGTCCGGTTCAGGCATCAGATTTGGATTATCCACCAAAAACGTTTTTGGGGTACGGCGAATGGCCGTTTTGAAAAAATAAAGCCCACCAGCCGATAAAAGAGCAAGAATGATCAGTACTAGTGCTGCAAGTACGTAGAATAACATGAACGAGTTCTACCCTCTTTCCTTATTAAGATATGTTCAATCTTTACTTACTCGTTGAAGTGACTCACATGCTGCTTGATAGGCGGGTAACAAAGCATCCAGCAATGGTTCTGCCTTCCGTGATTGACCTTCCTTCGCGAACTGCTCTATCCGGGCAAACAAAGTTGATAAATAACGAATCCCTAGGCTCAAGCTCCCTGATTTCAGATCATGGGCTACCTCGGTTGCAGCAACATGGTCACCGGACACAATATGTCTGCGCAGCACCTCAATTTTACCAGGTGTATCGGTACGATACATGTCCAACAACATACCAAGGAGTGTACGATCACCATCGGTGTTTAATTCCGCAATCTCATGTACGATGCTCATATTTAGTACCTCGGTCGGTTCGGAAGATTGCTGCCACTTCTCGATCATCTTACTCAGAATTTCCAGCGTGAAGGGTTTGCCAATAAAGTCATTCATCCCGGCTTCCATACACTTGTCTTTCTCTCCCTGCATGACATTACCTGTCATTGCAATGATTGGTGTGGTATGACGCATTTCATCCATTTCTATCGAGCGGATTTTGCGTGTTGCCTGTAAACCGTCCATCAATGGCATCATATAATCCATGAGAATCAAACTGTATTTTTTGCTGAGAAAAGCAGCTATTGCCTCTTCCCCATTCACTACAGCGTCCACTTGGGTTATTCCCAGTTTTTTGAGTTGCAACATAACAAGCTGCCGGTTGATAACATTATCATCGGCTAGCAATACAGATATAGAAGGAGCTTCATCATCCATATCACGCCCCTGATGCTCTTGAGCGGAAGCAACAAACTGGTTAGCGGACTGGTTACCGTCTTTCTTACCAAGTGTAAGTTCGAACCAGAATGTTGATCCTTCACCCTCCTGACTGTCTACTCCAATCTGACCTTCCATCAGTGTAACGAGCGACCTGCAGATCGATAATCCAAGGCCCGTTCCTCCATACTCACTTGAGCGACCTCGTTCAGTCTGCACGTAGGGTTGAAATAACTGATTCTGATCTTCTTCCGAGATACCAATCCCCGTGTCTTCGACTTCAAGTCGGATCATTTGTGTAATCTCATCATCTTTCATAAGGGTGACTCGTATCCGCACCGTTCCTTTTGATGTGAATTTGTTCGCATTCTGAATCAGATTGATCAGTATCTGTGTAATCCTCGTTGAATCCCCTTCAAGAAGAGTAGAGATTCTGGGGTCACAGTCTATCGATAACTGATTTCCGTTCTTTCTGACTTGGGGTTCGAGCAAACGAACAATATAGTTTATCGTCTCTTGAAGGTCCACTTCTCCCAGTTCAAGTCGCATCTGCCCCGCCTCAAGTTTGGACAGATCCAGAAGATCCTGAATCAGCTTAAGCAGCAGTTTGGCAGCATCCTGTATAACGGAAACGGAATTTTCCTGTTCTTCAGACAATGGAGACAACTTCAGCATCTCAGCCATCCCCAATATGCCATTTAATGGCGTACGAAAATCATGACTGATGCCTGCAATAAATGCGATTTTTGAATCACCTGCATCTACTGCTTGCTGACGTGCAGCTTCAAGACTGTTATTGTTCTTTGCAAGCAGACGATGGAGTGTCACCAGTTCATTATTCATCTCCGAGAATTCCGCAAGTGTCCGTTCCTCTTGCTCTTTGCTTCGGATCATCTGATCCGATAACTGCTCAATCGTTCTGCGTAGCCTCTGTATCTCTCCGCTCTCATTAGACATCACATCATCCCTCTCCTAATCCCTAACCATATCCAGATCCAGATGATTGCATGTAGCTGGCTGAGCCAATAATTGTTCTGCAACCGCAACTGCCTCATCGGCTCCCGGAGCATAACCGTCGGCTCCTATCGTTTTCCACAAATCCTGATCAATATTAAAAGGATATCCCCCGACCATAATCTTCACATGTGCCGTTGCCGGATGATGACGAATAAGTTGAATCAATTCTTTGGCCAGATGAAGGTGATACGTCATCGTAACTGAAATCGCAACAACATCCCCCTGATAGCGCTCTATAGCCTCGACTACACTTCCATTAGGAACATTGGCTCCCAGATAGTGCGTATCCCAGCCTTCCATCTCGAACACATCTGTGAGCATACGCAGTCCGATCTCATGTTGTTCACTGCCTACACAGGTGGCAACCAACCTTTTACCCTGACCTGTATGAATCAACCAGCGAGAATAGAGACGTGATATGAATGACTGAGTCGCTGCCGTACAAAAGTGTTCTTGCCCCACACTGATTCGATGGCATTGCCACAATCGCCCAACTTCATATTGGGTAGGCTGAAAAATATATCGATAAATATCACGAATCGTCACCCCAGCTTCTAACTGAGCTTCAATGATTTCGAATGCTTCTTTCCGTTTATTCTCAAGCAAACACTGCAAGTACGATTGCGCAGCATCTCCATATGGCATGGATTCGTTGATGTAACCCGCCTGTGACTCCAATTGTGTTGTTCTATATATTCCCATATCCAGATAATCGAGCAGAAGCGCCTTTGACGGATGGTCAAATTCTTCTTCCAATGTCTCTCTAATCAGATTGAGATTAATCGCCAGGTCTTCTTGTGATACCTTATAACCTTCAAGTAGAACTTTCAGCCAGGCAATATAATGAGTAAACAGGCCTGGACTCTGTACGAGTGCACTTTCTGCCAAATAGTTCAAGCTATACTGAGAATCCTGTTTGGTTCGCATTTTTCCGTTCTCACCAAATCGCTCAAGTAAATCGGGCTGTCTGAGATACTGTTTCTCCGTTATTTTGTCAGCTAAGTTCCCCGATTCCTGGAGTAAACGTTCACCTGCTTCTTGATGACTCATAGATGCACCCCTCCTCTACCCGCATCACATCTCCATCATCATTCGTGACTAATCCAGAATGAGATCGATGTTAGCTCACTTGCAATCGGGATAGGTTCTTCTACTTGTTCCAATCCATCCATTCCGCTCTTAAAAGTTCTGTTCCATTATACATGAATTCCTGATGATCATGTGTTTAACGCCATGCATGTATAGAATAATCTTCCTATATTATGGAGGGCCTTGCAAGTAAGTCAGCCAGTATACTGTACTTTAAGGTTCCACAAAAAAACTGACCTGCGTTATGAACGCAAGTCAGTTTTCCCTTCTGCCGCCAGTCCCAGCTTCTTCAACATCTTAATCGCATCCACTTTCTCGGAAGGGTCAAGTCCCTCCAAAGCATCAATGATAACCTGGTGATGTTGAGGAAATATCTGTGTGAACAACTGTCTTCCTTCCTCGGTTAATTCAGCGTAAATGACACGCCGATCTTCCTTGGATGGCCGACGAAACAGCAGATTTTTATTTTGTAACTTATCTACAACATAGGTAATATTACCACTGGACATTAACACCTTCTCACCAATCTTTTGCAATGCCTGTGGTCCCTTATGATATAACAAGTCAAGCACGCCAAATTCTGTCGTATTCAGACCATGACTCTGGATGTCCCGATTGGAACGTGAGGTCACAGAATTGTAGGCACGAGCAAGAACCACAAATAATTGTAAAGACAGTTCCCGGTTGTCCTCCGTGTTCGGCATTTCAATAATCCTCCATCAGTTGTTTACATTTAGGCTCGTATGAGGGGCCAGCCTCTGCTCCCACTCCTCACGGAGCATCCCCATACGAATTGAATCATAGTACTGCCCGCGAACGATACGACACTTCCGCATTCGCCCCTCTACTTGTAATCCGGCTTTTGCAGCCGCACGCATCATACGTTCATTACCAGACCAAGTAGTCAATCCAACCCGAACCAAAGGCATCTGTTCGAACAAATGACTTGACCACATGACAAGTGAGCGTGTGCCAACCCCGCGTCCCCACTGGACAGATCTGTATATTACAATCCCCATTTCCAGCCACATGGATAACTCATCTTCTATGTAATAGCTGATTGTACCCACAATTTGTCTGTCGGATTCAATAATACGGATTGAAACGGGTTTGGAATCGCCTGCATCTACATCCATACGTTTGAGCATACCTTGTTCAAAACTTTCATAACTTTCGTGTTTAAGTGGGTAATAGGGTGCATCCCATTGCTTCCATTCAGGTACATCATCACTATAGATCAATTCATAGAGTTCTTTCAGATCCTGTTTCTCCACACACCTGAGTACAAGTTCACCATCCACGATTGGTAGTTCTTTCATGAAATGCAACGCACCCTCTTCCATATTAAGAACGATGAAGCTCTTCGATACTGCCGTCCGCGTTGGCAAGAATGACTGTGCTAGCCATATCCACAAATAGTCCGTTATCCACAACACCTGGTAACATGTTCAATTGAACATTAAGGTTCGCAGCGTGATCAATCGCTTCCATATGACAATCCGCTATCAGGTTTCCGTTGTCTGTCAGATAACGTTGCTGTCCATCCATCCGCCACTGTGGTTGACACCCCAATTTTTCGAGCGCCTGGAAGGTCCACTCCGAAGCAAATGGAACCACCTCAACTGGAAGCGGGAATTTCCCCAACTTTTGCACGGCTTTGCTGCCATCCGCTACAATAATCAATTTGTCACTATTGGCCGCCACGATTTTCTCACGCAAAAGAGCCCCGCCGCCCCCTTTAATCAGGTTAAATTCGGGATCCACTTCATCAGCGCCATCAATGGTCAGATCCAGACGTCCAATCTGGTCAAATGGGACAATGGGAATCCCCCATTCACGAGCAAGCTTGTCCGAAGCCTCTGAAGTGGCAACCGCTTGAATGTTTAATCCATCACGTACCCGCTCACCGATCCGGCAGATGGCATAATAAGCTGTTGAACCTGTACCCAATCCAACCTTCATTCCATCTTCAACATATTCTGCCGCACGCTCTGCTGCTATCTGTTTAAGATTCATCTATAAACCCCCGCTGCTCATAATTTGAGAAATGCATATGTAGTTATTATAGATAAAACCGCTTCCGATGTATATCCGTGCCTTATGTTGCATCTTTGCATCATATTTTTGTTTTGTTGAAGGATGTATTTTTACCCACCATGTTATAGAATACAGAATGAAGCTAAAAAATGGGAAATTTTAAAATAAACAGTTCTAAATACCTATAAACCATCTGATATGTCCATAAATACGTAAAATATTAAAAAAAATTTAACGATACTATTCAATTTAACGACATTTTATACGACATATTAATTATAGATGTGTTTTAATAATTAGACACCTATGGTTCATACGGTACATAAGTCTCTACGAAAGCGACTGATAAACCAAGACCATGGTCGCATAAATTTCCTTTGGAGGGGATCACGGAATGATCTAGTTCACTGTACCAATGCAACCCTAAAGTTTCTTAATTTAAAGAAGATCAGGAGTGGAATTTAGTGAAATCATTAAGTTGGAAAAGCATGTCGTTTTTCTCCAAAAATTTGTTACTCTCATTTACGAATATCGTTATCATCGGGGTAGCACTTATCGCAAGCAGTTACTATTTTCAAAAAACAGTTCTTGTTGATCAACTGCATGGACAGGTGGAACAGATTACCAAAAAGTGGGCTGAAGATATCAATCCTACCGAGGTACAAGCTGCTATTGCGGAAGGTAGCTATGATGGAGCAACACAAACGAAATTACGAGCGTATTTCGATGAGATGCAAGAATATTATCCTAACATTGCACAAGCCTACATCTTCGGTGTTGAGCTCGGTGGCGATAACAAGAGATTAACTTCCCTTGTAGCGATGCCGACCAACCTAAGAGAGGCTTTTCAAAGTGAGAACGTAAATATTGGTGACATGTATGAGCAGCCGGTCGTTGTAGCCAATGCACTGAAAGAAATGCTTAATACGGATCGCCCAACATTCACAACATTTTATTCCGATGATTTCGGAACTTGGACAACCATTGCATATCCAATCAAAGACAGCAACGGTAAGATTTTCTCATATTTTGCCATTGATGCAGATGCATCAGCCGTACCCGCGGGACTAAACTCCTTGCTCAAAAACGGAATTATCATCCTTGTGGCCTTCTTGCTGTTATTCCTGATTATCCAATACCTTGTCGTTAAAAACACACTCTCCCCTATCCGTCACTTGATCAAAGGAATTGATGACGTGAGTCGGGGTAATTTGAATGTCAACATTCCGACAGGAAAAGACGATCTGGGACTCGTTAATGAGAAGTTCAACACCATGGTTCGCAAAATCAACGATACTATCGTTAAAGTGCAAATCACATCACAAGAAGTAAATCAGTCTGCCAAAGAGCTATATGAAGTTTCCGAGCGCAACAGTGAGAATGCAGATTCTATCAATAATAATGTGACTCAAATCACTTCCAACATTCGTTCACAGGAACAGGCAACCCGGGATAGTGCACGGGCCATGTCCGAGATGGCTACCGTAATCCAGACGATTGCCAGCAGCTCGGCAAGTGTAGCGGATGAAGCCTATGAGATGGAACGTCGTTCACAACAAGGTAACAGCGTTGTCCGTCAGGTATCTGAACAGATGAATCTGATTACGGAATCAGTTAAGAATACCGCTTCTGCCATTGAGGTTCTGGAGAGTCGTTCACAGGAAATCGGTGATATTCTCAATATCATCTCGGGTATCTCCAGCCAGACTAACTTGCTTGCTCTTAATGCTTCCATTGAAGCAGCTCGTGTTGGTGAAGAAGGAAGAGGATTTGCAGTTGTTGCAGGTGAAGTACGTAAACTTGCCGAGCAGTCTGAACAAGCGACCAGCCAGGTTGGCGTATTGATCCAAGAGATTCAAGCTGGAATTAAACAAGCTGTACGTGCAATGGAACAAGGTACGTCAGAAGTAGATACAGGACTCAGCGTAGCCGATCAAACAGGACAACTTTTCGAAGATATTTTAGAAGCAGCGAAAAAAGTATCTAATCAGATTCAGGAAGTATCAAGCGCGACGGAAGAAATCTCTGCGGGTACGGAGGAAATGACCGCTACAGCGGACGACTTGTCTTCAAGCGTAAGTAAGACAGCAAACAGCAGTGAACAAATTTCCTCATCTGTTGATGAGCAAAAAGCATCTTTGATTACACTGGTAGACTCCTCCACACGTCTTAATACCATGTCTGAGGAACTCCAAGAATTGATCTCTCATTTCAATGTAAGCAAACAATAATTCAAATCCACAAACATTCGGTTTGAACCAAGGAGGAATAACTGAAGTGATTGAAAACCAACCATCTTCTTCCCATTCCATGGAATCTAGCTTGCCCGTTCTGCAGATTCCACTGGATTTTGGGCGACGTCAACAATCATTCTCTTATCAGTCTGCTCAAATCACATTACATGCTTCTCTGAGCCGTGAACTTAAACAGAAGTATGGAGAACAGATGGTGTACCCGGTACTCCTCTCAGCTTATGCAGCCTTGTTATTCCGATTGTCAGCTGAACAGGAACTTGCCATAGGTATACTTTCTCCCGATCAGGCAGCATCCTATCTTTCATTACAGATTCAGGGGAAATTGACCTTCAGCCAACTATGTCATCAGGTTTCAGAGCAGCTCAAGATTGAATACACGTTGCAAAACGGTGGATACCCTGAATCGTTTTTTATGCTGAATAGTGTTCAGTTGCCTCAAGCTCCTCAAATATTAAATTGGAACGTTCGAGGTGATCAAAACATGCTCATCCTCGATCTGTTCTATGATAGTTCACTGTTAAAAGAGTCTACCGTGCTGAGATATGCAGAATATTATCAGACTCTTCTACTCGCCCTTGTGCGTGACGGTGAGAAAGCAATCGGTACTGTAGATATTCTTTCCGCCTCAGATCGATTGCTTTACCGTGAAATGAATGATACTTCCGTTCTCGAACCAGAGAATCAGACGGTTCATGGCTGGTTCGAAGCAACGGCCGCGGCATATCCGGATTCACCGGCGATAACATCGCCATCCAAAAGTTATACGTACAGGGAATTGAATGAACGAGCTAATCAGGTTGCACGTGTTCTGTTATCCAATGGATTGCAGAAAGGTGAATTCGTGAGTATCTTTATGGATCGAAGTCTGGAGACCATCATCTCCCTTCTTGGTATTCTGAAGGCAGGTGGTGCATATGTTCCGATCGATCCTGAGCATCCACAAGAACGTAACAGTTATATCGTGGAAGATACGGCGTCCTCATTCGTGCTGACAACAGAGGCTTCTTATGCCCAAGCTTCCAGCTTATTCTCCAGTATAGCTACGGTCCGTCAGATTCTCGCTGTGGATGGTCGTTTAGCCGGATTTGCAGCAAGTAATCCCAATCTGGATATTCAGCCAGATGATCTTGCGTATATTATCTACACGTCAGGGTCGACCGGTAAACCCAAAGGTGCACTGATTGCCCACCGGGGTGTAACCAATCTTGGCAGTGTGGTTCAGCGTGATTGTGACATTCAACCAGGTGATGTATTAACTCAGTTTGCTACATACAGCTTTGATGCTTCCGTGTGGGATACCATTGGCGCCTTGTTCTATGGAGCAGAATTATATCTGTTGTCTGCGGAAGAACGGGTATCCGTAGAAGAATTCGCAAGTGCAATTGAACGGACAGGAACAAACATCATTACGATACTGCCTACGATTTTCTTCAATCAGCTTGCTTCCTACTTATCCGATGAAGGTTTCCACAAGCTGGCCAAAGTCAGAATCATTACTGTAGCCGGAGAAGCGCTCTATGGTGAACAAGTTCGTGCCTTCCAGCGCAAATTCGGAAACCAGATTGATATTGTCAATGTGTACGGACCTACCGAATGTACAGTAGCCACAACTACTCACCGCATCAGTGAGCAGGTTCCCGAACATGTGGTGAACATCCCTATCGGTAAACCGATTCATAACTACAAAGTATACATTGTGAATGAAGAACAACAGCTCTGTCCGGCAGGTGTACCTGGTGAGGTATATATTGCTACCCCTGCATTGGCCAAAGGTTATCTGAATCAGCCAGAACGTACAGAGCAAGCATTCATTGAGAACCCGTTTGCGATAGGTGAGAAAATCTACAAATCTGGCGATATTGCCAAATTGCTGGATACCGGGTTACTGGAATATGTCGGTCGTAGTGACTCACAGCTAAAAATTCGTGGTCACCGGATTGAGATCGGGGAGATTGAAGATCACTTTGCACGGCTTGATCAGATCCAGAACGTTGCCGTCATTCCGAAGAAAGAATCCGATGGACAAAATATGCTGGTTGGTTACTTTACATCGAAAGATGGCAGTACCCTCTCTGTTTCGGACATCAAAGCAGAACTGACGGAGAAACTACCTTCTTATTTTGTACCAAAGTGGATCTGTCAGCTGGATGAAATGCCGATTGCCCCAACTGGAAAAATCAATCGCAAAGCGATGGTATCCCTGCCTCATGTGGAACGATATGAAGATCGCCCTGACCGGGTCATGCCTGAGACGGAGACGGAATCCATTATCCTGGACGCATGGAAAGAAATCCTTCAGCACGATGACTTCGGTGTCGAAGACAGTTTCTTCAATATTGGTGGTGATTCACTCCGGGTCATTCATGTACTGGTCATTCTGAAGCCACATTATCCACAGCTGAAAATTGCCGACTTCTTTGCCGAGAAAACAGTCCGCGCTCTCGCTCGTCGTGTGGAAGTATTGTCTCTCAGTGCTGCAGAAGTTACGGATTCAGTGGTGACCGATGGTATGATTACACAATTATCCGAACACCCTGTGGAGTTAACAACCCAGTTAGGGTATCCACTCATTCGTGAACCTGAGCATGTGTTACTGACCGGAGCGACTGGTTATCTGGGCTCTCATGTGCTGCAACAGTTAATTCTGAATTCCAGTACACGAATCTACACCCTCGTTCGTCGACCATCCAATGGAATAACTGCAATGGAACGTTTGACTAACGTGCTGGAAGGTTATTTCGGCAAACAACTGACTGACCAGCTCTCCACTCGTGTGGAGATTATTGAAGGGGATCTCGAACAACCTAATCTCGGTCTGTCCGCTGAACAAACGGCTTATGTTCAGGATCGAATTGACCGTGTCATCCACTGCGCTGCAGACGTACGTCATTTTGGCGATGCCGATCAGTTCGCCAAAACAAACGTGGAAGGAACGGTGGCTTTACTGGATCTGATTCGCAGCAAACCTGGTGCTTCCTTCCACCATGTATCCACGATGGGTATTCCGGAAGATCTGGCACTCAGCGGACAATGGGAATCTTCCCTGCAATATGATCGGTTCCCGGCTGATTTGCATGTGGACAACCTGTATTCGGACAGTAAGCTTGAAGCCGAGAAAGTGCTCATGATTGCCGCCGAGCAAGGTGTACCTGTCAGCATCTATCGTGCAGGTAATCTCACTTGCCACTCCGAAACTGGACGCTTCCAGTCCAATATTGATAGCAACGCCTTTTATCGTATGATCAAAGCGATGTTATTGCTCGGCAAGGCTCCTGCGGCTGACTGGATGGTTGATTTTACACCGATCAACTATGCAAGTGAAGCTATCGTTCATTTGGCCTTACGTCAGGATACCGCCGGTCGTGTATTCCACATCTGTAATCCGGAGCCCATCCGCTATGATGAGCTGATCCTTTCTGTGAATCGGGCTGGTTACGAAGTTGAAACGCTACCATTCGCGGATTACACACGTTGGTTGTTCGATGCCAGCATCAGCAAAGAGCCGGAAGCTCTTCAGTTGGCTATTGCACAGCTTGAAGGCGACGGCGCGAAGGACTCAGCATATGTCTATGCTTGCCCTGTCACAACAGCTTATGTGGAACCTGCTGGCATCTCATGTGCAAAAACAGATGATCACTTCATCTCCGCCATGTTAGACTATGCCGTTCAGATTGGATATTTCCCGTCTGCAATCCGGCGCCATAACGGCACTTCTACAGCAATGGAGTAAGTTCACTTTATCACTAGCATTTAATTAATAAATAAGGTCACATAAAGAGAAGCCATCTATCATCATTCACTGACGATAAGATGGCTTCTTTTCTTCGCATTTTCGAGTCATTCTTTTAGACCCATCGGATAATTGCAATGATGGCAAGATGAGCTGGATAGAAATAACGCCAGACCCAACGCGGCCCCTTCATACGGAAACCCGCCTGGTAATACTGAGCAATAGCAATGCCGGCGGTTGCGAGCACACTATACATTTGCACAGAGCTGTTATGCAGCAGAAGATATAGTGCATTTAACAAGACATGTGCCACGACAAGTACAGGACCCTGGAAATAACGGAATAACAGAACCAATAACAACCCGTACATCCCGTAATCCATCTGGCTAATTTCCATAAACAATCCTGCTCCAATGACAATCGGAATCCGCAGTAGTTTGGATGGCATTTTATCGATAACGAATAATACCAACAGGGCTGACCACAATGTCCATACCACGTTCAGAGAATAATGATTAAACGCCGCCATGAACGGCACCTGTGATATGATTGCAATCCAGAACAGCCGCCATATGTATTTTTGTACGTCTCGTGTATGTTTATAACCGATATACACTGCAAAAGCATAAATTGGAAAAGCGATACGACCTATGATCCTCAACTCTATAATATGTGGAAAAAAGACAGCCCCTATATGATCAATTAACATTGTGATCATGGCAATCCACTGCATCATGTTGTGACTCCCCTCCCTTGTTGCCGACGACACGAGTGTGCCATTCATTCATATAGTGCGTCTTTTTGAGCAACCTCCTATACATTAAGTTCATAATACATGAATTTGGTATCCTGTGCATATCCTTCGGATTCATATAAAGCTTGTGCTTGTTTGTTACTTAACTCGGTTGAGAGTGATATACGAAGAACTCCTCGCTCAGATGCCAATTGTTTGGCTGCTTGCAAGAGCTTCCTGGCAATGCCTTGCTGACGATAGGATGCACATATAGATCATTAAGCACCCAGACAGGCCCCATCGATACCGAACTGAAACTGGGATACAGCTGAACGAATCCTGTACAAATAAAGCCATTCGAGAGTGACATACCATTACTTTCATCTGTCCCATGATCACTTTCGGCATCTGTTTCTGCTACCAAAATCACCGATTCATGGCGTTCCATTCGTTCTCTAATATACTGATGTGCTGCCTCAATGTCAGCATTTTGGTTGTAGAACATCCTGTACTCATTGAACAATTGTCCCACTTCGTTACAATCAGGAAGACCCGCTTGTCTGATTCCGTGCTGCATTTCACTCAACTCCTCTGGGATAGAGACCATCGTCTCCTCGTTTGTATTTCTTCCAATTGTAAAACAGTCCTTTCATTTTCCCCATTCATCATCTGCATCAAAGTTTGTAGTATCTTCAGCAGTGATCTGACAAACGTTCATGCGCGCTTCTAGATTGCATCGTGCTTATCTAGTCCATGCCAATTCTGTACGTTTTGTTATATTAACTCCGTATTGGTAAAAATAAAAAGGCGACCAAAGCATCCACTGCTCCGTCGCCGTAATTATTCAGTTCGATTCAGCATTCTGCTGTTCCTGACCAGGATCAGCATCGGGGAAAATGACGCCTTTCTTCAAAATCAGATTGGCGTATTGCGCTCGCTCACCAGTTGCAACAATCACATAGGCATTCGAAGCCCGTTTATAAAAATCAAATCGTTCTTCATGATCAAAAGCATCCGTAATGCCTTCGTATTCTTCAATCAATCGGCGGTAGTCTTCCCATATGATCGGGATCACCTGATCCCCTTTCACAACCTGCATGACAGCAGCGGGACGCTCAGCATAGGTATCCAGTGGATATAATTGCAGGATGGCATCCAGCAGTTCAACGACTCCCAGTGCATCACAGCGTACCAGTCGCTTGGCATGACTGGCTGCGGGGAAATTGCCATCCGCCAGAACCAACTCGTCTCCATGACCCATTTCGGACATGATTTTGAGTAACTCTGGAGGTATTATTGCGGGTATATTCTTTAGCATACACAGCTCTCCTTGTTCATCTCCAACATCAGTTAGAGCAAATTGGTTTTCTCCATCCTTCAAGCACGCTGGAAATCGATTATATAAAAGCGGTTTCATCACTATTCTAACAGGATTTTTGGATCATTGCACAGCGCACCTGTAAGTTCGATATGAGAATATTTCATTTTGACAAAAATACTTGTTTGACATATAGTTGTTATAACAACTAATTAATTGGGACATTTTATTATGGAAGCGAGGTCTAGCAATCACATGGACTATACACTGGAACAATCTGTTGGATTCATGCTGGGTTTCACACATCGTAAAGCTGTAGCTTTACTTGCAACACGATTCAAACCTTATGATATTACGACAGAGCAATTTTCTGTTCTCTTTAATGTTGACCGCGGTGAAGGTGTTAATCAGAAGGAACTCGCTGCACGTGTCTTCAAAGACCAACCCACCACTGCGCGGATCATTGATCTGCTTGAGAAAAAAGGCTGGGTAGAACGCCGGACCAGCGAACAGGATCGCAGAGCCTATCTGTTATATCTCACCACGGAAGGCAAAGCGTTAATTGATATCCTCGTTCCGATTGAAAGAGAAATGAATAAAGAACTTGCTGAAGGTATATCCGAAGACCAGATGGAAGCATTTAAACATACTCTTTCCCTCATTAACCGCAACTTGTAATGAATCACAACTCAGGGGGAATACATCATCATGAAAGAACAATCTACACAACAAGTTAGACTATGGACTACCGATTTTATACTGCTGATGCTGTGCAACTTCTTGTTGTTCTTGCAACTGCACATGATTGTCTCTCCGCTTCCGTCTTACGTTCAGGAGCGATTTCACGCCAATGCGTTTGAAGTAAGTTTATTCACCTGTCTGTTTGCACTAAGTGCCATAGCAGCCCGTCTCTATTCCGCGAAAGCACTGGAGAAGGGTCTTCGTAACGCCATGATCTATATAGGTCTGTCCGTAGCCCTGCTAGCAACACTCGGCTATTATTTTGCTGCCGGTATAGCTGTGCTCTTGTTGCTGAGAATGTTGTTTGGTATCGGGTTTGGTATGAGCAGTACCGCTTTTCCAACGATGGCCTCGGATATTGTGCCCGTCAAACGAATGGGTGAAGGTATGGGTTACTTTGGTCTATCGACTAGTCTGGCTATGTCTATGGGGCCAATCATTGGGGTCACTCTGCTCCAGGGCGCTGGATTTGTAACCCTGATGTTATGTACTGCGGGTGTCCTCGCTGTGATCTATCCACTGAGTTATTCGCTGACACGCAAAAAAGCAGTCAGAACCGATAACAGTACAACCATCATGCCACAAGCCACAACAAGTGCTTCAGGGTCCAACCCGAAACAGAAGACCCCTTTCAACCGCAAGCTGATTCTGCCCAGTGTGCTGAATTGCCTATTATCCATCACCTATGGTGGGCTTGTCGGATTCATCGTTTTGTATGGTAAGGAAGCCAATCTGGCCAATCCTGCGCTGTTCTTTTTGTTCAATGCACTCGCCGTGTTATTGGTTAGACCATTTGCAGGGCGGATCTATGACAATAAAGGTCCAAAAGCACTGCTCATTCCAGGAGCAATATTCGTTGCTGTCGGCCTCATTCTGCTCTCTTATGCAACCTCCATGTCTGTCCTGTTCATCGCTGCCTTTATCTACGGAATCGGTTATGGTTCCATGCAGTCGTCTCTGCAGACCTGGATGATTCAAGTTGTATCTCCTACTCAACGGGGTATGGCTAACGGCATGTTTTTGAACTCGCTGGATCTGGGGATTGCGACCGGTGCCCTTCTTCTCGGCGCCATTGCGGCGATGACCAGTTATACCGATATGTATCGTTATTCCGTGATGTTTATGATTCTGTTCTTGCTTATATATCTGATTCAGGGAAAACGAAGCGGCAGCTTCTCCATTGAACCTCATGCTCTGCTCGCTCATACTCATATCCCTGCAACGGAACCACCTCAAGATCAGAACAAGGATTCAGAATCTGGAGCTGGAAACACCGAAACTAGCCAGTCGAATATAAGTAAACACGAATGATTGGTTAAGGTCATTCTGCTCATAGAAACGAGAAACGCGTTTACACCGAGAAAGCAAATTCATCCGCTTTCTTAGGCGTAAACGCGTTTTTTATTGGAACAGATCTGAAGATCTAATAAGCTTACGACAGCTTGGGAATGAACGTAGCATACAGAACCTTCTATTTAAAATGGACTTTTCTTGCGCCTTATAGGAGCATACCCTCTACTTGGCTCGATTCGCTCGATGTGTCGTTCGTCCTGTTTCTGTCCGCTTCCTGAAGTAGGTTGGTCTCCCTTATCCGGCTTAACTGCAAATAATGTAAGTAGTCCTCCTACAGCTGCAGAAGCGGCAAGCACACCAAAAAGCAAAAAATGTTGTTTGCCAATGAGTAAAGAAACAACAGGTGGGCCGAGTGATACACCGATGAATCGCATGCTACTGAACAAAGCCGTAATCGTACCTCGCTGCTTTTTGTCCACACCCTCAGTAATTAGAGCATCCAGACATGGTAAGGTTGCCCCTATTCCCGCACTTCCCAATGTGAATAGACCTACGACAACGTAGATATTATCGAAAACTCCAATAACACCCAGCGAAACAGTTACAAGAAAAAGACCTGCAAATCCGATCCACTTCATACGAGGCTTACTCTTTCCGATCCACTTTCCTGCGAAAAAGGAAAAAAGACACAGTGCCGCTAGCGGAATGGCAAGCACGAGACCTTTTACAATGCCCTTCATGGCGAACTCGCTCTCCAATGTCTCGGAAAGATAATACAGCACACCAAAAAGAATAAACATACAAATTCCACCGATCGCAAACAAGGCGTACAACCATCGTCCTTTTTCTTTTAGTACATCTTTAATGGAAGCCACAAATTCTGTAAAGGTGGGCGGTTTTTCTTTTTTCTTGGGTGTTTTCACCAAGAAAATAACCAGGATCAGCGAAAGAACACATAGAACGGGAATAGCCATAAATGGTAGGTACCATAACCACACAGCCAGTGCTGCTCCCAGAATTGGACTTAACACTTTGCCAAATGTATTCGAAGTTTCAATGATTCCCAGACTTTTAGATACCTGATCTTCATCATTGAACATGTCCCCAACCAAAGGTATCACAATCGGGAATGCCCCCGCTGCTCCAACCCCCTGTAATAACCTGCCACCTAATATGGTCCAGTAAGCTATATTTCCGTTCAGAATCCATGCAGCCACACCAGCTACAGCACCCCCGACGGCTGCAATGATAAGGCTGGGAATAATGACTGCTTTTCTGCCAAAACGATCCGACAAGTATCCTGCGAGTGGAATAAGCAGAATGGCAACTACAGCGTAGACTGTAATAAGCATACTGACCTTGAATGCAGATACCTTCAACTCACGTTCAATCTGTGGCAGGATCGGTATAAGCATGGAGTTACCCAAGGTCATAATTAAAGGGATGGAAGCAAGTGCGACGAGGTCCCACTTTTTATCGTTCATACCACAACCACCTTTACAGATTCTACACACAACAGCATTATTGTGCTTGTTTCGGAGGTTGATTATTCAGGACATGCTGGATGTTACCGCTTGTTCACACAAATAAGCTGCCTGCACGAATTTATGCAAGACAGCTCCTTTGGTTCATGATGTCTACAACTACAACAATCTAAAGTGGCGCAACGCTGCTCCACCTTTGAAAATAATATACAGCTCATTCACCTTATGGGGCGCCTCAAGCGAACACTGGACCGTTGTCCACTTGATATCTTTTCCATTCACACTGCCACCAGGTCCAGAAACCTCACACACACCAAGCAGTTCGCCCTCCAGTCCTCCAGAACGAATCTCAAGTCTGCCCTCTTCCCCATAAGCTGCCACTCTGGCTTCAAATCCTTGTACTTCCTGAACAGCATTATGGTTGAAAGCGATCCAGGATGACTGACCATCTCGATATAAAGGTTCTTCCTGGTTAATTGCCCGAACTGCCGAACGTCCTTCCAGACATTCATCCAACAGAACACCTCTACAAACATCGTAATTCTCGGCAAAGGTAAGCAAGTGCAGCGGACGATCCGGAATCGTCTCACCTTCAATTTCAATATCAGCCGACTGACGTATATCTGCAGAAGAACGCCCTGCCAGCATGGCCCAGGTCGATGTCTCCAGGCAGTATCGATCTCGGGTAACATCCCATAGCGCCAGCTTCTGAACAGGGACTTCTAAACTTATCGTAACACGCGTCCCTGCTTTGACATGAACACGACGGAAAGCAAGCAGTTGCTTCTGAGCACGTTTCACTCGGGAGGTATAGGAAGATCCATAGATCTGTACGACTTCATCACTGTCACGTTCACCTGTGTTGTGTATCTCCACTTCAATCTTTAATTGATCTGTGGTGGTGTCTTCCACCGGAGCACTACGATTTACACGAATCGCTTCGTATTCGAATTCGGAATACGTCAGGCCATGACCAAATGCATATTGAACCGGTCCTTCATGATACATATAAGTCATGCCATTCTGAATGATGTCATAATCCATCATGTCAGGAAGCTGTGATTCGTCTTCATACCATGTCATATTCAATCTGCCTGCCGGGGCATAATAACCTAACAGCACATCTGCAAGCGCATTACCCAATTCCTGACCAGCATGTGTCATATAAACGATTGCGCGGGCAATACCTTTCAACTCCTGCAAGGCAAATGGATAACTGCCCATAATGACAACCACCGTATTGGGATTGGCTTCACACACGGCTTTGACAAGCTCGACCTGACTCGGCGGAAGCAGCAGACTTGGGCGGTCAATTTCTTCTTTGCCGTTGATATATGGGCTGTTGCCAACAACAACGACAGATGCCTGACTGCTACGTGCAGCTTCTACGGCTTGTTGTATTCCGCTGGTCACAATATCAATATTGAATGCAGAAGGTATCTGTGTATTGCCTGGTGATTGACTTGCGTGTCCAGAGGCACTCACATTGTCCTGAGTTGTACTTGTAGCTGTAGTTTGTTCTCCTTGTGGCCGTGGTGGTGATACAGCAGCCTGTCCCTGATATTCGCTCAGTCCAACCGGAATACCGTTCCACGTCCGCAAGGTGTTACTTCCATCCGTTAGAGGATCTATGCGAACAACTTCCTTCACAAACCAGCCACCAATCTCCGGTGCGTTTGCCTGATAGATGCCTTGCTCGGTTAAACTAACGTATCGATGATTGTTCACACTTCTCAGCGTATGACTTCCCGAGCCCCAATCCTGATGTACAAACTCGGCGGCTGCAGGTGCACTATCCTCCGGTACAGCGACGAGCGTACCTTCCGCACCCAAGGTTATAACCTGACCGTCTGTTGTCTTCAGCTGAATACGGTCATTCCCATCTGAATACGTTATGTCTGAATGAGGTAGTCGATTACGCAATCCATCGAGGACGGATACACGATAAGGCAGTGTGCCACTGTACCAATCGGTATAGACCACATCGGCAAGTGGTCCAATGACACTGATCTTTTGTAATGCTTCTGGCTGCAACGGAAGCAATCCATCATTTTGGAGTAAAACAATGGATTCGGCAGCGGCACGATAACTAAGTTTGGCATGTTCTGGTGCACATAGTACAGACTCGGGTATGGAGGCATACGGGTTACGTCCCGACTGATCCAGTTGTCCAAGTCGCATTCGCACACCGAAGATGTTACGAATAGCTCGGTCCAAATCAGCGATCTCCAACAGATCCTGATCAAGAGCCTCTTCCAGAGCAGATACAACAAGATCAACTTCATCCGTAAGACAATCCACTCCTGCCTTCAACGCACCTGCTGCTGATTCGGCATGACTGGTGTGATAACCATGATAGTTCACCGTCTGTGACAGGTCTCCGCCATCACATACAATAAACCCAGGCATTGCCCACTCACCCTTAACCACATCATTCACATATGGACTTTCAATGGCAGGTGTACCATTGATGGAATTGTAAGCTGTCATCATGGACAAGGCTCCACCTTCCACAAATGGTGTCTCAAATGCTTTTAAATAATATTCCCGCAGATTGCGCGGATCGATGCTGGATGAACAATTCAGCCGATCTTTCTCATTATTATTGGCAAAAAAGTGTTTTAATGTTGCGACCATTTTTCAGATAAAAAGGATCATTTCCCTGCATACCTTTGACGAGAGCTGCCGACATTTCTCCCGTGAGGACCGGGTCCTCGCCATATCCCTCTTCCGTTCTGCCCCAGCGTGGGTCACGTTGTGACGCATCCCACATCGGGTATTGATGATACTCCTTCATCCTTCATTCCTCCTACGAATTAGTGAAGTCCAAGTTGCTTCCATTGCTCCAGTAAATCCAGCGTACGCTGGCGATACTTCTGACCATCTTCAGGTTGATTGACCTGATGTTCATGAACGTAGGCATTAAAATACGAAGACAGTATTCGGTACGCAAGCCTGCGTGCCTGTCCTTCAGCGGATGAGTCCAGTGGACGATCATATCCTTCATGAAAAGCCGCTGATTCTGTTGACAATATGGCTTCAAACTCCCTGTCGGCAAACATCGAACGATCTCCATCAATGATGGCCGCAATGTTTAGCTCACCCTTTTCCTGATGAACAAGCACATTTGCTTCCCACAGGTCATTATGAACGAGTACCGGACGGGTCACATGATCAAATAAATCTTTATTTTGGATGAAAATAGCAGCGATCTCTTCTCCCACACCTGACATATAATTGACTTGTGCCGCTTTAAGTGCCGTTTCTTCTGCAAAAGAGTGCAGCACCTCGGACCATTGATCCGAGCCTCTAATCGTCCCATCTCCCAGCGGCCACCCAAACGATGTCCCCTCGATCTGATGCATGATGGCGGTATAGACGCCAAGCTGATGATACAATCGCTCTTTGTCTATGTCTGAAATTGATGCGTGATCCAGCTGCTTACTTGGAATAAACTTCATAAACATGTACGTTCTTGGAATGATGGATCCGCTATCATCACAGGCGATAATGTTGGGAGCAGGAATGCCTGCCTTACGGTAATATTCATACACAATCGGTTCAGCCGCCATCATCGTACGTTCAAAAGAAAAGAGTGGGTCACTCGCAGAACCAGCCGCCATCTCTCCCCGCTCTGGAGCCAAACGTAAAATCACATCCGTATAGGATGTATGTTCAAGGTGAATCCGATAAGTTGTATTAAAAAGTCCACCTTGCAGGAGACCAAACTCCTTCACTTTGGTATCGCTTCCAAAATTAATCTCTACCAGTTGATGCAGCATCTCTGCTGATATCGTGCAGTGCAAACCGGAATTCATTGTACTCATTTCATTCAATCTCCTATCATCGTAGACAAACAGACGGCACCTTTCGGCACCGTCCTTTTCTTCTACTATATCATTTTACAGTTGGATTGTAAGCGCGCTTGCACCTGTTGCTGCCGTAACAACAACACCAGTTGCACCAGACATTTGGGAACCACCTTCAACGCTGGATACACTTTCAATACCACGAAGCACGATGTTCCAAGGTTTACCTGCACCTTCAGCACGAACATCCAGCACTGATCCATTACGTGTAACGTTAACTGTTAGCTCCTGTTCAGCAGCTTGGTTCACAACGACAGCTTGAGCCGTTTGACCATCAGCCAGCTCGAACAAGTGCAGAGATACATCATTTGCAAAGTCATAATCCGGTTTATGATCTACAGCACCAACAGCGATCAGGCTGTTTGGCTTAACCATCATTGGAAGCGTTTTGAAGTCATGGTTTTCACTGATCCAGCGTCCACCTTGTACTTTCGCTCCTGTCAGATAGTTTGTCCAAGTTCCTTCAGGCAGGTAGTAACGCACATCGCCTTCCTTGTTGAAGATTGGCGCCACGAGAATTGAATCACCGAACATGTATTGCGTATCCAGGCTGTATGTTGTTGGGTCCTCTGGGAAGTCCAGCAGCATAGCGCGCATCATCGGAATACCTTTTACCGTTGACTCTACCGCAGAATTGTACAGGTACGGCATCAGGCTGATTTTGAGTTTGGTAAAATCACGAACAACGTCCACGGATTCCTCGTCAAACAACCAAGGCACACGATACGAAGTGCTGCCATGCAGGCGGCTGTGTGAAGATAAAAGTCCGAATTGTACCCAGCGTTTGTATACGTCAGGGCTCGCTGTGCTTTCAAAACCACTGATATCATGGCTCCAGAATCCGAAACCGGAAAGCCCCAGTGACAGGCCACCGCGAAGCGATTCAGCCATGGATTCATACGTGGAAGAACAGTCACCACCCCAGTGAACCGGGAACTGTTGACCACCTGCTGTTGCGGAACGTGCAAACAGAGCAGCTTCGTTTTTGCCAATCTTCTCTTCGAGCAATTCAAATACAGCTTTGTTATACAGTTGTGTATAATAGTTGTGCATTTTAACCGGATCAGAACCATCGAAGTACACGACATCTGTCGGAATTCTTTCGCCGAAGTCGGTCTTGAAGGAATCTACACCTTGATCAAGCAGGACTTCGAGCTTACTCTTATACCAATTCACAGCATCCGGATTTGTGAAGTCAACCAGAGCCATACCTGCTTGCCACATATCCCATTGCCATACGCTACCATCGGCTGTTTTGACCAGATAACCGTTCTCCATACCTTCATCGAACAAGTAGGATTTTTCTGCAATATATGGATTGATCCAAGCACAGATTTTAAGACCCTTCTCTTTCAGACGTGCAAGCATGCCTTCCGGATCCGGGAACATCGCTTCATCCCATACGAAATCAGACCATTGATATTCCTTCATCCAGAAGCAGTCAAAATGGAATACAGACAGCGGAAGATCACGTTCAGCCATGCCATCTACAAAATGGTTAACCGTTGCTTCATCATAATCCGTTGTGAATGAAGTTGTCAGCCACAGACCAAATGTCCATGCTGGTGGAAGTGCTGGTTTACCTGTCAATTTCGTATAATTATCAAGTACATCCTTTGGATTGTCACCGCCGATAATGAAGTACTCCAGAGTCTCTCCTTCTACGCTGAATTGAACTTTGGATACATTTTCAGATGCAATCTCATAGGATACGCGTTCAGGATGGTTTACAAATACACCATATCCTTTATTTGACAAGTAGAACGGAATGTTTTTATAGGACTGCTCACTGCTTGTACCGCCGTCCTCATTCCAGGTATCGACGATTTGGCCATTCTTAACAAACGGTGTAAAGCGCTCACCGAGTCCGTAAACGTATTCACCAATACCGAGATCAAGCTGCTCGCGGAAGTACGCTTCCTTGCTTGGACCTGTAATATAACCAGCCGCTCTTTGACCACTACCTGTAATACGCTTTCCTCCATATAGGAAGCTAACGTCCCAACCGTTTGTTTTGTCGATTTGAACTTCCAGGTTACCGCTTTTCAAAACTGCGCCTTGTTCATTTTTCGAGATGTCAACGTTTGCATCTTGCGTGTTGAGCTCAAATACAGGCCCTTTTTTCACTCCGCCTTTATGGTGATTCAAGGTTACACGAATAACGTTTGGCATAGGTGAGCTGTATGTTGCTTTAAGCAATGTACCGTTCAACGTGTCGCCTTTGCTGCGAATATATTTAGTTGCCGCATATACGGTCAAAGAATTATCTTTTTGTACAATATCACGAATGTCAGTCGGGTTTTGAATTTGGTACCCTTCACGAGTCATCCAGAATCCATCAGTAAATTTCATGTTTTCTTTCCCCCTTTGGTTATACTATAATAATATTGATATTAATAATGAATTTCTTCTCTTATTTTGACTAAATATATCACGATTTTGATAATAACCATCCGATTCTTGAACATCAACACCAAACTTTGGAAACGATTACATTAAAAATGAAGTAAAGGAGGCGTTGATATGGAACGTGAACGATTACGCGAAGACCGAATTCACGGCAATGCCATGTATCCAGTCAGTGTGTACCCCGATATACAACAGCTGAACGGCGATAGCATTCTGGATTGCCACTGGCATGATGAAATGGAGTTCACCATGGTTACTCAGGGCTGTGCGGTCTTTCAGATTGATATGAACACCATTGAGGTTCAAGCTGGAGAAGCGATTTTTATCAATCGAGGTGAGATTCATGCAGGTTATCTGAAAGGTGATATTCCCTGTGTATTCTCTTCCATTGTATTTAATCCGGAGCTGCTTGGAAGCCGCACCTTCGATACGGTACAGGAGAAATTCATCGGTCCACTGGTGCGTAAAACCGTGATCCTCCCTTTTCATATCAAGGCAGATGAGGATTGGGGACAAGAAATTCTGGATCACCTGCAACGCATATTCGCTGACCACGCTGCCGGAACAGAAACGTGTGAAATGTCAACGAAAGCGTACCTGTATCTCATATTTGCCCGTATGTTCGAACATATGAGACCTGCTCCGCTCAAAGGCACCATCGCTACAGGGAGTCATGACAAGGTAGAGCGCCTGAAATCCGTGCTCGGCTATATCCACAAGCGTTATCCTGAACCATTGAAGCTGAAAGAACTGGCCGATGAAGCCAATATGAGCGAAGGACACTTCTGCCGTTTCTTCAAACAGATGGTGCAGAAAACCCCGGTTGATTACATTAACTATTACCGCGTTCAACAGGCCTGCGTTCAGCTTGAGAATACGGATCACAAAATTGTTGATATCGCCATGGATGTGGGTTTTGAGCATCTAAGCTACTTCATCACTACATTTAAAAAGCATAAAGCCACCACACCATCACAGTATCGCAAATTGTTCTATGAGAACGTAGCCATGGAATCTGCCTTGGTTCAGGTATAAAAGAAGAAGGTGCTCACAGCTATTCAGCTGCAAACACCTTCTTTATCTTTTTTATCAACTTTCCAGCCAACGAGTAAGATAACGCTCTGATCTGAGCCACACTGGCTCAGTTAGAACTCATCTCACTCGCTGCTATCAGCCTTACGCTTTGAAGCTTAACATTGGCCTCACTTTTTCAGCGTCTTCCATGAAGTGTACTCATGTACGGAGAACCCATTAAAGGACGCATGTACTGAAGCCATTTTTTCGACCAACTTTAATTGTGCTTCCATATAAGCAGATCCCTCTTCATAAAAAGTAATGAAGTCACCTTCCTTGCTTTGCTTTGTTTCCACGGCGATTGAGATCGTCTTGCCAAGTAGAGCTGCTTCTGCAAGTTCATCCTTCGCTACACTATAGATTGCAGCTGCTGTATCGCGGTAAGCCATAATCGTGATGGAATCAAACTTGCGAATCATCCAACTGCTTACGGCCATCGTGGAACCCGGAATTTTGTAGTTATCGAGCCAGAAAGGCAGATCAGCCGCTACCGGCATTTTCATCCGTGATGCTCGCTCAACAATGTACTCCACATTTCCTTGCCACTGGGAAATTACACTGCCCTGATTGATTTTCCATTGTGGGTGCACATGTGGCTCAATATCTAGATGAATACCAGCAAATTTCTCATTGGACAATGCCTGCGCTTGATATGCCTCGATCCAGTCCAGGAAAGATGCAATCTGCTCCCGACTTTCCGTCAACCCCCAGGCTGATCTTCCATCCATGACGTCCACCGCAATATTCTTGGCTCTCGCCTGGCGGATAAAACTTTTATACTCAGGAATCTTTATATCCCGGTTCAACTGCAGATAGATCGTATTGATCTTGTTCGCTGTAGCGTAATTTAACACTTCTTGAGGATTACTTCGGATCTGGGTGGTATCCCATACCCAAGTCGCTCTCACTGGCACATCAAGTTCTCCATGAATCGTTGCATAACTGTCGACTGAACCATCCGCAATGGCTTTGGAAGAACAGGCTGTACTCGCACACAGGATCAAACAACTCAGTAATAAGATAAAACGGTAACCCCTTTTGCTTTTCATATTTGTACACTCCCTCTGAAGTTATCAGCTCTGACGTGCAAATCTGGATGAAATTATGTCGTTTCATATTCATTTAATGGATACTTATTACGTACGACGAATTTGAATTGCTTTTATATGCAATATCATCTTTAAGACTCACTACGAAAGAATCATATAACTATATTTCGGGAATTCGTAGTTCTGTATGTATAGTTCAAAAGTCACAATTATTCATTATTTTCAAATTCAATCCTTATTCCAGCATGACTTCAGTCATTATTGCCATATGTACACCAAGCTCCAGAAGACCTAGAAAGCGTTTTCTCTCAAAACACACCAAAAAACCGCCCTAAGGCGGCTTTATATGGAACCCTATTTAATGATGTCTAGTCGACATTTCCGTTCATTCATTACCCCATGGAGCTACCGGTGTATTGTCAACCACTTCATCGAAAAGTGACACCAGTTCAATACCTTCTGCCGAAATCCGCACAAGCCCCTTGTCGGACAAACGTAATTCTGGAATCACAACCAGCGCGAGCAACGAAAGCGTCATGAACGCATTATTCAACGTACATCCTGCGGACTGTAAAGCTTCACTGACTGCTGCCGATTGCGCTGCAACGACTTCGAATGGCTCGGTTGACATCAAACCTGCAATCCGCAGCGGGAATTCGGTTACACCTGCTGCCGTTACCACGGCGACCCCGCCCTGCATACGAATGACATGGTTACCGGCTTCGGCCATCAGGGCATCATCATTACCGATAATCAACAGGTTGTGACTATCATGAGCAACCGTCATCGCAATCGCTGCAGGGGATGTGAAACCGATGCCTCCAACAAGCGCTACCGCTCGATTCCCGGTTTGTTTGTGACGCTCCAATACCGCAATTTTGCATACTTCCCCTGAAGTTGAAACCACAACCTTCTCGTTCTCTACTCTAACAGGCAGGTGTTTCTCCTTTGTATCCACATGGTTCTCTGTCACATGAATGATTTTGGCACCAATCGTGCCCTCTTGAATCGGTGCAGCAAGCTTCAGATCTTCTGGCTGAATATTTGCTTCTAACTTCACCGTGTTCAGTGCTTCCTCCGGATACGTGAAACTGTCCCATACCGCGGTCATTTTCCCGTTCTCGGCTACTACTTGCCCGGCAGCAATTGTCATGCCCACACGTACATCAGCCAATCGGCCGTCCAGCAGAATAATATCAGCTATATTGCCCGGAATAACCGCACCAATATCGCGCGCAACACCAAAGCGCTCAGCCGTGTTAATGGTTGCCATCTGGAAAGCCGTAACCGGCTTCACCCCTTGGGAGATTGCGAGACGAACAACAAAATCCATATGTCCTTCTTTGAGCAGGGATTCAGAGCTTCGGTCATCGGTCACCAGCATCATCCGGCGTGTATCCAGTCCAAGCTCGGTACAGGCTTTGATCGTCTCGGCTACATCATGCCATGCCGAACCTTGGCGCATCTTCGCGTACATCCCGAGTCGCAGACGTTCAACCACATCTTCCTTGGTCACACATTCATGATCCCCTGTAACGCCACTCGCTGCATACGCTGGCAGACGCCAGTCATCTGCAGCCCAGGTAAAGTGACCGTCAGCCACTTTACCTGCCCGGAGGGTCGCCTGTATCTCACCGATCATCGTCTCGTCCCCATAGACTACCCCAGGGAAGTTCATCACTTCACCAAGGCCAATCATGTCCGGACCCCAGGAAAGAGCCTCAGCTACCTCTTCAGGCCCGATATAAGCACCTGTTGTCTCCAGTCCTGGATGAGTGGAAGGCACACAGGAAGCCACCTGCATATAGGCTGCCATCGGTGTGGTCCGTGCTTCATCCAGCATCAGTCTCAGACCTTTCAGACCAAGCACGTTAGAGATCTCATGTGGATCAAAGAAACCTCCGGTTGTGCCTGAAGGCAATACCGCTCTCGCAAACTCGGTTACTTTCATCTGTGTACTTTCAATATGGCAGTGTCCATCCAGCAAACCAGGAGCGATATACTTACCGTTTGCTTCAATAATCCGGGTATGTTCTCCAATGGTGTGGCTTACATCTTTACCAACATAAGCGATTCGAGCTCCCTGTACGGCTATGGACATCTCCGGCAAAATCTCACCCGATATCACGTTTACCAGCGTACCTCCCCGAATGACCAAAGTCGCTGGCAAATCTCCCCGTGCTGTAGCGACCAGATCAGGTACACAATCAGCCATAAGTGGCCGTTCAAAAGATGGTTTGTTCATTTTGTTGCCTCCTTTAATAAACGATCCAAAAAAATATATTGTTACGATTATATGAGTCCGGACTTCAGGTGTAAAGAAAAATTACATCCATTGTGCATCAATACAAATTATGGAGTCATATTTATCCACAGAACCCAATCCTCACGAATTCACGTTAGGTATTTTCATTTCATATGATCACCTATATGGCTGGAATCTCATCATGTATACTTCCCTCGTGAAGTTAGCTTCTTCCCGATATATGTATCATATACAGAAAGACTCCCGTTCCACTGAACGGAAGCCTTCTTCATGCACATGAATGTGATATGTCAGTCCACTTGCGCAGCAGACACCTTGCCAAGATCATACCATTCTTCCGACTGCGAGGTAATGAACGGACTCGGTGTGCCCACGCAGTAAACGTGCAGCAGATGCATCGCTCGTGTGCAAGCCGTATAGAACAACTTGCGTTCATGCTCCTGAGCATACTGCTCCGCAGAGCCGTCATAGATCAGGACAGCATCGAATTCCACACCTTTGGCCAGATACGCCGGGATGACATGAACACCCTGTTCAAAAGCCAGCGTCGTTTTCTTGATTAACTTCGGTGCTGTGGGCAGCGCCTTACTCAATGCAGCATGTACGTCTCTGCTCTCTTCGGCGGTCTTGCAGATCACTGCAACTGATTCATACCCTTCCTCAATCAAGTGTTTGAGATCTGTCGTGATGACGTTCATATGACGCTCGGCATCAGAAGAAACAATCACTTTAGGCTTCTCGCCGCTACGGTTAAATGGAATAATCTCTTCCCCACCAGGCACCATGCCACGGGTAAACTCCACGATCTCCCGAGTAGATCGATAACTTCTGGTCAGCTCAATGACCTCTGTATTGTCTGGACCGTACAGGTTAGTCAAAGGTCCTGTTCCACTCAGCACTGAAGAGTGGGCATAGATGGCCTGATTAAAGTCACCAAGTGCTGTTATTTTCGCCCGTGGGAACAACCTCTTCATAAATGCCAACTGAAACGCAGAGTAATCCTGGGCTTCATCAATAATGACATGACGAATATTGGAGTTAATATGGAATCCAAGCATAAGCTCACGCAAGTACAAGTATGGCGTAATATCTTCATATGCCAACTCCTGAAGCTTCAATCTGCGTAAGGTCATCTTACAGATTTCATCCCATTGAGAAGGCAGCGCTTCATCACCCAACAATCGCTCCATCTGAGCCTGATCGTTGAACAGATGTGCATATAATTGTCTTATATCAACGAATCGTAAGGACTTAATCCATTTTCGCAAAGGTTTGAGTCGGTCACTGACCACCATGCGTGCCAGAATTTCTCTTTCCTGCTCGAAGTCATTAAACGTATGCGTCTTTCCTTTTTGCTTGCGCTTCAACCGTTGATACGCACGTTGCAGATCCTCCGGCTCCATTAGATCAAGCTGCTGATCAACCCAAGGCTCATCCAGTTCACCTTTACCAAAGGCAGACAGTTCTTTCAGCATCCAGTCCCGCAACATCTCCAGTCGACTCACCAGCTTAACGGATGATTCGAAACTATAGAATTTCTCAGCCATAGCCTCTGACGTGACAATCGCTCGGCCCTGGAAGCGAACCGGCTTGAATTTCATGCCACCTGACAACATGCTTTCCTTATAACGTGTAATCACCTTCAGGAAAGATTCGGATGACTTGAACCGAATGCTGGACATGCGCACATCGTAATCGGGATCTTCCGTCCCTGTAAGTACATATTCGAGTTGAATAAACGGATCTTCCAGTTGATATTCACGACCCAAACGGCGCTCCAAATACTCCTGGAAGGTCGTCTGCAACATGTTTTCCTCCCCAAGCTCAGGCAGTACCGTGGAGACATAACTGTTGAACATCGGATTTGGTGAAAAAAGAACCATCTGATCCGCTTGCAGATGCTCGCGGTATTTATAGAGAAGATATGCTACACGCTGGAGCGCCGCGGATGTTTTGCCACTGCCGGCTGCGCCTTGCACAATGAGCATGCGTGTCCGGTCATTACGGATAATCCGGTTTTGCTCCTTCTGAATGGTCGCTACAATACTCTTCATCTGTGCATCCGAAGTTCGACTGAGCACGGCCTGCAATAACTCATCGCCAATCGTAACCCCCGTGTCAAACATAAACCGGATACGTCCGTCCCGAATGACAAACTGCCGCTTCATCTCGATATCACCGCTGATCTCTCCACTGGGTGTATGATACGTGATTGGACCCGGTGCTCCGTCATAATACAGGTTAGAGATCGGCGCACGCCAGTCGTAGACCAGAAAAGATTCTTCCTTCTCATCCAGCAACGATGCAATTCCCAGATAAATGCGTTCAGCATTTGGATACCCGTCTTCCTTGAAATCAATGCGGCCGAAATATGGTGAGTGATGCAGTCGTTTCATTTTGTCCAACGCAGCCGCTGTATTTAGATGGCTGCGCTCCCGATCGGATAGTACCTGTGACTGCTGCCGCATGCTGGTTGATGTCTCTCCGACATCGTCCGCTTCACTAAAGTTCATCGTGACTTCGTCCCAAAAGTCTTTTCTCATTCCAACCACTTCGTCACGGAAGGAGCCTACTTCATCTTCTAACGTTGTGATCTTGCGTTCAATCTGATCGGTCACGGTGTTGACCCGTTGTTGTTCCTCATTCCATTGCTGATCTGTACTCATATGTTAATAGCCCCTCTTTCCCCGGATTGTGTCCTCAAAATCCCATTTGACAAGCCCGAAAAGGCAATGGTATAATTATTAGAAAGTAAACATTTTAATTATATGTTAATTAGTTCTAATTTTCTGAAAACCATTTTTTATTGTACCAGTGACAACGTCCCGATGCAAGCGGAGGCGTTTTTTGTTGTTTTCTTCTTCATTATTACCCAATCACCGGGTCCTCAACTGACTTGGCAATTCCTGCCTACTTTCGTAATTCTTCAATCGTCTCTTTCCAGCGTGTAATTGCTCCAAGTTCATCTTTTAATTGAAAGGTTATTCCTGAAGTGATCTCCGCATATGGCGCGTGATCCACACGTACCTGAAGCACTTGTGCTTCAAAACGATCTCTCGGATGAACAGCCCCCTCAATCTCAGGCAACCGTTCTACTTCTATACGGATATGCAGCAATCGATGTCCTTGAACCGTAATCAAGGTAGCCTTGCCTGTATTGCTCATGTTCATACTGGTCTGTGTACCTGGCCATAAAGCAAGTCTAAGCTGCTGCGGATTTATCGCAATCACTTCTCCCATACTAATCATCGCCTGATGCGGCCATTGATCCTCAGATACGGTTAGCAGTTGCATGGCTTCATGCTGTTTATGCTCCAGATTTGTCCCACTCAACCATTCCATTAGTTCAGCGTCCAGTTCCTCTATAATCATGTCTCTATCCCTCAGTTCGTTAAAAATCATTCATGCGCTTCAGCCCTATGTATGACAAAACAACCCGGACACGATGGTCCGGGCAATGTTGTAACTACATTGTATATGATCGCCAAGCAGGTGCGCAATTCGCACTTAGAGAGGTTGTTCAAAAAGTCTACTTTTGATTACGAATCATGCCTAACGGCATCATCAGCATCGAATATGAAATTCAGCCGAATAAGCAGACGCTTACGAAGTATCTTTCCTTCGGAAACATTGTAGTTGCTCACGTAGTCTTCCTACGCTCCGCTACTCCATTTCTAGCTTCATTCCATCTTCTCGGTACTGAAAACCAGCCTTTTTGAACTCGCACTTAAGGCCACTTAAGCCAATTCAAAATTTTGTCCTGTGATTCTTTGTCTTCACTGGCGCTATGCACATGTTCGGCAAGTCGATTCAAACGTTCCAGTTGATATCCGTAATCATAGATCGCAGCAGCCACGATCGACAATCGTAACATCCCTTCCTTGTCGATATCAAACTGGGTGATCGCCTGCTCCATGAAACGGTCATTATCCAATACAAACTGTGCGGCCTCTTCCCCATTAGGTTTCAGCTTATCCTCGAACTTGAGCAGTGCATGCTCATGGAATTTGATAACCAGTTCAAGATGTGAGTCAAAAAACTGATCCATGGCCGTTGTCCGCGGTGCCTGGAAATAGTGGCGTTCCACCGAATCCAGCACCTCATATCCTTTTTGCAGACTCAGCAGCATTTGTTTGTAGACCACCATCTGACGAGTTTCGCTGAATTTCGAACGTTTCATCTTTTTCTGTTCCTCTTCGAACAAGTTATACTTGTCGGACAGAGACTTAATGGAACCTCCCAGGTTGCTTTTCTCCTCCCGGAATACAACTTCCTTGATCTCATCCGAGATCGAAGTTCGCAGAAGCAACGACATACCGCTGAATACACTATGGATCTGCTTCACGAACTGAACCTTCGGTTTCGGAGGAAATACCGTAATGTTGATGAGAAACGCCGATACAATACCAACCAGTGTCAACAGAAAACGATTGAGTGCAAAATGCCAGTCACCCGAGGCCTCCATAATGGATACAACCGTGACCAGTGTCAGTCCAACCGTTTCACCCATATTCAATTTAAGACAGATCATGATGACAAGTACAATAATTAATCCAACGGCGATTGGCTCATTGGACAACACCATGCCCCCCACCAGGGCGACAATAGCTCCTAGCGTGGTCGTTTGCAACTGATCCAGGAAGTATTTCCAGGAACGATAGATGGAAGGCTGCATGGCGAATATAGCCGCGATTGCGGCAGGCACGGGAGATTGCGGGTTCAAGAACAGGCTGCTTAGGTACAAGGCAAGCGTGACCGCGATCCCCGTCTTAAGTACACGTGCACCAAACGACATGGTGGTGACCCCTCCTCTTTACCGAACCTGAAATTTTACATTTGATAATCATGTTCATTATTACCCCATATTTCTTTTTTTGCCTGAATTCATTCAGGAGAACGATTTATTGTACCATGTAAGGTCTTCCGTTGCCATGTCATAAGTCAGAGGTATTATGAAATTGATTTCTTTATGTATGTTAATACACAATATTAACCCAAAAAGAAGCAAATCTTCAAAATGGATTTCTCCACTTCAAAGATTCGCCTCTGTTACTTAATATATCTCTGTGGAATACTCATGCTTATTATGCCTGCCTAACGGTTTGTGCCCTCCCATTCCCTTTTGAACTGGTCCACAAACTGCACCATATAATCATGACGCTGTTCCGCCAGCTCCTTGCCATAGGAGGTATTCATCAGATCCTTGAGCTTGAACAACTTCTCGTAAAAGTGATTTATCGTTGTGCTGCGCCCATTGCGATATTCCTCACGGGTCATCTGTTCCCGTGGAGGAAGGGACGGATCGTACATCTCGCGCCCTCTGGCGCCTGAAAAGGCAAAGGTTCGCGCGATCCCAATCGCACCCATTGCATCCAGTCGATCCGCATCCTGAACAACCTGTGCTTCAAGCGAACTAACCGCAGGACGCTGGCCTCCCGCATATGAGATGGTGCTAATAATACCCACAACCTTATTACGTATATCCGGGTCAAGAGGCTGGGTATCCAGCCAGTCATTCAGTTTGGCCATCCCGGCTTCCAAGCTCTCATTCAGCTTCTCATCCGGTACATCATGTAATAAAGCAGCCAGTTCGCAGACAGATGGATCTGCACCCATGCGGTGAGCGAGTTCAACCGCAAGTGCGGTTACCCGTTCAATGTGCGGCCAGTCATGACCATCACTATGCTTGGATGAGTCGCCTTGAACAAAGGATCGGGCGGCGCGCAGAACAGCCTCTCCTGCCGTTATTCCATCTATATTATGCATGTGCCCTAATTCTTGCAGATTCCCGCCAGGTTGAAGAGGGTTCTCTGACATCTTACGATTCCCCGCCTTCACGGGCCTGTTCACGAGGAATACGCCGAGCTACACCCGTCTTAACAGCTGCTTCAATTACGCGACTGCGCATCGATTTGACTACTTTATCATTGAACACACTCGGAATAATATAATAACGTGTACGCTCTTCATCCGTAATGGCCGATGCAATCGCTTGCGCGGCTGCCAGCTTCATTTCTTCATTAATTTCGGTGGCTCGGCAATCCAGAACTGCCCTGAAGATGCCCGGGAAACATAACACGTTGTTGATCTGATTCGGATAATCGGATCGTCCTGTTGCCATTACAGCCACAATGTCTTCCACCAAGGCAGGCATAATCTCAGGTACCGGGTTTGCCATTGCAAACACGATTGGATCTTCTGCCATGGTCTGCACATCTTCGCGAGTTAACAGATTCCCGCGGGACAGGCCAATGAACACATCGGCTCCACGAATGACATCACGCAGCGATCCGGTTTCCAGTTCCGGGTTTGTACGAGCTGCATAATCACTCCAGACTTCATTCTCATAGGTTTGTGTCCGTACAATCGCACCCTCACGATCGACACCTATAAGCCGGCTGGCTCCCGCGGACAATAATATGTTGCTGCAAGCTACACCTGCTGCACCAATACCGCAGACCACAATCTTCACATCTTCAATGGACTTGCCCACCAGTTTGAGCGCATTGATCAGACCGGCATATAACACAACCGCTGTGCCATGCTGGTCATCATGAAATACAGGAATGTCCAATTCCTCATTCAGACGACGTTCAATCTCGAAACAGCGCGGTGATGAGATATCCTCCAGATTAATGCCGCCAAAACCAGGTGATATCGCTTTCACAGTACGTATGATTTCCTCGGTATCCTGTGTGTCCAGGCAGATTGGGAAAGCATCCACACCTGCAAACTGTTTGAATAACATCGCTTTACCTTCCATGACGGGCATCGCTGCACGAGGACCAATATTACCAAGTCCAAGTACGGCACTGCCATCCGATATGACGGCCACTGTATTCCGTTTAATTGTCAATGAGAAGGCTTTACCGGGTTCTTCTGAAATGGCTGAACATACACGAGCCACATCCGGAGTGTACACACGTGACAGATCTTCCCGGTTTTGAATCGGGGTCTTTGGTGTTACTTCGATCTTACCGCCCAGATGAAGCAGGAACGTCCGATCCGATACATTAATAATGGACACACCTTTAAGCTGGCGCACACCTTCTATAATTTTACTGTTATCTTGTGCATCTGTAACGGCGACCGTCAAGTCGCGTACGCTTACATCCTGATTGGTGGAAATCACGTCGATGGCAATGATGTCTCCCCCAGCTTCCGAGATGGCCGAAGCCACTTCGCCAAACTTGATATCCTTAGTTGTCATTTCCAGTCGAATAATAATGCTGTTACCATCCAGATTTCTTTGATTCATTTCCATTCCTCCCAGACTGAAAGTCTTGAGTTACATGTTACGTGTTTGTCTTCGCTACGCGGACACGTTTATCCTTTATCTTGTCCAGAAAAAGTCGTTCAACAGCCAAATACATAAAATAAAAAAAGATGCCCTGAACACCAATGCAGGCGTTCAGGGCATCTTTTCTCAATACTAACTTCATTCATTTAGTAGCATATAGAACTTATATTATTTCCGGGCAGCCGGTCTGCGCAGAACACAAATGTCATATGGCTTCAAGCTGAGACTTGCTTCCACGGCATCACCACTGAGCAGATCGGTATAGGACTGTCCATCTAGTTCAATCAGCTTCTCATCTGGCGTGTAGTTCTGTACAAACACATAATCTGTTGTACCATCTGTACGTGTATGTGCCGTTGTTCCGGCAGGCAACTCGGTTTCAAGTCCACGCTCAATGTTCAGGTCAGCGATTAGTTTCGCATAGAAATCATCATAGAATGGTGCTTTCAGACGTGTCGCTACATAATATGCTTTTCCTGAACCTAACTGGTTAACCGTCAATGCCGGACGTCCGGCATAAAAGTCAGAACGGTACGTAGCCAGGGACTTCGCGCCTTCCAGATGAATCAGATCACACAGTTCAATTGCATCATACGCTGTATTGAGCTGAAGCTCATTGCCCTTCTCCGGAATGATTCCGTTCAGATCACGGTCATGCAATCCGTCAATTTCCTCGGACCAGATGCCAAGTGTCTTACGAAGTGGGCCCGGGAATCCACCCAGGAAACACAGATCGTTTTCGTTAACAATACCAGACCAGTAAGTTGCTACAAACGTACCGCCTTGTTCTACAAACTTCTCAATGCGTTCCCCGACACCTTCACGTACCAGATAGAGCATTGGAGCAATCAACAACTTGTACTTGGACAGATCTGCATCCATATCGATAACGTCTACAGCGACTCCTTTTTTCCAAAACGCTTCGTAATGCTCTTCCACGGTCTGCTCATACTTCACACCGATATTGCGTGGACCCTGTGAATCATTAACAGCCCAACGGTTTTCCCAATCGAATATAATTGCAACTTCTGCTGGAACCGCTGTTCCTACAATGGCTTCCATGCCTTCAAGTGCCGTTCCTACGTCGGTGACATCTTGGAATACACGCGTATGTTCCGTTCCTACATGGTCTACCACCGCACCATGAAGTTTCTCACTGGACCCCCGGCTCTTTCTCCACTGGAAATACTGAACACTATCGGAACCGTGTGCTACAGCCTGGAGAGAAGAGAGCAAATGCATGCCCGGTTTTTTCAGCTTGCTGACATCTTGCCAATTCGTCGAACTTGGAGTACTCTCCATCAGCAAGAACGGCTGACCGCCTTTGATGGAACGAACGATGTCATGCATCATTGCGATACGGGATGCCTGTTTCGCGTCGTCATCTGCATCATGCCAAGTGGGATAACTGTCCCAAGAGAGGAAATCCAGAATATCAGCGAACTTCCAATAGTTCAGACCGCCATAGAATTCCATCAGGTTTGTTGTGACTGGCAGATCGGGATTCTGAGCTTTCAATGGTTTCGTTTCATGGACGATAAAATCAGCTGTCTGATCCGTAACGAAACGGCGCCAGTCCAGATTCATTGCGTGTACCTGTGTCTCACCGTGTGGAGCAGGAGATTCCACTTGACTCCATTCTGTAACCGTATGGCTCCAGAATGTGGTCCACCACGAATGATTCAGTTCATCGAGTGTTTTATACTTATTCTGAACCCAACCACGGAACGCTTCCTGACAATAATCACAATGACAGTCTCCGCCGAATTCGTTTGAGATATGCCAGCCGATTACAGCCGGATGATCCGAATAACGCTCTGCCAGTTTTGTGTTGATCGCAGTAACCTTCTCACGGTATACCGGGGAAGTATAACAATGGTTGTGACGGAAACCATGCAGATTGCGGACACGCTTCTCGGATACGCGGAGCACTTCCGGGTACTTCGCGGACATCCAAGCAGGTCTAGCGCCACTTGGTGTAGCGAGGAATGCATAGATACCGTTTGCTGCAAAACGATCCAAAACCTGATCCAGCCATTCGAACGTGTATACACCCTCTTCCGGCTCAAGGGACACCCACGAGAAGATACCAATGGACATCACGTTACACTTGGCAAGCTTCATCAAGCGAATATCTTCTTCCAGAACTTCAGGATAGCGGAGCCATTGCTCCGGGTTATAGTCTGCGCCATGCAACATGTGCGGGGCTTTGGAACTTACAGGTGGAAATTTGTATGTCATAAGGACAACTCCCTTGCTTTAATTACTGTTTTTTTAGTTTATATACGATAACGATAACAACGACTTCACAGACGATACGTATTACGCTAGATTATACGTATGTCACGACATCTGATTCTTCAACAGTAGCAAGTGCTGTAAACGATTCCAACTTGCGACCTTTAAAATCAAACATGGTGAGGTTGCCCCAGTTATTCGGGTGCCCGACGGACCATTCTTCTTTACTTGGTATCCAGGCAGGTTCCCAATAATAGAATCCGTGCCCCAAACCACCAGGAACTTCGCGGATAATCTGCAATAAATCCTTCAGATATTTGGTCTGTCCCTCTACACTTGCAGGGTATCCTGGTAACAACATATCTTCCTGATTGAAAATCCATTCGATACCTTCCGGCTGCTCCAGCGTCCATGGATAAGCGGTTTCAACTACATTGACAGGTTTGCCATAACGCTCAGCCAAATCATGAAGATTGTCACGTAACGCATCAAGTGTGCCATGCCACCAAGGGTAATATGAGAGACCAATGATATCAAACTCCACACCCAGTGCTTCAAAGCGATCGTAAAACTTGCGGCTCTCGGCGTTATCTCCACCACGATCAATATGTATCATAATCTGAATATCCGCGTCAACGGATTTGACCGCAGCAATTCCGTACTTCACAAGGCCGGCAAAACGCTCCCACTGTTCATCCGTATCATGCTCTTCTCCACCAACACGTCCCTCATTCCATAACATGCCTGGGGTAATCTCGTTGCCCACCTGCACCATGTCTGGAAGCGCATCGTGTTCCTTCAACGTTCTCAGAACGTCAGCCGTATACATGCATACCGCACGTTGAAGCTCTTCATAGGACAGATTCTCCCATGCTTTCGGCTTCCATTGATTGGCTGGATCAGCCCAGCGATCAGAATAATGGAAATCCAGCAAAAATTTCAACCCCTGTTCCTTGATCCGTTTGGCTACCTCCACCGTCCGCTCCAGATTGCAGAATCCACCAACAGGATCATTCCAGATTCGAAGTCGTATCGCGTTAGCGTCATTAATCTTCAGGATGGACAGCAAGTCTTGTTCCTTGCCATCCACATCACTATAACTCCCGCCATGCTGTTCGATTTCATCCATAAAGGACACATCCATTCCCAGAATGAATGTCTTTTCCGTCAAATTGCTCACTGTATCAACCTCCATTAATTTGGGGTACAGGCTCAGCCTTTAACTGAGCCCAACGTCATACCTTTGACAAAGAAACGTTGCAGGAAAGGATACACAATCAAGATCGGTGCACTTCCGATGAAGATCTGAGCTGCCCTTACCGTAGTTTGAGAGAGAGATTCCATCTCTTTGGGATTCATGCTCATGCTACTCATGTCACGTCCAATAATGACTGTTTGCATAAATGTAGCAAGTGGGTAATCCTTGGCGTTATTCATATAGAGCAGGCCATCAAACCAGGAATTCCAGTGGAACACCATACTGAACAATGCAATGGTTGCAATGGACGGCATCGAAATGGGAAGGAAGATACTGAACAATGTTCTGAAATGGTTAGCTCCATCCATCAGCGCTGCTTCCTCCAGCTCTTTTGGAATACCACGGAAGAAGTTCAGCATCAGGATGACAAGGAATGTATTAACCGCCCCCGGGAGTACAAGTACCCAGAAGGAATCCATCAACCCGATCTTCTGGATAACCATATAGAATGGAACCAGCCCTCCATTGAAAATCATGCTAAACACAAAAATCCAGGAGTAAATCGTTCTGCCCTTGAACTCACTATTTTCTTTGGACAACGGATACGCCGCCAGGAACGTAATCAGCAAGGTGATAGCTGTACCAATCACTGTACGTAACAGTGAGATCCAGAGCGAGTTCAAGAAAATTGGATTGTTCATTGTCTTTTTGTATGCCTCAAGGGAGAAACCTACAGGCCAGAGATTGACCAAATTTGCATCGGCAGCAGCCTTTGTACTAAAGGATACCGCCAGTACATGAACCATCGGTATGATACACATGATGGCAATTAGAATCAGAAAGCAGGTATTGACTATATTAAACACGCGATAAGGCAATGATTTATGATACATCGTGGTCCCTTCTTTCTCTGTTCATTCGTTTAGAATATGCGGTATCCAGCGTATTTTTTGGCTAAGCTGTAAGATACAAGAATCAAGATCATGCTAATAACCGATTTGAATAATCCGATCGCCGTTGCAAAGCCCATCTCACCATTTTGCATTGCGGAACGATATACGAATGTATCAATGATGTCACCCGTTTGATATACGAGCGGGTTATACAAGTTGAAAATCTGGTCAAATCCGGCATTCAGTACGTTACCAAGTGCCAGTGTTCCTACAACCATCAGCATCGGCACAAGTGAAGGAATTGTAATGTGCAGTGTCTGTTTCCAGCGTCCTGCTCCGTCAATTTCCGCTGCTTCGTACAATGCTGGATTAATTCCGGCAAGGGCAGCCAGAAAGACAATCATGTTATAGCCAAATTCTTTCCACACATCTGTCAGAATGACCGTAGATCGGAACCAACTGTTGTCTCCAAGGAAGAAATATGGCCCGAGTCCAAAGGTTCCCAGAACCCGGTTAACCAAGCCGCCTGTTGACAACAGATCTATCAAAATCCCGCCCAGAATGACCCAGGACAAGAAGTGAGGTAAATAGACAAGTGTTTGGATCGTTCGCTGTATAGCCATCTTGCGAACCTCATTCAAAAGAATGGCAAAAACAAATGGAACAAATAAATTAAAAATCAGTTTAAGTACAGCAATAATCAATGTGTTCCAGATGACCTGTAAGCTGTCTTCACGTTCAAACAGATATCTAAAATTGTCCAGCCCAACCCATTCAGAACCGCTAATCCCAAGCCATGGCTTGTAGTTCTGGAATGCCATAATGATCCCGCCCATAGGCACATAACTGAAGATAATCAGAAAGATAATGGCTGGCAACAGCATAACGTGGAATGGCCAAGTGCGTTTCAAAGTTCTCATGATTGCTCCCCCTGTATTTCTTCCTACTCAAGTACTCCCTGAGTGGCTTATAATGCGATTATATCAACCTTTTATGGGGCCCAAACAGCACATAAAAGCAATATAAATGGCACAAATTCAACCACTTTGCCTTAACTTGAATAAACAAAAAAAGCGCCCAGACGTTAGTCGTCTGAGCGCTGCTTGTAACTATTTTTTCACACTGTCATACCATTCGTTAACCTCTTGCGTGATTTGGTCACCACCACCCGATTTCCACGTTTGTACAAAGGTATCAAACGCATCCGCCGGATTTTTGCCATAGATAATTTCGTTAAATGCTTGATTCTCGATTTTATTCAAATAGTCCAACTTGGATTTCATCGTCTGTGTTGTTGGACCTGTGAACATGTTTTTGAAGGAAATTTCTTCTTGGCTCAGCAACACTTTCGCTGCTGCAGGAGTTTCTGGTCCATAGTTTACGGCCACGTCTTTTTCCAGCTTGCTTTCAGGCTCTTTGCCATCAGCCAAATTAAGCAATGCTTTCATCTGTGCATCTGGAATACGTGCACCATCACGAACTAACAGGTAACGTACGACATTGACATATCCGCCATCAATTTCGTCTGGCTTTTTCTGTTTTCCGTTCGCGTCCAGCTGGTAGTCATATCCGTCGAATAGACCGTTATCATACGGGCTACCCGGTGCAGGATCAGCATAATTGTCAAACAGGTAGTTCTGATACGTGAAGAACGCCTCAGGGTGTTCCATATCTGCTTTGATCAACGTAACACCGTTTACGAATTGTGTTCCATGACGCATTGCTTTACCTTCAGGACCCGTTGGAATTTCAATCGGTTTCCAAACGGCACCAGGCGAATTCTTCACTGTGTCAGTCAACGGCCATCCACTCATCCAGTAAGGACCTGGGATAATGCCGGCGGTTCCTGCAACTGCGGGCTCTGCTGTTTTGTTCTCATCCCATAGCGCTGCTTCCTGTGGGATATACCCCTTTTTAAGCCATTCGCTCAATTTGACCAAACCTTGCTTCATACCGGGATTGATGGAACCATACTCCAGCTTGCCATCCGCAGCCAGATTCCATTGGAACGGTAATGTTCCATATGCTCCGAAAATCCAGGATGGGTCTCCCATCCATGTATTCATGGATGTTTTGAAACCAATGCTGAGCGGAGTGACTTTTTCAGGAGCCAAACCGTCCGGGTTATTGTTTTTGAAAGCTTCCATAACGGTTTCCAGCTCATCGATTGTTTTTGGAGCTTCCAGCTTCAGCTTATCCAGCCAGTCCTGACGAATCCAGAGCAAGTAATCATTGTTGTATGCATAGTCCAGAACAGGGATACCCATTCTTTTACCATCACGGCTATATTGGTTCCATACGTTAGGATCTTGCTCCATCGCTTTTTTCCATGTGTCTGAAGCATATTTGTCGAACAGTGGACCAACTTCCTGATACATGCCGGAATCAATCAGATCCTGAGCAAGCAAGTTGTCACCCACCGTTACAATTTCAGGCATATCTTGACCAGAAGACATCGCCAGGCGAAGTTTGGTTGCAAATGCGCCATTCGTATCCGTTACAGACCAGAGCGAGCTAATATTAATCCCGAATTGATCTTTGGCCCACTTGGTAGCCACGTTATTTTCCATGGATTCGCCATTTTTAAACTTCAGCTCAGGGTCAATTCCCCATGCTGTTGTAATGGTTACTTCCGGATCATACTTTTCTTTGTATTCGTTTTGGGTTCCAGATGTACTTGGTGTTGCACTATCTCCGCCCCCACTGCCTCCTGAACATCCTGCAAGAACGACAGTTAGACTCAGCGTTGTAGCGAGAAGCGTCAAGAATCTCTTTTTCGTTGATTGCGCTCTCATGTTGTTCCCCCTTAAATCGTTTTGGTTACCCTTTCATTATAGGCTGACCAGGCCTTTGAGCCTATGATACGAAATCAAGATTTCTGCACCTTTGCCAACCTATATTCTGGAATGTTGTTGTAATTATGCCTGATCCCGAAATTCATTGGGTGTCATACCATAATGTTTTTTGAACATTTTGCTGAAATATTGCGGATTTTGATAGCCAAGTTCACTCGTAATCTCGTATATTTTTTTATTGCTATTCTTAAGCAGATACAGAGCACGTTCCATGCGCATACGAATCATGTAGTCCCCAAGACCTTCCCCTGTCTCTGCCTTGTAAATTTTCGATAGATATACGGGGTGTAAATATACCTTGTCCGCAATCATCTTCACTGACAGATCCTGTCCTGTATCTCTTGTAACCAACTCCTGAACCTGCTTGATCACATGTCTGCGGCTCTGCACACCTTCCTGATCGGACAACTCTTCCTGAAGCTTCGCCAGCATCTCGGTTGCCCAGCGCCGCAGCTTCTCGGGGGATTGAATCAACTGATGAGCAAGGAGCAGATCGAATCCCGCATGATCAATCTCATGCACCAGATGCCCCTGTTTATGGGCGATATACATAAATGCATTGGTTACCGACAGATACATCTCATACACATGTTCTCTGGACAATCGAACCTGTCCTGCCGCGTCAAAGACCGCGTTCAGCTTACGCGCTGCCGCTTCCCATTGCTTGGTCTCAAGCAATTGAGGAAGTACAGGCGGTTTGTACAGCTCTTCGAGAGCCTGCGTCGCATCATTCTCTGGTCTTTTGCTGAGTGCCTGATCCATGTCCATATATATAATCTTGTGTTCTTCCGGTCCTGAAAGGACAAGCGAACCCAGACTTTTTCGATAAGCTGCTGTCAACTCATTAAAGGGAAATGACGGTGTAACGACCATGGACAGATCTCCCTGTAAATATCGAATGACATGCTCACGGAAAGTTTCAGCTGAGATTCTCAACGTCTCCAAGTCCATCTGCGGAGCTACGATCTGATCTTGATTCTGCAAGAACATAACCAGACACTCATGGGGTCCGCGACCAAACCACACGTTAAATTGCTCTCCGAGTACTTCCTCTGCAATATTACCTACCGCAAAATCCATCAGATCCAGAGACTGCTGGTCCATTGATGAGAAGCGTCCTGTAAGGCGAATCAGCATCATCACAGCCGATTGTTCCGGATCAATATGAATCTCATATTGTTGCAGTTGTTCCCGAAGCGCCCGCGCCGTGATCTCACGTCCTAGCAGCAGATCATGCATAAGATTTTCTCGTAAAATCTTATAGTCAGACTTCCGACTGTATAAAAGCCGGTGATATTTATCAAATTCATCCCACTCATCGCGAAGAGACGTGATGGCTGCCGACACCGATCCCATAAACTCATCATCGTTTACGGGTTTCAGGATATAATCCGCTGCCTGCAATTGAATGGCTTTTTTAGCATAATCAAAATCACTGTGACCCGTTAGTAAAATACAGCGGATATGAGACCAACGCTTGCTTACCTCTGCAATGAGATCCAGTCCTGACATGCCAGGCATGCGAATATCGGTAACTACGATATCTACTGCATTTTCCTCCATAATCTCCAACGCTTCCTTACCGGATGCGGCACGCAGCACGGTCGTTACTCCAAGCTCTCCCCAGGGGATCGTAAGTTCCAGACTTTCTGTTACGTATGTCTCATCATCTACCAGCAATATATCAATCAAGTGATTCACTCCCTATTTCGTTCATTCTGCAAATGGATTCCATCGTGCATCATGCGCTACACATTCCAAGTGCTTATCCTTCATTCTCCAGAAGAAACTCCTGCTCGGCAGGCCATGACAGTGTAACGCGTAACCCGCCAAGTTCCGATTCCGTTATATCAAGCCCAGCCTGCTCCCCATATCGAAGCTGGAGTCGCTGATTCACATTCCACAGGCCACAGCCCATCTCCTGATCCATCGTTCCCCTGAGCTTACTCAGAAGCGCCTCACGTGCCTCCTGCGTCATGCCTTGCCCATCATCCTCTACCACAAGAACCATGACACCGCCCTGTTTTTCCCCGGATACTCTTATTTCTCCTGCTTCCGCGTCCGCTTCGATGCCGTGAATCACTGCATTCTCCACCAATGGTTGCACGATGAGTGGCGGTACCTCCTGTCTTAACATCTCATCAGACAGATCAATCTTGTAATGAATCCGGTCCATACGCATCCGTTGGATCTCCAGATAACAGCTGACAAATTCAATCTCTTCTGTCAGCGGTACCACGTCCCGCTCCTGTCTTGTTGTATAGCGATAATATCGCGATAGATTATGCGACATTGCTACAACAGCGTCCATACGCTTGAGTTTCGCCATACTTGTAATGAAGGAGAAACAATTATAGAAAAAGTGCGGGTTAATCTGCGATTGCAGCTGCTTCAACCGGGCTTCACGCACATGAATCTGTTCCAAGTAAACGTGTTCAAATAACTGCTGGATCTGCTCCACCATCAAGTTGAAACGTTCGGACAGGAAACTGAATTCATTGCGGCCCTTTGGCTTAATCCTCACGGAATAATCTTCCTGCTTCAACCGCTGGAACCCGCGAATGAGTTGTTTCACTGGTACCTGCACCTGAACATAGAACAAATACGCCACACCAAAACTCATTAACAACAAACAAATCATGGAAGAATAGAACAGCATATTGGATTGATGAATGGGCTTCAGAATATCTGATAGCGGCATATAGTCCACCAAATACCAGCCTGTTGTACTGGATTTCACCGTGTTGACCATGTAAGGCTCGTTCCCGATCACCACTGTACGATTATCAACGTCCTGAAGTTTATGGATGGAGAGTTCTTCCATCAACTGATTCGTTAATGAACGATCTGACGTCCGGTTATAGATAACACCCGATTCTTCACGGAAATAGAAGGGATCATGCCTGCCATCGTCCTTGAATTTATCCAGCATATCCCGAATGTTATCACTGTCAAACTCCAGTTTAATAATCGTTTCCGCATTATTAGCCGGGTCTTTAATACCGTATGGAGATACCGTAATCCAGCTAAACATGAACCGATCATCTTCCCCATCCTGAATTTTGCGTACATCCCAGCCGGAACTGATATTTTCCCTTAGCGCTTCTTTATCGTAAGAACGTGCGTCCCTTTCGGAAACCACCCTGCCAAGCGAAGGAGAATACAGATATAATTTCGTGGCCCAATTGGATGAGCTTTCCTGAATACTCAGCTTATTCTGAATACGTTTGACCAGGTTGATCGCATCCAGATCAAAGTAGTTACTGTCCGCATAGATTCGCTTGAAGCTGGCAATATCAGGATCATGTATGAGCAGATTCGGCCATGAGGATAACAGTTCGATGTGTGTGTTCACTTGATTTTGGAAAAATTCAAGCTGGTTACTATTCGATCGATTTAACTCATCTCTGAGAACAGCTGTTGTTTTGTGATTGGAGTACCAGTACAAAAGCACTACAGGAATCAGCATAATCAGAATAAGAATGACCATTTTGGAAAACAGGTTTGTCCGATATGACATCTTTTCATCTCACCTTGTCTTAATTTGTCGTGACATTAATTGTAATGATGTAAGCGCTAAAGACAAACTATTTTTTTGAGACAAACCAATTCATTATCTAGCGTAAGCGTTACCAATTCAAGGGGGAAGGAGATAAAACCAATATTTCTGCACTAAATGCAACTTCCACGCACAAAAAGAGCCAGCGATTAGCCAGCTCTCTATCTAATTTCAGTATATATCTTTAATCTTTCTATTCGAATCAAACCTTATTCCACTTCTGTTTATGTAATTATTCTTTTTTTCTATAAAAATATCAACTATGGAATATCGTAATCAAATACCGTATTCGCTCCATCCACGCCTACATCCAGCACAATATCCATAAGTTTCCCATTGACGAACAGAGGGGATTCCGCTTTCCCATAAAACTCCAACTTACCTGTAAACGTTCCATGACGTTCAATCTCAACATGTACGGGCCTTAATTGGACAGACTGCAAAGCTTCCAATAGTGGATCGTCCTTAAACTTATAACTGCGTGCGAGATCAGGCAATAACACGGCGGATACGGAATCTCTGCCGTAATTTTTGAGTGTCAGGTCACAGGTTGCTCGGGTCTCACCCGTTTTTAGCACGTTAAAGGTACAAGAGCTTGCATTCTGTACATAGGATACCGCATTAATGCCTGTAGCTCCCCACTTGGCTACATACATGAATTTATCCGTCATGTACGAGTAACTGAAAACGATAGCGATAACTAAGATCCATAACCCTTTTGCAAGACCGGGGAATGATTTCCCGATTTCTTTGCGTGTAAGGTAGAAGCCGCAAGCGAAGATCCCCAATCCTAGGAAAAGTGTGATATGTACACCACTTAAATAAGACGTAGTATACGGTGATATACCTATTGCTGACAGCATGGTATCCCCAACAGAAAAACCAAGATGATGGTTAAATGTAAAGATGATAGCAAATAGCAATAAAGCCCCTGAGAACACAAGTCTGGTTCTCGACACACGAACACCCCCTAATCAACCACCTTATTATATCATATTTTTCCTATTTATGATTAACAATCCAAATCAAAAAACAACAATAAAAAGAACGTCTTCGGTTGTTCACCGAAAACGTCCTCCATATTTGCCATCGACAAGAGCTTGCAGATCACAAGTCCCTCGATCATAGCTAATGATTATTTACTTTTGGCAAGGAATGCATCAAGTTGTTCCTGTTTGGCTGCAATAATTTTATCAATTCCCGCTGCTTTCAATTTCTCCAGATATTTCGGAATCATCTCATTTGGATCAACGGCGCCCGATGTCATACCCGGCTTGAACTGTTTGTTCACGTTGTTGACCGCCGCAATTTCATTTTTGACAGATTGGCTGTTGAATGTAAAGCCCAGTGCTGGCGACTTCACACCTTTGGCGTTAAACTCTTTGAACTTCTCCCATTTCTGTGGATCTTCATTATCCCAGAGGAAGTTCAGGAACTGGTTACCAAGCTGCCATTGGGCACCAGGGTTATAGGTACGACTGTTGGCATCTACGCCATCAGGGAGAGCAATGATATTATCCTGTCCGTCTTTTTTCACATAATGAGTACCTTCAATTCCGAAGTTCAGCAAGTTGTTAATTTCCTTGTCGGAATGCAGCAGGTTAATCACCTGCATCGCTTTCTCCGGTTGTTCGGAAGAACGGGAGATTGCAAGCATCGCTCCAGACGCATCACCCGTCGTGATTGTCGGCTGTGTCATCTCAATCTGAGTCAGTGGGAAACCCACATACCCTTCTTCTTCTTTATCCTTGCCTGGCTTCATGCCATCGGTCCAGAGAAACGCTTTTCCAGCCTTCGCCTGGTCTTTCGGGAACACATTGGACGTAGCAGCATCACTATTGATATATCCTGCTTGATACCATTTGCGGGCGAGTTCGGCCGCTTCTTTGAATTCAGGGGTCTCCACTTCATTCAGCACCGTTGTTCCGCCTGCTGTTTTGGAGATGACTCCAGGTACGGAAGCATCACCGAGATAATCCCAATCCAGATTCTCCAACAGCCCGTTACCATTGGTGTTGGACATATAGAATGGTGTGATAGCTGGCTCGTTTTCCTTGATTGTTTTGAGAAGTGGCTCCAGATCAGCCCATGTCTTTACAGCTGTCAGGTCCAGCTTATACTTGTCAGCCAGATCTTTACGTACCAACACACCACGTGTGGCAGCAAGTTCCTTATTCGTAGGAACGCCGTAATTCACGCCGTCTACCTGGGAACCTTCCAGAAAGGCAGGGTCCAGGTTTTTCTTAATATCCTGACCATGTGCATCAAGCAGTTCATTCAAGGGCAAGAATGCCCCTTTAGCTACATTCACCGTGTAGTTCTGCCAAGCTGCTGTGAAGATAATGTCTGATTTTTCACCTGAAGAAATCATGAGATTCAGCTTGTTATCCCATTGCCCCCAGTCAATCGCATTGATCTTAAGCGTGGCTCCGATCTTCGGTTCCATCTTTTTGTTAATCTCGGCTTCCACCAGAGCGACATCCTTCTGTGGTGTCCCTGGGTAGAACAGTGTCACTTCATAGGGTTTGCCCCCACCTTCACTTGCTCCTCCGCCTTCTGCGCCAGGTGTTGTTGTTCCACCCTTGTCTGATGAGCAAGCAGCCAGCACCAGGCTCAGCGCCATAACCGTTGCCATCATGCGTGACCATACCTTTAATGATCTAACCAATTGAACCCCTCCTGTCATGTGTTGAACCATACAACCGAATTCCCCAATTCACAATTAAACCGATAACTACTTCTGTATATGCCCTTTCAGTCCATCTTCATTTACCTTGCCCACTCCGCTAACCGGTTCAGAGTTATCCCTTCACAGCGCCAACCGTAAGACCTTTGATGAAATAACGCTGGAAGAACGGATATGCCAGTACAATTGGACCAATACCGACCACAGCCATCGCCATTTGCAGAGTTTTGTTAGGCAGATTGAGCAATCCACCCTGCGACGAAATCTGTGAAGAGACGTTGGAGTTGGTTGTTAAATATTGAATATCGAGCAGCGTCCGGTACATAAGGTACTGAAGGCTGATCGTCCGGTTATCTGATATAAAAATCATGCTAAGGTACCAGTCATTCCAGTAATTCAATGTACTGAACAACGCGACGGTTGCCATTACGGGAAGAGAGAGCGGAAGCACGATACGTGCAAACGTTCTCAATTCTCCCGCACCATCAATCCGAGCCGATTCCAGAATAGACACCGGAATGGAGTTCGCAAAGAATGTACGCATGACCAGTACAAAGAATGGGGATAGCAGTAGCGGCATAATGAGTGCCAGTAGGGAGTTTTTCAGATCCAATACGTTGACATAGACCAGGTACCAAGGTACCAGACCCCCATTGAACAACATTGTGAAGAAGATGAAAAAGGCGAACCAGCCCCGGTAAGGCAGATCTCTCCGTGAGAGCGGATACGCATACAATGCGGTCAGCGCAACACTCGTAATGGTACCTACAACGGTAACGATAAAGGATATACCATACGAGTGAATGATCTGATCCATATCTCTGAACAGAAACTCATAAGCCGTCAGGCTGAATTTCTCTGGAATAAGCTTATATCCATTGGCAATTACAGTTGTCTCGTCCGAAAATGAGATGGCGAAGACAAGCAGGATCGGCACGATACAGGCAATGGCATAGAATAGAAACATCGCATGAATAACGGATGCGGAACGCTTCGATACGGCTAGTGGATCACGTGATTTCACAGCTGACTTGCCTCCTCTCAAAATAATGCATTATCTTTATCTATTCGCCTTACGATGGTATTGGATACAAGAACCAGCACAAATCCAACGATTGCTTGGTATAGACCGGCTGCTGATGACATCCCGATATCTCCACCGATAAGGAACGTACGATATACGTAGGTATCCAGTACATTCGTTACAGGGAACAGCGCTCCCGATTCCAATGGAACCTGATAGAACAGACTGAAGTCTGCATAAAATATACGGCCAATTTGCAATAACGTCATAATGACGATTAATGGGACGAGAAACGGAATGGTAATGAAGCGTATCTGATGCCATTTGGTTGCACCATCAAGCACAGCTGCTTCATAATATTCTTCATCGATACCTACGACAGCTGCCAGATAAATGACGGCATAATATCCAATATTCTTCCATGTGTTCACCAGTGGCAAAATATACGGCCAATACTTCGGCTCTGAATACCAGTCGATCGGCTGACCACCGAACATCTGCAGAATCGTTGAGTTCATGAAGCCTGAATCCTTGCCCAGGAAAGCCAGTACCAGATAACTGACCACAATCATGGACAGGAAATACGGTAATAGCATAAGTGATTGATATAACTTGGACATTGCCTTGTTCTTCACTTCATTGAGCAGAATAGCAAGCCCGACACCTACTAAGAGATTTAGTGCAATGAACACCGTGTTATACGCGAGTGTATTTCGGGTAATTTCCCATGCATCACTGGTGGAGAACAAATATTTAAAATTGTCCCATCCACTCCATGGGCTACCCCAAATACCATCAGCATAGTTTACATTTTTGAATGCGATCAGAACGCCGAACATCGGCATATAGTTGTTCACCAGCAGAAACAGGACACCTGGCAAGAACATGAGATACAGCACCTTGAATTTGCCAAGATTGTGCCACACAGACTTGCGCTTTCGGACTGTTTCTCCCGGTATTTCCGATATCCGTACTCCCTTACCCGCCTGGGGTTGTGTCTTCATAACTTGTTCTCCCTCACTCCTCTTGAATTCTTCCTCAGGATGAAGCTCCGTTGCGGCTCCTGTGGTTCAAGTATACGGCGGGGCGAGTAAGACCTCTATCTGCTGTGGTGACCTGTTGACTTATCAAATTATGACTTTAGTACCAAAAAAAACAAAAGACGCAGCATGCTGCGCCCTGAACTATACGGTACGTGACTGTTTTCGAAACTCCTGTGGCGTTATACCCGTGCACTTTTTGAACATTTTGGTGAAATGCGAGTAATTATAGTACCCCACCTTGCCAGCGATATCCGTCACTTTGACGGTGGACTGGGACAGCAATGTCTTCGCTCTGGCTACTCTGCCCTGCAGGATAAACTCAGATAGGGACATGCCCTTCTCTTTCCGAAACAGACGGGATAGATAAGCAGGATTGAATCCGGCAAAAGCTGCAAGTTCCTCTCGCATAAGTTCTTCACCAATATGAGTTTCAATATAAACACACAACTGATCCACAATGGTCATGGGGCTATGATCGTCCGGGTACAACACCGGGATAACACGATCAATCAGATCAGACGTCCATTGCTTCAACTGCGGCAACGACCTTGTCACCATACCCTCTTCCGGCTCCCGTTCACCCGGATATAGACTGCGTATTGATACGTTTTTCTGATGAAGCAGCGGATAGACCACATGCAGCATGGCATGATAGTAGAGATGCAGCATTTCAGGAGACAATCTCTCCTGGGCAGCAAGCAACTCAAAAATCTCATCCACACGTTCTCGCAAATCCCCTACTTTACCCGTCTCAAAAAGAATGGATAATTCCGAAAACCATGGAATAGGCAAAAAGCGATCTTCCTGATCTCTTCCCCGCTCATCATAGACAAAAACTTCTTCAAGCTCCTTAATATTGCGACGTTCCATATCCATCAGTTCATTTAACATGCCTTGCAGCTCAGTTACAGCAACCGGGGCACCAACATAACAGGACAACCGACAGTAGAAATACGTACCACATTCCTGAATATACCCCTGACAACGTTGTGCCACTTCGCTCGCACTCGGAATGATGCCATCTTGCTCATAAGCAAGCACAATATTTAATCCACTTTGATCCTGAAACACCTCACCGGGTTTGTCGCCAAGTAACATCTCTTTGGCTGCATTACGAAGGGCATATTCCAATACCTCTTCGTCACGCAAATCAAAATCACGCACCCATTCCTCTACTGAGATCACAATGGGTAACACACGAGCCTGCGGATCAATCTCGGCACCATACAGTTCTGCGAGCTCTTGCAACCGTTGTTCGGTTAACGTGATACGCTGAGAGATGGCATCTTTCCAAAAGCGTTCCGTCAGCAGCGGTTTATGGGTTTTCCAGCGTTTGTATACGGTCTCATAAACTTCGTTGGTACGGGTACGCTGCTCTCCATCCTTGATCTTTTCCACTGCCTGAGTTACTACCTTAATCAATTGATCAGCTGGAGCCGGCTTCAACACATAATCAAAGCTGTTTAGCTTAATGGCTGTCTGAGCATAATCGAATAAAGCATGCCCTGTCAGGAAAATGGTCAGTATGCCTGGATCATGTTTCAACACCCAGCTTTGCAGGTCAAGCCCTGTTTCACCGGGCATCTCGATATCACAGATCATGATATCGATAGCATCTGCCCTTAAAATCTTTCTTGCCTCTTCGGCATCACCAGCACTGTATACCTGGTCAATACCTGCTGCTTGCCAATCGACTCCTTCCACCATTGCTTGTAATGCATACACTTCATCATCCACGATCAACAGGTTCCGCATAGGCTCCCCCTTCTTCCTCTTCGGTCTGAGCGGGTAAATCAATGATGACTTTGGCGCCATGATCCACCTCATTGCCAAACTGCAAACTGGCCTGATCACCATACTTTACTAAAAGCCGATGAGCCACGTTCCATATACCGATATGCTGTCCACTCGGGTCTTCAGCGTATTGACCATGTTGCAGACGCCCCAACAACTCCTCTTCAAATCCGACACCATTGTCCACAATCATCAGTTGAAGCACCGTCCCATCGATCTGACCGGACGACTTCTCACCGAGGCGCGCCACGATCCGAATGACAAATGCTTGTGTCCGGCGCTGAAATCCATGAATAATGGCATTCTCTACAAAAGGCTGAATGGTTAATGGCGGAATCAAATAATGTCCCAGATTCGGTTCGACATCCAGTTCAAAATCGAATCTGCTTGGAAACCTCAGCTTTTGAATTTCTAAGTAATGACGAATGTGCTCGAGCTCTTCATCCAGACGAATAACACGTTTGCCTGCACGCAGACTGAATCGAAAATAATCGGCCAGATGACCAGCCATCTGCTGCACCAACTCATGCTTTTGCAAGGAAGCCAGACTATGAATAATATTGAGCGAATTCAGGTAAAAGTGAGGATTGATCTGCATCTGCAGTTGTTTGAACTCTGCCTCCCGCGTCCGCAGCTGTTCCTCATACACATCAATCTTCAGATGCCTGATCTCACTGGTCATTTGATTGAAACTTCGTGTCATAAATTCAAGTTCCGAGGAAGATGGCGGGTCCAGCTTCACATCGAGATCTCCACGGCTCACCCTTCTCATGCCTCGGATTAACGCATTCATCGGGCGGAATAACAGATGCCGCAAAAAGATCAGTGCAGTAACCAGAATTACTGCCGCACCAATGGGAAGCAGACGAATGATCTGCTGGAAAAACGGGAGGTTACGCATCATGTCTTCCTCAGGCAGCAGCACGATATAATTCATCTCGGACATGGCCGAGGCAATACCCAGCATCAAATATTGACGTGCTTCTCCCTTGTTCACAACTTCAGAGATAACCTGATACGGATTCTTCAGGCCGGGAAGATGCGCTGCAGCCAGCTGAATCTGTGCAGTATTTAATGTGGAATCCGATAGTGCCCCACCGTCTGTTCCAACAATGACTGCGCCTCCCCGATCTCCGGATTCAGTGAATTGTTGTGTATGATTCAGTGCATTCATATCAACAAGTGCACCTGCATAGAACTGCTGGTTGATTCGCACCGTTTTCACCAGCGCATTCCACGTCCCGCCACGCACGATGCTCCATTCCGGCTTCTGGATATCCCCTTCCAATTGCTGCATCTGGACTGGCATACTCTCCTGCACAACCGACTTTTTGACATCATAATTGCCTGAAGTGGCGAGCAGCAGATCATCATTCACGGCATCATATAGAAAAAAAGAATCGATTAGATTATAAAAACCGATATCTGTCATGAATTTGTTCATAATCCGTTGCTTTGCAATGATATAATCACCGCTGCCGTATTTCAGAAAAAACAGAGAGATAATATCCGGATCCCGCTCACCCAGACTATATAAATACCGATTTGTCTCCTGTAATACACGTTCATTCTGCTCCACACTCTTGGCGAGATGATTCATATTGGTGAGGGATACTTTGTCACGTACAACTTTCATCGCGTAGACGTTGTTGTAATAAAGCAGCATGAATAATGGCAGCATGATCAATGTAAGACCCACTATAAATTTAAAACGAAGTGAACGGATAAAATTCATGGATTATGGATTCCCGCCCTTTTAGTTCAACATAGTTTTTCTATTTTCTTCCTTATGATGGCATGTTTATTGTAATCACCCCTGCTTGCCATTGTCTATGGGGTCACGTGACCTTCACATATCAATTCTGGTGACTTTCATCCGCTCCAATTTCAAGAGTAACAAGTTTCATGTTGTAATAAATTCTCCAGTTGTAAAATAAATCCTTCATTTATTACTCTGAAGCTTCTCCCTAAAAATAAATGCTGCGGCAAGCCCCGGACTCCACGAACGCCCGATCTTGACATGCATACGATATATCACTCCTCGGGTTAGTCACCAGGATGTAGGGAGGCCTGTTCGATGAATATTCAACTCACTGCGTTACACTATGTCTATCTGGCATTTATCGTCTTGATTATTGCTGTAATGATCCGGCGCAGGGACACCACCATCATCTGTGTCGCGGGTATTATGACCATTGGACTTCTGGCAACCGAAACCTTAAGCGGGTCAGTTGCTGGGATCTTCAGCAGTTTTATCTATGCAACAAAAGAATTGTTGAGTACGATCTTCATCATCTCGATTATTGTGGCAATGAGCCGTGTTCTGATCAGAACAGGCATTAATGAGGTCATGGTAACACCTGTCACCCGGTTTATCCGTTCTCCTCAGGTCGCGTATTGGGGTATTGGATTGATCATGATGGTCGTATCGCTATTTTTCTGGCCATCCCCGGCCGTAGCACTCGTCGGTGCAGTACTGCTTCCTGTAGCCGTGCGTGTAGGTCTTCCTCCGATTGGAGCTGCTATTGCCATGAACCTGTTCGGACATGGGATTGCACTGTCTGGAGATTACATTATTCAGGGGGCTCCCAAACTTACAGCTGATGCGGCGGGTATACCCGTTACTTCCGTCATGACGGCCAGCATACCTCTGGTCATTGTCATGGGCACCGTATCTACACTTACAGCCTTCTGGATACTGCGCAAAGAGATGAAATCAGGCTCACCTGTTCATTCCCCAAACGCTATATCAGGTACCCTGAGCACGGAACCTTCTTCCTCATCAGAAGCTGTGTCCACCTCCCTGCCCACTGATCAGCCTGTTCAACGTCAAGTCATGTCACCCCGTTTGCAAAAGGCGTTCGCTCTGCTTATTCCTCTGTTATTCGCAGTTGATGTGATTCTGATGTTTGTATTGAAATTGCAAGGCGGCGATGCAACAGCTCTGATTGGCGGAACTGCTGTCGTTATACTGATTGCCGTTACCCTTGCCGCACATCGACATGCGGGACCAGAGGAAACGACCAACTATTTAATAGAAGGATTTCAGTTTGGTTTCAAGGTGTTTGGACCGGTTATTCCCATAGCCGCATTTTTTTATCTGGGAGATGCTGCGATTACGGAGTTGTTCATCAACCCTCTTCCTGAAGGTTCACACGGGATCGTGAATGATCTAGGGGTCGCACTTGCTGGTCTAGTGCCATTGAATGATACGGTGGGCGCCATTACAATGACGGTGACCGGAGCAGTTACCGGAATGGATGGTTCGGGGTTCTCGGGGATATCCCTGGTTGGCTCGATTGCGTCCATGTTTGCAGGATCGGCAGATTCCGCACCTGTGCTGACAGCACTCGGTCAGGTTGCAGCTATATGGGTAGGTGGCGGAACCTTGATTCCATGGGCATTGATTCCTGCTGCTGCAATCTGCGGAGTCAATCCTTTTGAACTTGCAAGACGCAACCTGAAGCCTGTACTGCTGGGACTTACGGTAACAACAATTGTAGCCATCTTTCTGATCTGACCAAAGGTTAAATGCTAATCCGTTCAAAAAAACGTTCGTAAACGCGCCCAGTTCCAGAGATCTTCTCGCTTCATCTCGGCCAGATGCAGCATGTCCACATATGGATCTCCCTGTAATCCAAGTACAGAAGCAAATGCAGGCTCCGTCTTCCACCCTGCCTGTTTCAGTCTGCGGATCTCACGGTGCCCCGCGTCTCCCCAAAGTTGTAACAATCTCCACTCCACAATCATATGTAGGTATGCATTCTGCCTATTAACCGGCACGGATTGGGCAAAAATCTCCACAGGCCAATGTCCCACTTGCAAATGACAAGTCACATAAGGACGTTGGTCTGGAAGATCCCCACCACGTACACATTGAAATTCAGCAACGGCTCCGATTCGATTGTACATCTCGGCTTCAAACACATCCAGATCCTCTGCATAACACAGCAGATCCAGATCACTGCCCGGAATATCAATATCAATTGGTACCGTTCCTGCTGGATACGGATGATAGTCAGCTAATATTTCGAGCAATCCACTACTCTGTAACACATAATAGGCGTCCTGCTGACGTGTATTGCCCGAAGCCAGATGTGCCATTACTTCTGCGGTAGTACTCATCTCCCCATTTTGGGCCACAGTTAGTTCGAGCCTCCTGTAATGACCTGTTTCACACGTCCCACTTGACCACTCGTCAGTCGTACTTTGATTCCGTGTGGATGCGTAGGTGACTTGGTTAACAGATCCTTTACAATACCACGTGTCAGCTTACCTGTAGCTTGATCCTGCTTCAGCACAATGTCCACTTCCAGACCTGGCTTAATATTTACACGTTGTTGTCCATTCAATACGTTCACTCTCCTCTATGTCGTAATTCATATCTTGTATACTATATAACCCTTAAACACAAAGCTCCATCTATTGTAGACGTTTTGGTTTCAAAACAAAAGGGACACGGCAATAACCTCCTACGCCTGATTCCATGTTTGATATGAAGACCAAGATAAAGAAACCGAAGGTCTCTTCAACTGAGACCTTCGGTTTCTAATTGGATTACCATGTTCAGGGCTGCACATGCTTTAAAATAGACGAAGGCGAAGTTCCATCCTTCGCGGCTTCGCGTGCCTTCACAGCAAGCAGCTCAGACACCGTAACGAATTGGTACCCCTGCTGCTGTAACTTCGGCAGGATTGTTTTGAGTGCAGCTACCGTATGGGACTTGCCTTCCACCTTATCATGGAAGAGTACAATATCCCCATTACGTGCATTCTTCAACACTTTGTTAACGATAGCCGATACACCTGGAGAAGCCCAGTCCCGTGTATCCTGATGCCAAGACCAGAGTACAATGGTATACCCTTTTTGTTTGGCAGCCTGGATGACCATGTCATTGTAATAGCCGCCCGGTGGCCTGAACAACAGGGGACGCTCCGCACCAGCTTTAATAATGGAACTTTCTGCTTCGTTCATATCATTCATGTACTTGTCCGCACGTGTTGATCGAACTGCATACGTATGCGCATACGTATGGTTGGCGATTTCATGCCCTTCGAGCTGTTCCTGCTTAATCAGTTCAGGAAATTTATCTGCCCATTTGCCAAGTACAAAAAAAGTTCCTTTGGCATGATACTGCTGAAGCAAAGCCAGAATCTGCGGAGTCTGAATCGGATCTGGTCCATCATCAAAGGTAAGGGCGATGAGTTTATCCTGTGTGGGAACTTCCCACACTATCTCTCCTCGTTCCTCATAATACTGACGGTTCTTCTGTACAGGCTTCGCATAGGCAGAACTGCTACCCAGCAAAATAATTAGCGTGAACATTCCGATGACTCGGGCTGCCTTCAGGTTCATGTGGTGTCCTCACTTTGTCTTCATACGTAAACTCCCTGTTAGCATTTCCCGATTCACCCGAACTCATTAACGAAAGATCTGATCCACGACTGCAATTTCCTCAGCAGTTAATTCCACATTTAATGTTTGCATATTGTTAATGACCTGTTCCGGTCGTTTGGCACCCGGAATCAATGCATCAATGGAAGGCTGTGTCAGGTACCAGGCCAGAACCAGATGAGCGACCTCAACATCCTTGGATTGTGCCATGCTGCGCAGTTGCTCAACTTTATCCAAATTTTCAATGAAAGCTTCACCTGTAAACAGCGGGTTCTTCGCCCGTCCATCCTGAAAGGTTGTATTGCGATTATATTTACCGCCCAGCAGTCCCGCAGCCAGTGGGAAATAGGGCACAAAAGAAATGTTATGCTCAGCCGTATACGGCAACAGCTCTTTCTCCGCATCTCTTTTGAACAGATTATATTCAGATTGCAGTACGTCTACATGCCCGTCCTTGTTGGCTTCACGCAACTGATCAATGGAGAAATTAGATACGCCAATGGCGCGGATTTTACCAGCGTCTTTTAATTGTTTTAACGCATCTACCGCTTCATCCTTAGGCGTATGTTCATCCGGAAAGTGGATGTAGAACAGATCAATGTAATCGGTTTGCAGACGTTTCAACGCCTCATCCACGGCTGTTTTCAGAAAAGCAGGTGAGTTATCCATGACAATCTTGCCATCCACCAATTTATGAGCTGCCTTGGTCGCAATGATGATATTCTGCCGCTGACCGGTTTCCTTCAATACTTCGCCGATCAGTCGTTCGGAATGCTCAGGTCCATAGATGTATGCCGTATCCACAAAGTTAATACCTTGTTTCAAAGCTGTACGAACCACTTCCTTACCCGTCTCATCATTCAGCATGTCCGGATAGATATTATGTCCGCCTACTGCATTCGCACCCAGTCCAATGGGATTCACGACCAGATCCGTTTTACCCAACCGAATTTGTTGTTCTGCCATGTCTCATCTCTCCTTCACTGATCGAATAAGTACAATTTAGTTGTGATGTCTTTCTTGTCCATATTATATCAAACCGTTTAGCATATTTAAAATATCGGATTTATCGGATTAGGTGTTTTTCAGCGCAGTCGCTTCAACGTCGTTAATAAACCGACGAAGTTTCGCAGCCACATCACGGGTGATTTCGCCGTTTTCATACAGCTGTTGAACCGTATTACGCTGTTCCTGAATGGCCACCATCTGCAACTCCAATTTCTCCTGATTAAACGGATCTTCCGTTTTACCCTGGTTCCAGGTGCGCAATTTGGCAATTACACGCTCATACTTGGCAATGACCGACAGTGCGACGACTCGATTCCCATCATTCATATGGGCACGAATGGCCTTAATTGCCGATTCAGAGGTACGTAACTTCACCTGACGGAACAGTTCTGCATTTTCTAGCATGAATGGTTGATTCGGCTTCTGGGACCGGTTGGTGAACAGATGTCCTAACACACGCCCGATCTCGCTGATCGAAGTCATGAACTGAGTGTTTGCGCGATTCGCCAGCATCATTTCCTTGCGATCCAACCAGCTGTCACATTTGAAGGCCGCATCAGAAGCAATTGCATTTTCGTCCAACATTACTTCAACTTCTTTACGTTCCGCACGGGTGGCAATCAGGTTAATAGCCGTTTCTTGTTTCTGAATATCTTTGCGTTTATCGGCGGTAAGCTGACCTGCGGCCTGTCTGATGTACTTGGACAAGTCGGAGACAACCGCGAGAGCGGCAGCTTTGTTCTCATCGTTCATTTCGGATTTGACAGCTCGTATTGCCGCATTCAGCATAATGTCATGTGCCTTTCGTTCTGACTTCTGCGGTGTTTCTTCTGTGGATTTCCCATCGTCCTTGGCCAGAACCGGAAGAAACACGCTTGCCGCAATCAGGGAGAAGAGGATAACTCCTGCCGCGAGGAAAATAATCAGATCCCGTTCAGGGAAAGGTGATCCATCCTGAAGCACATAAGGAATGGAGAACGCACCCGCCAATGTTACAGCCCCCCGCACCCCAGAGAGGGAAATGATCGTAATATCCTTGAATCTGGGACTGCCTATAGAGGATTGGGTACGCAACCATTCATTCCCTTGCCAGAACAGATAGATCCAGAGAAAGCGCAGAACCAGCAGTAGCACCGAGATCAAGCCTACATATCCCAACACCTGCAGATTATTAAACGAAACATTTTCAAATATGGTACTCAACACATCCGGGACCTGTACACCCAGAATAACAAACACCAGACCATTTAGTATAAATAAAATGACTGACCATGTGCTCGCAGATACCACCTGCATTTTCAACTGAACCGATTCAGCACGGTCACGCTCAATGGCGTGGATAATACCGCCTGCCACTACCGCAAGAATACCTGATACCCCAATTTCTTCACTCACCAGATAGATGATAAATGGCGTCAGGATTTGCAGCAGCATGTGAATTGTCACATCTTCCATGCCCAGTCTACGGATCCATACCCCTAGCCTGATTAACAGAAAAGATAACAAGGCCCCGACAAGAAGCCCGCCAATCGCAATCAGAATAAAACTAAAAGTTGCATTCGCCAGGGAAAATACACCTGTAACTGTGGCTGCAATTGCGAATTTGAAGGCGACCAGGCCGGATGCATCATTCATTAATGCTTCACCTTCAAGAAGTCTATGTATGCCTTTGGGCAAATGTACTCGCCCTGCCATGGCGCCAACGGCCACTGCATCTGTCGGGGACAATATGGCTGCAAGAGCAAAAGCAGCAGGTAACGGAATCGAAGGAATCAGCCAGTGAATGGCATATCCCGCCACGACTACTGTCACGAATACAAGCCCTAGTGCAAGCAGAAGTATCGGTGCACGCAGATTCCATAATTCATTCCTTGGCGTTCGCTTACCATCGTTGTATAACAAAGGTGCGATGAACAGTACAAAGAACAATTCCGGATTCAACGGCAGGTGAACACCTGCAGGAAGCAAAGCTATAGCTACACCAAGCACGATTTGAATGAGCGGAATGGGAATAAAGGGTACAAACCGGTTTAAAATATTGGATAAACCGATCAGGACCAGTAACACAAGTACGGCAATAAATATTTCCATGATGACAATCCCTTTCCGCTATAGAAGTGGTGAAACCTTTGTTGTATAGGTTTATTTTAACATAATCCAACCTTTATTATAAAAATGTTGTCATATTCATATACCCATTCAACTGCTCTCAGACTAGTCTATATAAGTTGAACTATTCATTTACACGATAACGGAGAGGACAGAAAAAACCTGAAAAAGCGAAGCGTTCGCCTTTATCCCCGGATTTTCCCCTTTAGAAAAGGGAATCAAAAAAATCTGGGGATAACAGCGATTGGAAGGTTATTCTGTCATCGTAGTGTCAGTGTAAATAATCTTTAGTTAACTTATATAGATTGAAGAATTCTGATGGATCCTGTATATAAGATGTTACAATATGCTAAGGACAATACCCTTCGGAAAGGAACTTGCATCTATGGCATTTGGAATTAAACGACAAGAGCTTGCTGCGTGGAAGGAACAAGTGGCTCGGGGTGAGATTGCGTACCTCACTCATTTCTGGATTGACAACCGATTCCCCGACATCACCGGTGTCACCAAAGTTGGCTGTGCAGATCTGGAACGTCTCGAGCGTTGGTGCAACGATCATGGGCTGGACCCGCGATACATTCATCGGCGGCAGCCCTTTCCCCACTTTGACCTGATGGGCAGCAAGCAAAAAGAAATTTTGATCCAAGAAGGCATGACGGATCATGTGGTTCGCTTTCATTTATGAACAAACTCAAAAACGCCAGTCTTCAAGGCTCACCCCTCCGCAATTAGGGACGAACTCATGAGGACTGACGTCTTCAAGGATCAAGTCATATATGGACTACCGGTGGATCTGCTCAAACGACTTCATGTTCTCCAGCAGTTTCAGTTCAATTTTCTTCAACATGCCAAACATCTGCTGTTGCTCCTCTTCGGAAAGTGCTTGCAACAATTCCCACGTCATTCGGCCGCGATTCGCATTAAGTGTCTTGGCAAGCTGTGCGCCTTCATCCGTTAAGGACAGCCACACAATTCTCCGATCTTCTTCACTGCGCACCCGCTGGATCAACCCTTCCGTCTCCAGTTGATTCAGTACAATGGTGGTTGCGCCGGAAGACAAACTGAGTTGTCTGGCCACATCAACCGCCATGCAGCGTTTTTCACGTAAAATCATGCCCAATATATGACTTTTTGTCGGATTCAGTTTACAGTTGGTTTCGGTCTTCTGCTGCTGATCCAATACTTTATTTTTATATCTGAAGAAGGCCTCCAACAATTGATCTACATTTGCCAATTGAGAGTTTCGCTCCGTATCCGGGCTCATAAACGTTCCTCCTGCCTTTCATCATAACCTACCTTATATTGTAACATATTTACACTATGATGTTTGTGAAAAATGCGCTTGTATCCGACACTCTATCGTTGACTGCCACACTCTTGTTTTATTTCGGGTTTCACCTATTGCATTATGGCAACGAGTTTGTTTATAATAACCTATATCCTTAAAGTTACTTTTAGTTACTTAATGATTTTAATAAATCTGTTGTTATAAAGTAAATAAAGCGTCACCATTATAATGCAAGGGACTTATGCACATGAATCAGAATATACAATCTCAACTCAAAACAGATGTTTGCATCGTCGGCGCAGGTCCTGGCGGTGCTTTGCTTTCTTATTTACTGAATCAACAAGGAATCTCCACGATGCTCATTGAGCGGCAGCCCCACCTGCACAAGTCTTTTCGCGGGGAGTTGCTCAATGTGGATGGCGAAGCCATTTTGAATAAACACGGCCTCTATTCCCTCATTCAGGAACGCGGAGCGCTGCTCTTGGAACAGATTCAGTATTGGGAAAATGGGCAGATTATTCATACGGTATCACCCGGCAATGGAGAATCTCATGTTGGTATTCATGTACCCCAAGATCATCTCCTGGAAGCCATCGTGTCGCATGCTCAGCAGCACAGTTCATATAAACAAGTACTATTCAATACGATTATGACCGGTTTGTTACGAGACAAGAACGGCCAGGTCGTAGGTATTAACATTCGGCGGAACGGCGTTCCTGCCTCCATTGAAGCATCTGTAATTGTTGGTGCTGATGGCAGATACTCTGCGGTACGCAAACATTCCGGTATGACCCCGGAGATTCGCAAGCACGGGTATGATCTGCTCTGGGCACGCATTCCGGCACCCGTAGGTTGGGAACCCGCTGTTCGGATGGCCAGCATGGATGGTCAACAGCTCGCACTCTTCTCACAGTTCGGCGGTTATGTTCAGATTGGGTGGAACATTCCCGAGGGAGCTTACTCCAAGCTGCGAGAGCAGCCGATTGCTCCTTTTGTAGATAAACTTGTATCTGCTTTTCCTTGCCTGTCTGATTCTGTAGCTGCCAATATTCAGAGCTGGAGTGATTTTGTTCTGTTATCTGTCGAAAGCAGCTATTGCCAATCGTGGGCACAGGACAATGTTGTACTCATCGGTGATGCCGCTCATACCATGACCCCAACCGGTGCGTTTGGACTTAATGCCGCGCTCGAAGATGCGGATGTGCTCTCCGAATTACTTGTCCAAATGGCTGCAGATCAATTCAGTTCCACTGCACAACTTCAGGAACTTCAGACGATTCGCGGTGCAAAGGTACAGCAGCAACTTGCTCGACAAGTGGAGATGGAATCCTCTTTCCAACAGCGTTATGAATCCTTTCTCTAAACCCAGTTAATACTGATAAAATGCCTATATGCCCAAACAGCCGATCACTTCCTCATTAGAGAAGAATCGGCTGTTTGGTTTGTTGGTTTATCTTTTTTATGTAATTCCGTGTCCTTCTTCATTTTCGTTTGCGTGGAGCAAACGTGTCTTCTCTGGGTGCTTCTTGTACAGTATCAACGTCCTTCGGATAGGATGAGATGTTATCTTTTTCATATACTGCTTTCTCCAGATTGCTTAAACGGTGCAATACTTGTTTGCTTTTACGAACGATATATACAATACCAATAATCAGCAGGATCAACATCAGAATGAATATAACCATCTCCGGGTAAAAGACAAATGACATGAATCCACCTCCTTTGAAAACGATTTCTCTATATCATTCTAACCTTAACGATTCAAGATGTGAACCCGATTGGAAGTTTCGCTTGTGGAATAAGGCCAAGGTCACCTGACACAACGACAGGAACTCACCCTGCTGCAAAAGTAAAAAAGGTGGCATTCCTGCTCAGGATTACCACCATGAACCTTGAACCTCGAATAAGAATCGAAGTCTGTTATTATTTTATCCTTCTCTGCCGTTCATGGCACTAACTCGAAGTTCCGTCAGAGGCAGAGACGTTTGCTCTGGATGACGAAGTCTCACTGTTCGGCTCTCACCGGGGAGCAGATCAAAATAATTGTCACTGAATCGGACACGCCCAAGGGGAAGCTCCAGCTTCACCAATCGTGCAATCGCACCACTGGCCGTAACCGTTACAGACTGTTCCTCTTCATTCACATGTACGCTCAATTGCGACTCTGGCAACGTCACATCCTTAGGATCACGCAAGAAGTACCGATTGCTCTGTGCCGCAAATCCTTCGGATACCAACTCAACCATTACTTCCTCCGCACGTCTGCCCTGTAACACCTCTACTTCAGTTATTTCGGCAATACACAATGCGGATTGAGATGTCACTTCAACAGCATGTGAGCTGGAGTAGATCTTCTCTCCATGCAATTCATAGACATTGAGCAGCAGCTGACCTTTCAAGACGTCCCGTGTATCGTTCACGACCCACAACGCAAGCGGTTCACCCGGCTCATGCTCCAATGACAACAGGACAGGATGAAAGAATATTTTCCCGTAATAAAAGGATGCCTTCGGCAGCAGTTCATAGTCGATCATGGACCAGCTTGTACCCGGCCAGCTATCATTCAGTTGCCACACGAGCGCACCGCTGTTACGGTGATTGATGCGCCGGAAATGTTCTATTCCATAGCGCAATCCTTCTGCTTGAGTCAACATGGAATAGTTCATGTATTCTTCTATATTTTGCGGAATGCCTGTATAACCCTCCATCAGCAGAATACCTTTCTGGTGATTGGTATCCTTGTTACGGTAGGCCATCTCCGGACTGCCCCAGTAAAACTGCCCTGCGGGCATATTTTTCTCCAGCGTGTAACGATTGGCCGAGGCATGCATACCAAATTCACTGCTGAAAAGCGCATGATCCTTTTTGTAATTTTTGAACGTCACACCTTCAATACTATAGTCCAGCAACGGCGGCTCTCCATGCTTCCTTGGATAGACCGAGCCATGCCATACCTGCCAGTTGTGACGATCCCCGACATCGGGATCATTCGCGTCCTGACCATTACTATCCCCGAACGGCGAAGAAGGCCAGTACGGACGGGACAGATCCAAGCGATCCAGCACTTCAGGGATCAGTTCATGATAGATAAGTTCGCCGTAGAACGGACTGGTAATATCTCCACTTGCAGACTTCATATCATAGAGCCAATCTATTTCATTATTCCCACACCAGAGGGCAAGCGAGGCACGGTTACGCAGGCGCAGGACATTGTTTTCTACCTCTTGCCGTACATTATCCATGAAATCACGATTGAAATCCGGGAACAGTGCGTTCGCGAATGCAAAATCCTGCCACACCAACACTCCTTGCCGATCACACTCATCGTAGAAGACATCCTTCTCATATATACCACCAGCCCAGACACGCAACATGTTCATATGCCCTTCCACCGACAGCTCGACAAGCTCACGATACCGGGAGTTTGGGATGGCACCAATCAGATGATCAGCCGGAATCCAGTTGGCACCCTTGGCATATACTTTGACTCCGTTCAGAATAAACGTAAATGTATCTTCACCCCGTTCATTGTGAAGAGCCAGCTCAATCGTTCGTAACCCATAGGGCTCGCTATAACGATCCACCTCAACGCCATCTGCGTATAATGTAACCTCCAGTGTATACAGATACGGCTCACCCAGATCATGAGTCCACCATAACTGAGGTGACGTAATGTTTAATGTGGTATCTGCCTTATAACCTTCTAGAGGTAGTTCAGTGGCACATGCCGCCTCGTGTCCGCTGCGATCCAACAGACGAACATTACAGGTCGCAACCACAGCCTGCTCACGTTTCTGTCTGCTACGGTAAGACAAGACCGACTTCACATCCGCCGTGACATGTAAGACAGCCAGCTCTGTACTGACTGATTCCGTACGAGCATACACATTTTCCAGCTTGGCGATTGTTCGTTTTTCCAGCCTTACCGCACCCCAGATCCCCACTGTAACCATACGTGGACCCCAGTCCCAGCCAAAGTTCATCGCTGCTTTGCGCAGCCATGGCCGTTCCTTCGTATACGAGGACCAGTCGAAGGTTTCTTTGTCCCGGTGATGCAGGTGAAGCGGGTCAAACTTGACAGCAATCGTATTCCAGCCGCTCCGTACCAGTGACGTTACATTAAACGTATGTGACATGAGCATATTGGCCGTTTTCCCGACCTCATGGCCGTTCACGTAAACCGTTGCAAACGTATCCAATCCTTCGAACACCAATTCAAAGTGCTCCTCGCTCTCTGTATCTCTCATCAGATTGAAGGTTGTGCGGTACCACCATTCCTTTTGTTCAATCCAGCGACTTTTGGCATCATTATGTCCGTAATAGGGCGGATCAATAATACTGCGCTCAATAAGTGCAGCATGTACATCCCCAGGCACTTCAGCCCCGATCCAAAAACGGTCATCCAGCGCAGCAGCTGCCACATCCATTGCCCGTTTCTCTCCAACTTCAAAATGCTGTATTTTCCATTGTCCCGATAAATCCTGACTTGAACTATGGATCTTCATTAATACACCCTCACTCTCCAATAACCCTGAGTAATACCCTATCGAAAACGTTTGGCAGAAATGCAAGACATGCTGCCTGGTCTGCTCATTTCTAACTTCCCGAAGGTTTGAACGACAGCGCCTCTTCTCGATATTCACTCGGGGTCTTGCCGGTATGTTTTTTGAACAGCCTGCTAAAATATTTCACGTCTTCGTAGCCGCTGATAGCAGCGACTTCACTGACCTTCGCTGGAGACACCGCGAGCATATCCATCGCTCTTCGGATACGCATATCGGTGACAAAATCTCCAAAGGTCACACCCATTTCTTTTTTAAAAAGTTCACTCAGGTGACCCGGATGCAAATGAACATGTCCAGCTACCTGCTGCAGATTAATGTCCTGTGCCAGTGATGATTCAATATAACCAATAGCCTTTTGCACATGGGCAGCCTGTCCCTGACCCATTCGGCTATGATAGACATGCATCAGACCATACAGATGGTGGAACAACATATCCCCAAGATCTACAGCTTCGGCATCCGGTTCCGGCAACCAGGGTTCAAGCCTTGTGGTTTCTTCACGCCCTGTCGCTCGCATTGTACGGGTAAGCCAGCGATGACCTGCAATGACCGCAGAGTGCAGACAAGCACTGAACGATTCTGGCGTGACCTCCGGTTCTGTAGTCAGATTAGCCACCAGTTCACGCGTCCATGTCGTTAACCTCACTGAATCATTATCTAACAATATTGAACCAAGTGTGGTCTCTTCTTCATGCGTAAGTACAGTTTTACCACCTTTGCGCTCCTGAACGTGCTCATAATGCCATACTTTATCATCCATCAAACCTCGATATCGGAAAGCAGTTGAAGCCGTTCGGTAGCTTTCGTGCAGATCTGCATATCCACGCACAGGCAGACCTACTGCTGCACGCAGAGTACACTTCAGTAATTGCTCCACCCGACGTAATGCACTCTCCAGCTTGAACGGATATTCCTGTTCCACAGGCGGCCATGAAACTACACATATAATTTGCTGTTTCTCTATATGCGCAATGGCACCCGGTAGCATATCCTCCAGGGTATTCTGCACCGCAAATCGTAATAGTGCATCCGAGGATCGATCCCAACCCTCTGCTCGAAGTACAATGACTTGTCTGCGAATCTGTTCATCATCAAGACCATCATTCGCTGCCTCTATTCCAGCATCAGAACGCAAAAACGAAGGAAATTGGCCCCAAGCGGTGTCACCGTCAATGATCCAACCAGCAAATAACCGCTCCCGATTCTCCCGCATAAGCTGTCCCTCTCTGGACTTCTCTGCCCAACGTTCCGTGATCCGTTGTTTGGCCTGTAATACGGTCTTGATGATCTCTTCCGGCTTGCTTGTTTTGAGCAGATAATCTGTAACCCCTTGGCGTATCGCCTGCTGCGCATAAGAAAAGTCATCGTATCCGGACAGAATAATGACCTCCAGCTCAGGTAACAATCGCAGTCCCTCTTCTGCCAGTTCCAGCCCCGATCTGCCTGTCATCCGAATATCCGTCATCAGGATATGCGGACGTTCCTCTGCCATGCGTGTTAACGCCTCCTCTGCCGAGGCAGCAGGTTGAAGAAGTTCAATTCCGAGTTCATGCCAAGCGATAACGCTGGCAAGCCCTGTACGGATAATCACTTCATCATCAACAATTAATAGTCTCATGGCGAACCCTCCAAGATTGGAATGGAAAACGAAATCCGGGTACCTCCCCCAACCCTGCTGTCTACTTCAAGCTGTGCATTCACTCCATAATGGAGCAGCAGCCTCTCATTTACATTGCAGAGCCCATAACCGCCTTGGTTTAGCTGTTTTCCCGGCTGTTTTCCCTTCCATTCCCTAATGCTTATTCTTAATTGCTCCAGTCTGTCCGGCTCCATGCCAACACCATCATCCAGCACCAGCACATTCATCTGTTCATTATCCGGGTCCTTGCGAATCATTATGGTGATGGTGCCCACGCCTGCTTTGGGCTGAATGCCATGAATCATGGCGTTCTCAACAAGCGGTTGCAGCAATAGCTTCAGCATCATTCGTTTCTCAAGCGCTGGATCTACGATATAATGCAACACAAATTGATCAGGGAAACGAATCGACTGCACACGCACATAATGGCGAATATGAGCGATCTCCTGTTCCACAGGGCAGTAATCCTGACCATTGTTCAAGCTGATACGCAGAAAATCACTCAGGCCCTCAACCATATCCGCAATCCGCTTCTCTTCAGACATCAAGGCAATCCAGTGAATTGAAGAGAGCGTGTTATACAGAAAGTGCGGGTTAATCTGCGCCTGAAGCACTCTAAGATCCGCTTCTTTTTTGCGAGCTTCACCTCGAATAACCTCTTCCTTCAATAACTGAATATGTGCACCGAGCAGATTGTAACTCTCCCCAAGCCTGCCAATCTCGTCATCACTTTCAGATCGAAACAAAGGAAGCGGACGTTCCGGATCAATTCGGGACAGATGCCGGGTAAGCACACGAAGCGGCCTCGTCACACGCCGCACCGTAAACCAGACCAAGCCAGCACTGATCACAGCAGACATCGCAACGGCGCAGCCGGTAAGAATAAGAATGTACCGATTCTCCGACTTGTACTGGTCATAAGGAACCGTTCCAACCAACGTCCACCCCGTCAATTCTTCCGGATAATAGAGCAACGTCCGTTTATCGTCACCACTGCCATACGTGGTGGTTCCGCTACCGCCATCCTGAATTAACGTCGAAATCCCTGGTTCGACACCTTCCAGCTTAAGTCCAAGCCGGGATTTGTCCATCGAAGACAGAATTTCTCCAGAACTGCCGATGAGCTCCAGTCTGCCTTGCCCTCTGCCTAATCCCAGAGCGGCCCATCCCTTGGATATGGCCTTCTCATCCAGACTAATGGCTAACCAGCCAATGGGTCGATAATCATGGATACTGCGAATCGGCCGAACCAATGTGATCACATTTTGTATACCCGCATAATTCTGGACCGGATATACCCCCGTCCATTTTTTCACTGCTTCTCCGCTCGGCACTGGTGGATAAGATAAGCTTGAATTATTGGATTCATACCAGGTAGCCGTAGACAATGTGGCATCGAATCGGCTTGGATATATGGCGATGTTCGCAATATATTTCTTGGAAGCTGCCAGATTGGTCATCCTGCCCAAAATATCCACCCGGTCCAGCTCATGATCTTCATTATGGCTAAGATACTGCTGGATGTCCCGTTCTCCAATCAGGAAAATGGAGAGATTCTCGGCATCCTGCAACATATAACGAAGATTGGCCTCTACCTGTTTCAGCGTATCCATGCCGGACAGCTTTGTTTTTTGCTCTGTGATGCGGGAAGAGATTAGAAAGGCAAACAGGCCCAAGGCCAGCAAAGGCACAATCATTGAAGCCGTCACAACGACGGATAGCTTCCTTTGTAACGAAGATGTGAGCCAGCGTGCCAAACGTTTCTCCTCCTCTGGATGCGCTTTCGCTTACCCTTTGACAGCTCCGGCTGTCATACCTTTCATAACCTGTTCCTGGAATACGAGATACAAGATAATGGTTGGAATGACCGACAGAGTCATGGCAGCAAGCGTTAATCCGTAATCGGTTTGATACCCATCCGCAAAGTTCGCAATGGCCAGCGGTAACGTTTTCAATCCGGTTTTGTTGATGAATACAAGCGCAAATGAAAAGTCATTCCACGCATGCAAGAAACTCAGGATCGTAACCGTTGACAACGCAGGTACGGACATGGGTAACATGATCCGGGTAAACAGCCCCCAAAGTCCTGTTCCATCAATAAAAGCTGCTTCTTCAATATCACGTGGAACACTTGTCAGATAAGCAGTAAGCACAAAAATTGCCGTAGGCAATGCAAAAGCCGTATAAGGTAATATTAAGGCCCAGTACGTATTTAGCAGGGACATCTGTTTCATTAAAATAAATAAGGGGACAAGTGTACTATGGATCGGAATGAGCATGCCAACAACAAAGAAGGTCATGATTAACCCTTTCCAGCGAAACTGGAAACGGGCCAGGATGAATGAAGCCAGCGCTGCAATAAACAGCGTCAGAATAAGTGATCCAACCGATACAATTAGTGAATTGCCAAAAGCGGTCCCCAGCCTGGAGCTTTCCCATGCATTGCTGAAATTGGCAACATTCCAGTTTTCCGGCAGTCCAAAGGGCCGGCTATAAAAATCTTCATTTGTTTTGAATGCACTAATCACGAGCCAGTAGAACGGATACAATGTTAAAATACCATAGACCGTTAGCAGCGTCCAAACAATTCCGCTACGTAGGCGACGAATCGGATGGCCCGAGCCGCTTCGTGGTGATGGCATGGATACAGGTGTCACTTGCATGATAACTCCTCCTCTCTATTGATTCTCTTTTCGTTTGCGACTGGTTAGCCACTGGCTTGTTCCGATCAGCAGCAGGGAGATCAGTACGATGGTTGTTGAGATTGCACTACCAAAACCATATCGGTATGTTGTAAAGGTTGAATTGTACATATACGTTGCAAGCAGTTCTGTCGCATGTGCCGGACCACCCTTGGTCATGATGTAGACCAGATCGAAGGATTTCAGACTACCCGAAATACATAGAATAATTGCTACCTGAACCGTACCCCAGATCATGGGCAAAGAGACGGATACCAGCTTCCGGATTCCTGAAGCCCCGTCTATTTTGGCAGCATCATGAATCTCGCCGGGAATATTCTGTAGCGCCGAGATGAAGATAATTAGATACAACCCGACAAAACTCCAGAGCAGCGGCGGTACCAATGAGAAAATTGCAATCTTGTCATCGGACAGCCATTGCAGCTTCCAACTTTCAAGCCCCAGTGCGTCCAGCAGAAAGTTCAATATCCCGATCTGCGGATGATAGATATACTGCCAGATCATACCGATAACGACAGTGGATAACACCATCGGTAGAAATACGGCTGAACGCAGAAACCGCTGTAACGGATTGCTTTTGTGTAATATGACCGCCAGCATCAGCGCTAACGGAATTTGTCCAAATACCGATGCCAACACAAAAATAACGTTATTTTTCAGTGCCCGCCAGAACACAGGATCATGCCAGATCTCAATGTAATTATCCACACCAATATATTTGGATGCGCCAATGCCGGACCAGTTGAAGAAACCGTAGTATGCCGACCACACGACCGGTACAAATACAAACAATGCATAAATGATGACTGCCGGGGCCAGCCCCAGCATAATAAAACGCCGACTGCGCAGTGCGTTCATCTGTTCACTTCCCTTCCATAAATGCCTTTACCGACTTGCAACTGACTATCCCATTCATACTTAAAACCCCTCCCCTGCCGGGAAGGGGTTTTAACGAATGGTTACTGACTAACTGCATTGGCTTGAGCCGCCTGAATTTTGGCCGCAATGTCTTCAGCCTTGCCACCCATAAGCAACTCTTGCAATGCATTATTAATAACCTCAACCGTTGCTGATCCCAGCTTGGAATCGTATACTGGCGTGATCTTCACTTCCTGCATTAAATCATATAATTCTACGAACAATGGATGTGCTTTGGTTTTGTCCAGATCAATCTTGTAACTCACCAATGTGCTGCTATCCAATGTGGCCTTCTGGCCATCTGGTCCTGCCAGCGCGTAGAACAGCTCCATCGCTGCCTCTTTTTGTGCACCGCTCAGCTTTTTACTTACACCCAACCCGGTTCCTACTACACCGGATGTTGTTCTTGGTTCACCCTGACCTCCGTCCACTGGAGGAAGAATCGTAATATGTGTGTTGTTCAACACCTCTTCAGGTGCATTGTTCACCAGATTTGCCAAGGCCCATCCGCCGTTCATGACCATCGCTGCCTTACCTTGGAAATAAAGCTGCATCATCTGTGTCTCATCGATACTGTTGAATCCATCCTGGAATGCCTTGGTGTTGCCAAGCTCCTGCATCTTGTTCAAGGCTTCAATAAATTGCGGATCGGTAAAGCTTGCACCCTCTTGTGCTGTCGCTTTCAGGAACCAGTCTGTGCCGGTAATCCGATCAGCCAGTGTACTGAATATCGTTGATTGAGCTACCCAGTTGGCCTTGTTGCCAAGTGCCATGGGAATGACTTTATTTTGATTAAAAGTAGCAATCGCTTGTTCCAGTTCCGCCCATGTCTCAGGCACTTTTACGTTGTACTGTTTGAACAAAGCTTCATTGTAATAAATGAAGGAACTTGGCGCCAGATTCATCGGCACGGAGTAGATATTCCCGTCTACGGTGTATCCGTCCAATGCATTCGGGATGAAGTTGTCTTTCCACTCCGGCTTTGCGTCCAGCTCTGCATTAATGGGCTGTAACAGATCCCCTTTCACAAATTCCTTTGTCATGGCATCCGGCCACATCACGAACAGGTCTGGCATCTCGTTGGCAGCTGCCACCGTACGAAGCCGGGTTTTGAGACCATCTGTTGGCAGGCCTTCATCCACAACTTCAATATCTGGATGCGCCGCACGAAAATCTTCAATTATTTTGCGCATCGCAACCGCCTTTGCATCCTGTCCGGTCCAGTTGTGCCAGAGAGTGACGGTTACTTTGTCATTGCCACTGCCTCCTTCTGAAGTGTCCCCGCCAGCACAGCCAGCCAGAATAATGGAGAACAACGTTATTGCCAGGAAACCCGAAAGCCATTTTTTCAACATCTCTATAATCCCCCTCGGCGATTTGAATACACTTATTGTAAATGTTAACGCTATCATACCGTAAGGTGACGATCCACGGATGCAGGGGTGAAAAATATCGGTTCCCCTGTTTGGAACTTACTTTGCTGACTTATTGTTCATAACAACTAAAAAGAGCCCTCACAATGAGAGCTCTTTCTTGTTGCAGCCGTCGGTAGCTTCAACCCAGGCTATATATAATGAATAAGTGCTAAATCGTATTAAATATGGATTGCGTATTATTGGATACTGTTTTTCACCAGATCTGCAAAAGCTTCGGACCCTTGCGTAGTGAGATGTACGCCGTCTTTTTCAAAATATTCGTCATGTCCCTCACTTGCACTGTTCCAGTCAATCAACGAGACATTGCTGTATTTGGATGTTGCCTCATTCAAAGCCCTGTTCACCGTTCGTTCCCACGGACGAGGTACACGCACAGTAACCAGATATACGTGATCCTCATCCTTCAGATAATCAAGCACAGCATTCAAGTTTTTGGAGTTAAAGGAACCATTCGTCCCGAGCTCCAGCACCACTTTGCTGCCCATTTGGTTGTTTTGCTTCAGACCTTCCAATACATCACCTGCCTGCCACATCTGACGACCGACATGTCCGTCCACATACACTCCCGATATACTTTGCTCCAGATACGGTTTTGCATCCAAAATCACCGAATCTCCAATGACGGTATAATGAACCTTGCCATCCTGGGCAGGAGGAGCCGTTTCTTCATTGTCCTGAGATGAATCAGGTGCATCATCTGTATGATCCGTATTATCGGATTGATTCGCTCCAGCGTCATCTGGTGTATCATTCTCGTTAGTCACGGAGTCATCAGCCGGCTTATCTTCAGACTGACCGTCCTTGCCAGCATTCACTGCATTGTCTTGGTCGTCAGGTTTTGAGTCTGGAGCAGACTCTCCTGTTGGCTTCTCGTTTTTCCCCGGATCATCTTTCGTCCCTGCTTCCGGTTTATGGGTATGAGCATCGTTCTTTTGACCAGAGCCTGACGTCGCTGTAATAGCTGGCAACACATCCTGTCCCTGTTCCTCCACCACGGAATTCTCTCCATTCAATGTGTTGGACATCGATACCGAATGGGAGTCAGAGTTCGCTGCATGTGAGACCATCATCTGAGATACCGTATAGGACAACAACAGAATCGTCATCAACAGGCCTGCCCGCTTCCACCATACGTTACGTATACCGATCGTTGACCGCCCTCTTCCCCATAATCGGGACCAAGAATCACGGAATCCGTTGTACCGAATCGGATTTTCAATATATTTAAGGGACAATGAGGCCAGTACAACCGTTGCAGCAACCTGTAAAATGATTCGTACAGGATGTGCTCCTCCCGTATCCACCGCGGGATTGGTTAACAGAATGACAGGATAATGCCACAGATATAATCCGTAGGATCGCTCTCCGATCCAGCGTAATGGCTTCGCGCCAATGATACGTGCCAGGAAAGACGATGGGTGAGCCAACACCGCTACCAGCAACGTTGTTGCAATAGCCTGAAGCACCATGCCCCCTTGATACAGAAACGGATCATATTCACTGCTGTTCAACATCATGTAGATTAACAAAGCGAGCGCAGCAAGTCCCGACACATCGAGCACAAGCCTGTTCATGCCAGACAGAGAGTTCGACAGCTTGCGACTAGGCCACACCACGGCAAGAGCAGCACCGGCAAGAAGTGCGAATGCCCGCGTGTCTGTTCCATAATATACACGGCTCGGGTCCAGATCCGGATTATACATGATGGCCATTGCGCCAGCAGACAATTCAGCTGCGACGACAATGAAGACGACCAGCCATCCCTTTCTTTTGAACACTACGATTGCTGCGATCAGTAGAAGAGGCCATATAAGATAAAATTGCTCTTCCACAGCCAGTGACCAGAAATGTCCAAACGGTGATGGAGGGCCAAAACTTTCGAAATAGGAAACGTTGTGAAAGATATACCACCAATTGCTTATGTATAATACACCCGAAACGATATCACCACGAAGCGCAGCAAGCCGGGACGGGTCTGTACAAGCCAACCAGATCATCACCACAGCTGTCATGGTCAGCATGCCTGGAAGCAAACGCCTTACCCGTCTTACCCAGAAATCACCGAGTGAAATGCGTCCATGTTCCTGCCACTGTGACACGAGAATATCTGTAATCAAATATCCCGAGAGAACAAAGAATATACCTACACCGAGCAGTCCGCCCGGAATAAAATCCAAATTCAGATGATACGCGATTACCGCAAGTACAGCGATGGCTCGCAAGCCGTCAAGTCCGTTCATATGTCTCTTACGATTTAACGATTGTGACATGCATGCCCCTCCTTGTTACTGTGAGTCAACAACATCGGTGTTGGGGGCATAAAGGAACTCCTGATCGTTCTGGTTGTCATTAACATACGTATTGCACCTTCCATCTTTCATTTACAACATAAGAAAAGCTTCTGTTTGAAGCACGATCCGATGATGCGACATTCTGTGTGAATTCTATAATCTTAAAGAAGACGAGTTGCCTGTCCATTAAGTTTAATTATTAAAATATTCTTTATATTCATTCGTGAGTTCACGTTTAGCATTATACGCCCGAAATAAGCCTCATACTTTACAGGAATAGTTACAAACGATTAAACCGATGTAACCTTTCCTGCCAGCTCATATAGCTGTAAAATCATACTCTAATTTTGTCGTTAAATATAGTACTTTTCATCGAGTGGCTAAAATTACCTGTCCCGCTTGCGCAAACCAGCATACCCACGCACACATCGATTGAAACAATTGAATTCATAACAAAAGGCTGCCGACTTGCTCAGCAGCCAATATCCATTATAAACCTATGTCAGACCGGATTGAAAGTTTTGCTCATAATTGCTTCTTCTTGCCTAGGACCCTAGAGGTGGAACGGGTGAATCTTTTCTTCTGTCCTCGCATCCATGATCCGGTATGCTGAACGCCCTGTGTACATTGGGATTTGCAACTTCTCCAGATCAACCATTCCATTCTCCAGAAAGTACTTCTGATCCTGATATCGCTGCAATACTTCGCCTGCAATCCATTCATGGTCACCATATGTCGTAATCTCCATAACCTTGCATTCATAAGCAAAATAAGCATCTGTCAAAATGGGTACACTTACCTTGATTCCTTCCTCATACGGAATGCCGAATCTTGTGAATTTATCCGTATCTCTCCCACTGAACGTTCCTGCAGCTTGAATCCACTCCGATCGATGACCTGGCAGGAAATGAACACCGAATACGCCGCTCTTCTCAATGAGTTCATAGGAGTATGTTTCCTTACGAAGGGAGATGCCATATACGCCTGGTGATGATCCGATGTATGTATGCCATCCGGACGCCATCACATTCTGAACTCCCTCATGACGTGAAGTCACCACCGCTACCATTCCAGGATAAGAATAAAATATGGGTTCTTCTATCGGCTGACGCATCTAATCCCCTCTCTTCTTCGTTATAAACACAACTTTAATTATAAAGTAAAAAATCTGGTTGAAAAAGCGTTTTGCAGAGGATTTCGCTATAAGCGACACATTCAGTATCATGTTATACTGAGATGGTCAATTTCTAAAAATACGATACTGGGAATGTGATAGGATATGGTCAAATCAGTCAAATATACCTCCTAAATGAAGGCAATATTCAAATTTAGGAGGTTATAACTTATGTTTAATTCAATCGTGTTAGATCAGTGGGATCGAAAGCCATACTTTGACCACTACTTGAATCAGGTCAGATGTACTTACAGCATAACTGCTAATCTGGATATCACTCTATTGATCAACGAACTGAAGCTTAAAGGATTGAAGTTCTATCCCGCTCTTATTCATATGATCTCTACGGTCGTCAATGCACACAGGGAATTCAGAACCTGTTTTGATGCCGAGGGGATATTGGGCTACTGGGACGAAATGTCTCCGAGTTATACGATTTTTCATGAGGACCACAAGAGTTTCTCAACGATCTGGACGACATTCCATGAAGATTTCGAGACATTCCACATTCGTTATCTGGAAGATATGAAGAATTACAAAGATCACAAACAATTTGTTGCCAAACCCAATGAACCGCCAAATACATTTCCCGTTTCCAGCATTCCCTGGGTGAACTTTACTGGATTTAATCTGAATATTTACAATGAAGGAACCTACTTGTTGCCTATTTTCACGATGGGGAAATATGTTCAACAAAACGATCAAGTATATCTTCCCTTATCCGTTCAGTTACATCACGCCGTGTGCGACGGCTACCATGCTGGCGTTTTATTTAATGAACTGCAATCACTTGCAGATCGATGCCAGGATTGGTGTTAGTTAGCTAAATGACGAAAAGGCATTCCGGACTTCGTAATGGAGTCAGGAGTGCCTTTCTTTTTCTCTTTTTTCAAAAGGTATTTAATTGCACTTACTGTACCCACAGTTGCTGCATGTTTTGCATCCTTCCACATTCATCAGGGATGCCGAGCCACAGGAAGGACATAAATCTCTCGATTCGGTAAAGGTTTTCTGATCCTCCACTGTTGGATACGTGCTCTCCACTTGACTCTGTTCTTGTAATGCTCTAGTTTCGTTCTTCTGCACATTGCTCTGTACATGACTTTCCAATGCTTTGGCGACTGCATCAGCAATCGATTCAACCCGGTTGGCTCCGAAGCCAATCGCTCCCGAACCACCAATTCCCTTGAGATGTTTGATCAACAGTTCAACCTTGTGCCCATGATCTCCGTATCGCAGGAACAGAGAGCATACTCGACCGAGTGCCTCAGCCATGGCAAACACGTCCGATCCCGCTTTGCCCACGTTCAGGAAGATCTCACCCGGCGTTCCCTCCAGATCGTTGATCGTAATGTAAGCCATCCCGAATGGCGTATTGATTTTGTATGTCGCACCGCGCAGTACTTGAGGACGGCTTCTGTATTGCTTATCCAGCACTGTAGCAGAAGAAGGGGCTTGATCAGAAGAAAGAGTCTCAACATCAACCTCGCTACTGAACGCTTCAGCACCTGCCTGCCCTCGTATATTATTCGGGTTATCTATTGCAGATACGTCCGTCTTCTCTTTTGCTTCCGCCGTGTTCTGATCTTCGGAATGGGTCTCTTCCTTCTTCGACGTGGACAACACCTGCACATCCCTGCTGCCGTCGCGATATATCGTTACTCCCTTACAGCCAAGGTCGAAGGCCAGTTCGTACAGCTCAGCCGTATCCTCCACCGTAAAATCAGCCGGACAGTTGGCCGTCTTCGAGATTGAACTATCCACCCATTGCTGAATCGCAGCCTGCACTCGGATGTGATTCTCAGCCGACAGATCCATCGCTGTCACATAATAGTCTGGTAAAGCTTCACCCGGATGTTCATCCAGCCAATCTTGCGCAATGGGTACAAACTGTTCATCATAACCTAGACGGCTTTGACGGAAATACTTGAAGGCGAAATACGGTTCAATCCCTGTTGATGTGCCCACCATCGTACCTGTACTTCCCGTTGGCGCCTGTGTGATCAGTGTGACATTTCGAATGCCCTGTTTCCGAATGGCCTCTCCTACTTCAGGGTATCTCGCAACCATGTTTTTCATGAATCCACTCTGTAAGTACGGTTCAACTTCGAAAGCTGGGAAAGCTCCCTTCTCTGCTGCAATCTCTGCTGATGCCAGATAGGCCTCCTTCGCCATGAATCCATACAGTTTATCGAGAAATTCAAGGGATTCAGGACTGCCGTACCTTATACGCAGCTTAATCATCAGCTCTGCCAGCCCCATCGTGCCAAGCCCCACCCGGCGTTCACGCTGCTGATTCAGTCTGTTTTCCTCAAAATGATATGGTGTTGCATCGATGACATTGTCCAAAAATCTAGCCGAGATGCGAGTGGTTTCCGCCAGTTCATCCCATGCCACATCATGATTCGTCTCATCGTAGAATTTGGACAGATTGATTGCTGACAGATTACATACACCCCAACCAGGCAGGCCTTGTTCCCCGCAAGGATTAGTACAAATGATCGGATTAAAGTACCAGCTGTTGGACATCTGATTGTAGTACTCCATGAATACCACACCAGGCTCTGCTGATTTCCAAGCTGATTCAATAATGGTATGCCAGATTTCGCGAGCCTTCAGCGTACGATAGTGTACTACCGAATGACCTGCGGCTTTCCATTGCTGCATATCCCCGTTCCACTTGGTGTCGTAGTCTGGATCGTTCGTATCAGGGAAAACCAAATCCCAATCTCCGTCCTTCTTGACAGCCTCCATAAATGCGTTGCTCACACATACAGACAGATTGGCATTGGTCACCTGCCCCATCGTTTGTTTCACGGTAATAAAATCAAGCACATCCGGATGCCAGTCATTCATCATCAGCATGAGTGCACCCCGGCGGCTTCCACCCTGTTCAATCAATCCTGTCGTATAACTGAACAATCCGCCCCACGATACGGAACCACTGGATGATCCGTTCACACCTTTCACTACCGCTCGGCGAGGACGCAAAGAAGACAAATTAATGCCCACACCTCCCCCACGTGCCATAATCTCCGTCATCTCGGTCAAAGTCTTCATGATGCCACCCCGACTGTCTTGCGGAGACGGAATGACATAACAATTGAAGAGTGTCAGCTCATCGCTTGCCCCCACGCCCGCAGCAATGCGGCCTCCGGGTACTAACTTCCAATCTTCCAACACGGAGCGGAACTTGGACTCCCACGTTGCCCGCTGATCGGCTGTGGATTCGACAGAAGCCATCGCTTTGGCAAGACGGTCCCACATCTCTTCCGGTGTTTTTTCAATGTTGAGTGTCAATTTCTCCACGTTTGTCTCGATCATCTCTCCGCTTCGAGTTCTTACCTGTACAAGCTGACCCTGACGTTCTATGATTTCGCCCACTTCCTTGGTTGGGAACTTGGGATCATCCTTAGTTAATACGAGTACCACATCTCCGACCTTGGCATGATTCGAGTCAGCATCCTTCCAGGCGTATCGGTCCAGAAATATTTTTTCGCTAAGTCCTTCTAATTGGTACGATCGTTGGTTTGATTTCATCGCTACATTCAACCTCCCCGGTATAAAGCTCCATTTTCACTATAAAAGCAAATTATGATGAAACACCACATATAGTGATATAAAACCAGTATATTACACCATATATTGATTTTCTATATGACTTTTATCACAGACCTTATTTTTTAGACTCTCCTGCTCGGACAAGCTTCTTCACACACCCTTAGACTCACGCATACAAAACCTGTGAATTTTTTGGGACAAAAAAACATGTGCCTTTACTAAATTTCTGGGTTCAATATAAGTTAAACTAATCATTTGCACATCAACGGAGAGGACAGAAAAAACCTGAAAAAGCGAAGCGTTCGCCTAAAAGCTTTCTGAAAGAAAGCTGCATCGAAAGCATACGCTATCACCGGATTTCCCCTCCAGAAAAGGGAATCAAAGAAATCTGGGGATAACAGCGATTGGAAGGTTGTTCTGTCATCGTAGTGTTCGTGCAAATAAACTGTAGTTCAACTTGTATAGTTATGAACTACCTCTCATTCGTCCATACTATTACCTACGAATAAAACGTCATCACGTATGGCAGGGGAGGAAGCACCATGAACCGGAAAAACCCGCACCACACCAATCAACCTGTAGCCGAGCTGCCCGTTCCGTTGGAATTTGATCGAAGCTGGATTAATCAATTGGAATCACGACTGGATAAAGGAGGTCCTTGGGGGGATTATCGACTCTTCCAACTGGGCATTCAAGCCGAAGAAACCAATCTGATTCCCAATTTTGACGAGATCCAATGTCTCAAGCATCTGCAAGGCCTCACTCCACTCCCTCACCAGATGGACACTGCACGCAGAGTATTATTTGAAATGTCAGGCCGGGCCATTCTCGCCGATGAGGTGGGTCTTGGCAAAACCATTGAAGCTGGTCTCATTCTGAAAGAATATATGGTTCGGGGTCTCGTATCCAAGGTACTCATTCTCGTGCCAGCGTCTCTTGTGCTGCAATGGGTACGGGAGTTGAATTCGAAATTTGGCATCCCTGCCATTGCCCAGAAAAAGGCCTATTCCTGGCAGAATGAAGTGGTTGTTGCTTCCATGGATACAGCCAAACGTGACCCGCATAAAGATATGCTGCTGAATACCGATTACGACATGATCATTATTGACGAGGCCCATAAGCTCAAAAACAAGAAAACAACCAACTATCAGTTCATGCTGAAATTGCGCAAAAAGTATTGTCTGCTGCTCACAGCTACACCTGTGCAGAACGATATGAGCGAGTTGTTCAATCTGATCAACCTGCTGAAGCCCGGTCAGCTGGGCCGTCAGGGTGACTTTGCGGCCAACTTTGTTGTAGACAAACGGGTTCCGAAAAATCAGGAACAGCTTAAGAACGAGTTATCCAAAGTCATGATTCGTAACCGCCGCGGCGAAGGCCCCGTTCAATTTACCAAACGGAACGTCTCCAACGTGAATCTGCAACTATCGTCTGAAGAACAAGCGCTTTATGATGGCGTGACTTCCTTTGTTAAAGACCAGTACCAGGAAGCTGGCGGCAATCTGAGCAGCATGCTCTCCCTTGTTACATTGCAGCGTGAAGTGTGCAGCAGTCGAGATGCTGTATTCGTGACGCTGGTGAATCTGTCGAAGAAACTTCCGCTGGACTCGCCCCTTCGGGACAAGATTTGGGAACTCGTTGCCCATATTAAAGCGATCAAGGAGAATACCAAAGCGGAGAAAACGATGGAGCTGGTTCGGAACATGAATGAAAAAGTAATTATCTTCACCGAATACCGGGCCACGCAGGAGTATCTGCTAAACTATTTCCGCAACAATGGGCTTACGGCTGTACCCTACCGGGGTGGCATGAATCGAGGCAAAAAAGACTGGATGATGGATCTCTTCCGCGGGCGTGTGCAGGCCATGATTGCAACCGAAGCGGGTGGCGAAGGCATTAATCTGCAATTTTGCCATCATATGGTCAACTTTGATCTGCCTTGGAACCCTATGCGGGTAGAGCAGCGGATCGGTCGGGTACACCGGCTGGGACAGCAAAATGACGTGAACATCTTCAATTTATCCACGACCGGAACCATAGAGGAACATATTCTGAATCTGCTGCATGAGAAGATCAATATGTTTGAGATGGTGATCGGCGGGCTGGATGTCATTCTGGAACGGCTGGAGAAGAAGGAGTCTATTGAGAAAAGTTTGTACAAAATCATGCTGGAATCACAAACTGATGAGGATATTCGCCGCAAAATGGATTCACTTGGACAATCGCTGAACTCTATTCAACGTGAGGTTTCCGATGAAGGGCCTGCCGTATCCGGGTTGTTAGATCTTCGCAAAGGAGGTAGCTAACTCATGACCATGTCCCCCCATGAAGTGCAGGCTTATGTTCTCACCTATCTGGAAGCACTGGATTGTCAGATTATGGAGCGTTCCCCTGCCCATGTTACAGTCAAACTCTCGCCTGAGGCGGACAAAGCGTTGACCAATCGCCCCTATTATTGGGGGTTCGTGGAACGAACCGGAGCACCCGCTGAGACCATGTCTTTCACATTTATATTCGATCCTGACAGTTATCAGCAGGCCATTGAAGCAGCAGAAGCCAAAGCAGCGCAAACATCACCTCCGGTTGTAACTGACCCTGCGGGTACGAATGGCGTAACCAATGGGAATACCCCAGGTGAGCCACCGAAAGATACCATTCTGGGTCGTTACTTCGGTATTACGCCATCGCTGCCACAGCTGGGGCCAGGTCGAATATTGCGTGAAGAAGTGGTGTATGGCAGTCGCAGGCTCCAACAGATTTTCGGCGCAGCCCGTGAAGGCGGTGCCTTCGTGAACCTGTTCGAACAGGCTCCCAAACGGCAATTACGCGCTACAGCGCCAGCCGTATATGAACCTTGGCTTGGTGTCTGTTTCAAGGTAGAATTCGCCTGTGATTTGAAACGGGAGGAATTGCATTTTCTCGGCATCTCCCTTCGCTCGGGTGAGATTATAGAAAAATTCGGCACTAAGCTTAATCGACGTGATCTCAGTCCAAGGCTCGCAGAGAACATGCATGTGCAGACAGCTAAAGTTTCGTTATCCGATGCCGGAGCTGCTCTGGAATCTCATTTGACGAACCGCTTGTTGGAACTCGATTATAGCTGGGCTGAGAAAGCCCAAGAGCGGCTTGATCTGGAGCTGGACGTGTTGGACACCTACTATGAGGCGGTACTCCGGGAAGATACGCCTGAGGTAGAATTACTAGGTAACATAACCTCAGACATGGAGAAAGTCACTTCTGACCGCACGCCACCTGTACCCCTGAGAAAAGTTCTGGATATACCTAACGCTAAACCCATTGGAGCAGATGTAGAGCTGGCGGCAGAGGCCGCAGTACCGATCGACTCCGAGACAGATGCCGAAGAAGAGAAAGCAAAACAGGCGGTAATCGATCGTGAGGCTATGAAACTGCAGTATGAGACACGCCGGACCGAGATGATCTGGCAATATGAACCCAAAGTGAAAGTGACTGCCATTAGCAGCGGTATGTTTCACTTAAGATAAACGAAAGATAGACGAAGACACTACTTTTCCTGCAAATGCTGGCAAAAGTAGTGTTTATTCATGATCAGCTGCCCGACAGGTTGCAGCATCCTTTGCATAGCCTGTCCCCTAGAATGAAACTAGAACCCGCTCAGGTAACGGATAAATGAAAAGTAGGTGTAAATTTGAAACGATTCTTTCATACATGTTGGAACAACGCTCGGAAAACAACCTGTATAACCTTGGGCTTGCTCAGTTGTCTTGCCCTATTCTCTTTTTGGTCGATAGCCAATGCAGAGGAACAAAAAGCGTCTTCGCTGTCCCCCGAATCATCCACAGAATATAGTCCCGAACATCATGCATTCCAGAATGACAAGCTAGCTCCCGCTGCTGTGCAACGATTTGCAGAGCAACAAGCAGTTACACTCGGTACGGCTAACGCCGAAGCAAATTGGAAGAACGCCGACCTGGACTTCTATCCTCTGGGGCCGGGTACACATAGCTGGCTGGTGCAAGCTGCATTTGAGGGTAAACCTATCGGATACATGATTATTACCGCCACAGAACAGGGACAGATGATGCTTAGTGAATATGGTCAAGGAGAACAGTCACCATACAACAATGAACTTCTTGGACAAGCCTTAGATCGACAACATGTGAACCTTGAGGCATTACTTGCTGCCGGAGGAGAGCTTCATCTTGGTTATGCTCTTCCCCTGCTGGCATATTGGAAAGTGGAACAACCTAGTCAACCTGCACTTTATATTGATGCTACGAACGGAGATGTACTACCGTCAGAGTTCCTGAACCTGCTGGAGGCTGATTCCAAACAGATCTCTGCCAGCATAACTGATTTGTCCACAACGCCATCTTTATCAGTCGATCCATTTTATCTCAGACCCGTCTTTAATCCGGCTGACAATCTGTTGTGGATTACCGCCAAGCCTGTTGCTGCCGACCGGGCAAAAGATGTAATACAACACGGGGAGAATCAAGGGATTGTTTTCTCAGCGGGTGATCGTAATATCGTATACGGCGGTCCTTTACCCGTTAGCGGTTATCAGCTGTGGCATACAGATCAGGAAGCAGAGTCCATTCTATATGTAGCGCTAGGTGGAAAATCATCCATTCAACGCTTTATCCCTTTGAGTACATTGCAGCAAGATGGCCATTTTTACCTCTTAAATCCTTGATCATCAGCAAATTCTTAACATACAGTCAGATAACGTGTAAAACTATAAACATCGACAACAAATAAGACGCCTTCCCATATTTATTAAGGGATTGCGTCTTTTTGCTTTACATTAGTGAAATAGGTAAGCGATAGTCACCCTTTACCCGAAGAACTTCGTTTATGAGACTGTGTATCGAATTCTTTTTCCTTTTTCCCCACCCACAGGGAAACAGCGAAAGGGATCATACCAAACCATTTCATCGCCCACGGCTCTTTCTTTTTGGTGCGGCCTTTCCGCTCATCCTTCGGCGTATCGATATAATGAACAACCCGCTGCGTAATGTATTTTACCAATTCATCACTTTTGGCCATGATCTGCCTCCTTCGCTCCTGCACATTCGCGGAGCTTACGATAGTTCTATTATGTGCAGGATGTGTACTGGTTAAACATTTTTTTTATTGAAAGAAGTATGAAAACCCTCAGAATGCACAGTCTAATGCCAAAGGTATCCATCGAGTCGTTAATCTGCATTCGATACCTATTTCATGAAGGAGTGTGTATTCCCATGCATAAGCTGCTGACCGCTTCGGTAGCCTTGTTAATCAGCTTCCATTGCCTTCCCATGCTGCCCCATGTCGCTTATGGAAAAGCAGCCCCGTCCCAGAACAGTCCATCCATGTTGCCAGTGACCGATGGAGATGCTTATCGCTCAAGTCATCATGCCTTTGCAGCACCCGTTATCCTGCTTGATGTAGGCCATGGCGGTATTGACGGTGGTACGTCAGCCCAAGGTGTGCTGGAAAAAGATATCAATCTGGCTATTAGCCAAAAGGTCTATCTCCTGCTTCGCAGCAAAGGTTATGCCGTTATCATCAATCGACTGGGTGATTATGCACTTAGTGATGAGAACCGCTGGCTGAACAGCCGCTCCCGTCATACCAGAGATCTTGCCCAACGTAAAAGCCTTAGCGAAGAAGTAAGTACAGATATCGTGGTCAGCATTCATGCGAACTGGAGTCCCCGATCGACAGCACACGGCCCGGTGGTACTGCACCAGAAAGAAGGCAGGAGTTATTTGCTGGCCCAATCCATTCAGGATGCCATGAACAAGTTGTACGGAACGGAGCACGGGGTCGTATGGGGCAAGCCCTTTTATATATTGAATTACGTGAAGCAACCTGCCGTCATCGTCGAAACCGGATTTTTGAGCAATGCGGCAGATCGAGCCAGAATGAGTGACCCCGCTGAGCAAAAACGAATCGCCCAGTCCATTGCCAATGGAATTATTTATTATCTGTCGGTAGTGTAGGAGCAGATTGCCATTGCCACACATCTCGAACCAGATCACCGATTCCAACAAATTGAACCTGATTTTGCAGACGGGAGACGGATTCACGAATTACTGCGGATGTGTTCATCCCTGAATGACCGACATGACCAATGACAACACAGGTATCCTTATCGATCGCACGCTGAGCAGCCAGGTCCAGTTGCTTGCGAATGTGTTGCTTGGAGTTTTGATCATCCAGGAAAATGTCATTACCTACAGGTGGCATATTTCTGGATATGGCCAGTTCCCCCACCACGGAGCGAAAGTTCGTACGGCTGTCGACAAAGAACAGGCCCCGCTCCTTGCATACATCGAGCACAATGGACATGATGCGTTTGTCGGACGTTATTTTAGAACCCATGTGATTGTTCATGCCAATGGCGTGGGGCACATCATCAATCGCTTTCTCCACACGTTCCCGTACTTCTTCATCTGTCAGATTGGATGTGATTGCACCCGGGCCCAACCACTCAGGTCTTCCTTTCTTGGGTTCCATGGGCATATGCACAATCACATCCATCCCCTTTTCATGTGCAGCTATCGCATCTTTCTTTGTTGTTGGCAAAAAGGGCATAACCGCTACCGTTAGTTTAACTGGCATCGCAAGAATCTCTGCCGTTCCCTTCATGTCATTTCCGACGTCATCGATGATAATTGCTAACCGTTTATGATTCGATGGGGACTCTGAAGCTGCCGCTGTAGGCCCTCCTGCCGATAAGCCTGCGTAAAACACAATCAATAATGCCATGATACCTGCAATGAATCGATAATTCTTTCTCTGTACCTTCATCATGATTCCCTCCCCTGTAACTTCTGTGATCTCATTGTTTGATAATGAAGGGAGGAATATGTAAGCCAAAGCCTTCCTTAATGATAATATCCCCGCCCTTGAAGACCTCTATCTCAAGTGAAGATCTCCATCATTCCCGTTTCTTCCTTAGCATTCAGACAAGAACTGTCATTGAACAGTTAGAAAATAGAGATTAATTAGAAAAAATACTGTAATTTGTCAGGTTTTCAGTTTAGGAATTATTTAGTAGAATCAACAAATGAAAGAGCTTATGTGCTGCATTTCTTTCCTATGATTTATGGAAGGAGGTTTTGAAAGGGTTTACATAAAATAAATGCCAGACAATCCGCTATTCTTGTTTGTTTTTCTGGTCGCGGTTTCTCTATGTAACCATTTACCACTATCGAGGAGGATGAAAGTAGTGAAATTCAAACTAAAAAAGACGATTAATGTTCTTTTGGCCTGTTTAACAGCCCTGCCTTTGATGTTAACCCCGACAAATGTGTCAGCAGCCAACGATGCCAACATTAATTTGTCCTCGGAAAAACAGCTGATCAAGGGCTTTGGGGGCATTAACCTTCCTGCCTGGATTGGTGATCTGACTCCCGCTCAACGTGAAACTGCTTTTGGTAATGACCAGAATCAGTTAGGCTTCTCAATTCTCAGGATCTACGTTGATCCAGATTCCAATAACTGGTATCGTGAAGTTGCCACAGCGAAACGCGCTATTGAGAAGGGGGCTATCGTATTTGCCTCCCCATGGAATCCTCCGAGCAGCATGGTGGAAACGTTCAACCGCAATGGGGACACCAATGCCAAACGTCTGAAATACGACAAATATGCCGCATATGCGCAACATCTGAATGATTTTGTAACCTATATGAAAAATAACGGCGTAGATCTGTATGCCATTTCTGTGCAAAATGAACCGGATTATGCTCATGACTGGACCTGGTGGACTCCACAAGAAATTCTTCGTTTCATGAAAGAAAATGCCGGGTCCATTCAAGGTACCAAAGTCATGGCGCCTGAATCCTTCCAGTACTTAAAGAACATATCCGACCCCATCCTGAATGATCCGCAGGCACTTGCCAACATGGACATTCTGGGAGCACATACGTATGGAACCCAGATTTCCAATTTTGCCTACCCTCTCTTTAAGCAAAAAGGAGCCGGCAAAGAACTGTGGATGACTGAGGTGTATGTTCCGAACAGTGACAACAACTCAGCAGACCGCTGGCCTGAAGCATTAGACGTTTCCTATCACATGCACAATGCCATGGTGGAAGGTGATTTCCAGGCCTATGTGTGGTGGTACATCCGCAGACAGTATGGTCCGATGAAAGAAGACGGTACCATAAGCAAACGCGGATATAATATGGCCCATTTCTCCAAATTTGTACGTCCTGGCTACCTGCGGGTCGATGCAACGAAAAATCCGGATACAAACACATTTGTTTCTGCCTACAAAGGGGATAACAAGGTCGTTGTCGTAGCAATTAACCGTGGAACTTCGGCAACAAGCCAAAAATTCGTTCTGCAGAATGGTAATGCCTCCACGGTGTCTTCTTGGGTTACGGACAGCAGTCGTAACCTGGCAAGCGGGGCCTCGCTTAACGTATCCAATGGGGCCTTCTCGGCACAGCTCCCGGCTCAGAGCGTAACAACGTTTGTTGCCAACATTACTGGCGGGAATAACGGCGGAAATACAGGCAGCGGCACTACTTATGAAGCCGAGACCGGAACAACTCTTACGGATGCTACCATTGAAACGATCTACCCTGGTTACACTGGCTCCGGGTATGTTAACTTCAATGCGATGACTGGTTCAGCCATTCAATGGAACGGTATTAATAACACAATTACAGGTACTAAAAACGTAAAGTTTCGTTATGCGCTGGAAAGCGGAACCCGTAACCTCGACATTTTTGTGAACGGAACCAAAGTCATTAGCAACGACCCCTTTCCGGCAACGGGAAGCTGGTCCACTTGGGTTGAAAAAACAATACAGGTCCCCATGAACACGGGGACCAATACATTGAAAGTGGTTACCACTGGATCGGAAGGACCAAATATTGACAGCGTTAATGTTACCGCAGCACAATAAACGTTCCGTATGGCTGATGGAAGACATTTGCTGTACGTGCAGCTAAACACTAACCTGTTGGATACTAAATCTAGTGTTATATCAAAAAATGCAAAAAAAGACTCCTTAAGCTAACGCTTAAGGAGTCTTTTTATTAGATGCGGTCGAGAGGACTCGAACCTCCACGGGGGTTAGCCCACACGGACCTGAACCGTGCGCGTCTGCCAATTCCGCCACGACCGCATATTGTATCTCCGTGATCAATATCGGCGACAAGAAGTAATATATCATGTGGAATCTATCATGTCAACACTGAAAATAATAACAATAAAGCCCGAACCAGACGTCCATGTCGATTCAGGCTTTACCTTTAACTACTAAGAGTTTGGTTCATTAAAACGGAAGCATACTACAATTTACAGCTTGGAAGGCCAGTTGCCATACCATGCATACCCGCCTCTTCTTTCTTTATCAATATCACTTAATTTGTATTTAACTACCCCGTCACGACCAATAAAGATTGGTTTATCTGTTCCTATCTCATAGAAGCGTGCCCAAATTGGTGCAGCTTTGGAATCAGCGATAATTTTACTATCTCCATTAGCTCTTTCATATTTGTACCCCGTAATTTTCACCTTGTTAAACCAAGCCTCCGCTCCTTTAATGGATGCGGTAATTTTAGCGTTAGCAGATCTGGTTTTCAGAAATTTAACAATCGTTACACTCTCTCCAGCTGTCAGCGATGGCACTTCGTAGATTCTTGCGCTCGCTGGTTTAAGGGAACTGGAATCATGTTGTTGTCCCCAAGCTGTCAGCTTACCACCTGAAACGACCTGTGTATTCAAAATCGCCTCCACACCTTTGGCAACTGAATTTTTACTACGGTTAGCAAGTGTGCTGTCTATAAACGAGAAATCACCTTTGCGTGCTGCTACTTCATCCAGCATGATCATTACGTTAATCATGGCATCATCATTGTAAGTGATATGCTTGTGATATCCGGAGCTTTGGTAAACTTGTGGCCATCCGCCGTTTGAATACTGCATGTTGATCAAAAAGTTAATCCCTTTGATTGCAGCTGTGGAGTATCGGGGATCATTCGTCTTTTTAAATTCCTTCGCCAATCTTCTAATTTCTGAGTATGTAGCCTTGTTGTCTATCGTGGACTTCGCCCACTCTCCACTTGTCTGTTTATAATCTTTTCTCCAACCTCCATCCGGGAGCTGGTTCTTCAAAATATCAGAAATACTCGCTGTAGTACCTGAAGCATCCGCAGCAGATACCGTCCCTACAGGGAGAACTGCCATTCCAACTGCTGAGAACACCATCGTACATGCCAGGACAAAAGTAATTATTTTCTTTGCTTTCAAATGTAACACTCTCCTATGTTCGTTTTTATAAATCTTCCACTTCTACTTTACTTATGAAACGCGTAATTATCGCATAATAAAATCAATTTTAATCCAATATGTGGATTGGATAATCAGATAATATGCAAAAAATCGATTTTTGTCAATATATGCAACTTAATGAATATAATCTCTCTAATTCTACATAACGGGATAGTTCTTTTAACTCATGACAAACCTATTTATTTATCCAAATTCGTCTTAAACGAACCAATAATGACGTTTTTGTCATGAATGGTACCCAAACTTGATCCCTTCTTTCATATAAAAACCTTAATTCCGCTAACATTGAGGTATTACGAAGGGTTTTAAATGGGTTTGACAATTACGCATTTATGCAATATAGTTTCAAATAGTTACAAAAACTTAATTATTCATTGCCGAGTTTCATGTTTGAAAACGGGGGAACCAATTTGGGTGAATTATTCTTATACATAGGAAATATAGGGAACCTTCTACCGAACCCTTAGCTAACTCCGTAGGCATCGAAGGGAGAACATTGATTTTGAAAAAACTGATTATCTCCATTTTTGGAGCAGCTGTATTATTTACATCCGGGGCAACAAGCACAGAGGCAAGCAGTATCAACTCCGTAGTGAACAACATGACAGGTATTCCTTACAAATGGGGTGGCACGACTGTAGCCGGCTTCGACTGTTCTGGTTTTATGAGATATCTTTTCAACAAATACAGCATTGAATTGCCACGTACTTCTCAGCAGCAAGCCAAAGCAGGTACGCCAGTATCCAAGAGCAATGTTCGGACAGGTGATCTGGTGTTCTTTAATACAACAGGCAAAGGCATTTCACATACAGGTGTATATATCGGCGGCGGACAATTCGCTCATGCCTCCAGCAGTAAAGGTGTAAGCATCACGAAGTTATCGAATCCATACTTCAATGATCGTTACGTAACAGCACGTCGGGTAACTGGACAGTTTATGTATGATAAAATGTTAGGTAAAATGTAATTCACATACAAAAAGGCATCGGTTATTAACCGGATGCCTTTTTTGTACTTAGAAAAATGTATGTTGCATCGCTTACTAATTCAGCGCCTTCTGCACTCGCATCGCACCCTGAGAGAGGGCATGTCCTCCTCCAACAGCTCCGGCCACCGCAACGGTCTCCATAATCTCCTGATCTGTTGCTCCCTTGGCACGGGCTTCTTCTACATGGTAGAAGGTACATACCTCATTGTTGGCGAATAATCCAATCCCAAGCGCAATTAGCTGTTTTGTCTTGGCATCAATCACGCCAGGTTGGAAACATTCTCCGGTAAACTCATGATACGACTTCACCACACCTGGCAGTACATCGCTTAATGCTCCAATCTGATCCTTGTAGGCATGAACTTTATCATTCATCAATGTCATGGCTTGTAGCACACCCTCTCGGCTTATAGTTACAGATCTTCCTCACTGTACCTATCTTCTCTCCCGAGTGAGCCAATTATGCCAAGATATCATGGTAATTCCAAACATTTAAACGCTCATGGCTCTGCCATAATCATAAGCTATTACTCACTAAGTGGACTCTGGCGCGGCTCGCTGAACAGCTGATATTTGTAACTGCGATCCAGCTTAACTACACGTCGATTCTGACGTCGGATAAGTACCTGCTCGCCATCCCAGGCAACAACAATCCCGGTTACATCGTTCGATTCCAGCTCGTCCCGTACTACTCTAACTTTCTCACCTGACAGACGCAGGGCGTCCAATTCTGTATCACTAATCATTCGCATGGCTCCTATATTCCAAATTTATTTACAAAAAGAGACCTAAATGAAATGTCATTTAGGTCTCACGTGACTGTATTAGACTGTCATGTCATTCGAAATTATGTCCCGACTGAAAGTTACCGCTGCGCGTGCTCTTTGCTGTCGTTCTTCTCGAACCAAAAATCAAGCACTTTGGCGGACATCACACGTTCTTCAAGGTACTCCACTTGATGCGGTGTAAATTGTTCTTTCCAAGAGAAGGACAACTCTTCGCACAAGCCTACAATCGTCAGTAATTCTGACCAGGCAACATAGCGTTTGTACCAGAAAAATTGAGGATGTTCAATCATATAGGGATAAAGGTCATCGAATTCCGTATGTTTACAATCTAGGGCACGTTCAAAATGAACTTTCGATTCCGCCAGCTTATCATTAAAAAATTGTTCTGTTGCCGGTTGGTTCCCCATGGTGTTGCCTCCTCTCCCTAACATAACCCCATTATAAATGAAATCGGCGGTCATGCAAAGGCATAGTTCAAAAAATAGGCCCTATTCCTTTAAAATGTCACATTTCGTTATCGTCAAATTGTACTGTTCCATCGTTCAGGGAACGAATGCGTACCAAGGCTTCCACCGGAATACCCTGTTCACGAATCGTGCGTGCCCCTGCCTGGAAACTTTTCTCGACCACAACGCCGAATCCGACGAGTTCCGCGCCAGAACGCTCAATAATTTTGATGACGCCACGAGCCGCATCTCCATTGGCAATAATATCATCAATGAACAAAATGCGGTCATTCTCATGAATGAACTCGCGGGATACCATAATGTCAGTTACAATTCCTTTGGTAAAGGACGGTACACGTTCACAGTAAGCATCAGGATCAGCCAGAAGTGTTTTTTTACGACGGGCGAATACAAGGGGCACCCCAAGTTCATAGGCTGCGGCAAACGCAACCGGAATCCCTGAGGATTCTACCGTGATTACCCGAGTTACTCCACTTTCACGAAAACGGGCAGCAAACTCACGTCCCATCTCCATCGTTAATGCAGGATCAATCTGGTGGTTCAACAGACCATCCAGCTTTAATACTTGATCCGAGATAACCACACCTTCTTGTAAAATTCGTTGTTTCAATAATTCCATGATTTGACCTCCCAAGCCTATCCTATGAGGTAAAAGTATCATATATCTATCTATAAGTTCAAGCGAAATTGCCTGGGCGCTGTCCTTGAGAAGCAATTCAAGCCAAAGCTCATTATCGATTGTCATGACTTTCGTGGGTCAAGCATACCTTGTACCATGGTACCCGCATGTCCAAACTATACAGGGGCCTGAGAGGGGAAACACATGAAACAGGCATTTCGGGTGCTGCAGATCGCATTTACATACATCGGAACGGTTGTCGGAGCCGGCTTCGCTACAGGGCAGGAAATTTTGCAGTTTTTTACCCAGTATGGCAAATGGGCCACCATCACCATAGGCTTATCCACCATGCTCTTTGTCTGGTTAGGTACCAAAATGATGCTGATCGCTCACGATACCGGGTCCCGCTCTTATGAGGACCTGAACAAACATTTATTCGGGCCCAAGGCGGGCAAATGGATCACCTGGGTGACCCTTCTCATTCTCATTGGCGTGAACAGCGTCATGCTTGCCGGAGCAGGTTCCGTCTTTGTCGAACATCTAGGTTTGCATTATCAGACCGGTCTGATCGTCACACTTGTAGGGACATATCTGCTTCTCGGTCGGGGCATCCAGGCTATCCTTCAAATGAATAGCATCGTCGTGCCCATGATGCTGCTGTTATCTCTGCTCATGATCACTAGTACCATCCATCATCCAGGAGCTTCCCGATTCATCACATTGACGACAGACTCAAACCCTATTCAAGTATGGCTGTCTCCATTGTTGTATAGTTCGTTCAATCTGGCGTTAGCTCAAGCTGTTCTTGTGCCCGTTGGCAACCAGATTCGCAGTCGGAATGTGCTGAAGTGGGGCGGAGTATTGGGTGGAATTGGCGTAGGTTTCATGCTGATGGCAGCTCATTTTGCCATGTCAGCACAGATGCCCGGCATCATCCAATTCGAAATTCCGATGGGCAGCATTGCCTTTCAACTTGGATGGGCAGTACAATCTGTATATGTATCCCTTATTTTCATGGAAATATTCAGTACATTTGTTGCCGATATCTACGGCATGACCTTGCAACTCAGACAACATATACGCATTCATCCCCGTTTCATTACATTAACCATTATGCTGCTGTGTTACTCACTCAGTCAGTTTGGATTCAGTTCTCTACTATCCATCCTTTATCCTATCTTCGGAAGTTTGGCACTGTTCTGGGCAGCCAAATTGGTATTAAACCGCTGGGGTGCCTTCCGTGGACGCAAAAATATATAAATGGTGATGTACTTCATGAATATGAGCATCCGTTTGCTTCATACCATAATTCATCACTCATGCGCCTTCCTTTTGCATGAAAAAAAAGCCGCTGTTTAGCACAGCGGCTCGCACTTTTTGCTCTCTCTTTTAGGCCTTGCTGGGAAACTGTAAATACATCTTCTTCAACTCATTGACCGATCTGCCGAGCGAGTAATGTGTTTTGGCTTTTTCACACGCTGAACGGGCAAGTTCATAACGATAAGCCGGGTCCAGCATCACCTTTTCAAGCGCTTCAGCCAATGCAGAAGGATCTTCTGCCGGTACAAGCAACCCATTGCTACCGTTCTCGATCTGTTCCGGTATACCACCTACATCCGTACCCACAAGGGCAAGACAACTCAGCGCCGCTTCAGCGAAGACGGAACCAAATGCTTCTGCCCGTGAAGGAAGTACAAAAATATCAAAGAATGGCATGAATTCCTCAGGGTGCAGTGTGTAACCATAAAAGATGGTCTCATTATAGATCCCCAATCGCTGTGCCAATTCTTCCAGATCAGGACGAATCGGTCCATCTCCAATAATATGTAACACATAATCATGACCTCGGCCCTTCAGTTCCGCACAGGCTTTGAAAAGAATATCCAACCCTTTCGCCGGAACAAGCCGACATACCGTGACCAGTTGTGGTATCGCATTATCATGAGGAATCGGCTTAAACCGCTTCTCATCAAATCCATTGGGAATCACACCGATGACATCAGGTTCCTTCACGTAGGGCGCCAGATAACGACGGAACGAATCCGACACCGTTAAGAGACGCTCTGCCTGGTGTTCCAGCTCACCATATATCGCAAGCAGGAATCGATGCTCCGGTCCATCCGTTTCAATGCGTCCATTAAGTATTAATTCTCGTTCATAACTGGAGTGAATCGTCTGAATGAGGGGTGTATCCGGGAAAACCGTTCTCATCGCAAGTCCTGCAATTGGGTGGTGGGCATGGATCAGATCATAAGGCTTCTGAATACGCAGTTTGGTCCACCAAAGATAATCACGATAGGTTTGAATATATTTTTGGACAACAGGACTATCCTGATATTCCGTCCAGTCAAACGTTTCGAAATGAACTTCCTCTCTGCCCTTGTTGCGAATTCGCTTTGGCAACGAGAACAGATCCATTTCCCACCTCGGGGCTGTAAATCTCTCTTGCATATACGGAATCATAGAGGATACACCTCCGGGCTGCTCCGGAGGAAAGAAAAGCGCCTGCAGCAATTTCACCGTTAGTTTCCCCCTTTTTAACTTACGTTCTTTCAATGCATCTTCATTCATGATCCATTTATATCTGGATACGGCTATAGTATCCATTATGACATAGCGAAGCCGGAACATCTATATTACGAAAGATACTGCAAACTTTTGGCTATTTAAACCGCTCATTCAAAGCAAAACTGACTAAGCTTTTTTTCACCAACTCGTATATACAACATATTCATGAAACGTGCCACTCAGAAGCAAAATCTTTAAACCAGCAGTCAACTCCTCGCGATTGTCGTCAATCTTTCCATTGGACAGTCCGAATTCTCAGCTCAGTGGCTGCACGGGCTTCTCATATGTACTGTAACCATCGGTCTCTCCCAAAAAAGTATACCCGTTCCGCGCGTAAAAGGCGTTCAACGTAGCATTGCCCGCTCCGCAATCTAACCGAACAGTATGTTTGCCTTCAAAATGTATCCCGCTGCTGGACCATTGCAAAATGGACCGTCCCAGACCGCTCTGAGCATATTTTCTTCGAATCGCTAGCCGATGCAGATAAATTGCGCCATCTTCGGCATAAGCTTTTGAACCCCAAAGATGAATATCCCAAGGACTTGGCTGAACCAAAAGAATGACCATCCCCGCTACGTCCGCCCCCTTTTTAAATACAAACACATCCCCACGGCGAATCGCCCCTGCCGTATCATGTGAATCTTCACCTTTAAGCAAAGCGTTCCATTGGGAAGAACCTTGACTCTGTAACCATTCGGCTGTCTCCACCAGAAGCGACATCACATCCTCCCTATCTTCAGGATTCGCCTGAACCGCTTGAAAACCATCGTTAATATATTCGCTATTGATCCTGAATGAGTGCATCATTGTTCTCCTCCGCTTCCTGATCTCTTTTAAACTAATGGTACTATACCGGGAAATGGATTTTTCGTCAAAATGAGAACAAAAAAAAAGGTAAAAGGCGGTTGCCCTTTACCCATCTATTCTGGCTTCATCAATAATCTGATTTCGATACAACATCGTCAGGTGCAAGGTGTCAAACTTCATTTCCTTGTCCAACTCCTGCATCAACACTTCGACCAGATTCTTTCGTTGCATGCTGGTACCAGTAACCTCGTAATCAATGTATCCCGTAAGATCCGAATGAGAAGTGTCTATAGTTGCTGTTCCCACAGGCAATCCACCTCGCTCCTGAAGAAACAGCTCATATACCCGGAACTCCCGATCCTTACGCTTTAGCATGACATAACATGTTTCTTCAGCAGCTTCCAACTCATCCAGATCCGATTCATCGGTATCCTCAAATTCCTCGGAGAAATCGCGATGTACCCACTCTAGCGTTTCGAGTTCGTTGCCCTGATGCCACATGCGGATTGTAATCGTATCGATGATATCTTCATCCAGCTCTCTGACCAGCAACTCTGCCGCAGCTTCCAATTGATTCTCTTCCGGCTCGTCATACCAGTGTATTTCACCTTGTACATCAGCGCCATATTGTTTTAAGGAAGCTTCTGCAAGTTCCTGCCCTTCGACATCATTGAATATATACGTCGATATGCTGCGTCCTGCGCTTACCATTTCCATCTCCAGAACCTGATCCCGATCTTCATATGTAAACGATTCGGTTTGTGACACAGGTATTACCTTACTTCCACTGCTGTCTATATCGTCATAGCTGCCTTCGTCATGATTCATCTCTTCAGACGGCCACATTGTCTCTGACTCAGGCTTATGCAACACCGAATGTAATGAGCCACAACTAACCAGCACTTCATAATACGCAGCTTCCAACGCATCTGCAAGAGATTGGACATAGGCATGCACTTTTTCCACGATACGTTGCTCTGTATCATCTGGCAGAGACTCCTGCTCGATCTGTAGACTACCAGATAAACGATCTCCTTCTCTGAACACAAGGAACAGTGAGCCTGCATATTGACCATTGACCATCACGTCCTGTACTTCTCCACCTGATGTCCGCAGGTCGGCAACCAATTCCACATCATATTTCATCACGTGTCCTCCTCCATTCCTAACGTTATTCTCTTAGGATGTCCCTAAGGACGGTAGATTATGAGGAAAGCGCGCATTTCAGATATAAGATGTAAGGTTAGACGGATAACACATATTTTTGCATTGCGTGTGCCACACCCTGCTCATTATTGGAGAGTGTAACCTCGTCCGCAGCAGCTTTCACCTCGTCCGGTGAGTTATCCATGGCAATGCCTTTGCCCGCAAAAGTCAGCATCGTAATATCATTGAAGTAGTTGCCAATCGCCATAATCTCCGAAGGCATGATTCCTTTGGATTCGGCAAGTCTTTTAAGTGCAGCGCCTTTGGACGCTTCGGGATGCATCAGGTCAATAAAAAAATCACCACTGCGTGTCATATAATAAGGCAGATTCCAGGTAGACCACTCCTGAAGCACGGCATCCATCTGTTCAATTGGTCCAAATGCAGTGAACTTCGCCAGCGGTTCTGTCATGTCAACCCACTTGGGTAACTTCATTGGCTCTGCCATAAAGTTGTAATACATCTCACGCACCTGCAACCCGAGACCTTCTGGTTGATCCACATACAGACCAAATGCCGTATTGATGTCAAAATGTACTCCATTGGTTCGACAGTAGGATATGATCGGCTCCAGTCCCTGTCCATCTAATGCAAAGTGATGAACCACCTCACGAGTATCTACCTGTGCAGTTACAGCACCATTATGTGTAATCACATATCCATCCAGTCCCATCTGCTCCATAAAAGGAATCGTGTTGGCAGGACCTCTACCTGAACACAGGACAATCTCTGCTCCCTGACGGGAAGCTTGGATCAAGGTCTCCTGAGTCCATTCGGTAAGTTCATGATGATCATTCAGCAATGTTCCATCTACATCAAGTGCAATTAATTTATAAGTCATCTGGCTTCATCCTCATCTCTGTAGTAATCGCACCCACCCAAACCCTCCCTTCCGAGGGAGGGCCCCAGAGAGCTCTGCCCTCTGGACTCCCGTCTTGCTCATCGGTGGTAGGTCGGGGCTTGCTATGTAACGGTTGGCGTAGGAACGCTTGTTGCCGGGAACACCGCTTTTCAGCGGCGATCCCGCCCAAGCTTAACCGGGACCATTTCGGGCAGGGCTTCGCTTTCTGCCCGGCTCCCTGCTTCACTTCGTGAAGAACGGGAGCTTTCTCGCCTTCGGCGGTTAGTACCGGGGCTTCGCCTCCCTCCACGGCTCCCTGCTCCGCTTCGTGAAGAACGGGAGCCTTCTCGCCTTCGGCGTTCGTATCGGGGCTTCGCCTCCCTCCACGACTCCCTGCTCCGCTTCGCGAAGGACGGGAGCTCTTACTTCCGCAGAAGGTTCAACTCATCTGCGGTTAGTTCACGATAGCTTCCGATCGCAAGATCGGAAGCTAATTCAAGCTCACCCATGGCAACGCGTTTCAGATAGATCACTCGCTTGCCTACCGCCTGAAACATACGTTTCACCTGATGAAATTTCCCTTCGTGAATAATAAGCGAGATCGACGAGATCGTGCCTTCTTCGGTCTCTTCCCGGCCAAGTATAGTCAGCTCAGCAGGCAATGTCTCGTATCCGTCATCCAATTGAATGCCCGCATTGAAACGTTGCACATCCGCTTCATCCACGTTTCCCAGAACACGGGCTTCATAGGTTTTGGGCACATGCTTGCGTGGAGATAACAGATCATGGGCAAGTGGACCGTCATTCGTAAGAATGAGCAGTCCCTCCGTATCCTTATCCAGTCGTCCCACAGGAAAAGGATTGAACACCCGATCCTCTTTGCGCAGCAGATCCAGTACCGTCTTATCTCTGTTGTCCTCGGTAGCAGACACAACACCCGGAGGTTTATGCAGCATCAGATAGATCATCTCCCGATACATAATCCGCTCGCCATCGGCTTCAATGACGTTGACCTCGGGATTCACCTGTACACCGCTGTCTTTCACCGCTTTGCCGTCCACATGGATTCTGCCTTGTTTCACCATCCTTTTGAGTTCACTTCGTGTTCCCACACCCATATGGCTTAATATTTTGTCCAGACGCAGCGTTTGTTTCCCTTTTCCACTCATACCGATGTCCACCTCCACCCTGCCGGATATTCATTCTTCAGTACACCATCCAGCCATTTTCCCCAGCCAGCGGCATAACCATCTACACATACAAGAACGTACCCTTTGGCAACCGTATCCGCCTTGAGCACCACTCGTTCTTCTTCAATATTTAACGTTTCACCCTTGAGGTATCTCACGGCTTCGCCATCAGCGGATGACAGATTTACGCTTCGCCGTGCTTCAAATGCATTCAGAGCACAGGCAAGCGGATGGGACGGAACAAATCGTCCATTCTTGATCGTTCCCATAAACCAGCCTGGACGAATGACTTTCAGTCCCTCCAACCGAGCTGCACCAACCGATGATTGATACACCCGATCTCCATAACATACCGTCTCTCCAGTTAACTCAATCTCCAATTGTTCTTTCATAAACTGACTGTAGATCGCAACCGGATCAATACTTGCCGGATCAGCTCCGCGTCCCTGACCCCGTTCCGATTTACGTCCACCGTGATCTTTACCTTTTTTGCCCTGTTTACCCGAATTCTTGCCGCCGCCAGCCTGTCTGTCATGGGACTCTCGGGATTCGATTCGCAATAAACGTTCCTTTTTTCGATCAGCCTTGGTCATAGCAATTGAAGAAGCAGCAATAGAGTGATCCTTGTTCCCCTCTACTTCAATCCTGGACACATCCACGACCTGTCCATACTCCATTGCTCCTTCTTTAACTACTCCAGGTTGATCTGTTTGTAATCCTTGCCCTGCACGATGCTGCAATACAGCGACATAATGTCCCTCTCCTTCCAAAAGGTGAGGCCACAATCTTGCCGTACCACGCGTTAGATCCAACACATCTTTTGTCTCTTCTGCCTTCTCCGGCATCATCTGACGTACCCATTCCGGACGTCCTGTTGCGAACCCTGTCTCTTCAGGAATGTCCATTACTACGAAATCACGGTTTACATTCAGGAACTCCGCAATCATCGCTTCATTTTCCTCCGGCGCAAAGGTACATGTCGAATATACGATGGTTCCTCCCGGGGCCAGCAATCGTGCCGCAGTCTCCAAGATATCCCGCTGCATGAGCACACATTTTTCCACCGAATGATGTTCCCACGATTTCACCATGTCTTCATCCTTGCGGAACATGCCTTCACCTGAGCAAGGCGCATCAATTAATACTTTGTCAAAATAATGAGGAAATGCATTCGCGATCCGCTCTGGTGACTCATTCAAAACAACCGCGTTACGCACCCCGTACAATTCCACGTTCTTGGCTAGCGCTTTCGTGCGTTCAGCATGGATATCGTTCGTCACAAGTACACCCTTGCCTTGCAGCTTTGCAGCAATCTGTGTTGTTTTCCCTCCCGGAGCAGCACACAGATCAAGCACACGATCTCCAGGCTCAACCTGCAATAATTCAACTGGAGCCATTGCACTTGGTTCCTGTATATAATACAGGCCTGCATGATAATAAGGGTGCAGCCCCGGTTTAACACCATGAGGTACATAGAACCCTGTCTCACACCAAGGAATAGGTCTTAGATCAAACGGAGCAATATCATCGAATTGTTCCATCGATATTTTTAGCGTATTCACTCTCAGTCCCGCATGGGGCGACTGTTCATAAGATTTCATAAATTGTTCAAACTCATCACCCAGCAAACTTTTCATTCGCTCAGCAAATATCAAAGGTAACTTTACACCCATATTCCCACTCATCCTGTCTTGGTAAGATTGCAATATCGTTTTATTTTATCATATCCAGGCTTTGCTTTCCTATCATATCGTATCTATTCCACTACAGCGTGTAATGTAGTATAATGGCAAGTAGATTGATTCCTGAGCAAAAATTCGGGTGTTTATGCATATTATCCCAACCTTTATTTTTGCCCAAACTATATTTCGATATGATCGATGGGGGATGTCCAATGAAATCCAAGAAGAAAAAGAAAAGTGCTGCGATCCTTATTTTCCTGGGTATTTTAATCATTATGATTGCAGCACTGGTTGTCGTAGACCAGCAATCCAAGAAACAGATGGATTCAGTGGAAAATGCTTATGGCATTGCTGCTTCCAAGCTTAATCCAGCTACAAGGGAGCTACTGAGTGATCCCAACTATCAACAAATTATTGTACCCACTGATCTCAAAGCCAAAATCGATAACAAAGACAGCTTTTTTGTTTATTTCTTTGCTTCCGACTGCTCGCACTGCCGTGCCACAACACCTCAGTTGATGCCACTCGTTGACAGTGAAGGTATTGAGCTTCCACAGTTCAATCTGCGTGAATTCGAAGCAGGATGGACCGATTACAATATCGAGTTCACACCTACACTCGTCTATTATGAGGCTGGTGTCGAGAAAGACCGTATGGTTGGCGGACTGCAAGAGAATGGCAGTGACCAGGGCTACACGCTGGATGATTACAAACAATTTTTCCAAAAATATAAAGGCAGCGCCGCTCCTTCGGCAAGCTAACTGATAGTTCCGTTTTCACAAGTATCTACAATCAGGCACTTGTATCACCAGAAACGTTCTGTTGAAGGACAGGCTGTGCCACTTGCAATCATCTGAATATAACGCAACATTTAAAAACACCCCGATCGTTCCCTTTACAGGAATCGTCGGGGTGTTTCATAACCATGGAACTTCATATCCATGGGATGCTCATTTGAATGTTAATGCTGATTACGGTTCAACTGTTACTCTGATCCATCGCCTTCATCTTCTCTTCGTATATTCGCCCTCTGGTAGGACTCCGGCGCTGCGGAATATTAGGTTTTAGCTCAAGCGATCTTCTAGATATCTCTTGTTCTAAGACCTCATCAACAATTCGTATGGACAAATCCCTGTAAGTCACAGACTGAACATCTGATTGGGACAGTTGCTTCACGATTTCCTGTACATCCCGTACCAAAGCCCCAAGGTCAATGCCCAGAATCGTAGCAGGATAAGGTTCCAGAAGATCAAGTGAGCTCTGTAACATCATCTTTCCTCCGCGGAGATTGCCATTCCTGAAGTGGTATAAACCAACTGCAATTTGTAACAACCCTTTATAGAGCGAATCCCGACTACGTTCAAGCCACAATTCTTCCAGCACCTCATGGCACTCGAAATAATCCTGATCCCGATTGAAGTAGATTAAGTAGTCAACGTACAGTGGCTCATAGATGCTCATCCGGGTTTTCGCCCTTTCTGGCGTTGTTCAGAAGTTTCTTCACGTCATCCAGCAAGTCTTTGAGTCCTTCCATATCATGACGTTCCCAGTAATCGTTAAATCGCTTCTGTGCTTCAATTGCTTCACTGACAAGGTGGTAGAAGTATAATTGATGAATGATATTCAATGTTCTTGACACGATATTGGAATCATCCTCAAACGCCTTCTGCGCCTCCAAAATCTGTAGACGAATTGCAGACATCTCGTTGTCCAGTATAAACGCGGCCTCAGCCGTTTTTTTCAGCCTGGTTCTCATCTCATCAGGTAACCCTTCCCGAAACTTGTAACTCAGCGAATGTTCAATGGTAGCCCAGAAATTCATGGCAAGTGTCCGGATCTGTATCTCGGCCAAAACTTTCTTTTGTCCGAGAGCCGTCTGAACGGGATACTCAATAATCATATGAAAGCTACGATAGCCGCTCTCTTTGAAATTCGTAATGTAATCTTTCTCAATGAGCACCGTGAGATCCTTACGGCCTCGAATATACTCGGCAACCCGGCGGATATCATCCACGAACTGGCACATAATGCGGATACCTGCAATATCCTCAATGCCTGTTTCCACGTCATCAAGCGACACATTCAGTCGTCTGGATTTCTCCAGAATACTGGATATTTTTTTGACACGACCGGTAACGAATTCAATCGGGGCATACTCTTCCCGTTTCTTCAGTTCCGCTCGCATTGTCTTAAACTTGACTTTCAATTCCTCTACCGCTTGTTCATAAGGAAGTAAAAATGTACCCCAGTCTCTACCGTCCATGCTTATGCCTCCTGTCTCTATAGCGTCCCCTGTTCTATTCCATTATACATGATGTTTGGTGGGGGGAAGAGTCCCGAACCATTTTACGCTCTTCCCATGCTTCTATATTTTCATTCCGGGGATTCACATTCCTTCTTAACGATGCTCCGCACCAACCGCTTCAGAGATATGACGATAACCGTCCTTGCGCAGCAACTCACGCAGTCCAGCATGAATGCGCCGATTCACCTCAGGTCCTTCATAGATCAATGCTGTATATATTTCGACCAAGCTTGCTCCGGCTTTAATTTTCTCGTATGCATCCTCACTTGTGAAAATGCCACCTGAACCGATAATCGGAAGTTTGCCTTCGGTCTGGCGATAGATCTGGCGAATAATCTCCGTTGAACGGTCACGTAGAGGTTTACCGCTCAGACCGCCAGTCTCTTTTGCATGTTGGTGGGAAAGTCCTGTACGACTGATGGTTGTGTTCGTAGCAATAATGCCAGCAACACCGCTGTCTGCAATGGTTCGAACCATATATTCAAGTTCCTGATCATTCACATCCGGTGCGATCTTCACCAGAACGGATTTGGTCGCTCCGCCCGCTCGTGCATGCTGCACGTTCATCTCGTTCATAACCGCAGCGAGCAGTTCCTTCAATTCATTCCCATGTTGCAGATTACGCAAATCCGGTGTATTTGGTGAACTGATATTAACCACGAACAGATCAGCATAATCGTATAGTGCCTGAATGCACTTCGAATAGTCCAAGTGAGCTTCCTCATTAGACGTTGCCTTATTTTTGCCGATGTTAACAGCCACTGGAATACGCCGATTCTGTAGACGTGCCAATTCACCTGCCATGGCTTCCGCACCAAGATTGTTGAAGCCCATTCGGTTCACCAACGCCTCATCTGGAGGCAAACGGAACAGCCGTGGTTGATCGTTACCTGGTTGTGCAAGTGGTGTCACGGTTCCCACTTCCATGAATCCAAATCCGATGGAAGAAAAGCCCGTTACGGCCTGCCCGTTTTTGTCCAGCCCCGCAGCCAGACCAACAGGTGTAGGGAAATGACACCCAAACATGTCAACAGCCAGATCAAACGTTTCCCGAACGCCGTACATCACACGCAGTCCGGAAGGAACCGGACGGATGCTACCCACGCCACTAAGGCCGCCAATAATCAGATGATGGGCCTGTTCAGGGTCCATTTTGAACAACAAAGGTTTAGCAAGACTTCTGTATAACAAATCACTCACTCCGTTCTGGTCCGGTACGCCAAAAAGCCGTTGTCCGTCTTTTCATATGTAAAAAAACACTCTACACACAAGTCTATCTGTTTCTTATTAAAAAGGAAAGTAGTTTGCGCATAGACAGCACAAATCGAATAATACAAAATGCTCACAAGAAATCCACCCGCCCACTGGTAATGACGAGTTGAATTCTTTACAATGAGAGCATGGTTACTCTACACCAGTTCTATTCCAAATAAGGAGGAATAACTCATGGCTCCCAAACGTAAACCACCTGCATTACAGCAAAAGAAAGAAGAAGTGAATCGCAAAGCCATTGCATGGACAGCAGCCAGTGTAGGTGGCTTGATCATCATCATTGGTGCTCTTATCATTATTGCCAACATGTAGATGATTCAGGCTGAATCCATCTGATTCTACATATCAACAGATCAATTCAGCCAGTGATACGTTTTGTTCGGATTATTCTGCTTTGGAACAAGCGTATGCTGATAACGCTGCTTTGCTTCTGGAACAAGCGTCAGATCTGGCAGTACATCTTCTCCAATGCGTACCGGAGTGCCTTGCGGAGCAAGAGCGAATAACTCTTCTACATCTCCCGTACGCATTCTCACACATCCAAGGGACTCATCCAGTCCGATACTGTCTGGCTCGTTGGTCCCATGGATGGCATAATTCGTATTCGAGAGCTGCATACCTCTGCTTCCGAACTCCCCGTTCGAGCGTCCATTCGGATTGACCACTTTATCTGTAATGACAAATGACCCCTCCGGTGTGCGATCACCGCCAAGTCCCACATCATACATCCGAACAATCGTATCCCCACTGATTAATGCAAGTTTATGTTTATCCTTATCAATGACAATCTCCAGCGGCTCCTGCAAAAAAGGCTGACCTCCCAGCGTATCTGCAAAAGCGGCATTTTTGCCTTGAGACGAATTCGAAGTCGTCGAACCGTTCTCTTTACCATTTGAGTCGCTCTTTCCTTCCTGTGCCTTTCCTTGATGCAAAGCTAACAGCTTCGGAAACATCTCGGTCATCCCTGACGCAGTCTCTCCCAGAATATTGATCGGAAATGGCTGAGCCATTTGCGTTACACTCTTGGGCCAAGCGTCATTTTTTTTGCGATAGGCAACGATTGCACTTGATAATGATGCAGCTGCTTCCTGCTTGGCGGTCCACGCCAAGGACATCTTTTTGATTTTCGGTGTAATTTCAGGAGGTTCACAGTTACATTGCTTGGCATCATAACTCTGTGCAGTTAATTTCCCGCTTGTATTGGTTTGTACTATGTATTTCACAGGCATATTTCGCTTCCATAAAGACCAGTCATCCGAGGTTTGCATACCCAGTACAGCAGAGGTCTCTACTTTTGGACCAGACCCAGACCAGGCAGCTGCGAGCGCAGCCTCACCATGATTACCTCCACCAAATGCCGCAGCAGTGAACACATTGCTTGGCGCAATGGATACAGTTCCAACCTGTTTATCCGCTTCTACAGGCGCTGCGATGTCATCTGTGGATTCCAGTGCTGCTGACAGTGCGTCGGTCGCTTCACGACTGAAACCCGGAGCGTCCGCAGGTGGCAGACCTGCCAGCACAAGCAGCATGAACAACGTAAGCCACATTTTGCGTCTACGTTGTTTTTTCTCTTTTTGCTCAGACATCTCCACTAGTTTCTCCTGATAGTCGACCCAGATGTCCGCAGGAGCTTTACTGCGTTCAAATGCCTCATAAACCTCGCCCGCTTGCTGAAAGCAATAGTTGGCTTTGGCCTCCTGTCCTTCGCCCAAATACTCCTTTCCGAGCAAGTACCAAGCCATTTTATTGTCGGGATGTTTCTTAACATATGTTCTTAGATGAGTATTTTGCATCCGATCCTCCACTATTTCGCCTTTTTCCGTATATCATTATATATCGGCATAACCAGGTGTTGAATCCATAGGACTTGAGTACCCGGTGGAAAAAAGGGGGTTCGACAATGTTCGTCCTTGATCCATAGTCGGATAATCACATTTAAATGAATGCAAAAAAAGCACCTTCCCTTGTCGTTAAGACAAAAGAAAGTGCTGTATGTTTAGTGAGAAAACCTTAGCCTTCTTTATTGAAAGGCTCATCCGCTACTTTGATTGAATCTGTAGGGCAGCCATCGCATGCATCCTGCATATCGTCAAACAAGTCGTCTGGAATAGCTTTGACACCATGGTTAGCATCGCCGTCAAAGATAACTTCAGCCAAGCCTTCATCATCATAATCGTAGATGTCTGGAGCCGTTGCTCCACAAGCGCCACATGCGATGCATGTGTCTTTTTCAACCCAAGTATATTTACTCATTTACATTCTCTCCTCCTAAAATTCAAAACGTACAGTGTTTTTATCTAGAAACATATTAAACCAAAGTAAGCATAATTACAAATCATTTTGCAACCACAAGTCTCTATTATCCCTTATTTAATCAAGACTTTGCAAGTTATCTTTTTGCAGGGAAGTACCGCGCACTTTATGATTCCGAAGCAGCACGGAAGGATCGTCTCCAAGCATGCCGGCGGTCACAACAGCATTCTCACCAAATTTATCACGTAACTGATCCATTATCCGAATCAGATTGTCCTTCTTGGGCTTCTGCTCATATTCAAACAAGTCCATCTGCACAGCGGATTCTTCTCTTGGAATCAGGTTCTGAAGTGTCACACCCAGCATGCGTACAGGCTTGCCACTACCCCAATGCTTCTCAAATAGTTTACAGGCCTCACGGTAAATGACCGTTGCATCCTCCGTAGGAACTTCCATTAAACGTGATCGGGTGATTGTCTTCATATCCGGTGTGCGGATCGTAATCTGAATACCCTGGCTGAACATTTCGTGCTTGCGCAATCTTCTGGCTACCTGGTCACTTATATTGAGGAATACCCGATGAATCTCATTCATATCCGATACATCCGCCGGTAAAGTGGTTGTATGTCCAATGGATTTATTGGCTTCCCGTTCCGCGTGAACTGCGGAATGGTTAATGCCATTCGCAGAATTTTTGAGCCATGCTCCATTAATTCCGAATAGTTCGGTCAACATGTTCTCATCCGACTTGGCCAATTGACCAATCGTTTCAATGCCCAGTTTTTTCAGCTTTTCAGCCGTTTTTTTGCCAATGCCAAACATCTCGTTACATGGCCTGTGCCAAAGAATCCGGGGTACGTCCCTCATACGTAGAATGGAGATACCGTTCGGTTTTTTCAGATCCGAAGCCATTTTTGCCAATAATTTATTGGGGGCAATGCCAATGGAACATGGCAGCCCCAATTCATCCTTGATTCTACGCTGAATGCTCTCCGCAATCTCCATTGGATTCCCGAATTGCCTTGACCCTGTAATATCAAGATAACATTCATCAATGGACGTTGCCTCAAGTTGAGGGGTATAACTATACGCAATCTGCATGAAAGCTCTTGAATATTGACGATATAAATGAAAATCAGGACGAATCACAATGAGATCAGGGCACTTTTTCAAGGCTTGGTGGACAACCATACCTGTTGAGATGCCTCGATTACGAGCGGCATATGAGCAGGTTACAATTACACCCTTTCGCAGTTCACTGCTGCCCGCAACGGCCGTTGCTTTTCCTCTATATAAATCTGGTTCCTCGGCTTCATGTACAGAGCAGTAGAAAGCATTCATATCGACATGCAGAATCACCCGTCCGGCTGTAGGGTAGTATTGATCCACATTCGCTGGAGGATTGCCGTCTGAAGACATCAAGAACCCCCGCCCTTTCTTGCACACTAATTAATGAAACAAATTTCTTTCTTCTATAGTATATCAAACCCGTTATGTTAATTCAGTCACGAACATTTATTTTCTGCGAGATCTGATCAGAGACCGAATAATCAACCAGCCTACACTCACAAAAAATATCAAAGTGACCAGGACAATAACCGTATTTTCCCATACAAAACTCAAAATAAACCCTCCTTTTCTTCCATATATTCCAATTAAAACTCAATAATAGATTATAACATACATCCGGATTATGATTAACATCCTTCTTTTTTCTCTAAAATCCGTTAATTGTTACATGATACTGCGATTTCGATGTAGCATTTGGCTATAATGGTGATATAATAATTAATTATACAAATTGACAACTTTAGGACAAATCAGCGCACCCAGTTTAACACAGTGTAGCGTTGCCGAATCGAAGGATTCGTCCACTAACGTACTTAACAGCTTTTCCTAACTTACAATCCATACTTTTAAAAGAGCGCTTTATTTCAAAGGAGGATCTTCATGTCAAAGGCCATTTCCATCTTCGATACGACTTTACGTGACGGCACACAAGGGGAGGGTGTCAGCTTATCGGCAGACGACAAACTCAAAATTGCCAAGAAGCTTGATGACCTGGGTGTACATTATATTGAAGGCGGAATTCCCGGCAGCAATACCAAGGACATTGAGTTTTTCAAAAGAGTCAAGGAATTAAACCTGAACGCAAAGGTTGTTGCTTTTGGCAGTACCCGCCGTAAAGGCAGCGTTGCTAGTGAAGACGCCAACCTGAAGCGCATGATCGAATCTGGTGCTCAGGCTGCAACCCTGGTCGGTAAATCATGGGACTTCCATGTGCATACCGCTTTGCAAACTACATTGGAAGAAAACTTGTCCATGATCTATGATTCCATCGCCTATCTGAAACAGAATGGAATGGAAGTGATCTTTGATGCAGAACACTTCTTTGACGGATTCAAACATAACCCGGAGTATGCTCAAGCGGTCTTGACCAAGGCTCACGAGGCAGGAGCGGACTGGCTCGTCATGTGTGATACCAACGGCGGGACGATGCCTAACGAGGTACACGAGATCGTATCCACATTGCATAGAAGCCTGCCTCATGCCCATCTCGGCATCCATACACATAATGATTGTGAACTGGCTGTGGCCAACACACTCAGCGCTGTACAAGCCGGAGCCCGTCAGGTGCAAGGAACGATGAACGGTTATGGAGAGCGTTGCGGTAACGCCAATCTCGCATCCATTATCCCGAACCTGCAACTGAAACTTGGCTATGAATGTGTTACTGAAGATTCCATGAGACAACTTACAAACGTGGCTCGTTATGTTAGCGAGATTGCCAATGTGAATATGCCGATTAATCAGCCTTATGTCGGCAATGCTGCTTTTGCTCACAAAGGTGGAATTCACGTCTCTGCCATCCTGCGGGATTCACGTACCTATGAACACATCGTGCCTGAACTGGTTGGTAACAAACAACGTGTGCTGGTCTCTGAACTTGCCGGACAAAGTAACATTGTATCCAAAGCACAGGAACTGGGGCTTGAGTTCGATCCAAGCAGTGCCAATTCACGTCAGATTATTGAGAAGATCAAAGACCTGGAGCATCAGGGTTACCAGTTCGAAGGTGCAGATGCTTCGCTTGAATTGTTAATTCGTGAAGCGAACGGTGATATGAAAGAATTGTTCACGTTTGAATCATTCAAAATGCTTGTAGAGAAAACGGCGGGCAAATCCGTTGTTTCTGAAGCTTTTGTCAAAGTGAATATCGCTGGAACAAGCGCTTATACCGCTGCTGAGGGCAACGGTCCGGTTAACGCACTCGATAACGCCCTTCGGAAAGCGCTGGTGCAATACTTCCCTTCGCTTGCCAATATGCATCTGTCGGACTACAAAGTGCGTGTTCTGGATGAGAAGGATGCTACAGCTGCCAAAGTTCGTGTATTGATCGAATCCAAAAATACGGAAAATACATGGAACACTGTCGGTGTATCCGAGAACGTAATTGAAGCAAGTTGGGAAGCTCTCGTACACAGTTTCCGCTATGCTTTGCTTCAAGAAAAATTGCAGGATGAGCCGGACACACTCCCTATTCCTGCTCATGGGATAAGCAACCACTAATAATGCTTATTTCCCGGAAAATAAAAAGAAGCCTCTGTACCCATGATTCATGGATGCAAAGGCTTCTTTGTTTACATGAAAATTAATTTGCAATTAACTTTTTTATCTTACGCTCCAACTCTTTCTCGGGTAATATGCCCAGAACAATCTCCTGTATAACGCCTCTGGAGTCAATCAGAACATTCGTCGGAAAAGCCACCCCATTGTATTGAGCATACACAGTCCCCTTTTCATCCAAAGGAATAGGGAATGTCAGTTGGTACTCATCCACAAAAGCTTTGGCATCTTTGAGTTTATCGTATGACGTTACATTAACCCCATACATGTCAAGCTTATCCTTGTATTTTGCAGCCATTTTGTTCAGCTCAGGAGCTTCCTGTTTACACGGCTCACACCAGGATGCCCAGAAACTGACAAACGTAGCCTTATCTTTGGCACCACCCACACTGTACGTCTTCCCATCCATTGCTGTCAGAGAAAAAGCGGGCGCCAGAAGACCCGCACGAGGCCCCGTCTCTGTAGGCATGGGTTCTTCCTGCTTAAAGACGGCTGTAATGCCGTCACCCGCATTCTGGGCCAGTGCAACACCAACCAGCAAGACAACACCAAGGAGTATGTATATGTTTCGTTTCATAACCCGCCACCCTTTTATATAATTAGCACATTGAAACTGAAACCGTAATTTCTGCACATGCTAAGTGTTTATCACGCTCTATTACAGTTCACCAGAACATGATTCCCAAATGTTCTCTTTATTATTGTACCCTTTTCCTTTAAAATTTTACAATCCGCATTACAGAAAATAAAATGAAAAAGGACTCCTGCCATAGCAGGAGCCAAAGAGAGAGGGGTGAATACAAATGGCAGCACTTCACGGGCAGCAAAACGCCATCTACATCCCTTCTTCCGTAGAACAAGAGATGTCAAAGCACATGTTCCTTTCGCTGCCGCAAGAAGCCTGCGGGGTTATGCTGGGTGAAACCGCAGCGGGCGGTATACGAATCAGTCGGTTTCAGCCCATTCGTAACGTAGCACCTGACCCGCTGCACCATTTTACTCTGGACGATGCCGAATGGATTCGGTGCGTATTCTCCGAGCCCAAGCTCATTGGTATCTTCCATTCTCATCCGCAGACCAGGCCTGTTCCATCCGTAGAGGACATGCAAGCTCTTCCGGCCTTCGCCAGTTTACTTCAGATGTACCTCATCGGCTCACCCGACCTAACAAGCGGGTTAAGATCTCATATGCATCTGAACGGTTATCTGATTGAATCCTCGAAAGAATCGCAGGATCCGGCACACCGCGTTGTGCCTTCATACAATCTGCTTCCCGTTCCGTTATGCGTGACTTAGCTGGGTATACAGATCACCCAAGGTCTCCACATTTTTACGCATCATGTCCTCCAAGTAACAAGACCATAACTGCGCAGTCATTTTTGAATCTTCCAGTGCATGGTGCCGCCCATAGATCGGAATCCCTCTGGATTCCAGCAATTCATCCAGACCATACCCCGGCCTGCTTGGTTCAAGCCAGCGGGCCAACATCATCGTATCAATTAAACGATGTGTCAACCTTACCTTCGAAGTCCGCCATAGAGCTGCATTCAGAAAAGCTCGGTCATGCGCACTTGCGTGTGCAATCAGAACATTTCCGCCAACAAAAGACATGAAATCATGCAGTCCCTCCAGCAAAGTTGGCGCGTCCAGCGTCATCTCCTGCGTAATACCTGTAAGTTCAGTGATATGTTCCGGAACCGCAGTCTTGGACTGCACCACCGTATAGAACTGCTCCCCTTCCAGTACCACACCACCATGTATACGGACCGCACCAAATGAGATAATCTCATCCCCATGCTGGGGCGAAAATCCCGTCGTTTCCAGATCAAATACAACTGCGTCCAGCTCATTTAGAGGTGTATGCAGAACCTCAGGTCTGCGCTGATCTCTCATCATCGAACGGATAAACGCCATGTGTTGCGCCGTAGGGGCTCCCATAATGGAAGCGATGGCGGAAGGAACCCCTCCCTGACGCAGCGAATTCCAGAATCCTGTATTGCCCCTTGCTGGCTCTCTCATGGACGTCTCCTTTCTGCAAAACGCAACTGTCTTTGCAAAGCACGATGCACTCGTCGTACCAACCCGAGCGTATCCCTGAGCTCATAATGAATTTGCTTTTGTTTCATCTGTTTCTCATCCAGGAACCCACTGCTATGTTGCAAATCCCCTTGCATGAAAACCGGTGTACTTCGGCGAAATTTCAAAGCAGCCAAGAAGGCCCGCTGACATGCATCCAGTAATGTAAATGGAACAGCTTCAAGCGAAGTCAGTCTCTCCATTCTTTTTAACGTAGATGACTCCTTGATCCCATGTTGCAAAGCCAAATAACGAGCACTGTTCACCAGCGGAATGTACAAACCATACTTAACATCAAATCCGCCTGCATGTTCACCAAATCGTTCTGTGACCACACGTCCAAGTACATTTAATGTAGCTTTATGTTTAACCGTATTGCGAAGAACTGCATCCGAAAGTTCAGGAATCAGTCTGAACTGTTCATAAAAACTCGTGATCCATTCCTCCGCCAGACTTTGCTCACCTGCAACAAAACGCATGTCTGAAGCAATAATCAGATTACGAACAGGCTCCCAATTCAGATCCGAGCTCCAATCTGCTAATTGTTGTTTCCATGAGGCCAGTGTTTTTCTCCAGAGTGGCTCAGAGCACATGACTTTACCTTCGCACTTGGCGTAACCAAGCTCTTCTAACATATCCGTCATTCGCTGTCCGAGCTGAGCAAAATATTCCTCTTTACCTTCATGCGGAGTATCGCTAATGATCATGCCATTATCCTGATCACTCCATAACGTTGCTTCTTCCCTGCCGGAACTGCCAAATACGATAAAGGTATAGGGGACGGGAGGTTGGCCGAAGCCTTCCTCAACCATCCCCTGAATGCATAACTCTACTGCTTTCCGTCCAATCCGGTCATGCAGTTCATTTACCGTTTGGTACCACTCGATCGGCGACAAGGAAGCGGACAACAATTCCTGGAGCTCGTTCTGTAATATTACACGTTCCTGGCGCAGTTCTTGAGAAGACACCGCACCATCGATTCCCTGATAAGACCAGGAATAGTTTGTATACGAGATGGGTTCCATCATGTCCAGCCTCCTTGAAGCATGATTCAGCATCATTCACCTCAGGAGCTGAACGTACCACCATTGGATTTAGAATCTACATTTTTCATTTGTTCAGGGTATCCGTAAGTACCGTGCTCACTGATATCCAGACCCATTGTTTCTTCTTCTTCAGTAACACGGATGCCCATGATCGCTTTCATTCCACCCAGAATAATGAAGGACATGACCAGTACGAAGGCAAAAGCACCTGCCAGACCGAGAAGCTGTACGCCCAATTGGTGGAATCCACCGCCATAGAACAGACCCGCTTGACCTACACCAGCATTCTCGGCAAGTTCAGGAGTAGCGAACAAGCCCGTGGAGATCGCACCCCACATACCAGCAATACCATGCACGGAGAAAGCGTAGATTGGATCGTCAATTCCTTTACGATCGAAGTACTGTGCTGTGAAGAATGTGATGATACCCGCCAGAGCACCGATAACCAGCGCTGCCCAAGGTTCAACGAATGCACATGCTCCTGTAATCGCAACGAGTGCCGCAAGCACACCGTTTAACATGCTAGGAATATCAGACTTACCAAGTACTGCCCATGAGATCAACAGCGCAGCAACACCACCAGCTGCAGCAGCTACGTTAGTAGTTAATGCAACATAACCGAAGAACCCATCCCCCATGGCAGATAATGTACTACCTGGGTTGAATCCGAACCAACCGATCCAGAGGATAATAACCCCGAGTACGGAATACACTTGGTTGTGACCTGGAATGATGTTAGGTTTTCCGTCTTTGTTATATTTACCAATACGTGGTTTCAACAAGATGGTAGCTACCAATGCTGCAGTCGCACCAGTCAAGTGAACAACCGTCGATCCTGCAAAGTCTTGCATACCCAGCTCAGCCAACCAGCCGCCGCCCCATACCCAGTGAGCAACAACCGGATACATGATAATGGTATAAAGAGTACCGAAAACAATATATACGCTCATCTTTGCACGTTCAGCCATACCACCGCAGGCAATGGCCAGAGATACCGCCGCAAAGGCGAGGTGAAATACGAATTTAATAGTCAGTGGAACATCGGAGAAAGCCAGTGATTCGAAGGAAGCAGCCATCTTGTCACCACTCAGGAAGAATCCTGTTGTTCCAAAGAAGCTGTTACCATTACCGAAACCAAGACCGAAACCCAAAGCCCAGAAGGCAATAACTGAAATTCCCAGTGTCAGGATGGTCTTACCCGCAATGTGTCCTGCATTCTTCATTCGTGTTGAACCCGCTTCGAGTAAAGCAAATCCCCCTTGCATCAAGAACACGAGTACAACAGCCAAAAACGTAAAGGCTGAGTTCAAACCACTTTGAAGTTCAATGTTAGTCGGACCCTCCGCAGCCGCAAAAGCGCTGACCGGAAAAGCGAACAAAGTAAGCATTACTAACACGGAAACCAACCATTTCTTTCTCATATACCCCACTCCCTCTTATGTTAAGTTTCTTCACATAACGTGAAACTCTTAATGTCATTATAAGCAGAAGAGAGGAAAGTTGACAAGAGTATTTTCATCAAAACTGAAAAATATTTCTGGGAATAAAGTCATACGTCTTTTTCTTGCACTTAAGTACATAATCACATTCTATGAGTACATAGATATAGAAATGCAGTATGCTGATTGCCAAAGCATAACGTTTGACTGTACGGTTAAAGATCATGTATCATACTTATTAGTAAGAAAATTGGGCGTAGTCTAGAAATTCACAAGTGGAAACTACAATTCCCTACATTTGAACTTGCAAGCGAGGTGAATATCATTGGGGATATGAAACTTTTTCGGATTGGCGAACTTGCCAAGACCGCTGGTGTTAGTGAACGGACGATTGATTATTACACGAAGCTTGGACTAATCGCTCCCGAAGAACGTACACAAAAAAATTATCGTCTCTATAGTAATGAAACTTTAACGAGGCTTGAACGTATTGTACAGATGAAACAAGAGAAGTATAGTCTCGACGAGATTAAGCAATCTCTTGAAAAGTGGCGTCTGGTTAGTACAGAAGAACAAGTTGCCAGCAAATTGACAACACTGGAGCTTCATGTACAACAACTTGAGCGAGAGGTTAACGAACTCAAACCGCTACTTGGAGAGATGAAACCTGTACAAGCACGTAAAATGATGGCAGGACTCCTCACCAAAAGTGCCGGTACAATGGAGGCACTAAAAATCTTGCTTGAGAACACCATGATGTAGCTTATTCTTAGAAAGCGGAGGAATGAATATGAGTTTTAATAACGGTATGTTCGTATTGATCATTATCGCCTTTTTGCTCTCTTTATGGGCGCAATTTCGCGTTAAAGGTACGTTTAGACGTTGGTCGGAGGTACCGAACCAGAACGGAATGACTGGTTACGATGCCGCTCGCCAGATGCTTGATGCTAACGGCCTGCACGATGTTCCAATTGAACCTGTACGCGGTACGCTCTCTGATCACTATGATCCGATCAATCGGGTTGTACGTTTATCAGAACCAGTATATTATGAAAACTCAATCTCAGCTGTTTCGGTAGCGTGTCATGAAGTTGGCCACGCCATTCAGCATAAAGAAAGTTATCCGATGCTGGCACTGCGTCACCGGATCTTCCCAATTGTGAACTTTGCATCCGGATTAGCTCCATTCCTGTTGATTGCAGGATTCATCTTCAATGCCATGAACCTTGTAGGTATCGGTATCATCTTCTTCTCCGTAACTGTAGCATTCCAACTCATCACTTTACCGGTTGAGTTCAATGCAAGTAATCGCGCTAGAGAGATTATGGTATCCGAAGGGTACATCCGTAACGAAGAAGAAAAAGGTGTTGCAAAGGTTCTGAATGCCGCAGCCTTGACTTACGTTGCTGCAGCGTTGATCTCACTGCTTGAGTTGATTCGTTATATCGGAATCTTCAACAGCCGCGATTAATTGGATACCTAATACAACAAAAACAATACCCCACCGTCAATCGGATGGGGTATTGTTTTGTTGTAAACCGAAATAATGAAGCAAAAATGAACGAAAGGACTGGGCAACCAGCGGCAGTTTGTCATCCGCACGGTGAATTAACCCGATGGTCCGTGTTACTTTGGGATGGGAGATGGCCACATGTGCCGGTTGCAAAGGATTCGTCTGGAATAGCGCCATCTCAGGTAGCAGACTGACCCCCATGCCCGCAGCAACCAATCCGCGGATGGTGTCGGTCTCTTCCCCTTCAAAAGCGATCTTGGGTGTAAAACCAGCTTCCAGACAGGCATGCCACACAATAGGACGAAGAGAATAACCTTTGCTAAACAATACAAATTTATCATCCTTGAGTTGTTCAAGCGCAATGGTCTCTTCACCAGCTAACGGGTGATTGGGAGGAAGGATCGCATGCAATTCTTCTGTGAGTACAATATCACCATCTACTTGATCATGCTTCTCTGGAAAAGGAGAAATAAATGCCAAGTCTACCTCTCCAGATAACACATCACGAATCAGTGTAGGGAACATCCCCTGCTTGAATCTGAATTTCACGTTAGGGTAACGCTGACGGAAAGCAGCCACAACGGAAGGAATGAGATGAATCCCCAGGCTATGAGGGAATCCAATTCGAATCTCCCCATGCTCCGGATCAAGAAACTCATGAACTTCCCCGACTGCCTTGTCCAAATCTTTTAATATACCTTCAATTCGTTTGCAAAAAAGCTGTCCCACTGCAGTCAACTGCAGGTTCCGCCCCTTTTGCATAAAAAGGTCCACGCCCAGCTCCTCTTCCAGCTGATGAATCTGACGACTCACCGCCGACTGTGCCACATGCAACTCTTCAGCAGCCTGTGTTACATGTTCCTTCTGTGCCACTTTCAAAAAGTAATGCAACTGTCTTAATTCCACTCGTCCTGATCGCTCCAATCTGTTATACCCTACTTATCCTGGATTGCATTCCATCTTGAGAACGTTCTGACTACCTCTTTAAGCTGCGGGGTTTCCACAATCTGATCAACAGTCCGTAAATAAAGAATCCACCCAACAATCCGCCAAGGTGAGCCATCCAGTTGATGCCTGACATGGCGAAAGAGAATATGATCCCGAACAAAAGCAACGTGTACATCGTTTTGCGCGAAGCCTCGTCCATCATCGTTCGCTGGAACAGCGCTACATACAGGAATGCACCATAGACGGCATAGATCGCTCCTGAAGCCCCTACCGAGATGGTAATACTCCCAACCGAGTTGTACCACGCAACAGCAAGAATATTACCCAATACACCGCCACCCAGGTACAATACACCATACCTTACCGACCCGAGCAACCGCTCCATTGGTGGTGCAAATACGATTAACGCAAAGCTGTTAAACAATAAATGACTGAAGCCCGCATGCAGGAACATGGATGTAATGTAACGCCACCATTCATGCGCGAACAGTTCATGATTCGTAAGTGCCCCGAATTTCAGCAGCACCATATTGTTTGTTGATCCACCGTTCACCGTTAACACAATAAACATGACTACATTGGCAATTAAAAAAAGCGACGTCAAAGGGAAATACTTCAAATAACCTTTCCAGTTCTCATAGCGAATAAATATCATAAATTTCTTCTTTCACTCCACCCTGTTCAGATCGGACTTACATCTCTGATCCATCGTAATGGTACATGTCCGAATTGGACAATGCCTTTCATAAAAGATTATAATGGATTTTGGCACGGATCACCAATTTATAAGGAGGAACATTATTATGACACAAGAACGTACAGGCGCAGCCACATTTAAAGGCAACCCTATTACATTGATCGGACCCGAACTGAAAGTGGGCGATCAAGCACCTGATTTTACACTGAGCAAGAACCTGGTTGAGGATGCTTCCCTGAAAGACTTCGCAGGCAAAATCAAATTAATCAGCGTTGTTCCTTCCCTGGATACTGGCGTATGCGATGCGCAAACTCGTCGTTTCAACGTGGAAGCTGGAGATCTCGGAGACAATGTTGTTGTCTTGACAGTAAGCGTTGACCTTCCGTTCGCTCAAGCCCGTTGGTGTGGAGCAGCTGGTGTTGACCGCGTAGTTACATTGTCAGACTACAAAACACGTTCTTTCGGTGAAGACTACGGCGTTCTGATCAAAGAATTCCAACTCGACATGCGCTCCATTTTTGTTTTGGATGCCCAAGACCGGATTACATATGTGGAGTATTTGCCTGAAATGACAGACTCCCCTAACTTCGAACAAGCAATTGCTGCTGTAAAAGCTTTGCTGTAGAAGTTATCATACGTTCAGAACAAAAGCGAGGAAGGTTAACCTTCACTCGCTTTTGTTATTTATCATCTATTTCAATCATTTGCTTTATACTTGCTTAGCTTTTTATCCAGTACAGAGAATAAGTTCATAATCGTGCGATAATTGGAACCCAAGTCTCCAAGTGAACCACGAGAAGCTGAATACATATCCACCGCACTGCGAACAGGACTTACCGAGATAATGGAAACTGTAATATCCATCGTCCGTCCAAAGGTAGTCCGCTTCTCCAGAATAACTTCTCCAACAGAAGGCACTTCATGCAGCACTTTATAACCCGGAATCTTTTTGAGTGTCGAAGAGACCTCTTCCCAGGCTCTGTCTTTGGATAAGTTATAATACCGTGTTTTTAATTTGGGATCCTTGGCTCGATCGCTGGTCCCCTCCATGCTGCGGATGATACCGACGAGCGTTCTCTTTAAGGTCAAGACCCTTCCTCCTTTTAATGTAACCGTTCCATTTATGTATCTTAGTGTAACATTGTTCAAGTAGTAACAAAAGGGCAAGCATCATATTTATCGTAAAACCAATCAAAAACATTCATCACAACTTAAAAACACCCTGAAATTCCTTCTAAAGAGGAAAAGTCAGGGTGCTGTACATGAAGATTTAGGAACCCGCCTATGCCGTCCGGCTACATTGTCTTATGAACCTGCTTGGCAGGTGGGTGACCGCAAAAATGCTTTTTGAAGTCCCCATGTCGTATAGACAGGGCTTTTCAGCAACATTCTGTGTTGATCTCCCGAAGACATCATCATTGGTTCAAAACAACGAATAACCGAAACGTACATCGCAGGATGTACAATTATTATATCCCTAACTGTGTAAAAAGTAAATGGCGATCCATCATGTTTTATTTTTGCAATGTAATGTTTTTGTCGTCTGATGGCTCAGATGTTTCACCATTCTCTGCTGATTGTTCAGCCAGCGCAGCAGCTTCCTCTTCTTCCTTCTTGAGTTGCATCTTCTCCATCTGCTCCTGCATCTTGTTGAAGGTTGCGTAGAAGTTAAAGAAAGCAAACCAAGCAATGATACTGATAATGAAGAAAACAAACAAGACCGGATAACGGAAACCGATGTAGAACAGCAATCCACTTCCCAGCAATGTGGAAAATACACGGAATGGTCTGATCAGCGTAAGCAATACCGCGTTTTTGATAATAAGTCCGATGGACATATGATAGTGTACAACCATCGAGAAAAAGTTAAAGAGTGATACAAATAACAAGAGAAGCAGTACTAACATGATGATTCCCACGAGCTGCATATTGCGGAACTGCGTCATGTACACGGTGTAATCCAGATACATAATCGCGAACAGCAGTGTGTAAAAAATGCCCCCAATTAAACTTTGCTTGTAGTTTTCCTTGTAACCTACAAAGAAAGTACGGAAGATCGGAACATCCGTATCGCCCATATTCCATTTACGAACAACCGTAAACAGCGCCGAAGTCGCCGGGAACAGTGTAAGCGGTGCCACAATAGCTATAGCCCAGTTCATTTGCAATGATTCGTTTGCGAGGTTCTGCTGCATCACGAGCAGTTTCATAATCAAGAAAAACAAGAACGGAGACGAACAAATAGCCCACAACAGATTGGTTGCGGCCAGTCTCGTAATCCACTCTGTAAGCCGGTAGATCCCACCCATAGCTCCTTTAAATTCCAAACATTTCTCCTCCTCTGCAGCCTTGCGAATTACCTTAAGTCTAATATTAATATACCTTATTATAGATAGGAAAAGCCAGTACTTCCCGAAAAGAGATCGTCATTGTCCTTAGCTAGCGTTTCTGGCCACTTCTGACAGTGAAATAAAATGATTGCAGGCGCTTTGAAAATAAAAAAATGGAGCAGTTGCCCGCTCCATTTATCAGATCATACGTTTATATTACTCGAAAGAAGAATCTTTCGCTGGACGACGTCCTTCGTTACTGCTTGGACGCGGTTTGCGGTCACGGTTGTAACCACCTTCTCTGCTTCCACCGCCAGTGCTGCTGCCGCTGTTACGATCACGGTTGTAACCGCCACGTCCGCCGCCACTGCTGTTGCGATCGCGGTTGTAACCACCACCACTGCCGCCGCTACCACTTGTGCGGTTACCGCTGTAACCCGATGGTTTACGTCCGCCAGATCGAACATCCGGTTTACGACGTTTTGCACGGATTGGGTCTTCAGGAGTCAGATCAACTTGAGCATCTTTCTTGTCACCTGTAAGGAGCTTCAGTGCAGCCGACAACAGTTGAACAGAATCATATTGCTCAAGCATTTGAATCGCAATACCTTTGTATTCGTTCAGTTCGCCTGATTGTACGATTTCCAGCAAGCGCTCTGCTGTCAAACGTTGTTTACCTTCAACCGCTTCTGCCATTGTTGGCAGTGGTTTACGTGGAATACGGTGACGTGTTACACGCTCGATGAAGTGCAAGTGATCAATCTCACGCGGTGTAACGAAGGACCAAGCAGCACCCTCTTTACCCGCACGACCTGTACGACCGATACGGTGAACATAGCTCTCCGGATCTTGCGGAAGGTCAAAGTTAACAACGTGAGTTACACCAGATACATCGAGACCACGTGCAGCCACGTCTGTTGCAACGAGTACGTCAATGCTGCCGTCACGGAACTTACGCATTACCGCATCACGTTGATTCTGGGACAAGTCACCATGAAGACCGTCTGCAGAATATCCACGTTTTTGCAAAGCTTCAGCCAATTCGTCAACACGACGTTTTGTACGTCCGAATACGATCGCCAGTTCAGGAGATTCCATATCCAACAAACGGCTCAATGCTTCGAATTTTTGACGCTCAGGTACTTCGATATAGGATTGGTCAATCAATGGTGCACTAACATGTTTCGGAATCACAGAAATGTGTTCAGGATTGTTCAAGAATTGTTGTGCCAATTTTTGAATGTTAGGAGGCATTGTTGCTGAGAACAGCATCGTTTGGCGCTCGTCTGGAACTTGTTTCAGGATGGATTGGATATCCTCCATGAAACCCATGTCGAGCATTTCATCTGCTTCATCCAGTACAACAGTTTGTACATCATCTAGTTTGATTGTTTTGCGGTTGATGTGGTCAAGGAGACGTCCAGGTGTACCAATGATGATTTGTGGTTTTCTTTTCAGTGCACGGATTTGACGCACGATATCTTGTCCGCCGTAGATTGGCAGGGAGCGAAGACCTTTGAAGCGAGTAAGTTTTTCGATTTCTTCAGCAACTTGAATTGCAAGTTCACGTGTAGGTGCCATAATAAGGGCGCGGATTTTCTCGTCACTTTTTGTGATTTTGCTGATCAACGGAATACCGAATGCAGCTGTTTTACCCGTACCTGTTTGAGCTTGACCAATCAAATCTCTGCCTTCGAGTGCCAAAGGAATCGCTTTGGATTGGATCGGTGTTGCTTCTTCAAACCCGAGCTCAGTGATGGCTTGCAGCACCAGTGGTTCAAGATTGAAATCTGTAAAGTTTAAATTTGTCAAAATTATTCATGCTCCTTTTATATGGTGGACATGGTGGACAATCCACTTTGTTGTCTGTATTCTTAAGTAGCGTTAATATTTATAGGGTATCCCAACGGGACGAATTATTTTCACTAACGAATATAATTCCATGAATGGGTCCCCAACATAAGACTAAAACTACATACATGTGTTTGAAACATTTCAAAATTTTATTGCTCCATTTAGGAAAAGTTTCCTACTCAAGAATATCCACAAATTATTATATCACAAAACAATTCAAGATTACCAGCAATCTGGTTTTAAATATAAATGAGGTGATTAAATTGCCCAAAATAATTTGGCACTCTTTAGTGATCATTTTGGGTGCTGCAGCTATTGCCTGCGGCTTTAACTGGTTTTTGGTCCCCCATCAGCTTTTAAGCGGCGGGGTGTCCGGTATTTCAATGCTTCTGGGTTATTTTACAACGTTGAATCTTAGTATAATGTATTTTGTTCTTAACATTCCCCTGCTCATTGCAGGTTGGTTTATTCTTGGACGACGCTTCATTACATTAAGTATTCTTTCGGTAGCAGCCACTTCCTGGTTCATTGCGCTTCTGCCTGTTTTTGCTGTGGCAACAGACCCTTTACTTAGTTCTGTTTTTGGCGGTGTGCTTATTGGAATGGGCACTGGCGTTTCCTTCCGAGTCGGTGGCTCCACAGGAGGACTCGACATTGTTGGGTCCATTTTCACGCGTAAACGAGACTTTCCGATTGGTACGGTAATGGCTGGCATGAACGGTTCGATTATTATGCTTGCAGGATACCTGAGTGACAATTGGAATACAGCCTTGGCCTCCATGGTATCCATTTACATTACAGGCAAAGTGCTTGATCTGATTCATATCAGTCACGTCAAAGTAACGCTGTACATTATTACAAACGAAACCGAAGCCATGTTAAAAAAATTACTTGTTCGGCCTCGTGGAGTTACCAAAATTAAGACTCAGGGAGCATACACGGATATTGAGAAGGACATGCTCATGACCGTTACCACCCGCTACGAGTTGGTTGAAATTAAACGTATTATCAAGGATACAGATCCAAACGCTTTTGTTAACATTGTGGAAACGGTTGGTGTTATGGGTTCATTTCGCAGAAGTTGAGACACCTGTACGGTTAACAATTCACAACATTGTGGTATAATAACGGTGTACGGCTCCTAAATATGTTGTATAGCAGGTTCAACCCTTCAATTTCACAGGCCATATGCTTTCCCGAATCGCGCCGAATGACTTACCATTTTGGAATTCGAGTAGGAAAGGGTGATTATTGTGGATATGGAAACGGTAAAACTGTTTGAGATTGTCAACAGATGGTGCCCGGAAATGCTCCCTTTCTTGAAACCGAATGAACTCGACTCACTGATAGTCCTCCGGGATGGGCTGGGCATCCTGGAACAGGGAGACGCAATGGAAATCATTCAGTACAGTATTTGTGAGCATCAAAATGAGATTTACATTCAATAATTTTTTTCAGATTGATCACGCCGCTTCTTGCAGAGGATTTCCTCAGCAGGAAGCGGTTTTCATTTTTTCCATGTGTTTCATTACTTGCTTAATATGGTTAAAAGCCCAGAGGCTTTAATGTATAATTCATACATGGAATGCACACATAAGGGAGTGGAAATGAATGAACATGTTTTGGGCTTTACTGGCTATGGCCTTTGGAAGCTTTGGTGGTGCCCCCGCAGTGGCGGATCAGGGAAATCCCCAGTTCCAATCGTTAACCAACAGTTTTAACACTGCAATCATCCAATCTCAAAAAGATCAGGTCGTTATTGATGCCGATAACCCACCTGCCAAAATGGATCCTCAACCTGACGCACCTGTGGTCAAAGGTATTTATGTCACAGCCTACAGCGCTGGCGGCGAACGTATGAAAGAATTGTTGGAACTGACAGACAGTACAGAACTGAATGCCATGGTCATTGATATCAAAGACGATCTCGGATACATAACTTATCCCACAGAAAACAAAGCGCTTCAGAAAATGGGTAAATCCCAACCTTTTATTCGGGATATCGATGCCTTGATGAAACGATTGCAAAAACATGAGGTCTACCCGATTGCACGTGTCGTTGTATTCAAAGATACGATCCTTGCCAAGAAAAATCCGGAGCTCTCCTTCCGCAACAAGGATGGATCTGTCTGGGCCAATGGCAAAGGCGACAGCTTTGTGAATCCGTACAGCAAGGAAGTATGGGACTATAACATTGAGATTGCCAAGGAAGCTGCCAAGCTTGGATTTAAAGAGATTCAATTTGACTACGTTCGTTTCCCGGAAGGATTCGAAACTCGAGCCGATGTCCTGAAATATACCAAATCCGACAAGTCACGAGTGGATGTTGTAGCTGAATTCGTGCAATATGCACGCAAGGAGTTGGCCCCGCTAGGTGTTCGGGTCTCGGTTGATATTTTCGGTTACGCCGCTTCTGTACCTGCGGCTGAGGGCATTGGACAGGATTTTGTTAAAATATCCGAAAACGTGGACGTGATCTCACCGATGGTATACCCTAGTCACTATTCTACTGGCTGGTATGGGGTCAAGGACCCTGACAAAGATCCTTATACAACCATCAAGGGTTCAATGGAAGATACACACAAGAAACTAGACCCTACCAAAGAACTCAAACCCGTCATTCGTCCGTGGATTCAGGACTTCACAGCAAGCTGGCTGGGCAGTGGGCATTATATCAAGTATGGCAAGAAACAAGTGGAAGACCAGATTAGAGCGATGAAGGACATGGATGTGCATGAATATCTGCTCTGGAATGCGTCCAACCGTTATACATCAGGTGTACAATATAAGTAATCCGCACTCTTTCATACTTCTCATTTCATCCAACCTCGTTCTGCTTGAAGCGGAGCGAGGTTTTTTGGTGTTCATTTTTCTCTGACTGCCCCACTCTGCTTCTGTCCCTATTCAAATTGAACAAAATCCACTACAATAAATAGCTGTCCAGATATGACACTTGGATGACATCTCTTTAGAATAGCGAGGCACTGCCAGTGAACATGAACACAACAAGTTTTTCCCAAAAAGTGAAGCAATTCCTGATTATATTTTTGCCCATCTTTACCACTCAAATCGCCCTCTCTTCCATGTCGTTCTTCGACACCAATATGTCAGGCAAGTTTTCTCCGGCCGACCTTGCAGGCGTCGCAATCGGCACAAGTCTGTGGATGCCAGTTCAAACCGGACTAAGCGGGATTCTGATCGGTATTACACCTGTCGTTTCCCATCTGTTAGGTTCCAAACGTAATGATCAGATCGGGTATAACGTCATCCAGGCGTTGTATCTAGGGATTGCAGTCAGTCTAGTCGTTATCGGAGCCGGGGCGTTGTTACTTGGCCCTATACTGAACGGAATGCCTCTAGAGCCCCGGGTTGCCCAAGTTGCCTTCTATTTTTTGTGTGCACTCGCTTTTGGCATTATCCCGCTCTTCGGATATACGGTGCTGCGCAGCTTCATGGATGCACTTGGCCAGACACGGACTACGATGTTCATTACGTTGGTTTCCCTGCCCGTTAACATCATTCTAAATTATCTGCTGATATTCGGCCGCTGGGGCTTTCCACAATTGGGCGGTGTTGGCGCTGGAGTTGCTACAGCATGTACATACTGGCTGATCTTTCTTATTAGTCTCTTTTTTGTCCATCGGGTCGAACCTTTCGCCCAATATGGCATTTTCCGTCGATGGACCCGTGTATCATTGTCCAAATGGAAAGAGTTACTCCAGATTGGAGTGCCCATCGGATTCGCGACTTTTTTCGAAACGTCCATCTTCGCTGCTGTGACTTTAATGATGAGCCGTTTCGATACCACAACAATTGCTGCCCACCAGGCGGCGCTGAATTTCGCTTCTACGCTCTACATGTTGCCTGTGAGCATATGTATGGCTCTTACGATCCTTGTGGGTTATGAGGCAGGTGCGGGGCGTCTGAGAGATGCCAGACAATACAGTCTGCTTGGAATTGGTGGAGCCATCGGGCTCTCACTGCTGACAGCGATCGTGTTGATTGTGTTCGGCGAACAGATTGCAGGCGTGTATTCAAACGATCGAGAGGTCATTGCACTTACGCAGCATTTCCTCATCTACGCCATTTTCTTTCAGATCTCGGATGCGATTGCCACACCGACCCAAGGAGCATTGCGTGGCTACAAAGATGTTAATCCGGCACTGATCATTACGTTCATAGCGTATTGGATTATTGGCCTGCCTGTAGGTTACCTAACAGCTACGTATACTTCACTCGGTGCCTTCGGATACTGGATTGGACTCATTGCCGGCCTTGCTGTAGGAGCAACAGCGCTTCTCTGGAGACTCTTCTTGGTACAAAAACAAGCGGCACTCCGTAAGGCGTAACATCGATATACTCACTCCGTGAAACAACAAAAAGAGCACAATCCACGGGACTGTGCTCTTTTTGCTTATGAATCGAATTATTGGGACAAACGTTGTGCAAGCTCGTAAGTCACCATATCGAAATCTTTTTTTGTGTTAACCACTTTATCAATATCCGTCAGGGTAAGCTCACCCTTGATAATGCCACAACCTTTGTCTGTCTCGCCTGCGATCAGACTGCGAACAGCGAAGTCACCTAAACGGCTTGCCAGGTTACGGTCGAATGGAGTTGGCGTACCCCCACGCTGAATGTGACCCAGAACGGTTACACGCGGCTCATACGTTGGGCAACGTTCCATCAGTTCTTTTGCTACATCCTCACCTTTGCCTACGCCTTCTGCAACGATGATAATACTGTGACGTTTGCCATGTGCAAAGTTAGCTTTCATCCGATCTGCTACTTCGTCCATATCAAATGGAACTTCTGGGACAAGAATCGTTTCAGCACCCGAAGCAAGTCCGGCATGCAGCGCGATATCTCCACAGTGGCGACCCATAACTTCAACGATGGAAGAACGTTCGTGTGAAGACATCGTATCACGTAATTTGTTTACTGCATCAACTACTATGCTTACAGCTGTATCAAATCCGATGGTATAGTCGGTGAATGAAACATCGTTATCAATCGTTCCTGGCAGACCCATGGTATTAATGCCCAGTTTGCTCAGTTTATTCGCTCCGTTGTAGGAACCATCTCCACCGATAACAACCAGACCGTCAATGCCACGCGCACGCAAAATGTCCGCACCTTTTTGCTGACCTTCAGCGGTATAGAACTCCTTGCAACGTGCCGATTGAAGAACCGTTCCCCCACGTTGGATGATATCCCCTACACTCCGCAAATCCATTGGGAAAATGTCATTATTCAAAAGACCCTGGTATCCACGTTGAACTCCAAATACTTCGAGACCGTGAAACAGTCCGCTGCGAACAACCGCACGAACAGCCGCGTTCATCCCCTGTGAATCACCACCGCTCGTTAATACTGCGATTTTCTTTACTGCTGTCATGATGTTTCTTCCTCCTCTAGTTTCACTTCAGGCTCCGCAATATCACACCTGACTTACATATTTTTCCGTATCCAGCGACTGAAAATGAAGAAAAATATTCTTGTGATCGGACTATTTTTCAGCAGACGTTTGGATACGACGCGAACTTCCTGTTGTTCGCTGACTTTGGGATCAGACAGGTAAATGGCAATCAGTCCTTCGATGATCATCCGGTGAAAGGAGCTTCCCGGAATCTTCTGTACATCACTGCGTGCCATCTCCACAATAAAAGCAATTCGGTCCAGCATGGTCTCCACATTCTCATAATAATTGCAGAAGTTGAGATCTCCCCCGATGCGGTCCTCATCCTGATCAATTAAATAATCGAGCATAATGTGCAATGCGCATACATGTGGGAAATAGGCCGTGTGGATCGAGGCCGCTTGCTCTTCAGTCAACTGATCGTCACTCGCAGCCAGAAACAGCATGAAAACGCCCAGTGTAGAGCCAGTTGCAGCAGCAAATTCGTTCCAACGAAACTGAGGTGTGCGATGACGATGCTCCGACCACCATTCGAGCAGTGCCGTTTCTCTCAGTTCCGGCTTGATATGCTTATATACCTGCAGGTCCGTGTATAGGCCTGCCAGATCCTGAATTTGGGGCTTGGCGGACGTATAGCCTGGTAACTGACGGGTCAGTTCCTGACATGTGGTCACCAGATTCCGCAGATATCCGCCGTCATCCTGCTCCTCACGGAGGGCATAATAATTGACGGGAATTGCTTCGGGATCTACCGCATCAAGCATGGATTGATGGAGAAGACGAAAGTCATCCGGGTCCATCGACGTGCTGCGGTCGCACAGATTGTCCAAATAATCACTAATAGTTTGATATGAAACGATCAGCGGAATCAGAATGTGCCTGTTGGGCAAATCAGCTAATGCGTAGACGGTTCCGCCTTCACAGTGAAACTGTTTATCCTTCAGACTGGCAAGTGCCTGTGTACGCAATTCCTCATTCGGAATCGCCTCAGCTTGAGCACGCCATCCATTCAGTGCCTTCCGTGTTTCCGGAATGGTGTATTTGTACACCCCTCTCATCAATGCCAGCGGTCCACGCGGATATTGATGACGTTTTCGATTTGATTGGCTCAAAATAAATGTGCCTCCACTTGGTTGAATACGTATTAGAGCGATTTTTAACCATTCCTATTATAATATGATCCCCTTAATTGTACAAATGATCTGCCGCATATTCCGCATAAAAAATCGCATCCGCGCCCAAAACTTTGTGATATACTAGGCATATTTCATCCATCAAAGGAGTCGTTGACATGTCGTCAAGTGAATCACTTTCGTGGAGACGGTTATTTTCTTTTTTTGTGCCACTTGGCATTTCCGCCTCTCTCGTCACCATTTCTCACGTCATCATAAACAGCACATTAGCACGTTCCGCTCATCCCGAGACGGTTATTGCCAGCTATGCCATCGCCGGTAGCTTGTTAACCCTCACGGAACGCCCCTCCACCCTGCTGCGGCAAACCTGTTCCGCACTGGTTCGCGATCGCCTTTCCTTTCAGGCCCTCACGTTTGTGACCAAAATATTTCTTGCCTGTGTGCTTCTCATTGGGTTTCTCATCGTATACTCTCCCGTTGGTACCGGGGTGTTCAAATACCTGTTTGGTGTAAGTCCGGATCTGCTGACCAAAGTCATCGACGTATATGAAATTCTCATGTATGTGAGTATCTTTTCAGTGATCCGCAACATCTATCAGGGGATCATCATTACGAATAACCGCACCAAGTGGTTAACCATAGGTATGGTATTCCGTTTAGCCGGCATGTACGGCCTTTCCCTCTATTTCATATACACAGACAGCATTGACAGTGGACGTGTAGGCGCTATCATTTTTGCTGCTGGCATGATGATTGAAGCGCTCGTCAGCTTTCTGGAGGGAAACAGCATCAAACGCAAGATGCCAGCCAAGCTTGAGGATCATCCCGTCGAGAGCAAGGGAGACGTATTTCGCTTTTATAAGCCACTGCTGTTATCCAGCTTTGTAGCGCTGTTCATAGGACCGGTTATTAACATTGTACTGGGCAAAACGACCGGGATTGCACTAGCCATTTCGTCCTTTGCCATAGCAAGCAGTCTGATGCAGTTGATGCTAAGCTTCTTTACATACATCCATCAGATCGTGCTGAATTTCTACCTTGTGGACGCCAAACTGGTACGAAAATTCGCACTTGTCACCGGATTTATTCCGTTTGCGATGATGGTGTCGATTGCCTATACCCCCTTGGGACCATGGGTACTCGAAAATGTCATGAGCGTTCAGGGCGAACTTTTGCAACAAAGTCTGTGGACATTGCGTGCGTTCGTCTTATTTCCGCTGATCTTCCCTTTTCTGGATTTCAGCAATGGCCTCATTCTGCTTCGCGGTCAGACAAAAACGATGTTTCGTTCGCAAACTGCGAATGCAATCTGCACAGTAATTGTGCTGCTTATACTGGTTAGTATCTTTCCTGCGTGGAACGGCATGATTGGCGCTGTTGCCCAATCCCTTGGCCTGCTCGCCGAACTCATCATTGTCTGGCTTGTCATCCGGCGCACGAAGCAAGAACCTACGATGTCCGTGCCGAAAGCCCGTAAATCAACATCCCTGAAAGGGTAATAAAATCATTGAATTGTTATCAGGATTGGAGTCTCTCATCATGAAATTAAGTCACAACGCCCGCCCGGATCAGAACTGGCTCCGGGCTCTCATGTTCACCATCTTTGGTTCCACCGTTCTGGTGGTATCCTACTTCCAGCTTTACTTCAGTCATCTGGGCTTCAGTCGGGCTGAGATTGGATATCTCTACGGAATTGGCCCCCTCATCTCTGTGTTCTCCAATATGTTCTGGAGCATGGCCAGCGACAGATACCAAACGGTACGCAAAGTGATGATCATTCTGCTTGGTGGTCAATTGATCACAGGGATCATGCTCGCCAATGCAACAACTTTCGGTCAGGTATTTGTACTCGTGTCCCTGTTTTACTTTTTCTATTATCCGGTCTATCCTCTCTCCGATACGATGGCCATTACAACGGCCAGCAAGTACGGCCGAAATTTCACTTCCATTCGAGTCTTCGGATCGATCGGTTATGCCTTCTTTGCATTAAGTATCGGGTATTTCCTTGGATCTTTTGGTCCAGCATGGACAATTTGGGTCTGCGTTGGTCTTGCTGCAACTACACTATTGATCAGTTTTCAATTGAAGGATCAACCTTCGGGGAGCAGTAGCAAAATGGATCTATCGGGGTTATGGGCTATTCTGAAACGCAGAGATGTGCTCACTTTTTTTGGCTGTGTATTTTTGCTTGCCATGGGACATCGCATGAACGAAGCATTTCTTACCATCACGCTAAAAGATCTGGGTGCCAGCGAGGGGCTGATCGGCTGGTCTTTGCTGATCTCTTCCGTAAGTGAAATCCCCATATTTCTACTTCTCAGCAAGTATGGAAACCGTTATAAAGAACTGCCGCTAATCGCTTTTGCTGCACTGATGTATACGGTTCGTTTGCTTCTCATGTCCATATCCGATACACCAGCAGCTGTCGTTGCAATTCAGACGATGCACAGTGTGACCTTTGGTATTTTCTACGTTACGGCGGTCCGCTATATCATTCGCCTAGTTCCGGACGGCTACAGAGCTACGGGTATGGCTTTGTTCACCATTGTCTGGTCCAGTGCTTCGGGACTTCTTAGCGGAACGTTAGGCGGACTGCTGCTGGAACATGCAGGCAGACAAACCTTCTATCTCACCGCTATGGCTTTCTCCCTGGCTGCACTGATCGGTTTCGGATTGAAGTTATGGTCCAGCATGACCAATCGCGTCTCCTGAACACACAGGGAACATACACCGTATTCAACCGTTATTTACACTGAAAATTTTAGAATCAAAAAAAGCACAGCCTCCCTTGGGGGACTGTGCTTAGGTTCTTAATATTCAGCTATAAATTTATCATATATAAGAAGTCCGTTGACCGGAAAAATTCTTACAGTTTGTTTACGTTAGCTGCTTGAGGACCACGGTTTCCATCAGTGATTTCGAATTCTACCGCTTGACCTTCTTCCAATGTTTTGAAGCCATCTCCTTGGATTGCGGAGAAATGTACGAATACGTCCTCGCCGCCTTCAACTGAAATAAAGCCATAGCCTTTTTCTGCGTTAAACCATTTAACTGTACCTTTCAAATGAAAAACCTCCTAAAAATATCGCCATCTATGGCGAATACCTTTATTATACTGTATGGGCTTCCATTTTGCAATTTATCTTTCCATAAATGTCGAAAAAATTTGCTTTGAATCGTAGGGTACGGTATCATTTTACCAAAACCGTTAGTTTGGAGACTACCTATGATAAAAAAACATGAAATATACAAAACAGACAAGTGGAATATGATGACCGTAGAAGTTCAAGGCAAATATCTCGTACTGCGAGAAATTTCGGAAGAGTGGGGCGAAGAATGCCATACTTTCCTAAGCCGTCCTGCATTAATGCACTGGGCTGAACGCCGTTTCCCAAAAGCAGACTTTGAGAACCGTGAGGATGAATGGCGTCAATTAATGGCTGCCTTCAAAGGGGTCTAACCCATGCAGCTTGACTCTAGCAATGTCGTCATCTTTATTATCCTTGCCTTCTCCCTTGGTATTGTGCTTATTCTGGGACGCAATTCCATCCCGGATCGACTGAGACGCGGAATGGCGCTTATTGCTACCCTGCTCATTTGTTTCGCCTTTTTCCTGATCGTTTATTTTCTGTATAACATGGGAGCCTAATCAAGGGGACCCAGATATTCAAATATTTCAACGTGCCTAAGGTCATACTATACGAGATTATTCGTATCGTAAGGAGGAAGGCCGTTGAAATACCAGAAATCGCTATCTGTTATCCTGGTACTTAGTCTGATTCCTTCGTCTCTCTCCGCACAGGCAAGCGAGACGAAGGCAGCTTCGTCCAACCATTCATCAGATCATCAAAGGAGGATTTCCATGAGTCAATTATTGAAACGTTCCGAGGTGCCAGCTGAACATAGCTGGAAACTGGAAGATTTATTTGCCGATCAGAAAGCCTGGGATCAAGAATATGAAGAAGTATCGTCTTTGACCAAGAAGGCCTCCGAATTCCAAGGCAAACTGAATCAACCTGATGTACTCAAATCTTGCTTCGAATTCGAAGATGAGATCAGCCTCAAAATAGAACGCCTCTTTGTGTACGCACGCATGCATCAAGATGAAGACACAGCTAATCCTACATATCAAAACCTGTCCCAAAAAGCCCAGAAATTAGGCGTACGGGTTGGTGAAGCACTTTCTTTTGTCACACCGGAGATTCTTTCCCTGCCTGATGATCAGTTGGACGCATTTATTGCGAACGAAAAACTCTCTGCTTATACATTTACGCTGGAAGAGATGAAACGCGAAAAAGCCCATGTTCTTAGCCAAGCTGAAGAGGCTTTGCTTGCACAGGTAGGCAACCTTTCACAAGCACCACAGACCATCTTCAGCATGCTGAATAACGCCGATCTCAAGTTTCCAAGAATCAAGGATGAACATGGTAAGGAAGTCGAGCTGACACACGGCAGCTACATTCAGTTCCTGGAGAACCCTAACCGTGAAGTTCGCGAACGTGCCTTCAAAGCGGTATACGAAACCTATGCTAAACAGAAGAACACAATTGCCGCTGCCTTGAACGCAAATGTAACCAAAAATATGTTCTATGCTAATGTTCGGAAGTACCCTTCCGTGATGGAAATGTCCCTATATGGAGATAACATCCCAACGGATGTGTATACCAATCTGGTAGACACCATTCACGAGAGCCTTCCGTTATTGCATCGTTATATGGACCTGCGCAAAAAGTTGCTGGGTGTGGATCAATTGCACATGTACGATCTGTTCGCTCCACTCGTAGACGAATACAAAATGGATATTACCTATGAGGAAGCGAAACAAACGGTCAAAGATGGTCTGAAACCACTCGGCAAGGACTATGCTGACGCATTGCAGACTGGATATGATAACCGCTGGATCGATATATATGAGAATGAAAATAAACGTTCTGGCGCATATGCCTGGGGCGCTTATGGCACTCACCCGTATGTCTTGTTGAATCACAAAGATAACCTGAACAGCATGTTCACACTCGCACATGAAATGGGTCACGCTTTGCATTCACATTACTCGGATACAACACTTCCGTATCGTGATGCCCAGTACACCATCTTCCTGGCAGAGGTTGCATCCACGACCAACGAAGCGTTGCTCATGGATTACCTGCTTAACAAATCAACAGATCCAAAGGAAAAATTGTATCTGTTAACCTATTATGCCGACCAATTCCGTACAACGGTATTCCGTCAGACCATGTTTGCTGAATTCGAGAAAATCATTCATGAACGTGCGGAACAAGGTGACGCATTAACACCACAATTGTTATCCGAGATCTATTATGATCTGAACGTTAAATATCACGGAGAAGGCATGGCTGTTGACAAAGAAATTGAAATGGAATGGGCTCGTATTCCCCACTTCTATAACAGCTTCTACGTTTACAAATATGCTACAGGCTTCTCCGCAGCGACAAGTTTTTCCAAGCAAATCCTGGAAGAAGGCCAACCGGCTGTTGACCGATATCTTGGCTTCCTGAAGAGCGGTGGCAGTGATTACTCCATCAACATTCTGAAAAAAGCAGGTGTGGATATGTCTACACCACAGCCAATTCGTGAAGCCATGAGTGTGTTCAAGGAATTGATTGAACAGATGGAGCAGCTAACCAAATAAGGTTGACTTTCCATGTGACCTGCATCCCTTGCCCGTTTGGGCAGGGGATTTTATCATCATTGCAAGATGCAACATACCCGAATACGGGTAATGCATATCTAGTTCTCAATTGTTCAACAAGGAGGCAACACCATGAAAATGCAATGGGCACTCATAGCAGGTCTTGTTTTTGCACTGCTCACGGGAATCTTTGCGGTCATTAATGTGGATTCCGTACAAGTCAACCTGTTATTTAATACGGTACAAATCCCGCTAATCTTGCTGATTCTCGGTTGTACCCTGATCGGTGGAATTATTGTAGGGTCATATGGCATCTATCGCCAATACAGACTGCAACGCGAGAACAAGCAATTGAAATTGCGTGTATCTGAATTGGAAAGTTCCGCGACAAGCAAATCTACGTTGGATTCTTTCAAATCGATGGATTCGCTTGACTCAAATGCACCCGACAGCCTACTGGAGAATGATTCGATCCAGAGTCAGCGCAAAGGAAACCCTACGGGAACACTGTAACCAATCAGAGACAGCCTGCTGGCGAGTCAGGAATGGTAGTATCACATTCTCTCCCCCAGACAGGCTGTATTTTGTTTCACACCATACCCATGATCCGAGGAGGAAATTACACAATGAGTTTTACAATTGATGAATCATACGTTCTGTCTTTTCTGAAAAAATTACTGGACACACCAAGCCCAAGTGGTTACACACATCATATTATCGAGATGATCCGGAAGGAAGCAGCAGCAGTGGGCATCGCCTGTGAGCTGAATAACAAGGGCGGTGCGGTGCTTACATTGCCCGGACAGGACTCTTCCAAGACCATCGCTTTAAGCGCCCACGTGGATACGCTAGGGGCCATGGTACGCTCGATTACATCCTATGGCACATTGAAGCTTACCTCTGTCGGTGGGTTTTCGATGCAAAGTATCGAAAACGAATATTGCACCATCCATACACGGGATGGAAAGACATACACAGGCACCATTCTCTCCCTTCATCCGTCTGTACACGTCTATCCGGATGCACGCACCTTTGAACGGACCGAGAGCCATATGGAAGTTCGAATCGATGAGGTCGTCTCCTCCAAGGAAGATGTGTTGAAACTCGGGATCTCTGTCGGCGACTTTATCTCCTTTGATGCTCGCGCAGTCATCACGCCGAGTGGTTATATCAAATCACGTCATCTGGACGACAAAGCCAGCGTAGCTGCCCTCTTTGGCATCCTTGAGTCTGCACATCGTGAAGGCTGGAAACCATTACATAACGTCTCTCTGCTTATCTCGAACTATGAAGAAGTTGGACATGGCGCATCGTATATCCCTGCGGAAATCAGTGAAATAATCGCTGTAGACATGGGAGCTATGGGTGATGACCTGAGCTGTAAAGAAACTGACGTTTCCATATGTGCCAAAGATTCTTCTGGCCCTTATGACTACGATATGACCAGTCGTCTCATTGAACTGGCCAAACAAGATGGAATGGATTACGTCGTGGACATTTATCCCCACTATGGCTCAGATGGCAGCGCAGCATTGCGCGGAGGAAACAATATCCGTGCAGCACTGATCGGTCCTGGAGTTCACGCATCTCATTCCATGGAGCGTACACATAAGGATGCTGTCCTGAATACAGCACGATTGCTCACAGCCTACATTACAACCAAATAAAAAAGAATCATTGATCGACGAAATTATCATGGCATGTTCGTCTAAGCAGAAGGCCCCTTCCAAGCACACAATTCGGTGTGCTTGGAAGGGGCCTTTGTTGTCATTTCTTTTAATCTGCCTGTTCGACATATGCATGATACTTACGATCCAATATCTCTAACTCTGCCTTATGGTCACGCATTTCATTTCTTAACACATGCATGGTTTTCCGAACGGCACTCAGTCCATCCTTCACCTGACGTTCGGCTTTGCGAATTTTGTCCTGAACCATCCAGTCCACGAAGAGGTTATCGAAGAAATAGTCTGCGAATGAAAGCAGACCTCCCAGATGCAGATCCGCGTGTACAGCCATCTCTACATCCTCCAACTCCTTCTGGAAACGTCGTAGACGCTTACCTGCATCCATGATGGCGACCTGAGCGTCATCCATTCGTCCTCGCTTGATATGTGTGGAGATCACTCCACCACCCATCATGTCATATACACCCCAATTACCTGCCGAAGACAAAGCCTTCTCGGCACGTTCAAGGGCATAGACCAGGTATTCCCCCTCCCGGAAAGCTTCATCCAGTTCCTGAAGCTCACTTGCCAGATGTTCCCGATTCTCAGCCATCTGTTGCAATTCCGCATCCTGGTCCAGCAGTCGACCTTCCTTCTTCCCCCACAGCGCGTTGTAATCGCTTTGCCAGTATTGATAATGCCGCCCGCCCTCCAACTCCTGCTCCACATGAATTCGTTGCTCCTGTACGTCTTGTAACATGCGACAAGCAGTGTCGTATGCAGCCTTGCTCTCCATGAGTTCCAGCTCTTCCTTCTCCAGCCGTTCTGTCTTCTTGCCAATCAGTTGATAGAAAAATGCCGACAATGTCATACTGTTCAGTCGATCAACATCCTTCTGCTCCTTCTGGAGATGCTCCAGACGACGCTTTACCTTTGCTTCCCATTCGCTTTCCTCCGTTTGCAGCTTCTCCAGACGTTTGGTCCATTTCTCGTAAATTCTCCCCTTTTCCTTGAGCACTGCCAACTGTTCATTAATTTCCTTATACATGAGTGTGGTGTTCTCTCCCTTCTATGGAATTCTTTACTTATACAACGTAATGAACATACAGAACGTTTCACATAAAATCGCAAATTCGCAGACAAAAAAATCGCCCTTTTCTCCAATGCGACATAAAGTCACTATAGAAAGAAAGGGCGATGTTTAGTTATAAATTAAGACTTGCTCTGCTCAATCTGCTCTGCAAGTTCATTCAGAACGGTCCAGCGTTCCATCAATTCATCCAGATGACGTTCAGCCTCAACCTGCTCCGCCATCAACTCCTGCAGACGGGCAGAATCACTAAATGACTCTTCCATCTCTTTGTTAATCCGGACAAGATTGGCTTCAGCCTTCTCAATATTTTCATCAATCTGGTCGTATTCACGTTGCTCCTTGAAGCTAAATTTCAACTTCGGTTTGGCCGCTGACACTGCAGGCGTCGCTTTCTCCGATGACTGCTTCACCTTCGCCGCTCCTGTGTCACTCTCTTGATTAGCTCCAGGCGCATTTTTCAGCATCCATTCCGCATATTCACTGTAGTCGCCGACGTGTACACGTACAGCACCGTTGCCCTCAAAAGACAGCACTTTATCCACAGTACGATCAAGGAAATAGCGATCATGGGATACGACAAAGACAACACCGGGGAAATCATCCAGGTAGTCTTCCAGTACAGCGAGTGTCTGGATGTCCAGATCATTCGTCGGCTCATCCAGCAGCAATACATTCGGCGCAGCCATCAGCACACGCAGCAGATACAGGCGACGCTTCTCTCCACCAGAAAGACGCGAGATTGGCGTCCACTGGGATGCCGGGGTAAACAGGAACCGCTCCAGCATCTGGGATGCTGTAATCAGAGAGCCATCGGCCGTTTTCACATTCTCGGCCACTTCTTTAATATACTCTATGACACGAAGAGATTCGTCCATCTCCTGATGTTCCTGTGTGAAATAACCCAGATTGACCGTAGGACCAACGTCAACCACACCTGCATCAGGTTCCAGCTTGCCAGATATCATCTGAAGCAACGTGGACTTACCACTACCGTTCGGTCCGACAATCCCTACCCGATCTCCAGGTACGGCAATATAACTCAGATCTTCGATGAGCGTGCGGCCACCCACGGATTTGGAAAGATGCTCGATCTCCAGAATCTTTTTACCCAAACGAGTGGAGCCAACCGATACTTCCAATGAACCCGAGCGCTGGACTCCTTGTTGGTCTTTGAGTTGTTCGAAGCGATCAATTCTCGCTTTTTGTTTCGTCGTCCGTGCCTTGGCACCACGACGAATCCATGCAAGCTCTGTCCGAAGCAAGTTCTTACGCTTCTGTTCGGAAGAGGCTTCCCGTTCTTCACGCTCCGCTTTCAGTTCCAGAAAGCGTGTATAGTTGGCTTCATACCGGAACAAACGTCCATGATCCAATTCCAGCATGACATTCGCCACACGATCCAGGAAATACCGATCATGCGTAATCATAAGCAGTGCACCGCGGCGCTTCTGCAAGTACTGCTCGAGCCATACGACCGAATCATTATCAATATGGTTCGTCGGCTCATCCAGAATGAGCAGTTCACAAGGATGAATTAGTGCAGCAGCAAGTGCTACCCTTTTGCGTTGTCCGCCAGACAATGTGCCCATCAGTGCATCGAATTGACGAATACCCAGCTTGGACAAAATGCTCTTCGCTTCACTCTCCATCTGCCAGAGCTGAAGCTGCTCCATTTGCTGATTCAAACGTAATAACCGCTCTTGCAACGCTGGATCGGACGAATTCAGTTCCAATAATTCCATCGTTTCCGTATATTCTCGCACGGTCTTCATTTCCAGGCTGTCACCTTCGAATACTTGTTGCAGTACTGTATTATCCGGATTGAAGTCTGGATTTTGCGCCAGGAACTGAATTCGTACATCATTACCGATCGAGATCTGTCCCGCATCTGCAGGTTCCATGCCAGATATCACACGCAAAAACGTGGATTTACCGGTTCCATTTACCCCAACGACACCAATCTTGTCCTGATCAGCCATGCCAAATGAAGCGTCCTTGAACAATATTTTTTCGCCATAACTTTTTGCAATTTGCTCTACCGTCATTATGTTCATTGCTCGTACCCACTTCTCTGTAAATTAATATTCAACATTACGTACATCCGCGCACTAACTTTAAACTTGTAAAAAAGAGCGGCATCCGTCCAGAAACAATGCTGCTGCAAAAGCAATTCGTTTGTTCAGATGTTCCTCATTAAACTCCGGATTTAACATGATATCCATCTTCAGCCGGTCCAGAATTCCAATGTAGGCTTCAGCGAGCAATACAGGCTCAGGTACACTTGCACTTTCCAATACCTCACACACCATACTCATGTATTGATTCATGAATGCCTTCATGAATTTCATCAGGTCCGGATCATTATTGGGTGCCATAAAAAAGAGCTTGGTATGATTGCGGCGCTCATAATAATACGTAAGGTGAGTCTTGGCTATTGCTCCAAGTTTATCACCTGTGTTCTCATGTGAGTTCAAAGCATATTCCAGGCGGCTAATAAAGCTGTTACAGTCCCGCTTGGATACTGCGATAAATAATTGTTCCTTGCTTTTGAAATATAAATAAATGGTGCCTTTTGCGATGCCGGCTTCGTCTGCTATATCAGACATTTTCGTCTCATAAAAACCTTTCGAGCCAAAAATACCATAGGCCGCATCCAAAATAGCCTCCGATTTGTCTCCCTGTACCGTGCTCAAATGTACTCCCCCTTACAACGCCAAAATGTTACCTAAACCAATCGCCACACATCCGCCGATCACTGAGCTAAGCACGTTCACCAGGTCGTTACTCATCCATGCCCAGCCACGAGCCCGAACCGTTGGATGCCCACAATGTTCATGTACCTCAACTTCACGGCCACACACCGTACAACGATACATCATCTGCAACGTTGCACCCAGATAGGAATCAGCAAAAGCCCCTGCCAACCCGCCTACAAGACCGACAAAAGTCCAACTAAACAGACCAAACCCTTCGATCCCGGCGATCCAGGAAAACAAGAATGCTCCCGCACCAATCAAAGCCCCGCCTACGGCTGCAGCCACGGTGCCAAGAAGTGAAACACCTCCTGAAGCACCTGGCGTAAGTACCTTCCACGTGAACACAGAGCGCGGCGGCTTGCGACTGAGACTCCCAATTTCGGTTGCCCATGTATCCGATGTAACGGTAGCCATTACACCAATGAAAGCATACACCCATGCCGGATGTGGAAATATCCAGTATCCCAGACATAGGAACATACCCATTCCACCATTAGCCATCACTTGTCCTGCATCCCGATTTCCTGACTTGGCATAGGATTTCTCCAGCTCCTGCTTCCGATCTTTACGAAACCTGGAGAGCAACGTTGAAGTAATGAAAAACAACAATAACGTGCCAAACCAGAACAGGTTACCCGCTCCGTAATATATCGTTCCCATCATGATGGCTGCCAGGCAGCCAGACAAGGTTAGCGACTTTTTCGCATAGGCAGCACCTGCCACCATAGAAGCGCATACGGCGCCAATAATCCAATCCATAATGTCTCCTGCATGCAGCGTATGTACAGCCCGCATGACGTTTATTGTATTTTTGAAATTCAATTATACCACGGTTTGATCCCAATGCCGAAACTCCTTACGACAGCACACAAAAAACCTGTTTTGGCCTCGTGTAGAAGTACCAAAACAGGTTATTGATCAAACGTTAAAACAGGATAACTCCCCTCTTCAAGTAACGTCTGGAATTCAATGTTCCTATGTCCTAATTTAGACCCTCTTCGCTCCGCCAATGACCCCATATCGGTAGAGTACTCTGCGACCAAACCAGTTGAACAATCGATCCGTCAGGAATCCCATAAAACCCAGGGAAATCAGTCCGACAAAGATCCAATCTGTTCGGAAAAAGAGTCTGGAATTCCAGATTAAGTAACCCACTCCCTCATTCGAGGCAATCATCTCAGCACCGATGATGGCCATATACGAAGTTCCCATCGCCAGTCGCACACCCGTGAAGATATACGGGGTTGTCGCCGGAACAATCACATGCAGCAGAATCTGCCGTTCATTGGCTCCCATACTGCGGGCCGACCGGATTTTGTCCTCTTCGACGGAGAGCACACCTGTCAGTGTATTCAACACAACTATGAAGAAGGTTGCGTACATAATGAGTGCGATCTTGGATTGCTCTCCAATACCAAACCACACCAGGAATAAGGTAATAAAGGCGATCGGCGGGATAAAACGTATAAAGTTAAGGAATGGCTCGGCGAACAGCCGGATGATATGCACCTTGCCAATAATCAGCCCTACCGGAATAGCAATGATGCTTCCGAGTACCCAGCCCGCCAGTACACGAGTGAAGCTGATTCCGATATACTCCATCAGCGTACCGTCAGCTATCAGTTCTCGTGCTCCCAGGATCGTGTGCCACGGACCAGGGATTACGTCAGGCCCATAGATTAGGGCGCCAAGTTGCCAAATTAAGATGACCGTTACCCATAGAAGCGGGATAGACACCCATTTTTTCTCCAACCATTTCATCTTACATATCACCTCAGTTATTCTTCAAAGTGGCCTTGAATTCGGTCATACAGGGTGTTGAACTCAGACGAGGCGATGTTCCTCGGGTAAGGTAACGTATTGTGGTAAATATCCGTTATATTCGAAGACGGACCTACGGACATAATGCCTATGCGCTCACCAAGCAATAACGCCTCCTGAATATCGTGGGTGACAAAGATAACGGTCTTATGAGTTTCTTTCCAAATATTCACCAGTTCCTTCTGCATCGTCCGCCGTGTCATCGCGTCCAGCGCACCGAATGGCTCATCCATCAGCAAGATCGCCGAGTCATTCGCAAGTACCCGAGCCAATTGAACCCGCTGCTTCATGCCACCCGAGAGCTCTTTCGGAAATTTCCCCTCATGAGCACTCAGTCCCACAAGCTGGATGTATCGATCAGAGATCTCACGTCGTTGTGTCTTAGGGACCTTGGACATTCGAAGTCCGAATTCAACATTTTCCCTCACAGTTAGCCATGGAAAGAGAGAAGAATCCGCCTGCTGGAATACCATTGCCCGATCCCTGCCCGGTCTGTCGATCTCCTTGTTGTCCACCTTGAGCTGTCCACCTGACTTGGAGATGAAACCCGCGATCATATTCAGCAGCGTTGACTTCCCGCACCCACTGGGACCAAGCAGGACAAAGAACTCCCCTCCCTTGATAACCAGATCGACATCCTTAATGATATAATGTACATCCCCATTGGTCGGGGCATGATACGTTTTCCGAAGCTGTTCAATATGAATGGTATGCTGAGTTGCAGGTAAGGACATAACGGACACCTCCCATTTCAATAAGAATTATTTACTATATGTCACTTTTTTCGGAAACGCCTGCTGGAGAGAAGTCAGATTGAGTTTGGTGTCGAGATCAAAATCCTGTTCGATGATTCCAATGTCCACCATATATTGCTTCTGACCCGCCAAACTATCATAAGCAGCCTGCGTAAATCCAACTTCCCATGGATTGATCGGAAGATCTTTCAACGTGGCATCTTTAGGCTGTTTGGTCTCTTGATACATCAGATCGGCAACCTCTTCAGGATGCGCTTGGGCATACGTGGATGCTTCATCCAGCGCAGCAAGGAAGTCACTTATCTTTTCAGGGTTTGCCTGGATGAATTCATTACTTGATACCAGTCCCATACCAAGGCGTATAGGCGTCTGAGACATATCCGTCAGCTGATGTACTCCTTCGAGTGCATCGAATTTATCGGTTAACGCGGAACCTATGACCCAAGCGGCATCAAGGTCTCCCTGTTTCAGTGCGATGTAGGCTTCATCAAAAGCCCCCTGACCAATTTGCGTCACATCACTCAGCGCCACCCCCTGATCTTTCAAATATTCATCCCATAGATATGGAATAAATGTGCCTCGAATGAAACTCACTTTCTTGCCTTTCAAATCTGCTCCACTCTGAATATCATCCCTTGCATACAGCTTCCAGGCGGCTGCCGCTTCATCCGTAGTCTGGCCTGCAGAAGCGATGACTGAATATTCCCCTTTAGCCAGAGCATTCAATACAGGGAAGTCCGCCCCGTACGCAATATCAACCTGTTTGATAAATAGTGCATTTACACCTTCAGCCGGTGAGCCAAACGTAATACTCTCTGCATCTATGCCCCGGTTTTCAAAAAAACCTTTTGCAATGGCTACCCTGAACGTTGGGTTCGTACTTGTATCTGCAATTCGAATTTTTACATTATCGGTATTCTTGCCGGTAGCGTCTTTTGCTCCAGATCCTGCTGCGTTTGAACTGCATCCGGATAATATGAGTGCCGTAGCCAGGAATAATATCAATACGCCGGTAATTATGGATGGTACTCTCACAATATACACCCCATTCGATCTAGTCATGATTCTTGACGCTTAACCACCCGACTTGCCTTCATCCGACGTTGCCACACAGGCTGCACCCTCCACAAATGGAAGAGTTGTCTCTACGCTCACGATGGATGCAGAACCTTTGGGTGCTGCTCCCGGTACCCTGTAGGTGGAGACATCAATGGCTTCGATGGCAACTTCCTGCGGTTTCTCCAACTGTGGAACCCACTGATAAGGAACTCGATACGAGCGATAGACCATATTGGTATTCCGCCCATCCGTGTACGGGGAGACATACTCCCAGACCAGCTCATGCTCCGCTGTCACTTCGAACAATCTGCCATTGGAACCTTCGGTTATCAAGGTGTTGCCGTTAGGTAAACGCTGGGCGGAACTGATGTATGGGCTATAAAATTTATAAGAATCCGTCGGAACCGAGAAACCTGCTTCTGCCGAGGTATACTGCCAGACAATCTCCAGAGTGACCGGGTTAATCTCCAGCACACGAGAGTGATCCCGAATCGCATGTTTTAATCCAAATGGGGAAGCCGGATTCGGAAGGCCGTAACCTGCCCAGCCGCCATTGTCGAATACAAGCAAGTTCCCTTCTCCAGGAAGGCCCTGAGGAATGATATGTGCATGATGCTGCCCGATAATTGTGCCAATGTGCTTCGCTTCAGTTGAAGTATAGTCGGGGCCCAGTCTCCATACGATTTTTCCGCTCTGCCTGTCTGTAATAGCGATTATATTGGCCTCTCTTGCATCCCAGATAATATTGTCGGGGTGGAACCGTTCGTCTCCGTCTTCATAGAAGCGGTTGGGTCCAACATAAGAAGCAGAATTAATATGTAACCAGTCACCCACACCACCACCCAAATGACCGAAAGAACGTGTATTCGGATCACGGAACAGAACATTTCGAGCCGCTTCATCAAAACCTAATTCTTCAAAGTGCTCGTTAGGCAGCCATTCCCAAAGTACCTTCCCCTCCCAATCCACTTCAATAATGGCGTCATCAAGCAATGGCTTATCTGAAATTTGCGGGTTACTCACATTTTTGTGAGCCAGGATAAGTGTTTTACCACTCTTCGTCTTCGGTGCAAGCCCAGGTGCATAATAACCTACCGGATTACCCTCACGCTGATAATCATGATGCTGGCGGGCATACCATAGTGGCTCATACCCCGGATCTTCGATGTGTTCGTAGCTATTGTATTTCCATACAATGTTGCCGTCCCAATCCACCTGAACCAGATCGACATTATCCTGAATACCGAACTTCGGATCTCTCCGACCTGTACTGCCCAGCACGTAGCCGCCAGGTAATATTTTGGCCGGAAAACCTAATAATCCTTTCCACAGGTGAACCTCCTTGCCATTCATATCGATCAACACTACGCCTTCCTCACCTGCCTGATAAACGGTATAACCGCCCCAAGCTTTGTCCGGATTGTATAACGTCGCTCCAGTTGGATATATTGTTGAGTGTCCCATTGACCATCTCTCCCCTAGAATGTTTGTGGTATATCAAATGTCGTTACTGTGACCCAACCTCAATAACTGAGATAGTTACTCTTCCCGGTATTGTCCCGCTGCTTCTGCTCAAGGTTAATTGTGGAGGACCGATCATGTTCTTGTATCCCGTTGTTCTCCGCCAATTCCAGCACCGTGTCCGAGAATCCCTCCAGATTCGCTACTACCCGCTCGTAGAATCGACTTTGCTGCTCCAGTTCCTCACTCGTAAACCCCTCAAACAGAAGCGTGATACATCGGGCACCGATATTGCTGTTTCTCGCATACATCTCCCGCCCGCTGGATGTGATGTCCAGCAAAACCGTCCGGCGGTCGTCTTCCTTTCGTCTGCGGATGGTGAGTCCCTTTTTCTCCAACTTATCGGTCAGAGCTGTAATGGCACCCGATGTGAAGTCCAACTGTTCTGCCAGATCTCCAAGCCGCTGTTCTCCCTCACGAATGATCTTGTGCAGGATAAGCATACCCGGCAGGCTGATGCCTTCTACAGAGATGCGATCCCGCTCCTTGACGAATCGTCTGACCATTTTGCGAAATAACCAATCCGTCCGCTCCAACGCTTCCCAGTCCCTATCACTCATTCCATAACCTCCTTGATCGTTTGAAACTTCAACAGCGAACAAAAAAAGGCCCCCGCGGACATTCCATAGTGGAGTAGTCCCGGGAGCCTTTGGTGGTCCAATCAGCTCGATTTATTTTTCAATTCAAATTAGTTCACTGTTCATTTAATAAGTATTAAAATAATTGAGATCATCATATAACCAACTAACCCAACCTGTCAAGTGCGAATTATATTAGTGATCTTCTTTTACGGTCGTTCTCTGTCGGGCTAAATTACTTATCCTGTTTTAAGTTTCACTTCAGGTTTCCCGTTTACACTATTCTCAGATCGAAACATCTACAACTACATCAACGACAAGTTACGATTCAGTTCGTACTCAACTACAGAAATGAGGATTATCCATATGAACATGAAAAGAGTCATTATTATAGGCACAATGATTGTCACCATGTCCTTCGCTGGAACAGCATGGGGCCAATCCGCCATCTCCCCCATACCTACTGCTAAATGGTCCATCGTTGACCTGGATACTCATGAGGGAAGCAGTGACGAGCTACTCAGCGCTCTGAATCAGCCTTCAGAAGAGCATCTGTATCAGGAGCTGTATAACGGCAAATCACTGAGGACGATTACGGAAGAAAACAACGGGAATTTGGATGAGGTCATTGCTATACAAGTAAGGCAGCTCAGGGAGCAGTTGGATGAGCGACTCGCAAATGGAAGTATCAGCTCGGAGCAACATGCTGCACAACAAACCGAACTGGAAGAGTTGGTCACACAGAGCGCAAATACAACATACAGCTTGGCGTAACTTAGTAGCGTATCCGTACGATGAAGGTATAAACCATAGATCCGCGATAACACAGCAAAAAGGAGCGTATGCACGCCCCTTTCTTGTACCCTATTCTTCTCAAGCAGGTATGATGTGTAATCCTTACTGCGCTGCCCCAATCGTGCATGTACCCAAGGATTCGCCGTCCCATGCCAGTTCGAGCACATCTCCTGCTTGAGTTGGTCCAACACCTTCCGGTGTTCCTGTAAAAATGACATCGCCCGGCCCCAGGCCGTAATGGTGACCTACATAATCCACAATATCTTGTAAACTGAAGATCATGTTACGAATGTTACCACGCTGGACTTCCTCACCATTTTTGGTCAATGTAAAGTCTTTCTCAAGTAAAGCTGCCGCCCCCGGGAACGCCTGAAATGCAGTAACCGGAGCCGAATTTTTGAATCCTTTGGCCGCTGTCCAAGGGTGGCCCTTTTTCTTAATCACGGACTGTACGTCACGTAACGTAAAATCAATACCAAACGCATACGCATCCACCAGCTCATCTACCGCCATACCTGGCTCATAACCCCGGCCGATCTGCACGACAAGCTCAGCTTCATAGTGAACTTCACCCTTGGTAGCAGGCAATTCAAGCGTTTCACCACTCAGGGGCACGACTGCATGAGAAGGTTTCATAAAGATCATTGGTTCATCCGGAACCGCGTTGCCCAATTCTTCCGCATGAAGTTTATAATTGCGTCCTACACAGTATACGTTGCGAATGTTAGTCAACATGGGTATATTACCACCTTTATTGGATTCAATAGTGCATTTAGGGTAATTACGGTCTGAAGAATCGGCTGCTCGTCTCCTGAAATGCCAGCTCCCATACGTCAGGACGGTTCGTACATAACATGAGTTCTGGATCAACTGCGGCCAGTTTCTTCATAATGGTCTTGTCATCTACTGTCCAAGCCATCACCCGAATGCCTGCACTCCGCATATCGTTCATTAAGGATTTGTCTACATTGGTGTATCCAATCGAGAGAAATGTACAATTCATCTGCTGCAGGGCAGTTAACAGATCACCTGGTCGTGCATCGATAATCAGCCCCGTCTGGATCTCCGGTGCAAGTTTCTTCACTTCGATCAGAGCGGCTGGTTCAAATGAGGTGATTACAACATCATTTTGCATATGTCTTTTTCTCACTTCATGTATAACAGCCGCAGGCAGACCCGGGTACATGTCTCCCTGCGTTTTCAGTTCAATGTTCAAACGTACTCTGCCGCACGAGCGATCTAACAATTCACTTAGCGCCGGAATGCGTTCGCCTTTGTAAGACTTGTTTTTCCATGCTCCGGCATCCAAACGTTGCAGATCTGCCCAATCGGTTTCCCGAACCAGACCCTTTCCATTCGTGGTGCGATCCACTGTAAAATCATGAATGATTACTGGCACACCATCACGCGACAACTGCACATCCAGCTCCATCCACTGAACTTCAGGCCGTTCCATGGCCATTAGAAACGCAGCCATCGTATTCTCTGGTGCAATAGAAGAAAATCCACGGTGCGCTACACAAAGGTTGTTCATTCGATTCCCTCCTCAAAAAGGTTATTAATTTGGCGAAGCGACTCCATTTCCATCATATCGAATGCCTGGCGAGAGCTTTGCCATCTGTTGCAGCAGCAGTTTGTTTGCCTCATCAATCATTGGAATGGCCTGACCAAGCCCGGCCTCATAAGGGATGACTTTCATGCTGCAAGCTGCATCAGCACTACAGCGTGCCTGAAATACCGCCGTTTTCCATGTCTCTTCGGTTGTTGATCTGGAGAAAATGAAATTCCCCGTACTGTATGCAATCCATTTCCCCTTATAATACTCCAACCCTTGCAACACATGAGGATGACCACCTATGACCAGATCTGCGCCGGCATCGACAAACTCATGAGCCAATCGGGTCTGGTCACTGTTCGGAGTACTTACACGTTCCTCGCCCCAGTGAGCAACCACGATTACCAGATCAGCCTTCTTACGGGCCTCCTGGATCGCTTTGACCGCTCCTGTGGAATCATAGGCTTCAGCCACGCCAGCCCGATTGCCCTCAGCCTTCCAACTCGTTTCCGGTACAACACGGGAGAACCCAAGCAATGCAATCTTCATGCCTTTGCGTTCCAGATACGCTGGTGCATAGGCTTCATCCCTGTTCATACCGGCCCCAGTGTGAGCTATGCCATATTCCTTGAGATAGGTTAACGTATCTACCAAACCCTCTACACCCTGATCCAGAATATGATTGTTAGCCAAATTGACAGCATCAAAACCCGCAGAGGCCATTGCCGCCAATGCTTTGGGCGAAGATTTGTATACATACGTTTTGTCAGCTGCACCAGTACCACCTTGGGTTATCGGAGTCTCCAAGTTGCCGATGGTAAGATCATCATCCTTGAATAATCTGCCGAGTTTGACAAAGGGATAGTCATAACCGTTCTTATCCAGCAATTCAGCAACTTTGCCCGAGAATTGAATATCGCCAACAAAGTTAATCGTGACATCCTTCGCTGAATTGGTAGGTTTCGATGCCCCTGTTTCCTTATCCGCACCTGCATTTCCCTTGGTGCCGGACGGAGTCGAAGTTGCCGCAGGTTTTTTCGTTCCGGATTCTGATTTCTCACTATTGGTATTGCCTGAAGTGTCTGGGGTCGCTACGCCAGATGGCTCACCTGCATCTGCTGTTGTTTCTTCATTCGTTGCTTCGGCGTCTTCTTCCGGAGTCTCATCAGACTCCTCCGAGTCTGGAGAACTTACTTGATCCCCGCCTTTGGCATCGTCTCCAATGGAAGGCTGATCCTGATCAACAATTTGCTGCTTCACCGGCTGGTCTGCCTGTTGCTGACGTGTGTTAATCACATAAAAAATGCCCACCAGACCAATTGTCATGATCAATAAAAGATTAATTGTCCAGATGATTCTATCACGGGTGCGCTTTCTTTTTTTTCTCTCTACACTTCGATCTGATCTTGGGGGATACATAAGCAACTCCTCTTCTTCACAGCCATACATACCATTATATCAGGCATATTCTGGATTTCCATCTTTCCTTGGAACTGCATCGATTGAAAGGGGATTAACTCGCTTAGCTTCTAGATCTTCATATGAAAAAAGCCATCTCTCCAGTAGATAATTCTACGGTGAGACAGCTCTCTTGCTGTACTTAATCTGCTACAAGCGCCTGTGTTGCCAAAATAGACATTTCCTTCGCTTGTTTGATGCAATCCGGCAAGCCTACGCCCTCATAACCTGCACCTGCAATGTACACACCCGGTAACTTGCTGCCAAGTTCCTCACGCAGGGAAGCAATATGTTGGAGGTGTCCCACCGGATACTGAGGCATGGATTTACGAAGCCTTGTAATCTCGGAGAAGATCGGCACCGCTTCGATACCCATCGTCTCTCTCAAATCTTTGAGAACCAGATCCGTCAACGCTTCGTCTGGAAGCTCTACGTTCTGTTCGTCACCCGAGCGACCGACATAACAGCGGAGCAGTACTTTATCGTCCGGGCTGGTATGCAGCCATTTGGTCGATGTCCACGTACAAGCCGTAATATTCCGACCCTCTTTCCGCGGAACGAGGAAACCCGATCCGTCGAATACATGCTCCACCTCTTTTTTCTCAAAAGCGAGCACTACATTGGCCACAGATACATAGTTAATCGCATCCAGTGCCGCTGTATCCACATGAGGCTTCAACAGATCTGACGCGACATATGTCGGCACAGTAACCACTACATCATCCGCTTCAAGCATTTCACCATTTTCCAGCTCAACATGATATCTGGTCTGCGTGCCATCAAGACGTTGCAGTGACTTCACCGCGGTGTTCAGACGTTGATCCACATCCTGCAACTCATGGACGAGTGCATGAACAAGACTCTGCAGTCCCTGACGAAAGTTCAGAAAAGCGCTCCGTTTGGTTCCGGTATGCGTCTCAGCCGGTTTCCGGCCAGTCATCATGCCCCGAATCAAGCTGCCGTAATCGCGCTCTACTTCGCCGAACTGCGGGAAGGTAGCCTGGAGGCTCAATCGCCGCATATCACCTGCATAGATTCCTGCGAGCAGTGGTTCCGTCAAGTTCTCCAGCACTTCTGCTCCAAGACGACGTTCAATCATATAACCGAGCGATTCATCCTCTGTTGTACGACGTGGCGGGATGACAAAATCCATCAACGCCCGCAGTTTGCCTGCCGGAGAGACCAGACCACTTCTCAGGAATGGTCTTAGTTCTGTCGGGATACCGAGAACAAGTCCTGCTGGCATAGGATGAAGCTTGCCACGTTGCATGATATACGTTTTCTTCGACTCCGGATTCTGACTGACCAGCTCATGATCGATCTCCAATTCTTTGGCAAGATCAATCATTGCTGTTTTGCGAGCCAGGAAGGAATCGGGCCCTTTTTCAATCACAAATCCATCCCGGTGCAGTGTCTCAATCATGCCTCCCATGGACGAACTTTTCTCAACCAAAGTAATCACGGGTTCAACGCCCGCTTCCCGGTAATGCTTGCGGATATAAAATGCCGCGCTGAGGCCGGTAAGGCCACCGCCGACGACAACAACACGGCGTTTCTTATCACCCATTACTCATCCGACCCTTGCTGCCATTGGCTTATAATAACGTCGCTTAATGTCTCCATGTATAGAGGATCGCTATTGAGAGAATCAATACGCATCAGGCGCATATCAATTTCTTTGGCAATCGATTTGGCCTCAATATCGAGATCATAGAGTACTTCGAGATGATCCGAGACAAACCCGATTGGTGCCACAAGTACATCCTCTACCTGTTCACGAGAAAGCTCCTGTAACGTATCCAGAATATCCGGTCCAAGCCAAGGCTCAGCTGTTCGTCCGGCACTCTGCCACGTAAATTGCCAATTGGTTATGCCTACACGTGAGGCAATCACTTCCGAAGTTTCCAGCAATTGTTGCGGGTATGGATCACCCATCTCCACAATACGTGCCGGCAGACTGTGCGCACTAAACAACACCTTCACATCTCCGCGTTTTGCTCCAGCTTCTTCGAACGCATCCAACTTGGCACTGACACGTGTGGACAACGCCTGGATTAACTTCGGATGCAGATGATAACTCTCAATAAAGGACATATGAACGCCCAGCTCTTCTGCTTTTTCACGCGCACGTTTGATATAACTGCCTACACTCATCGTGGAAAAGTGAGGAGCCAGTACAATACCAATCGCTGTCTGAATTCCATCCTTCGCCATCTGCTCCACGCCATCCTCAATAAACGGATAAGCATGCTTCAGTCCTTGATAACAACGGAATTCCACATCAGTGCCACGCTCATCGCGGTTTAATGTCTCTTGAAGGGCCTTGACCTGATTGTCTGTGTTCTCCCGAAGGGGGAACACACCGCCAACAATCGCTTCATAACGATCCGTCAGTTCCTTCAATTGCTCCGGTTCAGGCGGACGTCCTCTGCGGATATGTGTGTAATACGCTTCAACACTCTCCATATTTTCTGGTGTGCCATACGACATCACCAGTACACCTACAGTATTAGTCATTGGTTACCGTCACTCCAGTCTTCATTGCTTCGGCAGAATATTCATGAATATACGCCGTTAGTTCTCTGAGCTTCTCTAGCGATGCTTCAGGAAATAATCCGTGTCCGAGGTTGAAAATATATCCCGGCTCCTTGATTCCTTCGTCAATAATCACTTTGGCTTGCTCTTTAATCAGTTCCATTGGGGCAGTCAGCAAATATGGGTCCAGGTTACCCTGTACTGCAAACTTGCCACCAAGACGTTGACGCCCTTCCGAAATGGATACTCTCCAGTCCAGTCCAATCACATCGGCTTGCAGATTATGCAGTGCTGGCAACAACTCACCGGATGCAACACCAGGGAAATAAATCTTCGGTACATTCAAATCCGATAATTCGGTAAAGATACGGGTAATCGTAGGCAACACATATGTTCTGAAGTCTTTGGGAGAAAGTGCTCCAACCCAGCTGTCAAACAACTGAAATGCCTTACCGCCATTCGCAATATGCGCACGGACATATGTAATAACCATATCACCAAGCTTCTGCATCAGCTTGTGCCACACCTCAGGCTCGCTGTACATCATCGTTTTGGTGCGGATATAACCTTTCGAAGGTCGGCCTTCAATCAGATAACTCGCAATCGTGAATGGTGCGCCCGCAAACGTAATAAGAGGCACATCAAGCTCCTTATCCAGAATTCGAATGGTTTCCAGAATATGTGACAGATCTCCTTCTACGTCGATGGGACGTAGCCGATCCACATCTGCAGCAGACCGAATAGGATTATCAATAACTGGACCAATATTTTTTACAATGTCAAAATCAATGCCCAGAGAGGCAACCGGATTCATAATATCGGAATACAAAATAGCCGCATCTACACCAAGTTTGCGTACCGGCATAAGTGTAACTTCAGCCGCCAGCTCGGGTTGTTTGCAGATTTCTAGCAAGGAGTACTTTTCTTTAATTTTGCGATATTCAGGATCGTAACGTCCAGCTTGACGCATGTACCATACCGGGACACGGTCTACCTGTTGTTTGAAACTTGCCCGAATCAGTCGATCATTATAGCTCATGTAAGAAGCCTCCAATAGTTTTTGGACTCATAATTACCATTATGCCCTTTTTAAACAGCCGTAACAACCACATGCAGATGCGTTCTACGTGACAATACTATGACATTCCTTACACCCATCCCTCATATGCCAATTATGTTATAATGAAAGAATGGTGTTTTTTTGAGAATTACAGAAATATCTTTGAAAGGAAGTGAAAGCACTTTGAAAACGTGGAAAGTAAACCTCATTGTGCTTTGGTTCGGACAATTTTTGGTCAATTCGGGCATGACCATGATTACCCCATTTTTGTCTCTTTATCTCGCAAGAGATCTTGGCGTTGTTGGCGAACATGAAATTGGCATTTGGGCGGGATTTATTTTTGCAGCCAATTTCCTCACCTCATTTTTGTTTCAACCGCTGTGGGGTAAGTTATCGGACAAGTATGGTCGTAAAGTTATGCTGCTTCGTTCGGGATTCGGGATGGCCATCGTAATTGCCCTTATGGGTCTGGCACAGAATCCCTGGCAGCTTCTCTTATTGCGTTTGCTTAACGGTACAATCTCCGGGTTCAATCCTGCGGCTGTTGCACTGATATCGGGTACCACGCCGAAAGACCGCATGGGTTTCGCTATGGGAATCAGTCAGTCCGGGCAGGTTGCCGGCACAATTCTGGGTCCACTCATTGGTGGCTTGTTAGCGGATGCGGTAGGCTTCCGCCCCATTTTCTACATTACAGGTGGACTGATCTTTGTTGCTTCCATGCTCGCCATGTTCCTGGTGAGAGAGAAGTTTGACCGTCAAGAAGCAGCCAAACTGCCGGCACAATCCGTATTGTCCGGTCTGAAGGAATTGAACAAGTCACCTCAACTGCCCGCACTGTTTGCTGTGACGTTCCTGTTGCAGTTTGCAATGATCAGCCCCATGTCACTCTTGCCGCTGTATGTGCAAAAATTGCATGCTTCGGATGTAAATGTGGCCTTCTGGGCAGGAATGGTCGGTGCAGTTACGGGACTATCCAATATGGCTATGTCTCCGATTCTCGGGAAGCTGAGTGACCGGATTGGTCCTCACAAGGTACTTACGTTCTCACTCATTGGAACAGGACTCATGCTTATTCCGCAGGCATTTGTTCAGACCGTGTGGCAGCTCATTGTTGTTCGTTTCATGATGGGTGTATTCATGGGTGGCCTGCTTCCGAGCGTTAATGCCTTGATCCGTTCCTATACATCCGATAGCATGATCAGCCGTGCATTCAGTTTTAATACGAGTACCCTTGCGTTAGGCAACATGCTTGGAGCGATCATTGGAGGTTTTATGGCAGGATTCATCGGGATCGAAGGTCTGTTTATCGTCTCTGGCGGACTGCTGCTGCTTAATATGGTTTGGGTCCGATTCAAATTGTATAACAAACCTGCTTCTATTCGGGAATCCTGATTCCCTATCCATTTTAGTCCATCTTACTTTTCCATTTGAAAAAGCCGCTTCCAGCGCCTAATTGGCCTGAGAGCGGCTTTTGTCATTCATGCGCCATTCATCATTTATTTATTAGATTGAATTGTATCGGATAATGTTTCACACCAAATACAAAAGCACTTTGTATCGGTTCCAGAGCCGTTCCCGGCACAAGTTGAATGTTTCCCATGTGCTGAAGCAATGTATGAAGAACTACCCTTGCCTCCAATCGAGCGAGTGGTGCACCCAAACAAAAATGAATGCCAAAACCAAAGCCCATATGTCTGTTCGGCTTGCGATCAGAGATGAAATCTTCCGGGTGTTCAAATTGGGCACTGTCCCGATTAGCAGCTCCAACCCAGGAAATCACCTGCTCTCCAGCTTGAATCGTCTGACCATTCAACTCTACAGTTTCCTTGGCGACCCGCCCAATCGCGACAATTGGCGGATAATATCGCAGCGTCTCTTCAATCGCAGAAGTAATCCGTTCAGGATGTTCGCGCAACTCCTGTTGTAGCTCAGGTTGTTCGGATAGGATACGAACCGCATTGGTAATCAGGTTGGTTGTTGTTTCATTACCGGCAGCAAGTAGAAGAATACAGAAGCCTACCACTTCATCTGCAGTCAATTTCTGACCATCAATCTCCGCAGCAAGCAGTAATGAGATCAGATCATCCTCTGGCTGCAACCGACGTTCTTCCATAATGCCAGTGAAATAGATATGCAACTCCTGCATATTTCTTTTTTTCTCCTCCAATAACTCCTGGAAGGCCTGCTCACTATCGTCACGTGCGCCTTTCACCAATACATCAGACCAGTCTTTGAACTTTTGACGATCCGCCGCAGGGACTCCGATCAATTCCGCAATGACAATGACGGGCAATGGTGTTGCAAGGTCATCAATAAGTTCCATATGTCCTTCTGACAGGTGTGGAGCAATTAACTCATCTGTGATTTCCTGAATACGCGGAGCCAATGCTTCAATTGCCTTGGGTGTAAACGCCTGGTTCACCAGATCACGCAGCTGTTTGTGTTTGGGAGGGTCTGTCGTCAACATGCTCGTATTGGCACGATCACGTGCAGAAGAGAACAGTTTGGGATTTTTCAGAACGTACTTCACATCTTCATACCCGAAAACATCCCAACATTCTCGATGCTCATCATATCGGACTGGAGTGTTATCACGAAGTTCTGCATACACCTTGAAGGGAAGTAACCTCTCTTCCAAAGTCTCCAGTTCCCGAATCGGAATGTAATTTGCATACTTTCTCGGTGCCTGTTTCATCGTTTCTCCTCCAATCAATATTATATATTTATTTACATATGTTAATCACCCCTATTATAAACATAACTCTATAACGAAACCACTCTTTAGACCGTAATTGATCCCCATTACCTAATATGCGTTACTATCATCCTCTTATTCTGTTACCTACTTCTGATATGCGTCCCAATTCGACATTCTTTTATTAAAATGCTTCATTTTATCAGGACAAAAGACTCAATATGTAATATTAAATAACACAACGAAGGCATATTTCTCTTCAAAACTCCTAAAACCAGCTCTTATATATCTCTATCAGAATGAATATTCTTTCGTAATTCCTCATAAATAATCATTTTACTCTCATTATCTACGAATGTAACCGATTACTCTACCATTATCTAAGTTTGTCATATTACTTAACATGAAATACAATCAATTTGAAATGGTATACATATTCTTCTTAACAAACTTAACATCACACTTACTTGAAGGAGAGTGCTATTCATGAGTAAAACATCCAATCTTCGTCCCTGGGCTGTATGGAGTACCGCAGCTTTAACAGCATTAACCATCTCGTTGTCCCCCATTGGAACCTACGCCGCGCACGCAGCTACGGTAGAGGTGAAAGGCACAACAGGTGCTGTTCAGACAGCAACCACTACCCCAGCTCGCAATACTTCCATTCCCGCAATACCAGACTCTTCCAAGCAATCTGCACTACCTAATGTATTGGTAATCGGAACTGGCGGAACGATTGCCGGACAATCCGAGGATGCCACCAGCTTCCAGAATTACAAGGCAGGCACACTTCCGATTGGAGAGATGGTAGACGCCTTACCGGATAAACAGAAGATTGCTGATGTTAGCACACTCCAGTTCGGAAATTCAGGTTCAGGTTCCTATAGCATGACCGACCTCTATGACTTGTCGCAGACGGTAGACAAAGCTCTGGCAATGTATGACAGTGTTGTCGTTACCACGGGTACAGATACAATGGAAGAAATCGCTTATTTCCTCGATATGACGGTTCAGAGTGACAAACCAGTCGTCATCACAGGCTCCATGCGTCCATGGACTGTCATCGGTTCTGACGCTCAAGCCAATCTGTACAACGCAATCAAACTTGCAGGCAGTGGTCGTACCACTTCATTCGGCACTGTACTCATGTTGAATGACACAATCCAGCTTGCTCGTGGTGTAACCAAGACAAATGATTATCGGACAGATACGTTTGAAACGCCGATGCTCGGTGCTGTAGGATATATTGATGAAGAAAACATTCGAATCTACCGCGCTCCTGCACGTGCGTTGAAACCTGAAGGCACAGCAAAGCCCGTATTTGATCTAAGTAAAATTACAAAGGCAGATCTGGCCAAAGTAGAAATTGCGATCTCATATCAAGAAGCTGGCGGCGGAGCCATTGAAGGATTCGTGAGCAGCGGTGCCAAAGGAATCGTGACTTCCGGTACCGGAGCTGGCGGTATCTCCAGAGCTATGGGACAAGCTCGTACCAAAGCCATTGAAGAAGGTGTTATCTTTGTCACCACCACTCGGACGGGTTCGGGAAGTGTATACGGCGGCGGCAAAGGCATCATTGCAGGTGACAACCTGAGTCCACAACAAGCTCGTGTATTATTGATGCTGGGCTTGTCCTTCAGTGATGATTTTGACACCATCAAAAAATGGTTCGAAACGTACGGAACACCTGAAGTATAAATAGAACTACTACAAAGATATCTGTAAACACAAAGAAAGAGACGACACATTTTCTGTCCTTCAAAATGTTGTCATCTCTTTCTTTGTGTGTTTTTAGAAAACTCCGAACAGAATCACGATCCCCCTCACAAACATAAAAGCGTGAGATCGTGTTCCATCGGAGTTTTATCTTTAGGAAATATCCACTTTCACTTCACCCAGGCAAGTACGAGCCCATCGTAGTCCGGCAACATGGTCGTCACCAAGCGCGGGTCACTCGCCATCTGTTCATTGAAGCGACGAACAGCAAGCACAGCCGGTCCCTGCTTGTCCGGATTCAGCGTACGACCACGCAGGAAACAATTATCACCTACAATGACCGCACCTGGCCGGGCCAGCTTAATGGCATAGTCAAGATATACCGGATAATTCTCCTTATCTGCGTCAATAAAGAAGAAATCGAATGTGCGACCCTCCTGCTCCAATTGTTCCAGGCTATCTGCGGCCGGACCAATGCGGTACTCTACCTTTTCGCCAAAACCGCCTTCTTCCAGATGACCACGCGCCATTGCCGCATATTCCTCTCTCAGTTCCAGCGAAGTCAGGGTTCCATTCTCACGCAACCCGCGTGCAATGCATATCCCACTGTAACCGCCTAATACGCCGATTTCGAGCGCAGCTTCTGCTTTGGATGTCTTCGCTAGAAACGTGAGCAGTCGTCCATACGCCGCAGCCACCGAAACTTCCGGCATACCATTCGAACGGATAGCCTCTTTCACTTTCAGCAAAAGCTCATCCTCTTGAAATAATTGATTTACATATTCATCAGGGGTCAGATTCACCACTAAAATCCTCCTTGGACACTTGGACTGCTTTCCATATGGATGCCAATGTTCTATAATAAATGTTTGTTATCAACACAGGCGGTTGACTGGTGCATCACCTCGAAAGAGGAATGCATACGTTCACCGCATTTCTCATTGTAAGTTTTTTCACGGAAAGCGGCAAGGCCGCACCGTTACTATACAGCAGAGAGAAGGATTTCCCTTCTCCAGCTTGAAATGGAGTTGAAATGAATCACATGGCTCAATTGCAATTGATTGCAACCTCGGCGATGGGACTCGAGGCTGTTGTTGCCCGGGAACTGAAGCAACTGGGGTATGAAGATGTTACGATCGACAACGGCCGGGTTTTCTTCACAGGAGATTATATTGATATATGCCGTTGTAATCTGTGGCTGAGAAGTTCGGATCGCGTATTGGTGAAAATGGGTGAATTCCCTGCTACGACATTTGACGAATTGTTTGAAGGCACCAAAGCACTGCCTTGGGAAGAGTGGATTCCAGCCGACGGCGAATTCCCTGTAGAAGGTCGCTCTCAAAAATCTCAGTTAAGCAGTGTGCCTGCATCACAAGGGATCGTGAAAAAAGCAATCGTAGAGAAACTGAAACTGACTTATGACACAGAGTGGTTCCCAGAGGACGGGTCTCGTTATGTAATTGAGGTCATTCTGCTGAACGATCGCGCCCTGCTTACTTTAGATACAACGGGACCGGGTCTTCATAAACGGGGTTATCGTAAACTCGTTACCGAAGCGCCACTCAAAGAAACACTTGCTGCAGCTCTTATTCAGCTCAGCCGCTGGAATGTATCCCGTCCATTCTATGACCCATGCTGTGGATCAGGCACAATGCTGATCGAAGCCGCCATGATCGGCTGGAACATTGCACCAGGACTTCGTCGGACCTTCAACTCTGAGGACTGGGCTGTCATTCCTGAAGAATTATGGGAACAGGCGCGTGAAGAAGCATTCGATGCTGTACGTGACGATATCCCGTTACAAATCTCGGGCAGCGACATTGATCCGGAAGCGATTGAAGTAGCTCAGGCTGCAATCAAGAGCGCAGGCTTTGCTAAAGACATTGAAGTCAGCGTTCTGCCCGCGCATCGCGCAAGACCACAGGGTGAATATGGTGTTATCATTACCAATCCCCCATATGGTGAACGTTTGAGTGAAGAAAAAGAAGTTCAGAAGTTGCTCCGCTCATTAGGGCGCAGTTACCTCGACATGCCAACATGGTCCTTTTTTGCAATCACGTCGACCAAAGCTTTTGAGGAGTATTTTGGTCATAAGGCAGACAAACGTCGCAAGTTGTTCAACGGACGCATTGAAACCCAATACTATCAGTATTTGGGCCCACTGCCTCCACGAAATAAAACACCACAATCTTCATAATTGTTCCAAATATAAAGTGCTCCAGCCACCCATGGCCGGGGCGCTTTTTTTGTGCGCTTTTCTGGTCATATGAATTCTCCTTCATCGACCTTCACTTCCGCAGAAATCAATTCTTCTGAGGCATAGTTGAAAACACATGAGGCCACGCTATAATGGATGGAGCCCTATTTTACATTCCGATAACAAAACAACAAAAGCAAGGGGGACATACATATGGTTGTCACTCGGCCTACGCGCAGCTCCATGCCACGCGGGCTTCTATATCATCCATTAACGTTATATCTTATTTTTCTTGTGCTCATGCTGCTCAAACTCATGTGGCTCCATCACAATCTTCACGCTTATAACATTACGATGGGACTGCTGGATAAAGTCATTGCCATTGGATCTTTACTACTCTTGTCCTTCTGGACCTGGTTGCTGCCACGTAGAGGCATGATCGTGTCTCTCGCGGTCCTTAACCTGCTGCTTACCGCACTAATCTACGCCGATATGGTGTATTATCGCTATTTCCAGGATTTCTTGACCATTCCGGTATTGTTGCAGGCGAGACAAGTTGACGCATTGGGTGACAGCATCGCTACATTGATTTACACAAGTGATCTCTGGTTCTTTGCCGATTGGCTTGTCGTCATTCCGTTCGCAACTATCGTAATGTTCAGTAGACGTTACCGTTCGAAGCACTCCAGTACATCTGTTACTGGTTACGGGAGTTATTCGTATAACGATGGCAAGGCACGGTTGCGCCGCCGTCTCACGGCTGGCAGCATCGCCCTTGTGCTGGGACTTGGCCTCGCTGTCGGCCCGATTTATTTTTACAGCAAAACATGGGCCAAAGGCCTGTTCGATAACAACTGGTGGAATGTATCCATGTATAATGTGACCGGACTGCTCGCTTTTCACGGTTATGATCTGTACAACTATGCCAAAGACCACATCGGCTCCGGGCCGCAGGCTGATCCCGCTGATGTTGAGCAAGCAAAAGCGTTCTTCGCTGAAAGGCAAGAAACTGCCCCGCAGAATGATGCCTTGTTTGGCAAATATAAAGACAGCAACGTGATCATTGTCCAGGGTGAGGCTTTTATGAACTTCATGATTGGCCAGAGCATTGGGGGTCAGGAGATCACACCCCATTTTAATGAACTGATGAAGGAAAGTCAGTATTACAGTCACTTTTATCACCAGACCGGTCAGGGTAGAACGTCCGATGCCGATTTTGGAGCAAACATTTCCCTACATCCACTTCCGGTTGGTTCGGCCTTTGTACGGTATGCAGACCATACGTATGATTCCCTCCCTTCTATCCTGAAGGACAACGGGTACAGCACCAACGTATTTCACGCTTATGAGAGCGGCTTCTGGAATCGGTATACGATGTATCAGAACATGAAGTACGACAAGTTTTATAGCAAAAATGATTTTGCACAGGATGACCCGCTTGGCTGGTCCCTGTCTGATGAATCCTTTTTCCGCCAATCCGTTGAGAAAATGAGTAGTGAGGTGACCGAACCGTTCTATTCCTTCCTCATTACACTCAGCAGTCACCATCCGTATGCATTGCCGAAAGAAAAACAACAACTGGATGTAGGCGAGTTTCAGGGAACCATGTTTGGTAACTATCTGCAATCCGTACATTACGTGGATTCGGCGCTCGGCAAAATGGTGGAGGATCTGAAAAATCGGGGATTATGGGAAAATACCATCTTTATGTTCTACGGGGACCACGACAACTCGATCAAGGAACAATCACAATACGAGCAGTTCCTGGGACGCTCATTGAATGAACTGGATATGGCACAGATCATGAACGAGGTTCCCCTGCTGGTGCATTTACCGGATGGAGCAGCGGCTGGAACCTTCGACGAACCTTCGGGACAACTGGACATCACCCCATCCGTGCTGCATCTGCTCGGGGTGTCCGACCAGTCCTATTATCATATGGGTAACGATGTATATGACGGGTCTGCACGTACGGTTGTGCTACGTAATGGCGCATTCTCGGATGGTTCTGTATTCTATATTCCATCGGATGATTATATCTACGAGAGCGGCGCTTGTTATGACCTGTCCACACGTGACAAAACAGATATCAACGCTTGTCGTCCCGCTCATGATGAAGCAACCAAGCGATTGCATGTCTCGGACACGGTCATTACCTATGATTTGATTCAGCGCTTTCGAGAGGAAGACAGTTCAGCCGTAACATCGCAATAAGCAATATCGTAATGACAAGCTAAACAAATACACTAAATGAAGTGAATTACATTTCAAAAAGGGGAATTCTCATTACATGACATCACATACTGAACCAATCCATATTGAACAGCAATTGTTCAATGCAGCCGCAAAATTTGTGAAGCAACGTTATCCTCAGGGATGGGGCGGTGCGGGTGCCGTCTATACCGAAGCTGGCTCCCTGCTGATTAGTGTAGCGCCAGAGGTTATCAATGATGCCACGCATCTATGTATGGAAACAGGGGCTTATCTGGAAGCCCACAAATTGAACGAACGTGTCACCCACTCCCTCTGTATCGCTCGTGATGATGAGCATTCAGAATTTAAGGTCCTTACACCTTGCGGTGTATGCCAGGAACGATTGTTTTACTGGGGCGAAGAAGTCAAAGCTGCCGTATACGATCCTTCTGGTCAACTGGTCTTCAAGAGACTGAGTGAGATCCAGCCTTATCATTGGTCCAAGGCATATCGGGATAAATAGCAATCTCCTTGCGAATTATAGAAAGTGGCTTTATAATTGTAACTATATTAGTTTCAACTAAAAGGATAATGGAGGTTTAACATAATGAATATTGAGATATGGTCTGATTTTCTCTGCCCTTTCTGTTATATCGGCAAACGCCGCTTGGAGAATGTATTGGAACAGTTTCCACACCGTGATGAAGTGAAGCTGCAATTCAAAAGCTTTGAGCTTGATCCAAATGCTGCATTGAACCCAGGTAAAACCAATTCGGAATATCTGGCTGACAAATATAATATGAGCGTGGAACAGGCCAAAGGTATGAATGCCCAGATGAATGCCAATGCTCGCACGGCAGGACTGGAATACAATATCGATGCCATGATCCCTACGAACTCCTTCTCAGCTCACCGATTGACACACTGGGCGGATACACAAGGCAAAGCGCTTGAACTGAGTGAACGGATCTTCCAAGCTGTGTTTATTGAAGGTAAACACTCCGGCGACACTGAAGTGTTGGCTCAGTTAGCAGAAGAAGTAGGCCTCGATCGTGACGCAGCTACGGCAGTGCTCTCCAGTGATCAATTCACCGACAATGTCCGTGCTGACCAAGCAGAAGGCGAGCAACTCGGCATCCGCGGCGTACCGTTCTTTGTATTCGACCGCAAGTTCGCCGTGTCAGGCGCTCAGCCGGACGAGGTGTTCCTGGACGCTATTCAGAAAGCTTGGGACGAGCGTTCCCCGTTCACCATGGTTGAGTCCAATACAACCGAAGCTGACGGCAGCGGCGTCTGCACAGATGACGGCTGCGCAGTTCCGAAAAAAAATTAAGCCAATTCACACACACAAAGCAGCAGGATCAGGGGATACTCCCTGATCCTGCCGCTTTTGTATATTACTTACTATATACCTATCCACTAAAGATGGATTCATAATTTTCACGATAACGAAGTGGGCAGAACAAAGCCGGAGAAGCGGAGCGCTCGCATTTATCACCGGATTTCTCCCATGATAAAGGGACTTTCAAAAAAATCCGGGGATAACGGCGATCGAAATATTGTTCTGCACACGCAGTGTCTTAGCGTGACCGATTATGCTTACATCTTAAACTCACGAAGAACGATTCCGTAACCGGAACCTCCACTAACTTATGATCAAACACTTGTATTCAATTAGCGCCACCCACTTAATCCCAGAACAGTTGATCCGGATGTGGCCCCGTCCGCTTATCTGAATCCAGTGCATCAATTTGTCTCAACTCATCCGGTGTCAATTCAAAGTCAAAGATGTCAGCATTCTCACGAATACGCTCCGGGGTAACGGACTTCGGAATCGTCACAATCTGATTCTGAATGTCCCAGCGCAGAATGATCTGTGCTGGCGTTTTCCCATATTTCTGGGCCAGCGCTTTGAGGGTGGACTCTTGGTTAAGCTTGCCTTTCATAATAGGACTCCATGCCTCCAGCTGAATTCCCTGGGCCCCGCAGAAATCCTGAAGTTCCTGCTGGATCAGACCCGGATGCAGCTCTACCTGATTTACCGCAGGCACCGTTCCACCCTCATTTATGATATCTTGCAAATGGTGAACTTGAAAGTTACTCACACCAATCGCACGGATGCTTCCTTCGCTATATAGACGTTCGAATGCTCTCCACGTCTCCTTATACTGGTCTCTGCCAGGCCAGTGAATTAAGTAAAGATCAATCACATTCAGTCCCAGTGCCTTCTGACTGGCTTCAAATGCTCTCAACGTTGAATCAAATCCCTGATCCTCGTTCCAGAGCTTGGTCGTCACAAACAGTTCGTTACGGGCAACACCACTGCTTGCAATAGCTTGTCCCACTTCTTCTTCATTGCCATAGATGGACGCGGTATCAATACTGCGATATCCAACCTCCAAAGCGGTCTCAACCGCCTGTTGTACTTCCTTACCTTTTGCTTTATATGTTCCAAATCCTAGCCATGGCATCGTTACTCCGTTGTTCAGAATCGTACAATCTGTAATATGTTTTGTCATTCTGTACCTCCCGTATGGAATTTTGCCTGCTCTTGTTCTATTAACCTTCTCACAGAATTTTAAGCGACCATTCGACATACTGTCGGAGTAAACCCATGGATCGAGAGTCGTTGCAAAAGATATGAAAAACCCGCAAAGCATTGCTGCCCTGCGGGTTCTGATGTGACAGGAACGTTATAAATTCCCTTGACCGTGCTGACTCTGGATTGAATTCAATCTTCTCTTCTCCTCGATGAACATTTCCTCTGCCAACTCAACACCTTGCCCTCCGAGTGAAAGCTCTGCTTGTCGCATCGCTTGCTCCGTATGTGCCAGACGACGTTCCGCCTGTATAATGGTCTGTGCCGTCGGATGAGACAGGGCCTGAGATACAGCATAATGAAGCTTGTTCACCGCATTTTGCGCCTGAGATACGGTGGTATCGGCTTGCAAACTGGAATCATAACGCTTCGGCATGAGTATTCCTCCTTGGGATTATCATGTTCCTGTTACCCCTTTAGGATGGATAGCACAAGCCTTCCTTATTCTTCTTTTGTGATTTTATCGTAACTTTAATTGATTCCGCTACGTTTATTAGGTAAACATGCTGAGTCGGGAGGAATTCATTTGAAGAAAATATTACTGACACTCTGCATGTTGCCCTTGCTCATTTGGGTACAAGGCTGCGCTCCTGCAACATACGAGATAGACGGATATAAAGCATCATCCATGAACCCAGACATCCCGGTTCCAACCAATGCAAAACTCATTGAAAACATAGCTTATTCCGATCATCCCACTCTTAAAGAAGGTGTTAAGTATGAACTGAAACATATTGGGGGTGAGCAAGGACTATACCCACCAATGGATTATTTTCAGAAGTTAGCGGATACAGGATGGGTGGAATTAGAGGAAGAACGGCTGGGACATGTACATTTTCTGAAAAAGGATACTACCGTCATTGCCATTGAAATTCGAGAAGATACCTTCCAAATTACTGAAATGATAGATGATGCCGCATTTTGAAGCAGCCTTTCACTGCTACCCAAACGCAAAAAAAGGAGAAGCACGTAGCCCCTCCTTTGTGATGTGTGGACAGTTTTCTCCACTCACCTTGTTATATCATATCCTATTACTTCACGAACTTTGCAACTTTGGCGAGCACTTCTTCTTCTGTCGGCGCACTGATGTACCGACCGTTGATAAAGACAAACGCACGTTTCGCGCAAGGACCGCAATAGGATTTGCACCCAATCTTGATCTCCGTGTCTGGAGCCATTTTTTGCAACTTGGGCACAATCGATTTCAGTCGAACATGATTACACTTTTCGCATACGCGGATATCGTTAGCCATGAGTTCCCCTTCTTCGCGCCCTTAGTGGTCGCCGTGATTGCCTTGGGACGGATTCGTAATAACAAATCCCTCTTCCGGGAAGTAGAGATAATCAATTTTTACACCGTTCAACAAAGGCTGATCATTCGCGAGAATGACATCAATCTCTTTATCGGTAGATACAACTGTATCATTTTCTTTTGGTGTGTCGAGATCAAGTCCGTAGTGAGCATGGTCACCATGTGCATGTGTGATAACAACGCGCAGTTTTTTTCCTTCGTTCTCCGGCTTGTCCAATTCAAGCTTCAATACTTTAGCAGCATTACGCGTAATTTTGCAGTTCATTCTCTTCATCTCCTATATTGTAATTGCAGGTTTCAACAATTTCAGCATTCTTAAACTACAGCATCTATTGTAAAGAAAGTTACCGCTCTTCGCAATAACATTGATGCGAATTCATTGTTAAAACGATCCATTGGGCCGCAAATTAAGAAGGTGTCCCCTCCTGAAGCACAGGATATTTACGTTCTGCCCGGCTTACAAACCAGTTCATCAGAATCAAAGTGACCCCGATATCATCGATGGGCATAAACGGCATGACGTCAGGAAGTACCCAGTATAACAGCGCCGGAATAATAAACAACAACTTTTCTCCCAAAGGAATCTGCGGAGCCCGGAGCAGCCGGGGGAGCCTTTTGAAAACTTGTGTCCATCGTTTGAACGACAGCAGTCTTCTCCACTTCATTTGAATCCCTCCGTATAATTGTATATGTCGCCGAAACGGCACATCCATCATTACCCGTTCGAAAACCATTCAGAACGAATGACGTGACATGCCATTATCAAAAATAATAAAAACGGAACGTCGCTCATAGCGTCCGTTCCTGTTATACGAATGATCTACTGTTAAGTTTCACACCTTCGTCATTCGGGGTCTTGCCTCATTGTCCATTGGATAACAGTTCAGCCAACAACATTCCCACTTCTATACAAATATCATCAAACTGCTCTACGGGAAGGGGATTAACACCCAATCCAACTTCTACCGTGAAGCCCGGTCTACCGAAATCTTGAATAAACCAGTCCTTGTATCCGGCATCACTGCCACCAAGCTTCACCGCCTTGTAACCTGAAGCTTTGGCAAGTCTACGCGACAGCGGTCCACTCTCTCTAGGTTCCAGATCACGGTAGTTCCAATAGATCTCCTGTCCCTGACTATGCAGGGATACAACCACATCAAATGTATGTTGCTGCGTCCACTGCGCAAGCGCCTGTGCCTCCGGTTCTGTCAATGGCGCTGTCCCCGCATAATCCCTGGGGCCAGGTGAGGTTATACCTCTTCTCGCTGCCTCTTCATCCCAATGGGCTGGAAATTGATCATTCAGATCCACCCCTCTGATGTTGGCCTTCCAATGGGTAAAATGTGATCTGTCCGCATTCCAGGTTAACAACTGCTGTGCATGTGGATGCTGATTGACCACACCTTCCTGAACCAGTTCGACCCCGTCCGGATTAACCATCGGCACGGCCCAGAGTGTCGTCTCTTGCATCCAGCGTTCTGTCTGGTATTGATGCCATGCCCTATGCGCACCATACGCCTCGGCATACTCTTCAATAAACTTCATCAGAACTGCTGTTGTCAACCACTCATTCGCATGAACGGAAGCATTAACATGGATATGTCTCGACCCTTGCCCAATACGCAAATAAGGCAGCGACTTCCCCATGACACTTGTTCCAATGGACCCTGTTTCGATAAAAGGGTATTGATTCTCCAGCTTGTCTATATCCCTGATTAATTCTCGATAACCATACTCTCCCTGAATCTTTACAATAGTTTTTCCATTCGAAGCCGGAATATGAATACAGCGACCAACCCAGTCGGTTATATTGGTGATTTCGGGATTGGCCTGGCGCAACACCTCTTCGTCCAGACCAAATCTCTCTGCAATCTCCCCTACACTTTCTCCAGGCGGTACAGCGTATCTGCGACCTGTCCCGGGGACAATACGCAGCATCTGACCTGCCAGCAAGTAAGGCTGGGAAGCCACTTCCGGGTTCAGTGCAGCAAGTAACTCTTTGGTCATATGGTGTGCTGACGCAATTCGCGGCAACGTATCTCCCCGCTGAACGATAATCCACTGTAGATCCATGTTGTTCTCCTTTCCACAGGAAAAGACAGGTCTCCTGTCCAGTTCTGACCAATTTCGTGTCTGTAACATATGTATGCAGGTCAGGTTGTCCGTCATGTGACAAGAATCATGTTTATCTCCTGTTAATGCATAATGACGACAAAAAATCCCGGAACTTCACAGTTCCGAGATAGTCCACAACCAAAATACATTAATTAAAAGTCTTATTCATGCATAATTTGAGTATAACTATGATAATTGCGTTACCTGCCAGACAACAGGGGTCTTGGAGATCTGCTCCCCCAACCATCGACGGGTGATATTCTGGAACATTCGCGGGTCACCCGTGCAGAAAAATTGATGCACCGGGGTCTCATCCCCACTGGCCAGCTTTCGTTTATCATATAAAATCGTACTGATTTCACGTGCCGTTTCATCTGCTGAACTGATTAACTTCACTTCCTGCCCCATAACTTCCTGAATCGTGTCCATGAGAAAGGGATAATGCGTACAACCCAGAATAAGACAATCGATTGGCTGTTGTTTGATCTCGCCCAATGATTGTTCCACCGTATGTGTCGTGTGCTCGGAACGAAATTCACCTTGTTCCACCAACGGCACCAGCGCCGGACAAGCCTGACTGACCACATCAATATAGGGGGACAACTGTTTGAGTGCCGATGTATAAGCCCCACTACCTATGGTACCCGTGGTACCAATCACACCAATACGTCCTGTACGTGTCGCTGTGATTGCGGCCCGCGCACCCGGATGTATAACACCAATGACAGGCACATTCACCTTGGCACGGATATACTCCAGCGCGGCTGCTGTTGCTGTGTTACAGGCGATAACGATAACCTTCGGATCGAATTGGATCAAGAAATCAACGATTTGTTCCGTAAATTGTTTTACTTGTTCGGACGAACGGGGTCCGTACGGTGTCCGGGCAGTATCCCCAAAATAAATGATCTTTTCCCGCGGGAGCTGACGCATCACTTCCTTGGCGACGGTCAATCCCCCCACACCGGAGTCTAATATAGCGATTGCTTGCTGCACGAACACACCGCTTCCTTCTTCATTGAATTAATTCTCAAAACGTTTGTTTCCCAGAGCTTTCTTCCTACCGTATGAACATTCCGGCAAAAAGGTACCTACATCTTACCCGATTTCATCGCAGGGTTCAAATTAAATCCCCGCGCTACGTCACCTATGTGTGGACACGCAACAAAGCAGGCTCTCCTCTAAATAGAGGAAAGCCTGCTTATCAAGCTTTGCTTAGTTGTCGTCCTTGGACTCATCCGCAGGAAGCTTCGCTACAATGTCAATTCCGGGTTCATCAGCTGCTTTATCAATCTCGTTATCAACAATGGCTGCCGATATGCGAATTTCTTTTCCTTCAGCGCAATTGCGCCAGGATTGAATATCCTGAATCACAACATCTGCGGTCTCTTTAACTTTGGATACAATCTGTGAACTTTGTTCTCCCACGATACCAGCCAGTTCCTGACCTTTTTCCGATACCTGACGAGCACCTTCTGTAATATCCTGACGAAGTTCACGTCCCGATTTTGGTGCCAGCAATAATGCCGTTACTGAACCAACCACGGAGCCAATAAGAGCTCCCCACAACAAACTTTTGTTAGAATCCTTCACGTCACATCTCTCCCTTTACTATTGTTTAAGTACCGGATCAGAAGCAACGGTCTGTCGCTCAGCCATCCGGGCGAATGCCTACTCTGTTGATGCATTATAAGCAGCACAGGCTTGGCTTGACACTCCAGATGTTAAAAATAATCTGAACGCCATTTTTGAATGGATGCAGATGACTTGACTTAAACTCAGTTCTGACGAGCCGGCTCGAGATCAGCCGCAGCATGCTCATCCCCCGGGTCCAAATCAATCACATAACGTCCCGGTGCAATCAATGCCGCCTGATGTTCACACCGCCAGCGACGTCCACCTGAAGAACCCAGCGTCTGTCCATCTTGCAGAACATCCCCCTGATCAAATATGTAATACGCTGCACCCAGTAAGGTCTGAGCCACCGTATCCGGATCAAGACCGACGAAGTGACACTGGACATCAGGTACACCCAGCGCAGATAATCCCACGGTATCCATGACCAACCCGCGCTGTTCCTCTGTACCTCCGGCTTGATACATTCGAACGTTCATGGCTGCATACAGATGTTCCTCACGTTCCTGAGCTTGCGTATATGCTTCCGGTTCAACGAGCTTGTCACTGCCATACCAATACAGCGCGTCACAGGTCATACTTTCCATGATTGCCAGTACAGTCTTTTGAAACAGCTCCAGGCGCTGCTTACGAGGCATGGCAGCCGTGAACATATCATGTATCCGGATGGAGTACTGCGAAGCTTCTACAACCTGTCCCACTTCAGGCCAATGCCATGCTTGTTGCAGAGCACCGCCAAAGCGAGCACGATCTGCGATTTCATTCACAGGAAGCATGCAAGTCTGAGCAGGGATATCCCCTTCCTGGAAGGATACCTTATGGTCCAGATGATAGAAGACAAGCATCTCATGCTTTTGCCCTCCGCTCTCTTGTTTCACATCCAGTCGGACTTGTCCTGTATGGCGAATCATTGCTTCCTGCAAACGCAGGCGATTCACCTCTGGACGTTCCCGGAACAAAAGTTCAACCATATACACCGGATGGAATCCGGACGGTGATTCATTTGTTTCTTTACTTTCAGTATTTGCTTCATTGAATTCTTTTGATTCATTTGTCATGCGATTTCCCTCATTCCTTACGCTGTCCCTCGGCCTGTGCCGTATTGAAAGGACCAAGTTCTTTTTCCACGTAGGCGCTAACCTGAGTAGTAAAATGTTCAAGTATACTCGGCAACTCTACGCTAAGCGGATGGAGCCCAGACCGCTCCCAAGTGTAATAATCCTGCACCAGTGGCTTGCGTAACGTGACAAGCTGACGCAATATCTCATAGGTCGGATTATCAAAAACCTTTTCTTCATAATTAATCTGAATAATATCATCATAGCTGCTCGCATCTCTCATGATGAAACCGTCAATTAGATAACTTCCCACATCGGTAACAATCTCGATCGCCAGGTGAAGACACCGTTCCTGTACCATCCCCAGCATGAGACTGCCGTCCCAAGCTTCTGCTGCCCCGCGAAGCCCTTCAGCTACTTCCGGTACAGCAGCAAGCCGGCGGGCAATCTGTTCTCTGTTCACATAATACATTCGTTCACTTCCCGTTCAGTGAGTTATCGGTTCCGTTTCCCTCTTCGCTTAAGCCAGAATATCATCACAGGACAAGCGATTAGAAACACAACAAAAATATATAGAAATTCCATAACGTCTCTTAAATCGCTCATGCAGAGTCCCCTTTATCTCAACGTAGTTTGAATGACAGATCAGATTTCGTAGTCCACTGCAATTGACTGTTCTCTGACTTCGTTCATGTACTTGATAACTTCCTGATGAAGCGGGTGTACCTGATACGCCTGGAGATCCTCCAGTGAAGCAAACTCCGCTGTGAGTGAAATGTCGAACGATCTCTCCGAGCGAAGCACATCAATCCCGATTTCAAGTGAAACCAGGACATCAATTTTACCTTCCAGATTGCGAAGCACCTGAGCTGCAGCTTCAATACTTTCTTCTGAGCGATCTTTCATTTTGAACAGGACAATATGTTTTATCATCTGGGCAAACACCTCGTTTAATATAATAGTAGAAATGAATGAATTTTCATGTATCCAAAATATATCATAACGTTCTCTATTACGAAAGGATACTTGGAAACGTTCTCTTGATAAGAAAAACTAATCCGAACCGTTTCCCTTCGATTCGGATTTCTTTTGCAATCCATCCATCGTCTGTTTCGCGGAGTCATCCTGCAAAGTTTGTCCTGTTTCAGCCTGCTGCTTGATGTTGTCCGGGGTTGGCTGCGGTTTGGACCATTCACGATTCGCCAGATACTCCTGATCCTCCTGTTTCTTCAACACTGCAATGGCCTGTCTGAGCTTTGCAGGCAATGGAAGACCGATTTTGGCATAATTCTCGGTAATCGAAATGAGTTCATTCACCAGATAGAAATAAATAGCTCCGCCTTTGATAAAATCGGTTCCCATGATCAGATCAATTCGATGAGCAAGCAAAACAACCGTCAGCATGAGCCCTTTGCGAGCAATCCCCCAGAATCCAATGTTGCTATTCAACCCGGCACCTGTTCTTACCGCCGCTGCCAAACCTGTTACATAATCCACAGCCATCGCGACCGCGAGCAGGCTCAGCAATTGATCCCATCCGCCAAAAGCAAACGTAACAAATGCTCCCGAGATGACAGCAAAGGTATTCACAGATAGATGCACGTTCCTCACCTCTCCCTTACACTTGAGTATCATACAATATATGTAAAAGTAAGAGATTTGACAGGTCACATGTCATGCTGAACATGCGGATTTATCATTTCAGATTTGTGCACATCCTCTTCGCAACAGGAGAACGAAAATCACATGCTTTTGGGGAATTCAGGGAAATAAACCGCATCATATCAACAAAAAACAGATAAAAGTTCTTTAGACCTAGTAATAAGTAATTAGAACTATATTATTTTTATTCCTGTTCAATTTCTCCCTTCATTTTTAGTGAAACATTGTAATCTAGGAATATACTAGGATGTGAATTGCGCATGGTCTAGTTCGTAGTTCCCTCTTTATCGTGAATTCACGCATTGACGCATTTGTAACCGGTAGTCCCGGCACTTGAAAGTACCCCGTTGTTTATTGTAGTATTTGGTTAAAAAAAATCGGAGGAAATATGCCTAATCAACCAGAACAACATTCCATCCAGGCGTGGTCTCTGATCAACCGTAAATACTTGGGAAAAGGCGTCCGTGTTAAACGATTCCGAAAACCGACACGCTGTCAAATCCGCAATCGTGTTCTTCTTGCCGTGCTGATGGCCAATGATATCAAGTTGTCCCAGCTTGCTGAAGACCTCTCCATCTCTTCACGCAGTGTCAGTGCGTGGGTATATGAAGGACGGATACCCGGCAGTACCAATCTGGACAAGACTTGCCAATTACTCGGCTACCCGCGTCATATTCTCTTCAATGAAGAAGTTGTGCGTAATAGCCCTGTCATATGTCAACCCGAGTCATCTCGCTTCATGAAGCGTACGGTGACCCGTTCTCCGGTTAGTAACCGTATTTTGACAGGCTTGTGTATGGTCCATGATCTGTCGGTGACAGATGTCAGCCACTGGATCGGGGTTCATCCCGGCACTTTCCGCAAATGGCTGCATCAGGGAACACTGCCTTCTGCTGCGTTTCAGGAACAAGCGGAGCAATTTTTCCGTATACCGAAAACTATTTTGTTCGCAGATGTCATCTTGAAAGATCGTCGCAACAACTAAATAAGCGAACAGCCAAAAGGCTCTGATCTCCCCATAGGGAGGCCAGAGCCTTTTTTAAAATAAAATGCATGCCTTCTCTCTCGGACTTGAAGCACTGTTCTGGCTATTCCATCAGAAATGTCAGATAACCTACCCTTTTTCGTTTTTTGCTCCCAAAAAGAGCCATCACAGCCGGCTACAAGCTAAGTTTATGCATTTCGTCATGACCATCTTCTCTAAAAGGTCATCCTAACCTCGTGTTCAACACTTCATTGATATATCTCAATCCGGTATATCGAGGACGAAGCGTATGCGCTGTGTTGAATGCATGTTCCACCATCTCCGGGGTTACACCGAGTTGCTCAGTAGTCACAGGTCCACCTACTTGTTCCAACCATGCAATGAGCTGAGAGGCCTCCGGCAATTGGTCATATATCCCAAACACCGGTTCACCCGATGTCTGTGCAAGTTCTTTATATTTCACCGTAAGCAATGCACAAGCTACGCCAACTTTGGCACCATGCAGAACCGGTCTTTCTCCCGCTTGCATCAGATCCATCTCCAAGATGTGAGATAGATGATGCTCACCTCCGGATGCCGGACGGGAATGGTCAATGATCAGCATGGAGATACCGGAAACAATTAATGCGTCCATTAACACAGCTACTCCCTCTGCTCGCCCCTCCGCAATAGCTTGTACATGATCTATGCAGGTATTCAGCGCTTCTTCTGTCATCCGATAAGCAACTGGACAGAACGGTTCTCCGCCCAGTTCACGAGAAACAATCCAGTCTGCAAGTGAAGTATATTTACCAAGCATATCTCCGAATCCGGCAGCTGTCATCACTTGCGGGGCTTGCTCCAGAATATCCAGATCGGCAAAGATAGCCTCTGGCGGAACAGCCTGAAATGTTTGTTTGACGCCGCTTACAATTAAGGGTGCACCCGCAGAGGTAAACCCATCCACTGAAGCCGCTGTCGGTATGGACAGAAAGGGCTTGTTCATTTTGGAACAAACAAATCTCACCAGATCATGAATGGTACCTGAACCCACCGCAATTACAGCCTGACTTTCCAGTTTCACACCCAACATGACCTGTACAATAGCTGCTTCATCCGCAATGATATCACCCGCACGATTTTCCGGCAGAGCGATCTCATCCACATGTATTCCCGCTTCGCGAACACTGCTCAGCACATCAGATCCGGCCGCCTGAAACGTATGTCGATCATAAACAACCGTCACCTGACGATATCCTTGCTCAGACAAATAACCCGGTAACCTCTGAATGGCCCCAGCTTCCAGATGAATCAGCATATCCACCACCCGGTGTTGATGACCGCAAGCACACTGCTGTGCTTCCTCATTCCATGCTGCAATTCGTTCGTTCATATTCATTCGCTCTTACCCTCCCATATGAGATATCATGCATAATTAACGGGTTAAAACCACAAGATAAAAAAGGAAATAAAATGTGATGATTTTCCTGATCACACTTTACTGCCTATACCCAATATTTGCAAATCCATATCTCACATTTCCAAGTAGGTGAAGCAATGAAATTAACGAAAGAATTAGGAATTTCGCTCGGATTTCTGGCCGGAACCACTTTTGGCAGTGGTATCGCTTTTTTGTTTCGTCTCCAGTCGGTTGAAGTGGTTGCCAGTGTTACGCTATTTGGTATTGCAGGAGCCATTGCCGGGATCATCACGGCAGTCATTCTGCGCCAGCGGCAACATTAGCATTAGCATGCTGATAGCAAAATGCAGGCTTCACACGAATGATCCACAAAACCAAAAAAGGTTCGTGAGTTGCCCTAGAGCAACTCACGAACCTTTTTTGGTTAGATGCGGTCGAGAGGACTCGAACCTCCACGGGGGGTTAGCCCACACGGACCTGAACCGTGCGCGTCTGCCAATTCCGCCACGACCGCATAATATGTATCTCCTCATCCATCGATGAAAAGCATTCCGGTGAAGCAATTCCTTGTTTTACCGTAATTCAGAGTATACATGCTCCAAAATAAAAATGCAACTTCTTTTTTATTCATTCAAGAATAGGACATATGTCCTTTTTTCTCAACTTCAAACACCCTATCGTAGCATTAAACAAATATACCATCCATACAAATGCAAAAATGAAGGAGAGATCCACCTTGAAAACAACCCATCTGTGCTTTATCGGTGCCGGGTTTCATGCATCCACGAATATTTACCCTTCTGTTGTTGAAGCCGGAGCGCAGATCCAGGCCATTGCCACACGCAGTATGGAACGCTCTGAAGCAGCTCTGCTGCGATTTGGCAGCAACGGAAAAGCGTATGATAACGCTGGGCTTATGTTACAGCAGGAAACTTGTGACGGAGTCGTGGTGGTCGCCCAGCCTGTTGATCAGACCGCTCTTGTCCTTGAATGCATTCGAGCTGGTAAGAATGTATACGTGGATAAGCCACTCGGATGGAATGCAGCGGAAGCAGCAGCTGTAGCAGAGGCTGCCGAGCAAGGCGGCGTCGTTGTCATGGTCGGTTTTATGAAACGTTATGCTCCCGTATACATGAAGCTGAAGGAGCTCATTGATAGTGGTTCGCTAGGTAAGGTACGTTCATTCCAGATGAAATTCGCTGTAGACAGCACCCCATTTTGCAAGGATGAGGAACAGTTCATGAAGCTCGCTGCCATACATATGGTCGATCTGATGCGTTACTTATTCGGAGAAGTAATACGGGTTACAGGCACAACCGTGAAGGATGGGGAACACATTAATCAAAGCATTTCCCTTGTTTTTGAGAATAACGTAGTAGGCAGCGCTTATTTTACCGGCATGAGCGCTTGGTCACGGGAGAGTGAAAGTGTACTCGTCACCTTTGACAACGGATTTGCGTCAGCTGAAGATATCAACACACTTACTGTCCATCAATCCCGAAGATCGACCAGCCTTCCCTGGAAATCTCTCGAGGAGCAAGATACTGTATATACACCTTCCGGATCTCCTATGTCAGGAGCTTCTCGCGACCTTTATCTACGCGGGTTTGTTGGTGAAATGGTGCACTTTATCGCGTGTTGCCAGAATCAGACTGTCCCACATTCCAGCGCCAAGGATAATATTGCAACGATGGCTCTATGTGACTCCATTCTATCGTCACTGAAGTAGCGTATATACGCTCATCCTCATATTTTATACATCCAGAGAAGAGCCTGAAACCGGGGCTCTTTTTTATCTTATAGACATCAACACATCTGCCTTCGACTACAATTAGGGTTTATAATCTGCATCATAAGTGATATGCTCTTTCATGAACTATACGTACTTTATGAAATATAACCACCCAAATAGATACCATAGAAAATCACCCTAAAGTGGAGGTGTACTTATAATGAAAAAGGACGCTACCAAGCTATGTCCCGCGCCATACGGCTGTTCCGTGGAAGTTACCCTCAGTGTGATCGGAGGCAAATGGAAAGGTGCCATTTTGTATCATTTATTCTCCGGTCCTTTGAGATTTAACGAGATCCGAAAATTGTTTCCTGACATTACCCAGCGTATGCTCACCCTGCAACTTCGAGAGTTGGAAGGCAGCGGAATTGTTCATCGTGAAATATACCCCCAGATCCCACCTAAAGTGGAGTATTCCCTCACACCATTTGGTGAAACGTTACGGCCGATCATCTTCAGCATGCGAGATTGGGGAGAAACGTATACAAATGAGGTTCTGGCCAGATCCTCACAAGAGGTATAAAACACAAAAGAAGCTGTTCCTAGTTTTTAGGGAACAGCTTCTTTGCTTGCTTATTTAATAACCGTTTGGATCGTAACCGTACGGTTACGCCCCTCTTCCTTCGCTTGATACAGTGCATTATCCGCCAAGTGAAACAGTTCTGTGGATGTTGTGGAGTGTTTCGGATATTCAGCAATTCCAGCCGAGATGGTGACGGAACGATCTATAGGCAATACGCTTTCTTCGACCGTTATTCGGATACGTTCAGCAATCTCAAAAGCTACGTTAGACTCGGAATTTCTTAACAAGACTACAAATTCCTCTCCACCAAACCGTGCGCAGACATCTTCTGGTCGAACAGACAATTGAATGATATTGGCAATGTGTTTCAACACTTCATCCCCAGCATGATGACCGAATGTATCATTAATGGACTTGAAGCGGTCGATATCCAGAACAATAATGGAGAATGGCGCCTCATCCTGAATCCATTCCTGAATAACTTCTTCGAAGGTTCTGCGATTGTTCATACCTGTTAAAACATCTGTTCTGGCATCATAGACAAGCTGGTTTGTCTGTTTCCTAAAGTTCGCCAATGCGCCAACAACTGCTCTTGTTAGAAGGTCTGCCTCTCTATTCCAGTGAGGTTTCATCACCGGTAGATCCACTTGTCCCTTATCGACCTGATTCACCAAATCAGCCAGCATAGCAAAAGGACTGGCCAGCTTGCGTGCAACCCGAACCACAATAAGGGTCAGGATCAGGAAAGGCACTGAGGTGTACAGCAACAACATACGGATATGATGATTCAACTGATCGTACACCGTTTGGGTTGGAGACACGATTACGACGCCCCAGTCTGTTGATGGAACTTTGTAATAACCTGCAAGCGAATCCACACCTGCCAGATTTTTGTATTGTTCTTTACCGTGCTTGTTTACTAGCAGCTTTTGCACCACTTCATTTTTACTGACATTTTCACCAATTCGGTTGGTGTTTGGGTGAAATAACAAAGTGCCCTTCTTATCCACAATAAAAAAGTAGGAACCATTACTTGTCTTGAGCTGACTGCCAAAAGACAGACTCAATATATTATTTTCCTGCAAAAAGATATTTCCACCGATTGTTCCTTGGTACTCCCCTGCCGAATCAAAGATCGGTTCACTAACAAATACAATTCTGCGTTTCGTTCTGGGTGTCTGGTACGCTTCGGAGATATACGAAGTCCTCAATTTAACCGCTTCTTTTGCTGCATGGGAACTAACATGGTGACCTACACTAGCCTGTGAGTAAGGTGAGGTAGACCTGATTACTCCCGCTTTATCTACCAAAGAAACGGAATTAAAAAAATTACTGCTATTGCGAACCAAATCTAATGTGGAATTCAACTCTTTTGTATTGGACTGATCCATATCCGGGAAATAATTGGCTGCATATTTCAAGCTCTCCTGCATGGAATAAAAAAGCGAATCCAGCGTTTGGCTCATTTGCACAGCGCTTGCATAGTTTAGCGAAAGGGTGTTATCAATGAGTGACTGTTTCTGAGATGTATAAGATGAGATGACCATGAGGGTCAATGTCATTATAACTGAAATAGTGACCAACCCACCGAGTAAAGCCGTGAGGCTGATCTTCTTGATGTTTTTTATTTTTTTTCGTAATCTATATCTCTTGATCTGTGCAATCATCGTTTACTTCCCCCGGATTTTCATGAAAAGGCATATTCCTTCTATCTTATACGAAAGTTGTTAAGATCAAATAAAGAATTTGAGAAATCTTAACAATTACATCGTAAGATTGACGATTTAATGACATTTTACTTTCCCTGGAAGAATCACTGTTCAGGATCGCCCTAATCGACAATGATATATCCTTCTTCTGGCTCTTGTTCAACAAACCCTGCCATCTGACGAACCTGAAATTCGATCGGGTGATGACTACCCATTAAAATGCGATTTTGAACTTCATCCGCTGTTTCTGTAGGTAATGCGAATGCACGTGTATAGGCAAACTGTGCCTGAAGTGTCGTATAGATCGCATTGACAAGCCGATCGTTGCCCGCACGCCCAAACACATTAAGGATCACAGCTCCGTCCGAGTCCAGCTTGTCCTTGACCATGGCAAAAAAATCACTGGATATAAACTGCTCGGGTGTACCCGTTGCCGTAAAGGCATCAATAATAATATAATCATATGTCGCAGCGGGTTCCTGGCCTAATAATTCACGACCATCCCCGATGAGCACAGGACTTCCCTCATATCCAAAAAAGGTTTGACTCAACTCCACGACCTCTGCGTCAAGCTCAGCTACTTTTACCTGACGATCAGACAAGTAGGTTGGCAATGTGCCAATACCATGTCCCACCACAAATACGGTATCAAACTTAGGATCATTCCGTTCCATTAAATGCACCATCGCTCTCGGATACTCCAACACCACCCGGTTAGGCTCATCCAGATCCATGGCTCCCTGCACAGCTGCGTTGGAGAATTCTAATACACGAAACTGGCCCTTCTCTCCATAAAGCTTTTTGGTATCATATACCGTCAGCTCATGCTGTTCACTTTTATTCCGATACAGAACTCTCACTAACCGTTCTCCCTTCAATCTCTTAAGCCTTTTCGACATATACCTTCATTCTATTACACGGGATGACAACATTCCACCCTATATACTTGAAAGGTCATAGTACAACAAAAAAACCGTTCCGACTCATACGGAAACGGCCTTTTGATGAACCATCTAACACTTCTAAGACCCTATGGCCTCATGCAGAGCCTGGACATATTCCACGCCCAGATTGGAGAGAGAAGTGCTCTTGTGGCTTATCCACCCTACATTAATGGATTCCTCACATTCCAGCGGTACAGGAATGATCTCGTCTCCATTCAGATCAGCGCTAAGTACACCCGTAGAGATCGTATAACCATTCAGACCAATCAATAGGTTAAACAATGTTGCGCGGTCATTGACCTGTATGCTTTTGGGGTGAGATAACGTACTTAGGATCTCTTCGGAAAAATGAAAGGAATTGTACTCACCCTGATCAAATGACAAGTACGGATAATCCTGCAGTTGCTCGATTGCAACTGACTCTTGTTTCGCCAGTGGGTTCTTCACACTGATAAAGATATGGGGCTTGGCTGTGAACAAGCTGGTGAAAACCAGCCCCGCATCTTTTAACAATTTGTTAATCACCTTGGCATTGAACTCATTCAAATACAGGATGCCAATTTCACTGCGCAGGCTTTTCACGTCCTGAATAATCTCGTAGGTCTTTGTCTCCCGAAGTGCCAACTCGTATTCATCCTGACCATACTGCTGTACCAGACGAACAAAGGCATTCACCGCAAACGCATAATGCTGTGTCGATACAGAGAAATGCTGCGGAGATGGCTTGGCGTTCAGATAACGATTCTCCAGCAACTCAGCTTGTTCTACCACCTGACGTGCGTAGCTTAGAAACTCAACGCCTTCTTTAGACAAAGATATTCCCTTATTGGTACGTTCAAAAATGGTAATTTGCAACTCCTGCTCCAGATCCCGAATGGCATTCGAAAGGCTGGGTTGCGAGATAAACAGGCGTTTGGCCGCTTCATTCATAGAGCCGCGTGTGGCAACTTCAATTACATATTTTAATTGTTGTAGGGTCAAGGTCTTATCCCTCTCTTTCTGGTTCAACAGGCAGACCAACAGTTGCTTCTTCCCACGGAAGTACATTCCATGGACTGTCTGCCCGTTCGAACAAATGCTCTACAAGCGAAAAGTGCTCCAGGGCTGACTCCGTCTCCAATTCTTCATACCCATACTGACGTCCTATGAGATAGGCAAGTCCGAATTCCGTCCAACTTGAATACGCTTTTTGAATCCGCTGCGCCATTTCATACATAAAAGTCCATGCTGTCTTCTCATCTACATAACCGACCTGCATCGCCATCCGTGTAATTGATATGGCTCTTCCCCAGTCCCAGGCGCTGATGCTTGCCGCATTCAGGCGACTGTCATAGAGTTGGATGGCCCTCAATTGGGTTCTGATCGTCTCATCCTCCAAACCAAGGATGTAGTTTTCCTGCTCCTGATGAGTCATTACAGACAATAACGCCCTGCGTTGATCAAATTTATCATGGTGCCCGCTTCCTTCTCGAAAACTTTCCATTTGCTGATGAAATGACTGCTCGTCCCGAATACTCCATGCTCGACCAAACATTTCAATGATGCCTTCCCTTTTCCCATCCAATCGTTCAATATCATACCCTGTGGCGAATTCCAAAGCATTTGCCTCAAGTAAAATAGCTCCCGCTGCCAGTGTCCACTGTTGTCTTGCATCAAGCAAAGAATACATCGTTGAATACCTCCACGTTATAATACGGTCTGAGCTCTTCATCATTCAAAAGATCAGGGAATTGAAGTGGTACCGTTTGTTTCAATCCCATCTGGAATATATTGAACTTCAGCTTATTAAACCAGGCTCCCCGTTGACTCAGACGCTCTTCCATATCCTGCAGACGTGCAAGGTAATCCGGATGATCAGGCCGGTCTGCCACAGCCTCTCTGGCATACACAAGTGCCAACTCTCCTTGACCAAGATGCATATAGGATAAACTCAGTAAACTGCATGTATCCCCCCGCAAACCAAACTCGTAAGCTCGGGTCAACATTTTGCGAGCGACATCGTATTTACGTGCCTGATATAGATGTAAGCCCCCATAATAATAGCTGTAACCATCAATCTTGGCAGGTTCTACTGTTTTATAATAATGCACCATAGCGCTGTCCAACTCATCCCACTGCTTGAGTTCGGCAAAGATGCGAATCATCTGTAAAAGCGCCCACGGATTATTAGGCTCGTGATCCTGAATCTTCAGAATCCATTTTGCTGCCTCCTCAAACTTACGATCCGCAAGGAGGCAAACAGCAATCATTTTTGTTAATAAAGAAACCTCCGGTATCTTTTTGTGAAGCGCTAAGAAGAAATCATGAGCAGTGGTCCAGTTCTTTCTATCAAAATGGAGATCCGCTGCTGCACCAAGAGCTTCATTTTGATACGCAGTGTCCCCAGTCTCCAAATATTGTTCAATGGTAGACAATGCAAGATCAATCTTGGCTTGTCCTCTGTAGGCTGTAAATAGATGATAAAGTGTGCTCGGATAACTCTCGATACGTAAACAAGCTTGGAAACACTGAACAGCATCCTCGAATCGCTCTACATTCATATACGAGATGCCAAGGTAGTGATAGAGATCAGCACTTTCATTACCTTCATTCATATAAGTCTCAAAGCACGTTATAGCCTTATCATACTTTTCTAAATTATAGTAACTGAAAGCTAATCCAAATTCGTAGCCTGCGCCCCCATTTAATGTTTTTGCCTGCAAATAGTTCAAGATCGCCTGTTCATATTCTTCAAGCATACGATAGGATTCCCCGAGATAAAAATAAACTCCCGGCTCTTCTGCCATGTGTTCTTTCAGAATAAGACCGTCTGAGATTACTGCCTCATAATGATCTAGATTATAATTGACCTTTATGCGTAAGTACAAAGCCTCTTGGTGAACAAAGACCTCTTCTTTAGCCCTTTTGACAGACTGATTAATGTAGTGTAAAGCAAGTTTTAGATCAACATCGTATGCCATTTGAGCAGCCAAAAACCAAGCATTACTGCTTAACAGTACTTCTGATCCAAATCCTTCAACCATGGATATTACCTTGTCTGATTGTTTCCTTATACGGTAAAGCCCAATCAGTTCCTCGATCTGTTCCGTTCCAGGAGGGTTGTCATTTTGAAGCTCCTCTTCCAAAATCGTCATGCGTTCTTGCTCATATTCATGCCGTACATGCCATAGACGAGTTCGTAGTTCCAAGTCCGCTGGGAATCGTTCTAACGCTGCCTCATATACGGCTATGGCTTCATTATTTCTACCCAACTGGATTAGACACTGCGCTGCAGATGATAAAGCAGGACTATAGATCATCGCTTCAGTTGCCTCCGACAACTGCATGTTGATGGATAACGCTTCTTCCACATGTCCACACTTCAGTAACATGTCTGCCAAGTGACGGAGAATTTGAGGCTCATTCGATAGTATAACTGCAAGCCTGGAGTACATGTGGAGCGCAGTCTCCCAATCCTCAACGTTCATCGAATATAACGCAATCAAGCGCAGTAACACAGGGTCTTGTTCATACATGGCGTAAGCTTTGCCCAACATCTCGTGCGCTGTGTCCAAGTCTTGATGAATGAGTGCACGTCTTGCGAATTCACGAAAATATAAATAATCGTCGATCTCCAAACCAGCTGCTGCCGCTTGGTGTAAATATTCAAGCTGCAAATCATATAAACTTTGACTTTGGTAACGAATGTGATTTAGAAACGAGGAAGAAAATCGCTCGCTTAACTCCAGTTCATTGTCCATCCAGCCAAACGTATCATCTAATAATTTCCAAACCATACCAGGCAGCCAGCTTCGTTCTGCCAAAACATCTAACAATTCGCTGTGTAGTCTTTCCCGAACCTGAATGCTCCAGAATTGCTCATCCTCTACAAGGTTCACCCATAGATCGTAACGAATGCGTGAGTCAAAATCTTCATAAAGTCTAATCGTTCTCTCCAGAAAATGATTTACAGCTTCACGCAACGGGTCTTCCCGCTGTGGAGGAGTTATATGTAAGTCTTCGATATGTATACCTTGAGCTAAATCCTGCGTATCTTCCGTGAAGTGGTGAGTAGGATCATCATCAGACTCAACATGTATCGGTTGAATTGAACCTGTTGACGCAATCTCTCTAGCTTGCTCGTAAGCTGCTCTAAGTTCCTTGAAACCTTCAGGATTCTCTTCTGGATGATTTTGTTTTAACCGTAATGAATAAGCCCGTCTAATCGCATTTAAATCTTCAGTAGGCTCTATACCAAGTATTCCCCAGTAATCCATGCTGTCGTTCCTCTCTTATCTGGAATTCTTCTCAATCTGCAGATGTGGTTGCTATCAAAAAAATGTAACATTGCTCTTTAATATATCATATCCCTGCTTCATTAAGCTTCTTTTCAGACAACCCTCTCCGTAAAAAGTGATATCTAATAACCTGGCCATACACTCGATATTAAATGCTAGAAACAGCAAAAAGACCCGCGTCATCATGACGTGGGTTTTCGGATTCAAATAGGCAGCTGCGCCATCAAGAGAATAGGTTCTGTTTTTCAAAAACAGACATCTGGTTCTCCCCGGTAATAGGACATTCATCAGGGTACATACTTCGTTTTTCCAACTTCTCATCGATAAAATCAACGACTTGTTGTAGCGAAGCAATCTGTGCTTCAACTTTCTTCCGGTGATTCACAAGCATCTCCCGTTCATCCGGGAAATCGGCGAGATCGGAATCCATGGACATTTGTAAATAAGGCTTCATTTCCTCCAGAGACATCCCTGTTTTTTTCAGGCAAGTGATCAACTTCATCGTATGGATATCCTCCGAGCGATATACCCGATGGCGATTGGCTTTGCGTTCAGCTCGGGGAAGCAGCCCAATCTTCTCATAATAACGAATTGTATCTTCCGATAATCCGGCCTGTTCTGACGTTTCTTTAATGGAGAATACTTCATTCTCACTCATCATATGGGCCTCCTCCATATTTATTTCTCTCCATATTACAACTTGGAGCTGACTCCAAGTCAAGCATGATCCCTTCCACCCTAACACCCCTTGACTTGGAGTCGACTCCAAGTTATAGAATGAGCGCAGCATACAGATTCGTTCTGTAATCCCATTCTATCTGGAGGTATATATGAATATACAAAATCAGCTTCGCACCGCTCTCATCACAGGTTCAACGTCAGGAATTGGTCTTGAACTGACACGCAAGTTACTGGCTGAAGAATGGCAGGTAATCGGTCTCAACCGTTCTGCTTTCCCATCCGAGGATACCGATATTCAGAACGCCTTACGTTCAGGCCAGCTCCGTTGGGTTCAGGCTAATCTGACCAACTACGACAGTCTGAGGACTGCACTGGATCAGATTAAATCCGATACCGATTCAATTGATGTCTTGTTTAACAATGCGGGTGGCAGCGCTTCGGAGCTTCGTTTCTCTGATCAGGGGCATGAACTGCACTTTGAACTTCAAACTGTAGTCCCTTACATCATCTACATGGAATTAGTGGAGCTATTGCTCAAAGGACAGATGAAAACAGTCGTCAATACTTCCACCACCGCGTTCAGTATGGTCAAACAATTTGATCTAAATATCCTGGAACGTCCAACTGAATTCAAAAAGCTGTTTGGTCCCTATGCCACTTCGAAGCTCGGTCTATCTCTATGGACACGTGAGGTTGCCAAGTCTGCCAAAGCGAATGGCATACAACTGCTAAGCGTAGATCCCGGTGGAAATAATACGCTAAGGGGCAACAAAACATCCGGCCTGCCCTTCTATATCAAACCTATTATGAGATGGTTCTTTCCCCATCCAAGTCATGGTGCTTCATTGCTCTACAGTGCGGCTTTATCACCCAGCAGACATGAATCCGGTACATTTCTGGTGAAAAATAAAGCGACAGCACTTCGTTTCACAGAGCAAGGTCCTGCCGTTCTCCATCGGGTAAACGAGATCTACGAGCAGCATTTTCATACAACGCAGTCTGGGAAGACCACAACCAGCCCATCTTAATCATAATGGTTGTTGAGCACTATATTATCAGCGCCCCTCCCTCATTGAAGAGCATCATCAGATTTGTGAAGCGATCAAGGCACATGTCGGGCAGGCTGCCGAACGACTGATGAAAGAGCATCTTCAATCCGATCTGGAATTCTGCCTTCATCTGATTCGATAACCGGATTCATGGATTATTCAACCTTCTCACTACGTGTAAAGACGTGACCGCATGCGGTCATGTCTTTTTTGTCGTTTGTCCCTCATATTATCCAGGCCCTGATTCATAGGTGTAGACATAACGATACCATGTCGCGTGTGACATGCCACTGAATCTGGAGGGATCACTCAATGACCAAAGGACAGCAACCTAACGAAAAACCATTTATTATCCCGCAACCCATTCGCAGTGATGGCGCTGGAGGACCTGATCTGGGACCCAGAGACGTCATGAGAGATATACAGAACCCCGATATGCTGGTACCTCCGGTAACCGATAACGGGTTATTGCCCAATCTAAAAATGTCTTTTTCCGATACGCATATGCAATTGAACCATGGGGGTTGGTCACGTGAAATCACCGTACGGGATCTCCCTATTGCCACTACACTGGCTGGTGTGAACATGAGCCTGACACCGGGAGGTGTACGAGAATTGCACTGGCACCAACAATCTGAGTGGGCTTATATGATCTGGGGAACGGCAAGAATCACTTCGGTAGATCAGAACGGACGTAATTTTATTGCGGATGTCGGACCTGGCGATCTCTGGTTTTTCCCAAAAGGTCTACCCCATTCCATTCAGGGACTGGAGGATGGTTGTGAATTTCTGCTTGTGTTTGATGACGGGTCCTTCTCCGATCTGAATACATTATCCATATCGGATTGGTTTGCCCATACCCCACCAGAGGTATTGTCTGTCAATTTCGGCGTGCCCGAATCCGCTTTTCAGTCGATGCCGAAGGAACAGGTCTACATTTTCCAAGATACCGTCCCGGGTTCCATCGAGAGCCAGGAAGTTCAGTCGCCATATGGTACCGTTCCTCTCACATTCAAACACCGGTTGCTGGCTCAAGAACCGCTCATCACACCCGGCGGAAGCGTGCGGATCGTAGACTCCACTAACTTCCCCATCTCAACTACCGTTGCAGCAGCACTCGTTGAGATCCGACCTGGCGCCATGCGTGAGCTGCACTGGCATCCCAATGCGGATGAATGGCAATATTATCTGACAGGACAAGGGAGAATGACTGTGTTTGGAGGCAATGGCATTGCTCGTACATTTGACTATCGGGCTGGGGATGTCGGATATGTTCCTGTCGCAATGGGACACTACATACAAAATACCGGCACAGACACTTTATGGTTTTTGGAGATATTCCGAAGTGATCGATTTGAGGATGTATCACTGAATCAGTGGATGGCGTTAACCCCGCGGGATCTGGTCCGTGACAATCTGAATGCGCCGCCTGAGTTGCTCAATGCCTTGCGTAAATTAAAATGGCCTGTCGTTTAATTTAGTATGTATATCTATCATTTATGCTGAAATGGGGTAATTGTCAGAGAATCCCACTATATAAGGAGGAATATGAAAGATGAGAGCCGTTACGTTTCAGGGAATCAAGGACATTCAAGTCAAAGAGGTTGAAGATCCCAAACTGCAACAGAAGGATGACATTATCGTTCGTATTACTTCTACAGCTATATGTGGATCGGATCTGCATATTTATCAGGGAGCCTTGCCTGCTGCCAAAGATTACGTTATCGGTCATGAACCGATGGGCATTGTGGAAGAAGTAGGTCCTGAAGTGACACGTGTGAAGAAGGGGGACCGTGTGGTCCTGCCTTTTAACATCGCTTGTGGTGAATGCTTCTATTGCAATCATGACATGGAGAGCCAATGCGATAATTCCAATGGCAATCCCGATATTCATACAGGTGGTTATTTTGGGTTCACCGAGCGTTACGGAAACCACCCTGGAGGTCAGGCGGAATTATTGCGTGTTCCCTACGGGAACTTCACTCCGTTTGTGATTCCGGAATCCTGTGAACTGGAAGATGAAGCCTTATTGTTCCTATCCGATGTTCTTCCAACCGCTTACTGGAGCGTCGAGAATGCCGGGGTTAAACCGGGAGATACGGTCACTGTACTCGGTAGCGGACCCATTGGGTTGATGACGCAGAAGTTCGCCTGGATGAAAGGTGCCAAACGCGTTATTGCTGTGGATCGTCTGCCCTATCGACTGGAGAAAGCCAAACGTTTGAACGATGCAGAGATCTTTAATTTCGAAGATTACGATGATATGGGTGAGCACATTCGCGAGATTACACAAGGCGGAACCGACGTTGTTATCGACTGTGTAGGTATGGATGGTAAAAAAACCACGCTGGAGGAGATCGGACAGAAGCTGAAACTTCATGGCGGTTCACTGAGTGCGATTGAAATCGGCATGAAAGCAATCCGCAAATTCGGTACACTCCAACTTACGGGTGTATATGGCTCTTCCTAAAACATGTTTCCGTTAGGCAATCTGTTTGAACGCAATATCAATCTTAAAATGGGACAAGCTCCTGTTATACATTACATGCCTGAATTGTTCCGCAAAATCACTGCTGGTGAATTTGATCCAACCGAGATCATCTCCCATCGGATTCCACTAGAGAATGCAAGCGATGCGTATCGCATTTTCAACGATCATGAAGACGAATGTACCAAAGTTATACTAAAACCCTGAACCGTCGCTTTGACTATAAATTTGCAGAATAAAACAAGCAGAACTACCTGTTCAAGGTACTCTGCTTGTTTTATTTATTTTATTGTCATTCATCCTTCTACTCGTTCATAACCTGCTAACCTTAATGGTTTGCTCTATCGAATCAGACATGAGTCGGCTTAATCGCTTGGATATATACACTTTCTCCTTGGAAGCTATCGAGCTTCCCATTCGCTGTCACTTCAAAATCGAAAAATTTTCTGATGATGGACGGTGCACTCAACATACTTGCTTCAAGTTCCCTCCTCTCCCGTTCCGGCAGTGCCGCACGGTTACACCACTCTTCAAACTTAAAGCGCTTCTGGAAGGAAACCATCATTTCCATTCGGAAGCCCGCGTACTCCAGCATATGAATCCATTCCGTCTTGCGCCATGCTCGAACATGGCTTGCATCTCGGCACTTCTCTACTTCATTGTAAAACTGGTCATTCTCATCCCGTTCAGGTGCCACGTTGTCAATGAATAACAACCTTCCACCGGGCTTCATAACGCGTAATGCCTCATGAACAAACAAAGAAACGTCCGGAAAATGGTGAGCAGCGATTCGGCAGGTTACAAGGTCATAGATATCATCATCGAATGGTAGCTTCTCTGCATCCCCGACAACAAAATCTACATTACGGTGTCCATTGCCCTGGATAAATGCTTCAGCTACCTGAAGCATTTCTTCCGTTAGATCGAGGGCTGTCACCCGCTGAACAAGTGGAGCCAATGCATTAGCGACATGCCCTCCTCCAGTGGCGATATCCAGCATGTTCATATCCGGAGTGGCTTGAGATGAAGCCACGAGCAATGCGAGATCCTCACCTCTGGCATGCCCCGAACTCGTCACATATTTACCTGCATTTTTCGCAAACTGCTTCTGCACCTGACTTTTGATTACATCAGACATTCCAATTCCTCCTGCATAAGTTTCATTAGACGAAACATAGTTTCAAAATATAATTATATTTATTTTACCACACATGAATGTAAAAGCTAAATAAGCATTTTACACAAATCCGGAGGAAACTTTCCACTACCTAACAAAAAAGCTGAAATAAAAAACATCCCCCAAGTGAATTTCACCCAGGAGATGTTTTTTATATTTATTACTTCACAAGCGTTGGTGACTTCTTCCACAGTCCCAGAATCAGACCGGAGATCACTGAACCAATCGCAACAGCGAGCAGGAACAATAATGCGTGGTTCGCCAGTGCTGCAACAAAGATCCCTCCATGCGGAGCTGGTACATTAATGCTCCACAGTTGTGTCAATCCTCCAGCAACAGCGGAACCCAGAATACAAGAAGTCAATACACGCAATGGATCAGCCGCAGCAAATGGAATTGCACCTTCTGTAATGAAAGAGAATCCAAGTACATAGTTAGTCAGGCCTGATTTGCGTTCTTGCTCCGTAAATTTGGATTTGAAGAACGTTGTTGCAAGTGCAATCGCCAGAGGAGGTACCATACCGCCTGCCATAACCGCTGCCATCCATGCACCGTCTGTGTTACCACTGGATGTGAATACGCCGATAGCGAACGTGTAAGCCGCTTTGTTGAACGGTCCACCCATATCGATGGACATCATACCGCCAAGCAACAAGCCCAACAATACCGCATTACCTGTACCCAAGTTACCAAGTGCATCTACAAGCCAAGTGTTCAGGGAACCAAAGATTGGATCAAAGACATAGAAACTGATTGCACCCACGATCAGCAAGCCAAATACCGGATAAAGCAAGATTGGTTTCAAGCCATCAATCGCTTTTGGCAATCCTTTGAACAACTTACGGAGACCAATAACGACATAACCCGCCAGGAAACCGGCAGCCAAACCACCAAGGAAACCGGCGTTTGAGTTAACCGCCATCAATCCACCGACCATACCAGGCATCAGGGCCGGGCGATCACCAATACTCATCGCGATAAATCCGGCAAGTACCGGAATCAGGAAGTGGAACGCACCTGTTCCGCCACCGATCGTTTGAAGCAGTTGCACAATCGGATTCTCAGGGCTAGCAAGCTGTTCGAACAAGAAGGAGATTGCTAGCAGAATACCGCCACCTACAACGAATGGCAGCATATGCGAGATACCATTCATCAGATCTTTATAGATTTTGCTACCTACACTGATTTTGCCAGCGCTTGCGCCCTCTTCCTTGGCATTTCCGCCTTGGCTGCGATAGATCGGTGCATCACCGTTAACGGCCTTGCGAATCAGCTCTTCGGATTTACGGATTCCATCACTCACCGGTCTTTGCAATACCGGTTTGCCATCGAAACGTGCCATCTCCACATTTTTGTCTGCGGCAACGATAACCCCTTTAGCACGAGCGATCTCATCAGCAGTGAGAACATTCTGTGCTCCTTCGGAACCGTTGGTCTCTACGCGAATATTAATGCCCATTTCCTGAGCTTTCTTTTTAAGTGCATCCTCAGCCATAAACGTATGCGCTATACCGGTTGGACAGGCTGTAACTGCAACAACAAAATCTTCCGAATTGGCATTACCTACAATCACACCAGAAGTATTCTGTTGCTGACCAGTAGTAGAAGTGGATGCGGCATTTGCTGCTTTTTCAGCTTTTGCTTTTTCTTTGGCTGCTTCCTTCTCAGCTGCTTCAACCTGTTTGGCATCAAACAATGCACTAACTTCGGCAGGTGTATCTGTACTCATCAATTGTGAGATGAAATCGCTATCAATCAACAACCTGGAAAGAGCTGCAAGCGTACGCAGATGGGTATTACCTGCGCCTTCTGGAGCCGCAATCATGAAGAACACATGAGCTGGCTGATCGTCCAACGCTTCAAAATCAAGCCCTTTTCTACTCTTGGCAAATACAACTGTTGGTTCGTTCACTGCTGTTGTTTTGGCATGTGGCATTGCAATTCCGCCACCGATACCCGTGCTGGATTCAGCTTCTCTTTTATAGATCATTTCCTTGAACAGGACCGGATCATTGATTCGTCCGCTTCGGTTCAGGCTTGCAATTAGTTCATCAATAGCCTCATCTTTGGTTGAGGCTTGCAGGTCCATGATCATCGTTTCCTGGATCATCAAGTCTGTTATTCTCATCTTGGTACACTCCCTTAAGTTCAGTCGGCCTGCCTAGGCAGGCCTCACTACATTACAATTACAGTAAAAACCTTTTATATGGCTGTTAGGCTAAATCGTCGTAATGGTTACTTGATTACGCAATTCATCAATCAATTCACGTGTTGCCAGATCATCTGAGAACGCAGTTGCGCTTCCAGATGCAACCCCTGTGCGGAAAGCTTCCAGCAAATCTCCGCTCTGTACATAGGAACCTACGAATCCGCCAATCATGGAGTCACCTGCACCAACTGAGTTTTTCACAATGCCTTTTGGCACATTTGCATGATGAACTTCCGCTTTGGTAATAAATAGCGCACCCTCACCTGCCATGGAGATCAACACATGTTTAGCACCGGCTTCCAGCAACTTACGCCCGTATAACACCAGTTCCTCGCGAGTATCAATCGTTACACCGAACAGTTCAGCCAATTCATGATGATTTGGCTTCACCAGCAATGGTGCATGTTCAAGAGCTTCCATTAACGCAGGGCCAGTTGTATCAATTACAAATTCAGCACCTGTTTGCTTGCATACTTTAATGAGACGATCATAAAAATCCGTTCCAAGTGAAGGCGGTACACTTCCGGAGAGAATGACAATATCTCCTTTTTCCAACGAAGACAATTTGTGAAGCAACTGCTCGGCCTCTTCGGCACTTATTGCAGGTCCAAGACCATTAATCTCTGTCTCTTCTCCATGCTTCAACTTGATGTTAATGCGAGTATCGTCTGTAATCGTAACAAAGTCTGTCCGAATGTTATCTTCTTGCAACTTGTCATTAATGAAACGTCCAGTAAATCCACCAAGGAAACCAATGGCCGTGTTATCTGCTCCAAGTTGATTCAGTATGCGAGAGACATTAATGCCTTTGCCGCCAGGGAGCTTCAAATCCCGATTCATTCGATTCAATCCGCCAAGCTTCAGCTCATCCACTTCCACGATGTAATCAATGGACGGGTTAAGTGTTATCGTATATATCATCGTTATCCCTCAATTATTTTAGTTTTCTGGGCGATTCCAGGCCGCCAATGTTCTGGCATCTGCTCAGTAATCAAATCGGCCTCCTCCAAATCAAACAATTTGGCAAAAGTAATTTCCCCTATTTTGCTGGAATCAGCCAGCACATAAGATTTTCCCGACAATTGATGTGCACGCCTTTTAATCAAGGCTTCCTCCGGATCCGGTGTTGTATACCCCATTTCGGGATCAACTCCGTTGCTTCCAAGAAAACATTTATCAAAACGGAAATTATCCATGTTCTGTAATGCGATACTGCCAATGACTGCTTTTGTATGAATTTTCATCATACCTCCGAGCAAATAACTGCGAATACGCTTGCTTACCAAAGCCTCAACATGTGAAAGTCCGTTGGTAACAACCGTTACGTCTTTAGCTTCAATAAAAGGAATCATGGCTAACGTTGTCGTTCCTGCATCCAGATAAATGCATTCGCCATTTTCGATCTCCTGTGCAGCCAAACGGGCAATCGTCGTTTTTTGTTGAATGTTTTTGAACGTTTTTTCTTCCATGCCCGGTTCCAGCGTTTTTTCATTCACCAGTGCGGCACCGCCGTGGATGCGTTTGAGCATCTGACGACTCTCCAGATCGATCAAGTCACGCCTAATCGTTGATTCAGAAGCACCCAACACATCAACAAGCTCTTGCAATTTCACAATTCCCTGTAAATGTAAGCGCTCTATAATTGCAGCATATCGTTCTTCAGTCAGCATCTTCATTCCTCCAACTGCTTCTATAGTATCATAATTCACTCAAAAAACAACCACTTTCATTCAAAATAATTTAAAAACATTCAAAAAAAATCGCATCTTTCGACTTATTTTCTTGTCCAATTGTCCCTTTCCCTGACTCCTGAACGCGCATCTGATAATCTAGTCCCTATTTTATCGAAGGTGGTGACCTGATGACAGACCACCCACACAAACGTCGCAAACCTTGCGCCCTGCATCAGAAAAAGAAGGTTTCCTCTCCTCGTTTTGGATGGATCTCCTCCAATTGGAGCGGTTATGCTCGCACAGGAACACAGAACCAATACCGTCGCATCTCAGCGGAATGGACTGTCCCCTACGTTCTACCTAGTACACGTAACACATATTCATCCGCATGGATTGGAATTGATGGTTTCGAGAACAGCAGTCTCATTCAGACCGGAACAGGTCACGACTGGATTCAAGGCAAGCCCAGCTATTATGCCTGGTGGGAGATCCTTCCTGACGCCGAGACCATCATTCCACATCCCGTTGCCCCTGGTCATCGCATTCGGGCAGTCATCGCCAAACTAACACCCAAAACCTGGTGCATTACTCTCTCTAATCTAACGCTAGGCTGGACTTTCCGCACCATTCAGTATTATTCGGGTCCGCAGTCCTCTGCGGAGTGGATTGTTGAAGCCCCCACTGTAGGGAGCTCCATTGCCTCCATGGCACGGCTTACCCCCGTAACCTTCAACATGTGCCGATTGAATGGACAGTCTCCTGCTTTTTGTACCCCTCAAAAAGGGATTATGGTCCAAGGACGAGGTATCGTCTCAATCCCTGGCGCCCCTAATCGGTGCAAAGATGGATTTACAGTTCGTCGCAACACTTGAGTATTCAACGATTGAATGAAGTTATTTACTTCATGTTCTTGTAGTTGGTATTTCGCGGCCCTTGTATCTCCATCAAAAATCCTGCAGCCTCCAGCGCTTGATGCGTGGCGTTGCAGGATTTTGCTTTTACATGGGAAATGTATGGCGTTTATGGCTCTACAACCATTTCATCTGGTTTTGGTTTAAGCCATTTGCCATCCTCATTAATAAAAGCCCCTTTGAAGCGGCCCATCTCCAATTGTTCAATCAGCCTCTCCTCGTCCATGACCAGAATCTCAGCGAGTTGTCCCGAGGTGTAATAATGAGCGGGATTGTAATCGAGCAGCACAGGAACAGACGTATCATATAGTTCTTTGATCAGATTCTCAAAGGAATGCCGACCCAGGTTCTCCATATCTCTATAAAATTGCAAATGTTGGGACACCATATTACGGAAAGATTTATTCTCCAGATGCATCCACAACGTATTGCAGGCCCGAACACTCATATGATTTTGTTCCACATCGTAAAATTGAACTTCTTCAATCTTCATGTATTTCTCTTGAAATGCTACGATCTTAATCAAAGGTACATTTCGTTTACGCGACGCTTTCTTCAAATGGGCTCTAAATTGTTCATAGTTCATTTCATTCATCTATTATCCCTGCCTTTAACATGTTCCAACCGACATTTTACAACAAATTAAAGGCAAGTGTAACCTTCATCATATGAAAAACAAAAAAACGTGCAGCATCAGATGCCACACGTTCGCAATATTATAGAGTGCAATTACTCAGCGAGAGCACCACTTTTCACCCATGTAGCCGTAAATTCCTGTTCTTCATACGCATAGAATTGCTGCAAAATAATCTCCCGATCATCGAGGAACAATTGATCCGCTATGGCAGTGACCAGTTTGGGCACCGCACTCTTGGTCCCCGATATTGCCGATGCCGACAGACCGCAGCTGGCAAGTGCAGAGTAATTAAATACAAACAGTCCGTGCAACGGTTTCTCACCTTGTTCACTCCTGCTTGTCATTGCAAACCCGGAACTCAGGTAAGGATGTGCATCCAGCAATGCATTGCGATGCTCTGGCGGAGCCTGGTAACAGTCCTTCCAGCGCGCGATGTATGGCTCCACAAGCTTCAGTTCAGGACGGAGTGCCGGATCACTAAGCAAACCTGTGCTAATAATTAGAAAATCAAACGTAAATGCTCCCTTTGCCGTGTGCACAATCGCGCCTTGCTCCGTCGCTTCCACACTCAGCCATGGAGCGTTCAGATGCAACTCGAAACCAGGCCAGGCTGCCGCACGATTAAACGTATCATTGGTTGGGGGTTGATTGAATTTGAAGAAATGAGAGATCACTTCATATTTATCAGCAACCGGAAGAGCATGGTATCGCTCGATCATACCGGATTGTTCCATTTGACGAATGGGATTAATACTTGGCAGTTGTTCCCGCCGTACAAATACATGAGCCTCCGCCACACCGGTGGCAAGGGCATAACTGGCATTATCGAATGCAGAAGCACCGCCGCCAAGTACAGCAATTCTTTTACCTTTTAACCGATCAAAATCAATCGCTTCAGACGTATGGGCATACCGATCCCGAGGTAATCTATCGGCAATCATGGATGGCACATGCCACTCTCCACCACCTTGTATTCCCGTAGCAAACACGACTTTGCGAGCAAGTATAACATCCATCTGATTTCCTGCCTTGTTCACATGAAGTCGATGTATTCCGTTCTCCATAGGCTCAACCAGCGTCAATTTCACCTCATTAAGCACAGGCAGCTTCAATACTTCCCGATACCAGCGCAAATAATTCATCCAGTCTCCACGCGGGATCTTGTCTACCTCTTCCCAACCTTCGGGCCCAACCTGTGCTTCCCACCATGAGCGAAAGGTTAACGAGGGTATACCCAAATCGATGGAAGTCAGATGCTTGGGTGTGCGCAAAGTTACCATACGTGCATAAGTCTCCCAAGGTCCCTCAAGCCCTGATGCATTCTCGTCAATGACGACAATATTGGAGATCCGTTCACGAAGAAGTCCAAATGCCGCCCCTAATCCACTCTGGCCTCCACCCACAATGACGACATCATAAACACGACCATCTGCATGTTCTCTTGGACGTACCCAGTTCGCGCTACCAAATGACAAATAAGTCAGATCATTCTTCACACGTTCATTCAAAGCTTCCAGGCTCATGATTCATCAACCCTTTCGAGATACATATATGAACTATTCTTTCTTTGATTATTGGATGTGATATTGTTGTGAGTTATATTGAGGAGAATTGTGATTTCATCTTGTATTCCTAAAATATATTAGCGTTATTATATGAGTTATCAGAGATGATTTGAAGTTCGCGGCAGCTTTATTGTCACCAACACTAAAAATAACTGACATGCTTGTTAATTCGCACGAAACCTAAATTGGATTATTGATGCAGTTCCTGCTGAACGGATGCTTTACAGAAAAAAAAGACAGACCAAGATGTAACCTTGGTCTGTCTTATTAAAGGAATGCTATTGGCCGGCCTGTTCACGGCGCTGCAATTTTTCATTGGTTAATTTCTCAGGGGTCACATCATGACCCAGCGGGTCCACAACGGATACTGCCAGCATGGTTGTCAGTACCTGACCTCGAATAGCCTGCAAATATTGTTTTCTAAGCTCCTGCTGCTCGCCTTTTTCTGCTTTCGTCAGTCCGACGCTGCTGCGTTGTTTTCGACTTAATTCGTTAATGCGTCCCAAAATAGGAATCATGCAATCCACCTCACTTGTTAGTCCAATTTCCAAAAGATATTTCGAATATCTTCAAACTAACTTATTACAATTTTACGAATTTGTCCATAGGCTCCACCCGTTGAGAATTTTTTAGGTGATCTCATGCACAGACCACACAATGCCATTTGTAGAACCACTGCCCATGTTCAACGTAACCGTTAGCCCGTTAGCAGCATAGAACAGTCCAATCACATCTCCCGCATTCAATGCCACTTCTACCGCCAACGCCCCGGTGAGTCCTGTCGTGCCAGTTACACCAGCAATTCCTGTTATGCCACTAACTCCGGTTGCACCTGTAACACCAGTTATTCCCATCGTACCCGTACTTCCAATAGCTCCAGTTATACCTGTTAGCCTGTCTCTCCTGTTGGACCAGTCAAACCGGTAGATCCCGTTACACCTGTGTTCCCTGTTAGACCGGTCTCCCCAGCAACACCAGTGGCCCCGGTCACTCCCGTCAGTCCTGTGAACCCTGTTTCTCCAGTAACATCTGTCGTTCCGGTTACGCCAGTCGCTCCCGAGATACCTGTAATTCCGGTTGCTCCTGTCGCCCCAGTCGATCCAGTCGGTCCCATCGCGCCTGTGAATCCTGTTAGACCCGTTTCCCCAGTGACACCAGTCAGTCCGGTAGCTCCTTTTGCACCTGTGACTCCAGTTATTCCGGTACTTCCCGTGGTTCCAGTTACTCCGGTCCGTCCTATTAAACTGGTTGCTCCCCATATGCGGGGATACCCAGGATCTCCGGTTAACCCAGTAGCGCCTGTTGCTCCAGTGAATCCTCTCATTCCCCGATAACCCCGTGGGCCGCGAAGGAAAGGAATCCTGTGGCTTTTCTTTTTTTTGCATTTACGTCTGCTTTTCTTACAAGACTTACTCTTCTTCTTTGGGATAGAGTGCTTTTTTGATTTTTTTGCTTTCCGTTTACCTGTACTGATTGAGGAAATTTTGCGTTTCCTTTTGGATATACCGCTCACAAGAGAATCCCCCCTCCTTGTACACCACGTCAAATCCCCGCATTTTACAATAGTACACTCTATGCCCTGGACTAGCTTTGTGCGCCCCTATTCAATATACCTATAAAACCTTCACGGTTAGTGATCAATCAATTACTTTTCTCTAAAAAATATATTCCCCTCTACTCCCCCTGCAACTCCTTAATCGTCAACGCAATTCCTTCTTCAAAAGATGTTGCCACAACCGGGCCAATCCGTTCCTCATATTTCTGTCTACTCAAGATCAGGGGTTCCTCCGTCAGATATAACATTTCTACAATTTCTTTCATAACGGGTACACCTAGTCCAATTAACGACAACCCTATTTTTCCTAACGCCATCACAGGTTTGTTTCTTCCCGCAGCCTTCTGTGCCAATCGCACGATGTCATGACCCGAGATGATCCCCGATCCAGGAATGTTCCAATTCTGTCCATACGTCATCTCTCTGCTAGCCAGCTCCACCACCATGACTGCAGCATCCGGTAAATAGATGTACTCTCTGGGTACCTTCATATTTCCGATAAAAAAAGCCATCTTACTTTTTGCTATCGCTTCAAGGGTTGAACCCAGATAGGAAGCTTGATTAGCCGATGGGCCATAATAGTCTGGCAAGCGAACAATCATCACCTGAGCTCTGCTCCATCTTGTGCTGAATAACATCTGTTCATAGGCAAGTCGTGTCTTGCCTTTTCGGGTATGTGGCTGCTTCGGATGTTCTTCCGTTACCTCGCTCATTTGTCTTCTACCATAAGGGTAGATTCCGTCTATTACAACCACGTTAAGACCCAAGTGTTCTGCCGCCGCCATCACGGATTCGCCCAGCGGAATTAGCCTGCTTTCCATCTCGTTATACGGGACATTCGCACAATGAAACATGACATCCGTTTCTAGGGAAGCAGCGATAATATCATCCGACCGAAATGCATCTCCCACTGCGATTTGCAGGTGATCTGGAGATCCCAACTTTACCGCAAGTTGCTCCAGTTTTTGACGGGATCGCCCAAATGCAATTGTAAAAATACCCCGTCTAATCAATTCTTCCGTAATTGCTGCACCTGTTCCACCTGTGGCTCCAATCACAATAGCTCTTTTCATCATACATCGACCTCTTTCATCCATTTAGTGATTGATCAATTACTTATCTGAAAACAATATAACCCATATTTAGTGATTGATCAATAACTAAAATTCAAAAAGGGATTTTTCCTCCCTCTCTATCGCTCCTTCAGCTCCGGCATATCCAGTGCATTAGATACATTACACAACATCCCGATTGCCAGAAAAATCATGGTTCTTTTTAGCGGTTCAGCAATTCCTGCAACGGTGAAAGCTTCCAGTACCATGCTTCGTACATCACTAATGCCTTTTTGCATGGCCTGACGAATGACTTCCTCCCGGATCGTTTGCGCCTGCATCTGAAGTAAGATTTCGCTCTTGTGCGATTCCAGAATCTTATCATAGGCTTCAATTAGATCATGTTCCAACTGATCTGGCGTCGCCGTCTCAACCACAATTCGAAACGAATCAATCACCCGTGTCCATGAGACCTCAATTGCAGTTAATAATAAAGCTTCTTTTGTTTTGAAAAAACGAAATATATACGGCTGTGAGATCTGTGCCCGTTCAGCCACCTGGGCTGTAGTCGCACGATAATAGCCAATTTCCGCGAAGACGTCAATTGCTGCAGAGATAATATCATTTCGCCGGTTAACCGACGCTGCTGTATCTTTAGCCATGGTAATTCGTCCTCCAATAGTTAGTGATTAATTGATCAATAGCTTGTAGTATAACGAATACTATCCCTCAATGCAAAGGTATCGTGACCCTGTACAAAGCCAACAAACCCGCAGACGCTGGCTCAAGCCGCTGCAGGTTGTGTAGCTTGTTGATCCTAGATTCTACCCATTGGAAACCGAAGAGAACATGGATTGTCTGAAACAGATTCGTACCATACGGTACAAGAGTGTCTGTTCACTGCTGGAGAAGTTTGCTCAATCGGGAATCCGAATCCAGCTTCGGACAACTGTTGCAATAACCATGTGTATGACTGCCGTCTCCAACTTGATAAGCCAAACAACAATATCGACGTATCAAGAACGGCGGTCCTTGCCACTCGGGGTGATCAAAGCGATTCAGCTTCATGGCAAATGTAAATGCATTTTCATTTTGTTCGTCAAACCATAGGCTTTGATCTTCCTTGATCTGTTCAAGCCGCTGATCCGTCTTCCATATGCTCTGATCATTGATCATTCGTTCATACAATTGTTGCACATTATGGGCAACTAGAGACCACATTACCTTATCGCTCGCTCCTGTACTAACGGCTACTGCTCGCAGAACGGGTTCCAGATGTAACAGCATTCTCTTCTTGAGCAAGCCGCTCTCTGATCTGCGCTGAACAGGATCTCCACCCTCCAGAAAGGAGCTCTTCAGCCGAGTCTCATATCGCATGCCACCTGCTCCATTCAATTCAAACCGCACATCATCGTCTGCAATGCTAAGTATCGTATCGTATAGACTGAATGCTGAGATTACGGACATAACAAATACGGAGTAACGCTTAGCAAAAAGTGTACCAACGGCCACACTTCCTTTGCCTCCCAGTTGAAGCCCTTGCTGCATAGCCTGTTCACGCAATATCAAGTTTCGTTTCTCTTCATTCAGCAGATCCTTCACACGGAAAGGATACTTGGAATCATCGCAGTCCACTCGGATCGTCGTCACAAAAAATTGCTGTAACGCTTCCGACATCTCTAAATAGTCATGTCTTGGATAACGTCTCATCTATTGAATCATCTCTTCAACTTCGTTGATAATCTCGCTTCGCCCAATCGCTCCCCAGCCCTTAAACAACCAGAACGAGTCTGTCGTATAGACCTGATCTGCACCAACAGCCGGTACTCCCTTCCAAAGTGAGCTTGCATTGATGTTGTTTAAATACTCATCGGCATTCGGGTCAATCTCCAGAATTACAAAATCAGCATCCACATCTGCTATTTTCTCCATGGATAAATCCTCACGTTGTTCGGCAGGTGTCACAATCGTTGGCACAAATCCAAGATCATCATATAAAAGTGTGTTGGTTGGATGCCCTTTTGCCGCGTATATTTGCAAGGTCTTCTCTCTTACACGCAGATAAGCCAACTTTTTTTGATCCAGTTGTTCGATCTTCGCTTTTAATTGCTTCGCTTGCTGCTCTACCTCGGCTATCTTTTCTTTTGCCAGATCCACTTTGTTGTACATCCCGGCAATGGTCAACAGATCCTGTGTCCAATAGGTTGTATCATCAGCATAATCCAGCCATTCAGTACCAAGTACAATCGTCGGAGCGATTTTCTCCAACTGATCATACATACTCTCCGCAGTTCGACTCTCAATAACGATGACATCCGGATCAATCTGAAGGATAGCCTCCAGGTTAGGACTATCTGCCGACCCTACCGTTGGAACGCCGGCAAGCTGATCTGCAAGGTAAGGCAAATAATCTCCTCCGTAACGAACTTCTACATTAACGCCTGCTGGTTTCTCACCAATCGTCAACATGTGATCGATGTAAGCAGCAGATAATACCACCATACGCTCTATCTTTTGCGGTACAACCGCTGTTCCTTTAAGATGCTCAATCGTTTGCGTACCACTCTCTTCCACAGGTGTATCCTGTTGCGGAGGCGTTGCTTCCGTTACTTCTGATGCCTTGCTACATGCCGTCAGAACGAGCACAAGCAGGGCCAACAGTATCATCGTTGCTGCTCTCTGTCTTACCATTTGTAGTAAATCCCCTCTGCTATTTAATAATAATAATCATTATCACTATAGTAGGGAAAAGCATACAGGCTTACCATGGATTATTCCACTCTCTTCTCTTGCACAATATCACCGTAAGGTAACCCCAAGTTGCTCTGCCACATATCGCATGGCCCACATGCGTCCGGTGGGACCCAGCGTTTTGAAAAAAATATCTCCTGCATTATATACATGGCCTTCTTGAACAGCCTTTAATGCCAACCATGCACTGGATTGCTGTAATTGCCTCAGTTGAGCACGTGCCTCTTCTGTGGGATCGACCATTACAAACACATGATCCACTTCGTATAACTGCAAATCGCTAACTTTACTCTCTACAGCCCACTGTTGTTCCGGAAAATCACGAGGCAAATAAAATCCCAGATCATCATACAATAGGGCACCTGTCTGGTTGTTCAATCCATACATTCGGTAGAAATGAGAAGTCACTCGGATGAACATGGCACTCTGTTTCCCCCACCTCGATTGAATACGCCCTCGAAGAACCCGACTCAGTTCAGCATGTTGTTCTATCCACTGTACAGCCTGTTCGGTGCGGCCCATAATGTCCGCCATATACAGAAGTCTTTCCCCAAAATGGTTGGTGTGCTCCAGCATGGTGGTAGGCGCGATACGATGCAGTGAGTCATTTGGTTCCAAACGATCACTAGTAATGATCAGGTCCGGTTGGACTCGCCTCAAATCATCATAGTTCTGATTGAAGCTATCCAGGATAACCCCCTGATGACTGTGTGCTTGAAGCGCAGGTATGGCAACATGACGAGCCACCCTCTGACCATAGGATAAAGCGGATACTGGCCTCAAACCGAGCGTTATCACATAATCGTCCAATCCGTAATATAAGGTGGCAATGCGATTCACTTTATTTTTCATATACAACGTTGGGGCGATTCCTTCGTTTTTCTTAAAGACTCTGCTGAAATAGTGCTCGTCCTTATAACCCACTTGCTCCGCAATTTCCTTGATTTTATCTGAAGAAAATAACAACTGTTTGGCCTTTGTCATACGTAGTTTCAGTATATATTCAATCGGGGTCATATTTATTTGTCGTTTGAATGTTCTTATAAAATGATTCACACTAAGCCCTGCCATGCGGGCCATCTGATCAATTCGAATGTCTTCCATATACTGATTCGTCATATATTCAAGTGCCAAATCCATCCCCGCTACAGGGGGAGCTGCTTCATTCACGTGCATCATTAACTGAATCAACAACTGATGCAAAAGATGTTTCCTGCGCGTCTTTTCAAGACTCGTAAGCGAGTGTTTTCCACTCACCAGGGTATCCATCATCTCCTGAATATCACGTGTATTGGAAGGAACATTAAGTTTGCCCGTCACAGGAAAATCAACTGCATCGCTATGCCAAGCATTCCGGCTTCGGGTAAGTGTCACACAGGAAAATAAAATGATCTGATATCGGACGGGGGCTTCCATATCTGTCTGAAACTCCACATGCATTCCTGGCTTCAACAAAAACCACTCGTCTTGAGATACCGTATGTACAATGTTATCCATAGACAAAGATCCCTTGCCAACGATGACCCTGCAAATGGCGAACCTTTTCCAGATCCGACGCTGTACAGCCCGCGGATTGCTAGAGTAATGGCAGACGTGGACAGCAGAGAAATGTAGTTGCTCCAGTTGTTTGATCCAATCATTTTCCTCCATGCTCACGTCCCCTCCCTGTTCTGATCCGATTCTATGTGAACTGATCACACTCTATTTTTCAGCTCCCAATAGTAAATTCTTTATACTATCCAACTGCAACTCCAGTGAATAGGGATCTTCCATGACAAACTCATCCTCTGTACCATCCAAGGAACCATAGGCGTAGACTTGTCCTTTCTGCACAGCGGGCAGACGTTTCCAAACCTCGCTGTTCAGGATCTCTTTGGCGTCCTCACTACCCGAACCATATAAGAAGATATGGTCTCCCATATACTCAGGCAGTACTTCAAGGGAGATCGTCTCGAATCCATCCTTCATTTCGAGTGCTTGCTGAGTTGGAGGCAGTTTCAGCATCTCATAGATCGTGGAACTACCATAGTTCCCGCCTTCTGCACCAAGTACATACAACGCTTTGTACCCTATTTGTATAATCGATACGGTCTCGCCTTCTTTAATTACACCAGCAATCTGCTTCTTAGTCTCTTCGATATTCTCTTCATATGTCGTGATCCATTGCTCTGCTTCCTTCTCTTTTCCAAAAACACCAGCAATTCGGCGCAGCTTTTCCAGTGGGCCAGACGTTTTATCGCCTTCCCAATAAGGTAAAAAGACAGTCGTTGCAATTTTTTCGTAATCCTCAATATTTTTATCAATGGAACCGATGATAAGATCCGGCTCAAGTGACACTAACTTCTCCAGATTCATTGGGAACTCTCCTCCCAAATCCTCAATACCCGCTATAACATCAGCAGCAATGCCAGACTTTTCAATCCATCCTTCGTTCAGCATAAATGTTCTTACACCAACCGGTACAATGCCCAGTTTCAGCAGGTACCCCATATATTGATCCGAAGCAACACGCTGCGGGTTGGCCGGAATCACCACATCTCCTCTCAATGTAGAAACCGTCCGTGTCTCTGGTTGAGCAGTCGATTTCCCTGCCTCCGTTACCTGGTTACCCGATTGTGTAGTAGCCGCGTTAGTCTCTGTTTGCGTACCACTTGCAGACGGTGCAGGACTGGAACAGGCCGCGAGTAGTAATGTGAGACACAGCATCATGCTTACTGCTGTCATTTTGAATTTTCCTTGCATCAGTAATTCCCCTCCAACATTCTTTTGATATTGATAATCAATATCATTATATAAAGAGGGATGTAGCGGATGAAGGGCATTTTCTTGCATCACACTGGGCAAATCTTGCTTTTGGTTCATTGCCAATGCCTTTTTTGAGTTATGTAACCGTTGGCTTAGACCTTTTTTGTAACGAATTGGTGATAGTCCTTTGATTTTTTTGAAACTGCGACTTAGTGAATGTACATCTGGATAACCGACTTGCTCTGCAATCTGTTGCAACGTAGCACCCGTATGCACCAGAAGATGTGCAGCCCTCTCCATTCGGATCTGGCCAAGATATTGGATGGGACTGATGTTCAACTTTTGCTTGAACAATCTGGACAAGTGCCCCACGCTGCATTCCAATGCTTCTGCCATTACATCAAGAGCTATGGGTTCGTGCAGATGAGCATTCATATAATCAATAGCCTGTGTGACCGTATCCGGTTTATGTGTCTGAATGGATTGTTCGTGTACGTCTGCCAACAAAGAATATACCCATTGATGAAATAAGGTTTTGGCATGTAACTTTGCGAGTTTGGTAGACTGCTCCCACTCCTGCTTCAATTCCTCCATACACTGATACATGTGCAGCGGATGGGTTGGTACGAGTGCATATTGGTCCTGAAACGGACGTTCATGGTCCATCAGATGCTGAATTTCCATCCCACAGGGCAAGGCCAGAATGGCTTTGTACAAAATCATATAATACACCACGCCCGAATCCGTCTCCATGTTTAAATACGCCTGCTTGCCTCCATGAATGATGTGGAATCCCTCCACGATGTATCTGTGTTGATCCATTCGTATCCGTGCACTTCCGTCGGTGATATACAGATAGGTACTCGCTGGTAGTTGATAATTCTTCAGCTTCTCCCCAGGATGCAAAGCGTTTTGGCGTACATCCAGTATTTTGACAAAAACATGATTCCACAACCTGATGTGATCATTCAAATTCATCTCCGCTGTACTTTCCCTCCTGCCATGCTACATCGACATACCTTTTTGCTGCTGTTATGAACTGCCTGTTAATTTCGTTCATCATGTACATTTCATTTTATTATAAAATAGTTGATAACAATTCTCAATAACATAAATAATCAATATTAACTTATACATTTGGACACCCTATACGGACTGTAATGTATACGTAGCGGGAAAATAGCGCCAGCATCAGCAACATTTTCTAAGCTGTTGCAAAATCATAAACGGCATGATATATTAATTGAGCCATCAATGATTGACGCATCAAATATTGATACATCAATGATCGAGAGCATCCAAATAATCATTAGGCAATGGCATTGTATACTGCAACATTAATCATTGGTTAACATACGCCGTTGTTCATGATTCAGATTCACCCGGGAGGTCTAGTCATGACACGTATTGTTTCCAAAGAAGAACAGATCATCAACCTGCTGAACGTGTTGGGCAACAAAATCAGTCCCAAGTTCGAACGCTGTACGGGTATCAGTTCCTCTCGCTTTGAAATTCTGCATGAGCTGGATCAGGTCGATGAGATTAACCAATCCATGCTGCAGAAAATCATTAACATTGATAGTGCTGCGATAACACGCCACTTAAAACAGCTTGAGGCAGACCTGATGGTTACAAGACGTAAGAACCCCGATGATAATCGGGTCACTTTTGTTCGTCTGACGGACCACGGTCGGAAGCAGATTGAAGGCTACAAAGCTGAGAAGACTAATTTTATCAACCAGATTTTACAGGATTTCAGTGAAGACGAAGTTCAGTCACTCGCCGATTTCCTGGAACGTATGCACAACAATTTCTAAACCCATATATAGAGGAGAGATCCATGCATGAGTACAATTCAAAGCAAATTCCAAAAAACCAATGATTTCAACGAAATTACCTACGGTCGCCGTTCTGTGAAGCTTTACGATCCTGAAGTGAAAATCAGCCGTGAAGAAATGACTGAAATTCTGTCAGAAGCTTCCCGTGCACCATCTTCGATCAATTTGCAGCCTTGGCGTTTTCTGGTTGTAGATACAGCTGAAGGCAAAGAAAAGCTTGCGCCTCTTGCAAGATTCAATCAAAATCAGGTTTTGACTTCTGCCGCTGTTATTGGCGTATTCATTGATATGAACAACGTTGAATACATGGATGAGATTTTTGGTAAAGCTGTAGAACTTGGTTACATGCCACAAGACATTAAGGATATGCAGCTCAAAACTGTAATGCCTTATTACGAAAAGATGGCTGCTTCCGATCTTCGTGACGTTAACTTAATCGATGCTGGCCTTGCTTCCATGCAATTGATGCTTGCTGCACGTGCTCATGGTTATGACACCAACCCAATCGGTGGTTATGAGAAAGATCAAATTGCAGAAGCATTTGGCATGGACAAAGAGCGTTATCAACCGGTTATGTTGATCTCGATCGGTAAATCAGCCAAAGAAGGTCATCCTTCCTACCGTCTGCCAGTAGAAACAATCACAACTTGGGCATAATATCAGGGACGGTTTCCCTGTAAGTCACGATTATACTGGTCAATAAGCATACATTCTTAACACATTCCAAACAAACACAATATGGAGGTTATACATTATGATTATCATTCACGCTCATCTGCAAGTTAAACCGGACCAAGAGCAAGCATTCCTCGCAGCTGCGAAAGAACTGATTGCTGCAACACGTCAAGAAGAAGGTAACATCAGCTACGACCTGGCAAAAAGCACAGAACAAGAACAACAATACACGATGATCGAGCTGTGGAAAGATGAAGCTGCTACAGCTTCCCACAACACAAGTACACATTTCCAAGCTTTTGTTCAACAAGCAGCAGCATTCATGGCCGCTCCAATGAACGTGGAAGTATTTGCTGGAGAACAAGTTAAAGCTTAATGCTCATTAACTGCCATGCGTATCTAACATGTGAAGAAGCTGCTCTTGGTCATATGACCGAGGGCAGCTTCTTGATTTCTTTGAAAATGTGTTCACTTCAGATTCACAGTTACTTTGTGGCCTAGTGTATCTCATAAGGACTGTTTGCAATAGGTTGGCTAATTGTGCGACGTTAGGTTCCGTTCCAACTCAAAAAGGACACACTGCCAATTAGTTCTCATGTTTGACCGTAATCACGACATTTCCCCTCTTTCGCCCTGTTTCCACATAACGATAAGCTTCCTGAATTTGCTCCAAGGCAAAACGTCTGTCAATCACCGCTTGCATCTCACCAGCCTCCATCAACTCTTTTAGAAGTATCAGATCCTTTGCAGTGACCCTTGCGATGCCTTGCCCCTCAACAGTGACATATGTACCGTTAGGTGCCAATAGGTGCCAACATTGACCTTTCGAGACTTTGCCAACTGCATCCAATATCAGATCATACCGCTGACTTGTTTTTGTAAAGTCTTCCTTCATATAATCTATAACATGCTCGGCACCAAGTGACTTCGCGAACTCCACATTCGTTGTACTGCATACCCCCGTTACTTCTGCTCCAAAATATTTCGCAAGCTGTACAGCAGCAGTTCCTACGGCTCCCGAAGCTCCATAGATGAGCACTTTCATTCCCCGTTTAATGTTTCCTTTGCGCAGAAAATATAAGGCCGTAGTTCCACCAAACGGAATTGCTGCTGCTTCCTCATACGTTGCGTTGAAGGGTTTCAGAGCAACTGGATCCTCTTCGGAGAGACATATATACTGAGCATGGGCACCAAAAGACAATCCATTGATGGCATACACCTGATCACCTAACTTAAATTGCTTTACTTCCTTGCCAATCGCCGTAACTTCTCCTGCCAACTCTACGCCCAGGACCGAATTTCGAGGTTTTCGGAATCCCAAAAAAAGACGCATCGGTACCCAGTACAGAAACGGAACATTGGAACCACGAACTCTGCAGTCCCCGGATGTTACAGTTGTTGCGTGTATTTTAATCTGAATCTCATGATCTTTAGGTGATGGCTTCGCTATGTCTTTAAGTTGCAACACATCTGGTGATCCATACTTTGTACATATGATAGCTCTCATATCTTTCCCTCCACATATTCCTGTTTGCCAACAGTATATCGGGAAGTGGGTTCGGCCTCTAGATACTAAAGTATCGTTCGTGAATAACAAGTTACAGGAGCTTCCATTCACGCGCTTTTGCCACTGCTTCGGTTCGTCGCTTCACCTGCATTTTGTCAAAAATAATCCGGTTATGTCCTTTCACGGTAGGCAGTGCAATATGAAGTATCTCACTAATCTCCTGATTGGATCTTCCCTGCGCAATGAGATGTAATACTTCGAGCTCTCTCACGCTTAGCGTATCAATTCGCAGTTCAGAAACGTACGGATATACATTTGTTTCTTCCGAAATCATTTCTATTCTGTTGTCCTCAGCTTCAAATGCAGCCAATAATTGAAGCAGATATAAACGTGAGTCACCGCGTGCTGTTATCCTCTTCAAAAGGCTGTGCACAACAACACCTTCGTCTACAAATACACGAATGAAGCCTGCTGGCTCTGCCATCGTCATGGCCTCAGTCAGGAACTCGATAGCTTGTGTTCTATTTCCATGTTCCTCATGGATAGCCGCCAGAAGGATTGTTGCCTTGAGCTGTTCATCCTTGAAGCCTTTGGTTATGGCCAAGCGAAGACAGGATTCCATAATACCAAGTGCCTCCAAGGTGTTCCCCTGCTTCAACAATACTCTGGCCTGACTAAGCGCATGATTTCTGTCCCATGATAATCGCATTGCTTTTTTCAGATCGCCCTGACGAAGGAGCACAAGAACGTATGCAGCAGTAATATCAGGGATCGCCTTTGTAAAATTTAACCGTTGGGCCGTTTCGTTGATTCTATCTAACATGATAGCGGCTTTATGAAGATCCGCCTTCGCAAGCGTCACTCGAGCGAGCCATAACTCACTTGCAACAACCCTGTCCGTTTGGACAAATTGATGTGCCAACTGCACACTCTGTTGAGCGTGGAACATCGCCACATCAAGGTTATTCCATTCATAATGAACTCGCGCCAGACCCAAATGGGCTTCACAAGCAATGGGTAGCGGTGGTTTGCCTGCCATATGTACCGCCTGCTGATAGGCTTCAGTCGCCAGGTGTAGCTGATTGTTGAATTCCTGCATATTCCCCACGCCCAGTGTCGCCATCATCGTGATGATATGATGTCCGATCCTGGTACTGTTCAATAATGATTCCTCGTAGGACAATTCGGCTTCCACACGTTTTCCCTGAAGCTGGTATGCATATCCTAATGTCCAAGCTGTTGCTGCACGAATGGGCAGATTATGAGGATGCAAATATTTGAGTGCTCGAAGTGACTCCGTAATAATTGTATCCGCATCGTGTCGGCTGACAGCCAGCGTGGCTCGGATGGAAGCGATATGTCCGATGAGATCAGAATTGATCTTTTCAGGTTCCGTATTTTGTAACGCTTGTTCAGCAGACTGCAATTTGGGTTCCACGTCTATCATATGTCCTGACACTAATAACGCAGCCGCATGCATCACCCATAGGGAAGGTATTGAATCCATTTCTGCCCAGGATAGTGAATTCAACCATTGCAAGGCAGGAACAGCACCTCCGCGAAAAAGAAGTGGCATACCTTTTCCTTCCAACAGATCTGAAGCCCGATGAGTATCTGCCGCAGCTACAGCATGATTGAAAGCCTCCAGCTCCATTTGATGCTTCTCATACCAGAAGCTCGCTCGCTTATGTATCTCAGTAATAGACAGATCGGTCTCAGCTGTACCGGCGTAATTTGAATTCTGGTGTACTCTTTTACGCAATAAATCTGCAAACAGATGATGGTAACGATACCATCGCCTCTCATTATCCAGGGGAACGATGAAAAGATTGGCTTGCTCCAGCCACTCCAACATGTCCTGTCCGGTAAAATCAACGGATTCATGTTCCTTGGGTTCATCTATATCAAAGATCGCATCACACAATGAACCGCATAATCGATCCAACATGCACGTTTTCAACAAAAAGTTCTGTACCTGTTCGGTTAGCCCTTGTAATATTTCTTCCATTAGATAGTCCAGTACAAATGGGTCACTGCCACTGAACGTTTCCATAAAGTGATTCGGATCAGAAGAACCCTGTACGGATAAGGCCGCTAGCTGCAACCCGGCAACCCAGCCTTCTGTTCGCTTTTCAAGGAGAGCAACATGTTCCTCTGAAAGTTTCAATCCCATGACCCGATCCAAAAACTCACTGCTTTCGGCAGAAGTAAAACGCAGATCACTACCACGTATTTCAATCAATTCCCCCTTTGCCCGCAGTCGAGCCAAAGGTAACTTGGGTTGCCGACGCGTAGTCATGACGATATGCATATGCGGGGGCATGTGCCTCAGTAAGTAGACCAGCGCTTGATTGATCACTTCTGAAGTCATGAGATGATAATCATCCAGAACAAGTACAAAATGATTGGTTATTTCAGAAACTTCATTAAGAAGGTATGTAATAATGGTCTCGATAGGTAGCGGCTCGGAAGATTGAACAAATCCCATCATTCCTTCAGCAAGCTTGGGGACAATCGTCTGTAACGAAGCACATAGATATGTCAAAAAACGTGAAGGATCGTTATCTGCTTCTTCCAGCGAGAGCCAAGCTGTATCTAAAGAGGAAGACTTAACCCATTGATTAACTAGTAGTGTTTTTCCTGATCCTGCAGGAGCAGAGACCAGTATGAGTTTAGCGCGCATCCCCTCGCCGAAACGGACATACAGGTGGGGACGATCCACTACATGAGAGCGCTGAACTGGAATGGTTAATTTCGTAGATAAGATCGGTGCATACATGAGCAATACCTCCATTTAAGGGTCTCGAACAGCAACTGTATCGTTTCATATATCGTTTTGGCATCTATACTACCATAAAAATCAATAAGACACGCCATAAAAGACGTGTCTTTATTATCAGTAATACATAGATGAATTTGACTTCTGATTAGCACTAGCTGCTAGTAAAAATGAATGGCTCTACCTTACGCTCTCCGAGCCGGCGTGATGCTTTGCGGATTGTTAAACACATTTTTCGGATCATACTTGGCTTTGACTCTCCGCAGTCTGGCATAGTTGGCTCCATAGTACACTGGACCGGAATTTTTGATTCCTTGATCCGGAACATTGATATAGGAACCGACAATGTATGGTTGCAATTTCTTGCGAGTATTACGAGCGAGTGCAATATTTTTAGCGGCATGGGATGGTTTGATCCACGTACTGGTCCATTCCACATAGAACTTCTCTTTTCGCCAGAAAAACGCGGTTGATCGAGGTGATTTGCGACTTACCGCTCCTCCCCAGTTCAGGAAATAGAACCCGCCTGGCCCCTCTTCCAGATTCTCCAAAAATGCCCGCATCGTTTTGATGGCCTTATCAGGGAATGGTTTTCTTCCGAAACCGGAGGAGAACTGGTTACTGAACCTTTGCGTTTGAATTGGGTCAGGCTGCAATAAGAACTTCACAACTTCCGTGTAAGGCAACAAACGAACGATGGAACTTGTCGGTGTGCCGACACTAATCATTGGCTGCAATAATCGGAGGGCCTCTGTTTTAGAGCCTAGGAACAGTCCCTCCATCATAACATTTCCACCCTTTTTCGGTCCGATGGACAATTCACTGCCCAGTCTCGTGTTCACCGAGGGAGCCCACTTCTGCCATACTTTGAGTACCTTCTCGAATTGAGCCCATGGCCAGGTAATTTTAAATACAGTCGCCTTCGCTGGTGCCCGGCGCACTTTGAATTTGTAACGGGTATATACTCCGAAGTTACCACCACCCCCACCACGTGAGGCCCAAAAGAGATCTGCATTAAGATTTTTATTCGCCCGAATGACTTTTCCGTTGGCATCCACCATTTCCACTTCAAGCAAGTTATCACTGATGAGACCTATGGTACGCTGGAGAGGTCCAATTCCCCCGCCTAACGTAATCCCACCGATTCCAACTGTGGGGCTGTCACCAAAAGGAGCGATGAATCCTTGCTTGGCGAGGGTATTCGCAATTCTTCCTACCCGGTTGCCTGTTCCTACAACGACGGTTCCATTTTTTTTATCAAGCTTGATCGAATTCAGATCACTCACGTCAATCACGATACCGCCATTCACCTGTGAAAGGTTCACTTCAAGCGCGTGTCTGCCACTCCGCGGCCTGATCGGTACATTGTTTTCACGGGCCCATCGGATAGCGTTGGATACATCCTTCGTCCGTTGGGCAAAAACAAAAACTTTAGGATATTTGTCGGTATGCGGGTCCCAGTTCTTGCGCGCCGCTTCATATCCCGGATCACCTTTGAAGATCACTCGTCCGGTCAGTTTCGTTGATGATTTCACACATCCCACTCCCTGCTGAATAATTGTCCTACAGCCTCTGCTGCATCAAGCACTCTATACTGTATGACGGACATTCGCGGAGGGAATGGGCTGGTGCCTTAATTCCAAAGTTCATGTTTCGGAGGAAGCAAAAAAGGAATTTCCCTTTCAGGCCACAGAACAGCCTTGAGGAAAATCCCTTTTATCTCGATACTAGTCGCTGCCCAAATTGGAATCAATTCTGATTAACTTGCGCGCTTCCTGTTCTTTTTCACCATACCAGACGAGCACGTCGGCAAACAGATCCATGATGCGAACAAAGTTCTGCTTATCCGCTCCTGAAATCTGATCTGCATACTTGAAAATCTCATCAAAGCAAAGCTCCCTTACAAATTCGGTATACTTCACATATACTTCGCGACCTTTCTCCGAAGGTTTGACGTAAATGTCTTTGCGGTTACCGCTTAAATGAAATTTTTCGAGCAGGCCTTTTTCCGTCAGATTCTTCACGTTCTTGGAAAATGTACTGCGGCTTACGCCCAGGCGTGCGGCCATCTCCGACATCTTCTCTTCCTTGTCCTCGGCTTCCAGAATGTATTCCAGCGTCTGAATCTGTGAAGCCGAGAACATCATGTCTGTACCATAACTTCGCTGCAGCTTATAGGTGTTCGAGTACGCATTACCGTATTTGATAATTTTCTCAATCAGTTCCCGATGGTCGCCCATCCAATCTAATTTCATGCGTAATCCCTTTCATATTCAGATTCTCTCTCTTACTCTACTGAAATCAGATCCGTTTTTCAATCCATGTAATTGCTTCTTCAATAACCTCATCACGAGTCGGTTCATTAAATATCTCATGCATCAGATGAGCATAAATTTTGAGTGTTTTATCCGTTGAAGCGATATCGCCGTAAAAGTCACGGGAATCCTTTTCGCTGACCAGTCCATCATTTGCTCCATGCAGAACAAGTACGGGATCTGTAAATTGCTTGGCGTTCTCCTTCAGCCATGTTATGCCATTTCCCAGACTATTAAATAAATCTACAGAGATCTGTTTTTCAACCAGTGGGTCATTCGCGTAAGCGGATACAACTGCGGGATCACTACATACGCCACTGCCCAGCTCATTCGGGAAATACGTGCCTGTAGGAAGATCCATCGGCAGTTCTCCGGCAACTTTTGTATTGTAACGAGTGAGCGCTCCGGATAACACGATACCTTTAACCTTGCCTGGATATTTCGTTCCAAAAGACGAGGTTGCGAAGCCGCCCATACTATGTCCGATAACAAACAGCGGAAGATTGCCGCTTTCTTGCAAAGCAGTCTCGACAATGACATGAACATCTTCAATAAGATGATCAAACTCTTTATAGAACGTACGCTGTCCCTCGGATCTGGCATGACCCCGATGATCGAAGCGATACACGCTAAACCCGCGCTGATTCAGCTTCTCTGTCAAATAATCGTAGCGCCCTGCATGCTCAGCTAGTCCGTGAACAATAACTACAGCTGCCTTCGCATCACTAACTAAATTTTTACTAGAATATAGGCGAGTGCTGTCAAAAGATTCGATTGTTGTTTCAATTATACTCATAATATTTCCCATCCCTCTCGCTACGCTCAAGCACCAAACAATTAAATTTTTTAGTACAGGGCGTTATTCGTGTACTTAAGAATGAAGTCCTTATAATTATGTTTTATAATAACAATATTGTTTCTTATAGAAACAATATTATCACCGTGGGCATCCCTTGTCTATATTTAATTAAAGCGTTTAAATAAAGAGCATGTCATACCTTTGGCATCATCCCTGATCTGCTGTATCGAGTCGATTTACAGCTTCATGCACGCACCCGGACTAAGCTACGCATTCGCTACCTGAACAATCCATAACGAAAAAACGCCATAATATATTTCGTAATGACGTCTTTTTCGTTATGGTACCTAGGGGATCGAACCCCTGACCTCATCGCTGTCAGCGGATCGATACTCTTCTCATCGTGAACAGAAATACGGAGAAAAGCCATCTGTGTCATCAGGCAACAATTTTATGCTCTACCACCCTGTAAACAACGGCTTCGGACCCACATGCGTGGGAAAGAGCGGCAATACTTCCTCTGCCAACTCCTGAATCACCTCAGCAGGAGGCCGACTCGAAAAATGAATGCCTAGTGCAGCATGATTAACGCCGACTGATCGCCATTCCTCCAAAAGCTGAATCAAACCTGCCCGACCTGTACGTAATATGTACCCGCCACGAAGCGGTGTTCGAGGATAATTGACATCTTCCACAAGATCAATCCATTCGTTGGTCATATGCGGCTTGAACATGCCATTAGGTATTTTTTCACGCCAGGCACTAATCTTATGACCAAGCATCTGAGGACCGGATTCGTTTGCCGTTGCTTCGGGATACGTGAGCCAGCCGTCACTGTTCTCCGCAATCCAATCTAAAGACTGCCTGCTTGAGCCCGTCACAACGAGCGGAATACCACCAGCTGCGGGTTTCGGGAGCAATTCAAGTCCTTTCAATTGACCAAGAGAAGATTGAATTGCGCCAGTTCTATCCTGTATAAGCTCACGAAAAAACTCCACCGTCTCCCGGAATCGCACATCACGAAGCTCCCCATCTATCCCATAAGCCGGAAACTCGGCAGGTCGGTCGCCAGAAGCAATCCCTAACACAAGTCGTCCGCCCGAAAGTACATCAATGGATGCAGCTGCCTTGGCTAAATCAATCGGATGGCGAAGCGTGAAGATTGCGCTTCCTGTTACTAGGGAGACGTTTTGGGTTCTTGCAGCAAGATAGGCTAGATAGACAAATGGATCAAATACTTGTCCAGCATCTCCAAAGCCAGGATCAAATAAAGGGACATCTCGCACCCATACGGCTGCAAAATTGCGTTGATCAATGCTTTCCACGAGGTCAGCTTGTCCTTTTAGAACATCCATGTGTCCTTTATAAAATTGAAGTGGTAAAAACAGCCCTATTGTTAATTGGTCTGGGGCAAACATACGGCGGAAACCAGGGTGTTGATTAAAGTTTTCCACCGCTTGTGTTGACGGATTTTCTATTCGTTCCATAACATCTATAGGTTTGTTCATTCCTTCTCCTCCTACAACAATAGTAATCCAGTGTACTGATATCTTTTCAATTCGACCGGAACTGATATAATTGTAACCATCAATTGACCCCATAAGTAGTGACAACTCTCGACAAAATAACAGGGTCAGTTTTGGCAACGAGGAGGATTAACATGATTGAGTTGACATTATTGTTGAACAGAGAGTCTGGAGATCCGTTATACGCTCAGCTTTATAACTATATTAAAAAAGATATTTTGAACGGAAAGTTACCAGCCGATTCTCGACTTCCCTCTATTCGCTCACTATCCAGCCACCTCCACATTAGCCGTAATACAGTGGATATGGCGTATCAACAGTTATTAGCGGAAGGTTATGTCCAGAGCAGACCTAGAAGTGGCTTATACATAATGGATTTGAAGCTGGAAGCATTGCCCTTGTCCCATGTAGTGAGTAAGGAGTGGTTGGAAAACAGTATTCAGGATAGCCCAGAGATTCGATACAATTTTCGTTATGGTGACGTAGATGCTGAGCATTTTCCATTTGCCACTTGGCGCAAGTTATCCAATCAGAGCTTGCTCCAGAATCAAATGAAGTTGTTCTCTTATGGCGATCCTCTTGGCGAACCGAGACTTCGATCTGAAATTGCAAATTACCTGCACAGTTCTAGGGGAGTAAATTGTTCACCCGATCAAATTATCATTGGAGCTGGTGTTCAATACCTGCTCGGTGTGTTATCTGGATTAATAGGTGACGTTAGTCATGGTATCGCGATGGAAGACCCGGGATATGACGGTGTTCGGACGGTTTTTCAACATAAAGGTCTAAACATTCACCCTATTCCGCTAGAAGCAGATGGACTTCATATCCATAAGTTATACGAAAGCAATTCCCGCATCGTCTACATTACACCGTCACATCAGTTCCCCTATGGAATGGTCATGCCGCTCGCCAAGAGAATGCAATTACTGAAATGGGCAACAGAACAGAATGGGATCATTATTGAGGACGATTATGATAGTGAGTTCAGATATGTCGGCAAACCGATACCTTCTTTGCAAAGCCTGGATACTCAACAGCGAACCGTTTACCTGGGAACATTTTCAAAGTGCCTTCTTCCTTCATTACGAATTGCGTATATGGTTCTACCACAGGCCATGGTAGAGCTACACCGTAAACAAGACTACCGATTATATGATCAAACGGTCTCTCATTTTCAGCAGAATACCTTAGAGCTGTTTATGAGTAATGGACATTGGGAAGCCCATATTCGCAAGATGAGAAAGGTATATCGACAGAAGCAATTCACACTCATTTCAATGATTCAGAAGATGATGGGTGCTCAAGTTACCATCATTGGTGAGGATGCAGGACTTCATATTTTGTTGCGTGTACATAATGGAATGGATGAACACAAGCTGATTGCTACTGCTGAGAAGGAAGGTGTCCAGGTCTACCCGGTATCCCCCTTTTGGGCGCAACCAGCTCAAGCGGAGAAATCCATGGTTCAGATTGGTTTTGGTGGATTGAGTATTGAGGATATTACAGTAGGTGTATACGCCCTTCACCGGGCTTGGTTTGGGGTCTGAGAACATTCGTGTGACCACGACCACAAAACCAAACCATTTCCACATCGGAAAAACCCGCTAAACACTCGGAAATCCCTGTGTTTAGCGGGTTTCATTAAAATATGAGAGCATATTATACTCGGAGGAAGCTATATTTCTTTAAATACATTTTTTTCATTTGTTCATCTCATCCACAGCAGTCTTACCAGCAATTCGTCCAAAAGTAAAGATATCCGTCAAAGCATTACCGCCTAAACGGTTGCCTGCATGTATACCTCCGGCCACTTCTCCAGCGGCATACAGATGCGCTATGGGTTGACCGTTTTCATCCAATACACGGGTTTTCGTATCGATCTTAATACCGCCCATCGTATGGTGAACTGCAGGTTTTCTTGGTGTAGCGTAGAATGGAGACTTCTCGACTTTTAAGCTAAACGTATCCTTATGGAACTCTGGATCAAAGCCCGCATCCACATAAGAGTTATACTTATCAATGGTAGTTCTAAGAACCTGAGGGTCCATATTAATTTTCACAGCCAGCTCTTCTAACGTATCGGCTCTAAACAGAGTACCCGCTTCTACTTGCTGATCTATCTTTTCCTGGCTTGTGTTTGCTGCGGTTTTCTTGATCTCGTCATCCGCAATCAGGTAAAACAAGCTTCCCTGCTCGATAGCCGCTTTGGTTAAGACATCTCGTCCAGAAAATTCATTAACAAACCGTTCGCCCTTTTTGTTAACAATGACAAAATTTTCAGGAGGTACTTGCAGCCCACTGAAGAGTTCGCCCGTTTCCGGGTCCGCTACAGGCATCATTTGAGTGAAGCCCATGCCTGTAAGCGCTGCTCCTGCACTCTTACCCAGCGATATTCCATCCCCAGTCATCGCATAGGAGTTCGTTGTTTTGATATCATCGTCAATATGGCTCCAGTACGTGTTATATTCCTTGAGCATCTGTGTATTAGCACCAAAACCGCCGCTAGCAAGCACAACCGCTTTGGCATGAACGGTGATTTTCTGACCATTTACACCCGTTGCGATAACACCTGCAATTTTTCCATCTTCGATGATTAGCTGTTTGACCGGACTATCTGTAATAATTTGTCCGCCATTTTCTTCTACATATTTGCTAAGTGCAATGATAAAGGCAGAGCCATAACTTTTGACAGGTTTATGGCCACGACGCCAAAGGGCACCCACTGGAGCAAATACGATACTTTTATCATACTCAACCCCGATATCCTCTAGCCACGTTACACTTTCCAAGGCACGGTCTGTAAGTACTTTGACCAGATCGTACTGTCCATAGATCATGTTTCCATTCAGGTCCGTTCGTTTGCCCCCGAAATACGTTTGCATTCTGTGAAGAAGTGGGGAGTCGAATAAATAAGCCTTTTCTGTGCCGAACTTTTCCTGATACGCAGTAAACTCTTCTTTGAGTGCATGGAAATCATCGATATATTCCGGATGGATCAAGCTCGCATCGGTACTTAATAAATTCTCAATCGTCTGTCTTTCCCCTGGATTCTCAGTGAACTGTTGTTGCCATACAGGATCTGCAGCATTGACAGGACCACCTGAGCGGATCGTATTTCCCCCAACAGCAGGATATTTCTCAAGTACAATCGCACTTGCTCCTTGTTGTAAAGCTGTAGCAGCAGCACTAAGTCCTGCGCCACCTCCACCTACAACGACCACATCGCAAGTATATTCTTCGTCAGCCCTCATCTGGCTGCTAGCAGGTTTTGGACGTCTTTTCAGGATGTCGGGGTTCACTCCGGCAAGCTTAACCGCTTTGGCTACACCATTGATGACAGCATTACTGGTTTCAGAAGCACCTGAGAGAGCATCTACATTCAGCGTCTGTCCCTCAATGATTTTATTCGGAATTCTTACAAAAACAACATCGGCGATGCCTTCGGTTTCACCCTTCGAATCGATATCGATGCTTTCAATTCTATTTTCACTAAAGGATACCTTCATCGGCAGATTGCCACTGTGACCTATGGCATTGATCTCATACATACCAGGTCTATAGGTGAACTCCTCTTCTTCGTTGAGCTGATTTGAAATTTTGGCAAACCGAAGGAACCGCAGGAAACATGTTTCCAGGAAATCAATCGTTCCTTCATTGTTCAGGTTGCCTGATTCGTCAAATGCTTTATGTGCGCTGCCAAGCAAAAATTCATACCCTGGCATCACGTTAGCTTCGACACCTGGTGCATCCAGAATTTGACGAAGATGCAGCTGTGCACGCGAGGAACCTTGTGTTCCCTGTGACGCGCCTATGATCATCACGGGTTTTCCAGCCAGCGGATGGATTTCAAAGCTCAACCATTCAAGCAGACTTTTAAGAGATGAAGGGATGGAATGGTTGTATTCTGGAGTCGCAATAATAACACCATCACTTGCCATAATTTTTTCATTAAACGATTGTATAATTGCACTGTTTGTTTGGTTATCGGACTGATTAAACATCGGAACATCTGTAATATCGAGGATTTCAATGGCTGCTCTGGACTCAAAATGCTTTTGTATGAATTGAAGCAGCTTGCGATTATACGATTTCTTTGCATTTGTGCCAACGATCGCTATGATTTTCATTGTGATTAGCCCCCTACTCTTGCCAGGAAAATTTTTTCGTTTTTTTCATCAATGTCCTTTTTGATAGCAGTTCCGTAGTGATCTCCGTAAACAAAACAAACTCATTGAAGATTTCGTCGAGCTCCGCTACTTTCTCAGCGCTGATCAGGCTACCGCTGTTATCAAATGCACTCTGTGATTTTCCCAAAAGAAACTCGCTGCTCGGCATCATTCTCGCACCAAGCTCAGGCGAATCCAGGATTTGTCTGAGATGAGCTTGCGCTCTGGAAGAACCAAGTGAACCATGTGATGCACCCACGATGAGAACAGGCTTGTCTTTCAAGGTTTGAGTCGTGTAACTGATCCATTCCAGCGCACTTTTCAGAACGGCAGGGATTGCATGATCGTACTCAGGAGTAGCGATAATGATGCCTTGCGCTTTAGAGACTTGACCCAATAAGTCCTGTACCTTCGCAGGAATACCAACTTCAGCATCCTCTATTTCATCTTTTTCAATGAACGCAGGTAAATCCTTAATTTCATATAAATCAATCTGGGCCTCACTCGAAAAATGCTTTTGCATAAATTGAAGCAACATGCGGTTAGTTGACACATCCGAATTGGTACCCACAATAGCTAAATAATTCATCGTAATCCCCTCTCTGTCATTCGAAGATGATGTTCGTACATGTCAGACTCGTTCTTTCGGCCTAACTCTAACATATCAAAGCTCAAATGATCTAATAGTTATTCATTGCAGTTTGATAACTAATTTGTTATAATCACCTCAAATTCAAAGTTTGTTACTTTTTTCACAAAGAGGTGAGGGACATGTCTAAATTGGAATCGCAGGATATCTTGTGTTACATTGACAGCCTATTGAAATACAGTAACTATAGCCGGGCTGCTCAATCCCTTTACATATCTCAACCCTACCTCACAAAGGTTATCAAGAAAATCGAAATTGAGTTGGGCTGTGAGCTGATCACTCGCAACAAACTTCCGTACCGATTAACCGAGCAGGGGAAAATATATTATCAATACCTAACGTCACTCGAACATAGCTACGCCAAGCTTATAAGGGAAATTTCATATGTATCGGATATTGGCAATAAGGTGATACGGATCGGAATCCTTCCCAGCCTTGGTTCTTACTTAACGCCTCTTTTTTTACCAGATTTTCTGGAAATTCATTCTGCTTATAAAATTAATCTTGTCGAGGATTTACCTGAAAAAAATGAGAAACGTCTCCAAAATAATGAGCTGGACTTCTGGATCGGGCAAAATTCAAGCAGTATCTCCCCTAACTTGAACTCGTTTAACTGGGGCAGGCACAGTTACCAAGCCATCATTCCGCGTTGCTGCGAATTATATCAAGAGAATGTTGCAGTCATCCCGGAGGGCACGATTGAGATCAGCACCATTTTGAACCAAAAGCTTATTCTAACGTCCAAAGGTTCGGCAATCCGAAAACAGATTGATCAATTGCTCAGTGTCTACAAGGTACAGCCTAATATCGTTATGGAAAGCAATGAAATCTACACTGTACTCAAACTTGCAAAGCATAATTTAGGTCTGACCTTTGTGCCTGAAAGTATCCATATCAAGGAGTGCCCTTCGGAATACAACATCTATCCAATCCCTGTAGAGAAAATGAGTCTGGATTATTTTATAGCCCATCATGGAGAAAAAAAGCTGAATAGCGTGGATCATGACCTCATCCATACGTTTCTCAATCACGGACAACAATGTGCGATATAGGAGGCTATCATGAAATCTTTTACGAGAACGATACCGCTCATGGGAACGAACATATCACTCTATATCGAGGGGACAGATGCTGAAGAGCTTGCCGAGGAAGCCGTGAATATGCTTGTCCGTTATGAACAAGTGTTCAGTGCCAACAGTGAGCAATCGCAGCTTGCCATGCTAAAAAAAGAAGCCGCATCACATCCGCTTAGAGTAGACAAGGAACTGTATGATCTTATTAAGATAGGCAAAGAACACAGCCTGAATAAAGATTCATTTTTAAATATTGCGATAGGGCCTTTGATCAAATTGTGGAGAATTGGTTTTCACGAGGCACATGTGCCGGACGATACCGAGATTAAATCAGTGCTGAAGCTCTTAAATCCGGAGCATATACAGCTTGACGATGAGCTGCAAACGGTTCATTTATTCAAAAAGGGCATGGAAATCGACCTTGGAGCAATCGCTAAAGGTTATTTTGCTGATCAAGTTATGTCATTTTTTAAGAAAAACGGAGCTGCATCAGCTATGGTCGATATGGGCGGCAATGTTTTGGTTCATGGCGATTCTCCCACCGGGTCCAGTCACTGGAAAGTTGGAATCCAAAATCCCTTTTTACCAAGAGGAAATGCAGCAGCACTCGTTAGTATACGGGAGCAATCCGTTGTTACATCAGGAATATACGAGAGAGTTTTAGAGAAGGAAGGGAGTCAGTACCATCATATATTTAACAGCAGAACAGGCTATCCAGTAGAAAGTAATATCGCTTCTTTAACGATTATTGCGGATAGATCGCTCGACTGCGATATATATACGACAGAATTGTTTGGGTTAGATGTGGTCTCCATTATTCATAAAGTTAATAAAATGAAGGATATCGAGGCTGCCGTGATAACAACGGATGGAAACCTGGCCTATACAGATAATCTTAGAGGAAGAATTGAGCCCCTATTAAGGTAAAGTTAACAGCTACTTCTTTAAGCCAGGATCTAACGGCTGTTCCTGCTCACTGATTAAACAGATAAAAAGTTGGACGGAACAAGTTCTTCCGCCCAACTTTATTATCTGAGTAAATCAATAGCAACTGCCTTATACTTAACGTGTCTACATCAAACCCAACAAATTATAGATCATCACTGCTGCTTCTGCACGGCTAGCATTCTTCTTCGGTGCAAACTCATCGTTACCTACACCGTTGATTATGCCTGCTCCCTGTATTGCCTCTACCGCTTGCTTCGCGTAGTTTGCGATGTTTGCTTCATCCTTGAAGGCTGTAGCTTCACCACTTGCTAACGCCAGTTGCTTAATTTGGACAACCTTGTATACCATAACCGCCATATCTTCTCGCGTAATGTTCTCATGAACTCCGAATCGTCCATTTGGTTTCCCGTTCACAATCCCCAGCTTCTGCGCGGTTGCGATATTTCCATGGTACCATTCTCCTGGCTTCACATCACTAAAACTTGTCGTTGCGTTCTCATCTGATAGCTCCAACATATTCATCAGCATGGTGATGAATTCTGCTCTTGTCACTTGACCATTCGGATTAAATTCGCCGTCGCCCATACCCTTCACAATGCCTCTTGCTCCCAATGCTGAGATCGCGTCCTTCGCCCAGTCTTGGGTCACATCCTTAAAGCTCGTTGCAACATACGCTACCGTATACTTGCTCGCATACGTTGGCTTGAACTCTACTTTTCCTGTCGCTGCATTGTATTTACCATTCGTCACCACTCTTAGCTCTCCGTTGTCCTTCACATCGTATACGACGACGTTGTTTGGATTTTCGGCAGCTTTTAGGGTGTATGGCAATTCAATCACGAGATCATCTCTGCCATCAAACTCTGTAAGCTTCTTACCGTCAATCGTTAACTCGATATCGTAAACGACCTCACCGTTCAGCTGAGCTTGTGCACTAGCTGACAGTTGATTAGCTGCTATTTTCTTAAGCACCAATCCTAACGATTTCCCTGCACTTGTTCCTGTTCCAAGCAGTTCGGTTGCCACTGTTACGACTGCAGAGCCAGTGTTGATCTCGATGCGATCTACCGTAGACGTTCCACTTGTTAAGCTTGCATCTACTGCTAGCTCAATCGTTAGCTCATTCAAGCTTTGATCACCATCAACTCCTACTTGCAGCTTACCGCCTGTCGTTTGATCAAGCGCACGCTTCATTGTATCCGCACTTAACTTCACTTCAGAAGTACCGTTCTCATTTACAACTGGTTTAATGTTTATTTGGCCGTTGTCCATGACCACTGGCTCATTTCCACCTGGAGCTGTTGGTACTGTAGGTGCAGGAATGTTACCGTCACCGCCACCATTTCCATTACCACTGCTTGGTGCTTGTGGTGTTCCTGACACCACAACCCCTGCGGATTCATGTCCCGCTGCGTTTACCGTAGTAATACGGAATTCATAAAGCGTACCATTCGCAAGTCCTGTGACTTCATAACTGCTAGCCGCATTGTTCAGCGTTACCGTCTTAAACTCTGTATTTCCATACCCTGTAATCTTAATAGCGACCAAATCGCTTTCTGCAGGATTACTCCATTTCAGAGTCAGCTTTTGATTACTCGCTGTTACACTTGGTTTTGTCACTTCTCCTGGTGCAGTCGGCTCAACCGATGGTGTTACCGTTACCGTAGCGCTGGATGATAACCCACCATCTACTGTAGTTACTGTAATGCTTGCTGTTCCTGGTGCCACTGCTGTTACTTGGCCTGTCGCACTTACAGTCGCTACAGCTGGATTGCTAGAGCTCCATGTTACTGCTTTTTTCGTTGCATTAGCTGGTGTTACCGTAGCTGTCAATTGCCCTGATTGACCTTCTACGATGGACATCGTCGTTTTGTCCAAGCTAATTCCGCTAACGGGTACGTTCTTCCCACTAAGTGCATCATACTCACTTTGTGTAATGGGAATTACCGTTCCGTGACGCGGACTAGCGGGTAAATTGTAGTTAGAAGATAATGTCCAGACACCTGATGCAAGATTGGTGGTCTCGAATGGAAGATAACCTCTTCCACCAAACTCATCCACGAATAAATACCATTTTTCATCTGTATTTGATTTAAAGATCGTTGGACCCTCAACCCATTTCATGTTACCCACACCTTGATTAATCATCTTGAAGGCTGGATCTAAGATCGAGTTACCAACCTCTTGGAAAACCATCTTGCCAAATGGAGCAGAAGCTCCGTTGTCCTGCTCATCCTTCGTAAATCGATACACTTTTCCATCATGCTCAATCATCGTTGTGTCAATGATGGAGTATCCATAATCCAAATATACTTTCGGTTCAGTAAACGTATAGAAATCTCTTGTCTTGCTATACATCATTTTTTGATATGCACTACCTGTATGGGATGCATCATCAAACATTCTTGAAGCCCAGAATACGATATATTCACCTGTGGTGTTGTCGTACATAATTTCTGGTGCCCATGTATTACCCGCTTCTTCCGGTGCAACCTCTACCATGCGTTGATCTGTCCAGTTGACCAGATCATTCGATTCCCACACCATAATGGAACGACTGCCCCATGTCTGTGCTCTGCCCCAGTTACCATTGCCGTTAATTTTCAGATCGGTAGCGATCATGTAGAACTTGTCACCTTCAGGCGAACGAATAATGAATGGATCACGTACTCCCTTCTCCCCTAAGGTAGAGGTTAATACAGGTTTACCATTATTCAATTCTCGCCAGTTCAATGGATCATTACCGTTACTTAGTGCAAAGTGAACTTGCTCGCCTGTTGAGGTACCTTCTCCAGTAAAATATGTGAAGAAGTATCCCGCATATTTTTCATCAGCAGGCCGTTCCTTCACCTTCGCCATAAATTCCTTTGTAGTGGATGCTGAATTTAATGTAATCGTAGCTGTAAGCTTCACGTCTACATCTCCACTACCGTGCGCCGGACGTTGTACTTCACCAGTCACTGAAATGACATTTGGCTGAACAGAAGTCCAAGTAATGGTTGTTCCATATAGTCCAGATTCCGGTAATGAGAGATGACCTCTAACATCACTAATGTTATGAACGACTAGCGCTGCTTTTGCTTCATCTACAGAAGTGGCATCGCTTGGCAATGCCTTAACCATCAACGTAAAGGTTTTGCGATCTGTCTCTGTACCATCTGTAAATACTGCTGTTAACGTTACAACTTGATCGCCAGTTGCGTTCGCTGGTCTGGTTACGGCACCTGTAGTTGAGATTACATTCCCCTTATCCGAAGTCCAGCTTATTGTTGTGCCATAAGCACCTGATGTTGGCAACGTTACATTGCTTATAATCTCATCTTTTGATGTATTCGAGGCAAGAAGATCATCAATCGTTAATTTCTCTGTCGCAGCCGATACAAGCATGCCCTCCAGTAAAGCAATCTTCTGATCTGCCTGAGCCTTAAGTGATTTAATATCCGCAACAGTCATAGCACCATCATAGATTTGGAAGTCTGCAATCAACCCGCCGAAGTATGGATCATCTGTATAGAATGACTTACCAATGTTTCCACTACTGCCTGAAGTATTTTTTATTTGTTCTAATGTCATTCCATTCGTAGAGCCTGATGCAACAGGAACTCCATCAATATAAAGCGTTAGTGTACCATCTGTACCTGAAACAACCGTCGTAACGACTTTCCATTCATTATTCTTTAAGCCCGTGGTCGAAGCTGAAGACTCATTATTCCAGGCATTCGTCGCGATACCCAACCGGGCTAGACCGTTAGCATTATAACGTGGTGTGAAATACGTATAGTGCGTATTATTGTTTGGTCTTCCTAATGCATATAACCACTCCGCAGCGTTTTTACCGCTCCAGTTCACAATGGATGAAACGGTGATATCCGTTAATCCATCGAGAACTCCTTGTGGCAGCTCTACATAGGAGTTAGTTGTGCCACCAGTAAAGCTTAGTACACCCGCATCTTGTGTACGAATCCATTCTGCTTTAGATGGATTCATCCATTTTCCGTTAAAGTTTCCTGTTTGGTCAACAACTGTCGCACCATCGATATCATTCATATCGTAGTGGAGAATGAGTTCTGCCCCAGATGGCTGCTCTACTGGAGGAGTAACGTCTTCATTAGCCAAAGTTGCAATCTCTTCAACGGATAATGCACGATTATAGATACGGAAATCATCCAATTTACCATCAAATAGACTATGAGAGCTGTTTCTCGATTTACCAATATAATTCATCGTTGTTTCCAGTAACATTCTCGGCTCCACGTTATATGTCGAGCTGCGTTTAACCTCTTGACCATTCACGTACAATACGGCATCAAATTCATCCATTGTAATGGCAACATGCTGCCAAGTCTTCGTTGGTAAAAGTCCAGCATTTCTCACTGCATATTTATAATCAGATCCTAGTTTCGTGCTGTCATTGCTAAATTTCTCTGTAAAAGGGGTTACGACAGCGAACTCCAGACTACCTGTATCCCCTTGTGTACTCAAGTACATGGTGTTGCGGTTAACCTGTCTGCCTGTTTCGGAAGCAAAATCAAATATTCTTTGATTGGCCTGATTTTTGTCCATTTGAACCCATGTAGAGAACGTAGCCTTCTCCAGATTCAAGGATTGAATCAAGTGATCTGGCAGCTTCACATATCCTGTTGATCCATTAAGCTCTAATGCACCACCCGTTTTACCGATGCGATCCTCTTCATTAATCGTTGCTCCACCTACGAGTGTTGCGTGATGACCATTACCAGAAATGTCATTCAACGTTGTATCATTCACTGTATTTGCATCAAATGAGTAATGTACAACCGGATCTTTTGATGGTGCTGGACCTTTCCATGCATACTTCTCTTGCAAAGCATCATACTCCGCACGTGAGATTGGAATCACCGTCCCGTGTCGTGGTCCTGGCGGAAGTGCATATTGATCACTACTTAATACATTGTTCATATATTGCGTGCTACTATCCAGATCTGTTGTATATCGTACATGATATGGCCATGAATCAAGGAACAGATACCATTTTTTTTCATGAATATCCTTAAATATCGTTTGTCCTTCGTTGTTTCCATTTTTTCCGATCAAGCCGAGTTTGTTATCCCGTGTACCAGGAACAGCGTTGTATTGAAGGCCATTTGCTGCAATACCGTCCTTGTCATAATAGAACGTTGGTGCCTTCTCCACATACACTTTCGTATTCACTTCTGATTTGGTGAATCGGTACAACATATGATTGTGCTCAATAAATGTCGTATCAATGGTCGGAAGTGACTCATCAATCATGACCTTGGGCTCAGAAAACGTGTAGAAATCTCGTGTTGTCGCGTAGTACATCACATTGTACTGACCTGCAGGTCTTCCGTTATAATCACCATATGTCTCTGTGTTTTTCATTGATGATGCCCAGAATACAATATACTCTCCAGTTACCGGATCATAGATCGCTTCTGGCGCCCACGTATTTCCTCCAGTTTTAGGAGCCACCTTGATCATTCGCTGCTCGCTCCAGTTCACGAGATCCTCTGACTCCCAAACCATCATGTAATGACTCCCCGTAATTTGAGCCTGATCAAAATCTGTACTTTCGCCCATTTTCAAATCGGTTGCCAGCATATAGAACTTATCACCTTCTGCTGACCGAATAACGAATGGATCACGAAGTCCTTTTTCACCCATATCCGATTGCAGGATCGACTTCCCATTATTCAGCGCTTTCCAGAACAATGGATCTTCCGCTGTAGCGAAGGAGATCTCTTCACCACCCTCATATTCACCTGTAAAGTACGCAAAGAAGTACGCATCAGGCTTTACTGGCGCAGCTTCTTTTTTAATTGTAACGTTAAACGTTAGCTCTTTCGAAGCTGTACCATTCGTAATCGTAGCGATTAGCGTAACGGGTATATCCGTAGCTTGACGGCTCACCCAGCCTAATTGTGTAGCGTTACCAGCCGCTTCAGCCGTTCCTTTAACAACCGCCGGCCTGCTGGATGTCCATGTAATGGTGGAGCCTTGTTCACCTGTAGTGACAAGACGTAAGTTGCCTTTAACATTGTCCGCGTTGTAGATCTCTAATTGTTCAGCGTCCAGATCAACCTTCTGCTGATCATCGAATTGCTTCAAGATCGTAACAGGGAATACAGCAGTTATAGATACGCCTTGATACGTTAAAGTAGCCGTAAGCTCTGCTTGAACATCACCTGCTTGAACAGCCGGACGTTGTACAGTGCCACTGTTAGAAATGACAGTAGGATGACTAGAACTCCAAGTGATGTTTACGCCATTTTTACCGTTTGTTGGTAAATTAACGTTTCTCGTTATCTTGTCAGCACTCTGATCTGCCTCGTCTAAGTAATGACCGATGTCAAGTTGATTCGCTGCATCATCAACAGTGAGCTGACGTATTTTGGAGATGTGAGTTGCTGCTTCTTGTTGATATAACTCGCTCATTTCCTGCTCCGTCAACGCACGATCATATACTTGGAAATCAGCCATGCTACCTTGAAAATATGGATCGTTGGCGAAGATGGACTTACCGATAAAGCCAGAGAACGTAGCATCCGGATTAATAATGTCTGACAGCTTTAGTCCCTTCGTATTACCTGAAGCAACTTTAGCTCCATCCACGAATAATGTCATCTTGTTGCTAGCTTCGGAGAAGGAAACTGTTACATGCTTCCACTGTCCACCGATCAGGTTGGAGTTTGCGCTACCTGTAACTAATGCTTCGTTCGGCCAGCCATTTTTAGATATACCTGTAGCAATCATATTGCCTGATCCACTACCGTGACGTGGGGTTACAAAAAAATATTTGTTCGTTTCAGGCGTTAACACCGTACCCAAACCAAAAATCCAGCGATTCGTACCATCATTCGTCCAGTTTACGATGGAAGATACGGTAATTTCATTCAGACCTTGTAATAAATCTAGTCCATTGGAGCCCTTAGGAATCTCAACATACCCACTGTTCGATGTAGAGCTTCCACCATTAAAGGAAATAAAGCCAACTTCACTATTTGAAATGAATTGTCCATTGTTTGGATTTTTAAATACCCCGTCGAATGTAACTTCCTTGTTGGCAACATCCTTTAGTACGAGTTGACCGTCTACTTCTGTAGTCGTTTTCATGTCGTAATGAAGAATAAGATCATCTTTGAGTGATTTTCCCTTAACGGTAACGGCTGATGTAGCTGTAAACGCTCCATCTTCAGTCTGTACCGTAATTGTGGCATCACCATCACTAACCGCTGTAACTTCACCCGTTGAATTGACAACCGCTACACTTGAGTCACTAGATATCCAGACGACTCTTTTATTGTTTGCATTTGAAGGTGAAATTGTAGCCACTAATGTCTCGCTGTCCCCCATGGATAAAACAAGTGCAGATTCATTAAGCGAAACACTTTTAACGGCAATCTGCTGAGTAGAGTCATCCTTAGGTGGTAAGGTAACCACGAACTCCTTCGTTGCCTGGCTTCCACCTAAAGAAATGGTTGCAGTTAACGTCACTTGTTGCTCCATTTCTCGTAAGAACACTTCCCCGGTTGGACTAATCGCACTTTCATCACTGGAAGTCCATGATATCCATGCGCCATACTTATTGGCAGAAGGAAGTTCAAGAGATTCTGTCACGGCAGATACATCACCTAACGTTAGCTCTAATTTGCCTTGTTGTACTTGCTTTTCATTAAATGATTGTTCATATACTTCAGCGATATATTCACTACTTAGTGCCTCTCCGTAAATTCTTAAATCTTGAAAGCTACCTGCAAAAGTAGCATCCCCTAGATAATTGGAGCGACCGATGTAAGCTTGCAAATCCGTACCAAAGCTTGCTGTTGTTTTCTCTTTGGCGGTCGTTCCTATACTTACACCGTTAATGTAACCTGTAATAGAGCGTTCTGTAATGACCGTCGTATAGTGAACCCATTGACCTTCGTACTGTGACGTAGAGGTGCCTGATACGCCTACCTCTGTCGTCCAAGGCTGGTCAATATTATTGCGATCCGTAAATACGGACTTAAAATCACCACTTGGATTCGATGGATTAAACATCCAGTAATTCGTTGGCAATTTATTTTCAGCTGCTGGCGTACCGTAGAATAATGCGGAGTAGTTCCCGCTCCCCGTATTACTCTTGATCCATACAGAAATCGTTGTATTTTCTTGATGATCAAACAATCCAGTAGGAAGCTGCACGTAGTTCGTAGTACTATCTGTTCCTCCAGGTAAAGTAAGACCATCAGCATACGTAATGTTTCCTACTGCCGTTCCATGTTTGCCATTACCGGATGTATCCTGAACATCCTCAAGCAATGGATACTGTGCCAACATCGTTGGTGTTATGGGGTCCGCTGAAGCTTGATTGTTAAATGGCAGAACAAGACTCAAACAGTTACTGAAGGTCAATAGTAAAACTAACATTATGATTGAAATCCGCTTTAGCATAGCATTCTTCCCCTCGTTTAATATTCAAAAGCACGCAATCCTTATTCCAGCTTTAAAACAAGACCAACTCGTTCAAGGAGTTAAAGAAACACCCTGGAATGAATGCGCTTACATTTCTTCTCATATTACGTCTTCCACCATTCCAATTCAATGTAGTTTCTTGTTCATAAGGTGGATTTTTTTATTGCAATTTGAAATGAATGCAGACTGCAACACCATTCATATGAAGCAATCTACATGCACAGATGCGTACAAGATTATCAAAACAATAAAACGGCATCTCTGCCGTTCTGGATGTATACGTATGGTTTATGTGTAAATTAAAGGATTTAACTCCTGATAAACTTAATATATATAGTTGGGCGCTTGTCATATTGACAACGTGTCCGAATAAGATGCCGGTAAGCCGTGGGCGAACCGGATCGAAAAAATAAGGAGGATTTTCATTTATGCCAAAACGATTTAGCAGAATGCTCGCATTCCTCTGTTGCTTGGTCATGGTGGCGTCGCTAATGCCTAACAGCTATGCTGCCGCCACTGACAACATCGAGAACGCAGAAGCGAATGAAACACCCACCGCCATTTTTGGAACTCCCGAACTCGGGGCAAATGATCCCCTCTGGGACCAAACCATGGAGCATCACATCAACAAAAGCACGGTACCCACCGACCCGAGACCCCATGCCACGGGCACAGCCAGAATCCTTTGGGATCATGACTACCTGTATGCCCACGTAGTTGTGAATGACAGTAATCTATATCAGGGAGCTGGCGCAGATCATCGGTATGACAGCCTGGAGTTTTATGTTGGTACCGGAACCAGCGGCTCAAATCAATGGCGAGTCAGCTCGACGGGTGTGTTTTCAGGGCAGGCCGCTCCAGGCAGGGCTGCATGGACCCAGATCACGGAAACCGGATACATCGTGGAAATGAGAATACCAAAAAGAACCCTGGCCTTTGAGGAGGGAAAGCTTACCTTTGAGGTTTACATCAATAACTCGACGGAAAACGGCGGTGACCGCTATGAAGTCGTTTCCTCTTTTGGAGTTCCAGACGCAGCTTATACCAGCTCTGATTCATTTACAGACAGCCTGCAGCTCACTTCAGCCAATGAAGTGGACACCAGATTTTCAATCACCGCCACTGCGGGACCGGGCGGCTCAATCATGTCGAACCCACCCGGCGATGTTCTGAGAGTAGATCGGGGCTCTGACAAAGAAATTACGTTTACCCCCGATTACGGCAAAATTGTGGATACCGTAACAGTAGACGGCGAGACCTTGACTCTATCTGCTGGCACTTATACCTTTACGAATATTGAGGCTGATCATACCATTCATGTGACATTCAAAAACGATCCGGACGCGGGGATACTTCCCTTTATTGTATGGAATGACAACTTTGCCAGTGGCGAGTACACAACGGCTGTTATCATTGATTTAGGCGAGGGGAAGGCGGCGTTAGGCTCCGCGCTTAATCCAGACTTGTTTGCCTTATCGGCTAGGAACACGACCCTGAACGGCGAAGCAGTGACCTTTGAAGGACCACGCAAGATCACAAGGGTGTATGCTAATGATGAACCGAAGGTACGCGGCTATGTGGGGCCGATTAGCCATTCACCAGATTATCAGGACGGACTGGCGAGCGGTCGTTACATCGTCGTTGAGTCTGAGTTTTATTCAGAGAGCGGCGGCAGTACAACGCTGGATGGCAGCAGTAACTCGACAAAGCAGGTCTACACCCTTGTTCAAAAGGGCCAAATCGTACTGAAAGAAGGGAATCCGCTTCACAATGTGGTTTTTGAACAGGAGAAAGTTGTGAATCCAATCCTTGATAAATTTACAACATTCACGGACAATTCGGTCAATCGTTCACTCTACCTTCACAAGGATGACGGAGGTAACGTGATGAACGGATTGCCGCTCTATGTATATACCCACGGCATGTCACGCGGCGGCACAAACGCTGCGACAGACCAAAAAGCCGCCATGAAATCCGCCAACGGCTCCGTCGCTTTAATGAAAAAGATGGAGCAAAATCCCGATAAGTACGCCAGCCATGTTCTGAATATTTCCTATAATGGCGTATCTGTTCCCTCCACAGAGAATGTTAAGAAGGTCATAGACGCCCTGATTGCCAGCGGCGAAGTAGACCCTAACCGTGTTTACGCAGCAGGCTTCTCCTGGGGCGGCCAGTATACGAACAACTTAGTTAACAGCTACCCTGGCTTCTTCGCTGCCGCCGCACCTATGGCCCCGGTAAGCGGTTCACCGAACGCTAAGGACAATGACGCTCACTACAACCTGGCCTATTGGATGTTTTTAAATGCTCATAATGTCGGAGGCTACCAGACTAACCTCAATAACTTTATCAATAACAATATGCCGAAAATGATCAACGCGAGGGCTTCGCGCTTTGAGAGTAATGAGGCACTTACGTGGCCCTACAATCAGTTTGATCAGCCGAATCTGAGGCCGAATCCTGCCAACACACCTGTTCTGGCTGATTATATAGCGCATGAAGTTGAAGCGGCGGTTCTTTATAACCAGATCACTATGGGAACTTGGAGTATAGCACCTACGGCGCAGTCCTCTAACTTGCCAGCTTGGAACAACAACTACACAGATGTCTTTGATTGGATGTTCGCACAGAGAAAACCGTCCGTGCCTGGTGCACCGAGTGGCTTCAAAGCGACAGCGGGTGACGGACAGGTCACATTGAGCTGGAATGCTCCTGCTGACGATGGTGGCAGCTCGATATTGGGCTACAAGGTATGGTATGGCAATGTAACACCGGTTGCATTGGATGCGGCGGAGACCAAGTATACCTTCAACAACCTGACAAACGGCCAAAGCTACAGCTTCAGGATCGTTGCGGTGAACGCGAAGGGAGACGGCGCGGAGATCAGTGCTACGGCGACACCGATGAAGACGACGACTCCCACTGTACCTGATTCTGGCGGCAATACGGGCAACACCGGAAATACCGGCAACATCGGTAATACGGGCAACACCGATAATACGGGCACCGGGACAGGCGCTCAAACGTCGAAGTCGACCTACACAGTGAATACACCGAAGGATAAACCCGCGGTCACAGACAAAAATGGCAACACCACCCTTCCAGGCGGCGGCGAGATTGCGACCAAAGGCGGGACGAAGATCAAGGTACCCGAAGGCACAACGATAGACTCAAACGGGAAGGTAACTATTCCAGCAGACAAGAGCGCCGAAGTGACACTACCCGGCGGCAACAGTACAGTGACCATTTCGGGTGGCTCGACGATCGCGAGCGACGGTACGGTCACAATAGGCGGCAAAGACGCGCATGGGAACCTATCAAACGGTAACCAGGTGTATTTCCACGGCGGATCGAAGATACGGAGCGGCGGAGCGGTTGTGGTAGGACCAAGCGGCGCAAGAGTCGGCTTAGACAACGGCATATCGCTGAACATCCGTGAGGGTACGGAGCTGGCGTTTGATGACGCCACCCCACTGAGTTTCCTCGTGATATCAGGCAATCCTTTCACGGATGCCAACATGGACGAATGGTTCTACAACGATATAAATTTCGTCTACACTTACGATCTTTTCAACGGCACGACGTCCACGAAGTTCTCACCGGGCACCGCAATGACGCGTGCAATGTTCGTGCAGGTACTAGCCAATCTTGAGAACGTAAACCTTTCCAGCTACACGAGTTCCCGCTTTAGCGACGTGAAGGACGGACAGTGGTACACGGCGGCAGCCGAGTGGGCGGCCGAAAAAGGCATAGTCAACGGTACAAACGCAGACCTGTTTGACCCCAATTCACCGATGACGCGCGAACAGATGCTAGTGATACTGTACAATTACATGAAGTACAAGGGCTATGAGATACCTGAAAGCAACTCTATGTCCTTCACGGATCAGAGTGAGATCAGCTCCTGGGCGTTGGAGGCCGTTCAGGCGCTGCAAGGCAACGGCATTGTATTAGGCAAACCGGGCAACTTTGTTGCTCCCAAAGCCACCGCCTCCCGCGCAGAAGTAGCTACGATCTTTGTAAGGTTCGTCGAATATCTGACTAAGTAAAAGCGTATACAGAATTAAGGTGACCCCTCCCGGCTGGACAATATCTAGCCGGAAGGGTCTCCTTGTTTTCAAACTGTACTTTTTTTGACGTCTAGAATATTCGTCCCCAAGCTCGTCCCCAAGTCCAAAAATTCTACTTATATTAATGCATGTTTCTGATTTATTTCTCCACAAAAAAAACGCCATCACAATAATGTGATGGCGTTCTTAATTATGGAGCCTAGGGGGATCGAACCCCTGACCTCATCGCTGCCAGCGATGCGCTCTCCCAGCTGAGCTAAGGCCCCAGGATATGAAATAGAAAACTTGTCCAACACTGCTACGTTCCACAGGCGACTCCTATATCATATAAAATCCAGCTTTCGCTGTCAATCAAATTTTTAAGATCCAGAGTGATTGGAGAAGAACAATCGATTTCACTGGCACGCACGGACTGGAACTCCAGACTGCTCTTCTCCCTTTCCCCACTTCACTAATCCTCCAGATTATCTTTGGACAACAGGGATTTCAGTTCTTTCATGAACATATTGATATCTTTGAACTGGCGATATACCGACGCGAAACGGACATATGCCACTTCATCGACTGGAAACAACTGTTCCATCAATAGCTCACCAATCTGGCGACTCTCCACTTCAGCATCAGCTGTATTACGCAGAGATTTCTCTACTTCAGATACCATCATCTCCAGAGTCTCAACGGAGACTGGACGTTTCTCACAGGCACGAATAAGCCCGCGGAGAATTTTGTCCCGGCTGAACTCTTCACGACTGCCATCTTTCTTAATGACGATAAGTGGAGTCTCCTCAATCATCTCAAACGTTGTGAATCTTCGGGCACACTGCTCACACTCACGGCGACGACGAATGGACTTTGCTTCGTTGGCCGGACGCGAATCAAGCACTTTGGTACCCATATAACCGCAATAAGGACACTTCAAATCAGATCACTTCCCACGTTTTACTTTTACCACATATTCCCTGTCTTGATTTTGTAATGAAAAATGCATTGCCGAGACATAATACTTTTACCAACTCACGAGGAGGTGAACAGCAATGGCACAAAGCAACGGTAACTCCAACAACCTGGTGGTAACTAAAGCTTCCGCAGCACTCGAGCAAATGAAATATGAAGTTGCTCAAGAACTCGGAATCAGCATCCCACAAGACGGATACCAAGGTAACATGACTTCTTACGAGAACGGTTCGATCGGTGGATACATCACGAAGCGTCTGGTAACAATTGCAGAACAGCAATTGGCAGGTCAATACCAATAATATCTGCATCGTAATACGCTACACAGAGGAGCATGGAGCGGCCGGTGAATAACCGGCCTGCTCTGTGCTTCTACTTATATACTTAGAACGTATTATAGATCTTTACATACTGATTATAATAGTAAATGACCCTTTGTACATAGTGACGCGTCTCACCAAACGGAATATCTTTCACTGTATCGAACGAGCCATCCCATACACCATCTCTAAGCCAACTGTTTACTTTGCCTGGTCCCGCATTATAGGCAGCGATCATCACTGCTTCATTGCCATCGAATTGATCGGACAGATTCCGCAGATACCATGTGCCTAATTGAATATTGCGTTCAGGCTCGTGCTTCAATTCCTCCAGCGAAGTGTCGGGAATTTTGGCTTGTTCCAGTATCCAATTCGCCGTGTCCGGCATCAGTTGCATGAGCCCAATGGCACCTCGTTTGGATTCTTTGCTTGTCTTGAAATTGGTCTCCACCTTGATAATGGAAGCAATCAGAAACGGATCAACCTCATAACTCTGAGATTGGGCACGAATCTCTTCCTTATAATGAATCGGATAGAACCATGCCATCCAGTTTGTATTCAGAAATAACACGAGTACAAAGGACACAAACATCAACAGCAGGACACGTTTCTTACGCAATATTTTCATAACAAACCCTTACGCTGTAGATATGAGTCAATTTGCTGCTCCGTCTCAGTCCATAAACCGCTGTTATCGATGACAATGTCTGCCAGCTGCTTTTTGCGCTCAATATCCATCTGTACATCCATTCGAGCCTCAGCCTGTGCTGCAGTCATTCCATCCCGACTCATCAAGCGATCTCGTTGCACCGATCTCGGGACATATACTACCATGACTTCCTCGAAACCATCCTCCAGACCCGATTCGTACAGCAAAGGAATATCAGACACCACAAGTTTATCCGGATGTTGCAATTCGTATGCAGCAGCCCGTTCGCGCATCTCTCTTCGGATCGCCGGATGTGTAATAGCCTCAAGTGCCTTTCGTTCCTCAGGTTGTTGAAAAACAATACTTCCAAGCTTTTTCCGATCCAGTGTTCCATCTTCGTTCAGTATGGCTTGTCCAAACCGCTTAACAGCGGCGGCCAACACGGGATGCCCGGGCATCATAACTTCCCGGGCAATAACGTCTGCATCGATGAGCAACGCTCCCTTACTGGCGAGATAGGCGGAAACACTACTTTTGCCTGTCGCGATCCCGCCGGTTAAGCCTATATTCATCGTTTCACCTCATAACAACTTCATTATTCCCATAATCATTAACAATAGTGCTGGCAATACAGATAGTCTTCGCATCCAGCGCAGGGCTGAGAATCGTAGTCCAACCTTCATGCCGAGTGACAGAAACGCCCCACTAAACAGTGCAATAATGAGTGCTGTCCATAGTGTAGGGAATCCCAGAAGTGCCGCTCCCAAACCTGCTCCAAACGCATCCAGAGACAGGGCAATACCAAGCCACATCGCTTCCTGAGCAGATATACTTCCCGAGTTATCCATATCCGCCTTGGAAGGGCTGCGAAGGATCTGAATGACGACCCCCAGCTTACGCAGCTCCAGTGTAAATACCATTCGTTCGAGAGAATCACCCGAAGCCGATTGCTCCAGATCCAGTGCAAGTACCTGATTCCTGCCCTTGGAATCCGGCAGCGTCCCTTGTACGTTTTTCCCCAGCGCATTAACCGTTGTTTCTCCTGCTCCCTCAACCGTTACGATGTCTGTTTCCAGCTGTTCTTTGCCTTGCTTTCGAATAAGTTGCAACAGTGACCATGCACCAATACCTATCAATATGACGGCTCCCACGATCGAAGCGATATCCGGTGACACCACATGGGACAACAACACACCTACTTGCATCGACAAGGCAATAACCAATCCCGAACAGATCGAAATAACAGCGATAGATAACAGGGGAATCTTAGTCCTCCGTAACCCATATGTAATCCCGACTCCAAAACCATCTAAACTAAGCGCCAAAGCAAGCGCCAGCAATGAAATAAAATGATGCAGCACCCCGGACTCCTCCTCTGTGCGGTACTCGTGCCAACTGAAGATGCCAGTATGGGTATACGCCCGCTTATTTCTGCCATATCAGTATATGGAGGGAGGAATCCAAGGGTGCTATGATTTCATCATTTCGTTCATTCAGTTCATGTTCAGCCGCTGACAGTTCGGACAAAAATGCGTACCACGGCCACCTACCACCGTTTTTTCGATTAAGGTACCACATGTTGCACAAGGCTCTGATTTGCGTCCATAGATTTTCAATTGATGCTGGAACATTCCCATCTCACCCTGTCCATTCACATAGGACTTGATGGAAGATCCTCCTGCATTCACTGCATCTTGCAACGTAGCCACAATCGCTTCATGGAGCACCGTTAACTGAGCTTCGGTCAATGTCTTGGCGATGGTCTCGGGATGGATGCCAGCGCGAAATAGAGCCTCGTCCACATAAATATTCCCGATACCAACCACATATGCCTGATTTAAAAGTACAGCCTTGATTTTGGTTGTACGCTTGCCAACCGCCTCACGGAATGCAGTTACCGTAAAGGCTGGATCAAGCGGCTCCAGTCCGAGTTTCAGCAAAGGTTTGGACACCAGTTCCTCACCTGCATTAAACAGATGCATCGTACCGAACTGACGCACGTCCTTATAGCGTAATTCCGTACCATCATTAAAATGGAAGATCACATGGGTATGTTTCTCCACATCTTCATGCTGCTCGTACACACCGTACCTTCCTTCCATCCGCAGATGGGAGACAAGCACCAGCCCGTCCAGCAAAATACGCAAAAACTTGCCTCGACGCTCCACCCCAATGACGGTATGTCCCGCGAGTTCCAGTGCAAATGCATCTATATCGTCCGGCCGCTGAATAATCCGCGGCAAGCTAACGGTAACATGATCAATCGTTTTGCCCACAATAAGTTGATTCAATGTTCTTCTGACTGTTTCGACTTCCGGTAATTCCGGCATGATGTTCTCACCTCCCCTATATTATAACGGAAGATGACGCTTAGCGGGACCCTTTTCTTATATCGAAAACATGGAAGGGACTAATGTAAAATACCGGAAAAACCGCGCGGCGCTTGATTTATTTCGCTTCGTACCAGTTATCACCAAAGCTGACTTCGGCTTTCAGCGGAACTGACAGTTCCAAAGCTTTTTCCATGACAGCAGGCACGAGTTCTTTCATCAGTTCCAATTCATCGGCAGGTACTTCGAATACAAGTTCATCGTGCACCTGAAGCAACATACGACTCTTCAACTCGCGTTCCCGCAGCGCTTCATCCATCTGTACCATGGCCAGCTTAATGATATCTGCCGCCGTTCCCTGGATAGGGGTATTCATCGCTGTACGCTCTGCGAAGGAGCGCAGATTGAAGTTGCTGGCATTAATCTCTGGCAGGTAACGACGTCGCTCAAGCAACGTTTTAACGTATCCATCCTGGCGAGCTTCTTTCACTATGTCATCCATATATCGGCGCACACCCTGGAATACTTCAAAATACTGATCAATAAACTGCGCAGCCTCTTTACGAGTAATATGCAAGTTCTGTGATAAGCCATAATCACTTATTCCATACACGATACCAAAGTTAACTGCCTTGGCGGAACGACGCATATCCCCATCCACATCTTCAGGCTTCACACCAAATACATCCGAAGCGGTCTTTGTATGAATATCCATATCGTTTACAAATGCTTCCTTCAAGCGCTCATCGTCCGAAATATGTGCCAGAACTCGCAGTTCAATCTGGGAATAGTCCGCTGCCAAAATCGACCAACCAGGTTCGGAAGGAACAAATACCTTCCGGATTTTGCGACCCTCTTCCATCCGGATCGGGATGTTCTGCAAGTTCGGAAATTGACTGCTAAGCCGTCCCGTTGCAGCAATGGTCTGACGATAATACGTATGCACTTTGCCATCTCGATCGGAAATTTCTTTGAGTAGTCCTTCCACATAAGTGGATTGCAGCTTGGCAAGCTGACGATATTGTAGAATATGCTTGACCACATCATTATAAGGAGCCAATTTCTCCAATACTTCAGCATCTGTAGAGTAGCCTGTTTTTGTTTTTTTCACCACTGGCAAGCCCAGTCTATCAAATAAAATCTCACCCAGCTGCTTCGGTGAATTCAGATTAAATTCCGTTCCTGACAACTTGTAGATCTCAGCCATCAACCTGCTGATATGCTCTTCAAACTCGCTTCCCAGCGCCTGCAGATCCGCTGTATTGGCCTTGATGCCCTGTTTCTCCATGTCCGCTAATATACGCGACAACGGCATCTCCAGCTCGTGGAAGAGCGAGTTCATCTCATCGCCTTCTAGTGCCTGTTCCTGAAGGGGAATAATGGCTGCGACTGCAGCTGCTTTGCGGCACAGGAAATCACCCAGTATCTCTGCTTCCGGCACCTTGTACTTGGCCCCTTTGCCCATAACCGTGTCATCCTCCACGAGTGATGGCAGACCATACTTGGTCGTGAGTCCACTAATCGTCTGGTTGGATTCCGTTGGATCAAGCAGATACGCTGCCAGCTGTACATCAAATGATGCGCCAGCGAATTCAATACCATGTGCATGTAGAGCCAGGTCTACACGATGAAGATCATAACCACGCTTCGGCTGGTCTGAATTACCAAGCCATGCCCGCACTGGAGCTGCTGCCTCAGACTTCAGCAATTCAGGAGATATGAATGTGTAGGTTCCGGCGGAACCTACAGCTAGTCCAATCAGTTTCGCCTGATGCGGGTTATCACCGTGTGTCTCCACATGGAGGACATCAATGGAATCGAGGGAACTGAACAGCTCGCCTATGTTGTCCTCTGTTGCAATGGAAGACTCTACCTCGGCAGCAGGGACCGCTTCCTGTTCAGAACCAATGCTGCCACTGAACGACAGGCGTTCGAGCAAGGATTTGAATTCCAGCTTGGCCAGTGCAGGGCCAGCCTGTTCTTCTTTTAATCCGGCAAATTGCATATCCTCCCACGTCTGCTCCAGCGGAACTTCCCGATGAATCGTCGCCAGTTGTTTGCTCATCCGGGCATCTTCGGCATGGGCCTCGATCTTTTCTTTCATCTTGCCTTTCAGTTCACTCGTTCCGTTCAACACATCTTCTACCGATCCGAACTGGTGCAGCAGCTTTAACGCTGTCTTCTCTCCAACCCCGGGAATACCCGGAATATTATCAGAGGCATCGCCCATCAGACCTTTGAGATCAATGATTTGCAGTGGCGTCAGACCGTAACGCTCCTTAATCTGAGCAGGGTCATACAGTTCGATATCGGTTACCCCTTTACGTGTCAGTCCGATATGTACATGTTCAGAGGCAAGCTGCAGCATATCTTTGTCACCCGATACAACAAGCACCTGTCTGCCGGCTTCATCTGCGCGTTTGGTTAACGTCCCGATGATATCATCCGCTTCGAATCCAGCCAGCTCAAACTGAGCGATGCCAAGTCCTTTCAGCAGTTCTTTGAGCAATGGGAATTGCTCTGACAACTCGGGTGGTGTTTTCTCCCGACCGCCCTTGTATTCCTGATATCCTTCGTGGCGGAACGTGACTTTGCCTGCATCAAATGCGACCATCACATGTGTAGGCTTATGCTCTTCAAGCAGTCTCAGCAGCATGGTGGTGAAACCATATACCGCATTGGTATGCAGACCTTTCGAGTTGGTCAGAGGCGGCATTGCAAAAAACGCCCTGTAAATAATGCTATTTCCATCTATGAGAATAAACTTGTCCATTCCAGCACCTCGCGTATTATATGGTCAACCTCTTCAATTTACATCTACTCTCATGATACCATACCCACCTGTCACATCAAAAAGAATAGCCTCTTTCACTTCACATTTAATCGCAAAAAAGAACCTTCTCCACAGACAGCTGTACACAGTCTACCTGAGAGAAAGTTCTTTTCCATTCATATGATTGCATTACTTAATCAGCACTGATTCCCCAATTCCAAAGTAATGCTCTTCCTATTGATTCAGATCCGGACGTTTACCTGTCACCAGGTACACCGTGCTCTCACCAATATTGGTTGCATGATCGCCAATACGTTCAATGTAACGTCCAACCATCATCAGCAGCATAGCCTGTGAAGCCTGATTAGGATGCTCTGTCATTAACGTGTAGAGATCACTGATCATGTGGCTGTACAGTTGATCGACCTGATCGTCTGTCTGAGCCATTTTATAGGCCAGATCTGTGTTTTCTTTCAGGAAAGATTCAATGGATTCATCAATCATGGATTTCACGATTTCTGCCATTTGCGGGATATCCACCAGAGGTTTAATCAGCTTCTGTCCATCCATCCGGAGTGTCACCTTCGCCACATCGAGCGCAAGATCTCCCATACGCTCCAGATCACTGGAGATTTTGAATGCCACGATAATACGTCTGAGATCCTTCGCCACCGGCTGTTGTGTGATGATCAGTTTGGAGCCAAGTTCCATAATTTTGTCTTCAAGGGCATTCAGATTCGCATCATTCTTGATGATGACCTGAGCTTTCTCCGCGTTCATCGTTTGTAAACTCTCAATAGCACCATCCAATGCTGCTCCTACATGTTCACCCATTTGTTTGAGCAAGGTACGCAGCTCTTCAAGCTCCTGATCAAATTCTTTTCTGCGAATCATAGATTTCATGTCCTCCTTATCCATCATCTCCGGGTATGCCGGGATCATTCCAATTCAGCTCGCTTAACCGAACCTTCCAGATATATAATCCTCGGTCCGGGAATCTTGCGGTGTGGAGAATAACGTCTCCGTATCAGCTGCCTCCACCACTTCACCATTCAGGAAAAATACCGTGCGTCCAGATACCCGTGCCGCCTGGTGCATATTGTGGGTAACCATAACGATCGTGTACTTGTGATGCAATTCCTTCACCAGCTCCTCAATCTTCAATGTGGAGATCGGGTCGAGTGCAGACGTTGCTTCATCCATCAGCAGAACGTCAGGCTGTACAGCCAGCGCCCGCGCAATACAGAGACGCTGTTGTTGTCCGCCAGACAAACTAAGTGCCGACTTTTTCAAAACATCCTTCACTTCATCCCATAGGGCAGCATGGACAAGACTTTGTTCCACCAACTGATCCAGTTCAGCCTTTTGGGTTACCCCGTGCAAGCGCGGTCCATAAGCGACGTTATCGTATATGGATTTTGGAAAAGGGTTCGGTTGTTGGAACACCATGCCAACTCGTTTACGCAGTGTCTCCACTTCAATCTCGTTACTGTAGATATCGGAGCCACTCAGCATAACCTGTCCTTCCACACGAACACCCGGAATCATGTCATTCATCCGGTTTAACGTGCGAAGCAATGTCGATTTACCACAACCTGACGGCCCGATGAACGCAGTAACGGTTTTTTCCGGCAGATCCATCGATATATTTTTAAGCGCGTGATGCGTATCATAATATAAATTAAGATTTTCAATGTGAATGAGGTCCTTCATGGATGTTCACTTCTCCTTCGCTGCAGGGACACGGAAACTCCCTTTACGTTGAGACCGATACTGATAATCATTCATCGCTGCTCGGCCATCTATAATATCCTACCCTTTCATTGTAAAAACAGTATCACTTTCATGTTAACGGAATGTAAAAAAGACATCCTTAACCTTCATGATCTGCTTGATGGATCAATCTGATTCCTGATGTCTGCCTTATTGACTACTTTATATTACTCACTATTTGAAACCATCTCATCCAGCTTCGTACGAATGTGCTCTGCAACTTCTCCAGCTTTCCCGCCTTCCATGGCGATCTCCTCTGCTATACGAGACAAATCTCTCACCGCACTGTTCAGTTGTCGGAACGTTGCTCCCCCTGCGGTGACATGCACCGAACTGTCGTCAATCTCCGCTCCGCTTGCCTTAACCAGTTCAACAGTCTGAAGGGTCAATCCACCAATATTCTCTAACAATGAAGACATGTTCCCCGCAACCTCACGGGTCTGTTTTGCGAGCGCTCGAATCTCACCTGCAACAATCTGAAAACCTCGTCCATATTCACCAGCATGAGCTGCTTCGATGGAAGCATTCAGGGCGAGGAGACCACTTTGATCTGCCAGGGAGCGAATGGATTGTGCCATGCCTGAGCCTGTTTTGATCGAATTCAGCATGTGATCCGCATGTTGACCTTGACTCTCCATATGCTGATGTACCCGGTTATAGGAAGCATCAACGTGTTTCAAACTCTCTTCGCCCTGCTTGGACAATGCCATGATCTCACGGGCCTCATGAACGGTCTGATTCGCTGCATTCACCAGCTTGGTGACCGCATCGTTGATTCTGGATATCTCCTGTCTACTCTCGGTTACTGTACGTATGCGCTCTTCCGTAACAGCCTGTTGCAATCTGCGAGATAGCGACATTACGTCACGCATCGTCAGCACACCAAGCAGTCTGCCTTGGTCCGTAACCAGCAGACAATCGTAGAAATGCTGTTCATCCCGTCCAAGTGCAATATCAATAATTGTTGAGGCTTCCATTTGAATATCTGCAATAACGGGAGATGTATTCACTACTTGTTTGACCGGCTTACGGTAGAATAGATCTGCGGCAAAACGGCCATTTAACATCCGATATAACGTCTCTCGCATTAACAATCCAGTAGGTTTCATCTGCTCATCACACAGCACAATACATGGGTGTTCCTGATCCTGATTCATCATCGCGGCAGCTTCTCCACAGGTGGTATGGACTCCGGCGACAGGTACCTGACGATAATAGTCATGCAAATGGATTACAGGTTCTTCAGCAACCACCTTTACTTCACAAGGCTGCTGTTCGGGTGTCGCTATATCTTCATTATGTAAAACAACATGAGGGTGGTCAGGTTTCACTTCGAGCAACATGGGCATAAATGCGCAATCTCCTTTACGTAATACCTCCGTCTTGAGGTGGATTATGTAGGTATAAAGTATCACTCAGATAAGTCCATGCTACTCCCTCTACGTAAAGAAAAATCTTCCTTTATGTTAAATGAACGTAAAATAAAACTCCCCGATCATTGCTAACTTGAATGATGGGGAGCTTTTCTTTTGACAACCAATTTATAACCTACACCACGAATGGAATCAATATGAACCGATTCCGGGTCCAACTCCAGCTTTTTACGTAATGAACTGACGTGAACATCCACGGTTCGTTGACCTCCGATATAATCGAAGCCCCACACTGCGTTCATCAGATCATCCCTTGTCAGTACCACACCCGGCTTTTTAGCCAAATATAGAAGTACTTCGAACTCTTTCGGACGCAGACTGATGGATTGTCCACCCAGTGTCACTTCATATTTCAAAGGATAGATCTCCAGCTCTCCCAGAATAATTCGTGAGCCATCTTTGTCCTCAAGCTGTGGTAAATCTTCGCCATTGGAATAACGTCTTAATACCGCATCTACTCGGGCTAATAACTCAGATACACCAAATGGTTTGGTAATATAATCATCGGCACCCGATTTCAGTCCCTGTACAACCTCGGCTTCACCGTTCTTGGCCGTCAGAATGATAACCGGTGTACTTACACCTTGTATTCTTAACTTGTTCAGAATGTCCAGACCATTCATGCCCGGAAGCATCAGATCCAGCAAAATGAGATCAAATTCCTGGGACAAGGCCCGATCATATCCTGCAGATCCGTGATCCTCTGCCGTAACGTCGTAACCTTCCTGTGTCAGGTTATACGTGAGTAATCTTGATAATGTAGGTTCATCTTCAATAACTAGTAAACGCTGTGCCATGATACCCCTTCTCTCTTCATAGGTTGTCTGTTGCCACAACACTTTTTCTATCATAGCACTAATTTGTTAACGCGGTGTAAAACAATACAACCTTTTTACATTTTGATACCAGACGCCTACATCTCTTCTTCCTGAATGAATGGAAGGATCACACGGAACGTTGTCCCCATGCCCAGCTCACTCTCTACAGACAATTTGCCATGATGCAGTTCCACCAGATGTTTAACGATGGAAAGTCCAAGACCTGTGCCCCCTGAATTACGGGATCTGCCTTTGTCAACACGATAGAACCGTTCGAAGATTCGCGGCAAATCTTTTTTCGGTATGCCAATTCCGGTATCCGACACCGCAAAGACAACTTCATCATCGTTATCCATTGTCACCTGTAGCTTCACTCGTCCACCATCGGGGGTATAATTGATTCCGTTGGATAACAGATTGATGAAAATCTGCTTCATCTTGTCCTCATCCGCTTCAATGTACAGTTCCTCCGGAACATGCATTTCCAGACGAATCTGCTTTTTCTCCGCCACCTTGGACAAGGTGCCCAGCACCATTTCGAAGAAAGAGTGTACATGAACAGGTGAACATTGCAGCGGTGCGCGTTTCGATTCAATTTTGGATAACTCCAGAATATCCCCAATTAATCGGTTAAGTCGATCTCCTTCATCATAGATGATTTTCAGGAATGAACGCTCCGTTTCCTTATCCTGTACCCCGCCACTGAGCAACGTTTCGGCAAAGCCCTTGACCGCAGCAACAGGTGTCTTGAGCTCATGTGAGACATTCGCGACAAACTCACTGCGCATCGACTCCAATCGGCGAATCGCCGTCACGTCCTGCAACAGGAACAACATGCCTCGATAACTACCATCATCTTCGGACATCGGTACGCCATCAATACGGATCAGTTTTTCCTCCGGGTTGAACACACTCACTTCTTCATGCATCCGTTCTTTCAATGCAACACTCTCTTCAATGGTACGTGTTAATTCGTAGTGTCTCTTCAATTCAGTATAAGGCTTACTCGTAACCTTTCCTGCCTGAATACCAAGCATACGCTCCGCTTCCCGATTAACCAATGCAATGGACTGCCCTGCATCGATCATGACAATGCCTCCAGTCATGTTAGCAAGGACACTCTGTAGCAACGCTTCATTGTCACGAATCGTCTTCAGCTGGGACTGCAAGCTGTCTGCCATTCCGTTGATCGCAAGCCCCAACTGTCCGATCTCATCTCTACGCGTCACATCAACTCTCGCATCGTATTCCAGCTTGGTGATCCGATGAGCCACTTTTGTAATGTGCTCAATGGGGGAGGTTAGTCCGCGTGCAACCCGATAACTGACAAACGCGACAATTAAGAACAGTAGTCCAAGTGCAGCAAACATAATCATCCAACCACGCTGGAGGCCCTGATCAACCGCATGCAGACTCATTGAAAGGCGGATGTAGCCATCAAATTTTCCGCTGGGCATTTCAATCATGTCACTTTGATCCGAATTCACAGGTAGCGCTACATACAGCATGTCTTGTCCCAATGTCTCACTGTAACGTATGGATTGCCCGTATCCATCTCCGACGGCACCCTTAATCTCCTCACGGTTCAAGTGATTATCCATCGATGCCGGATCACTCTCGGAATCTCCAATGACCATGCCGTCTTTATTGATGAAGGTTACACGGGAATCCGTCAGTCGATCCAGTTCCAGCGCTCGATCTGAATAATACTTTCGCGTGGCTTCCGAGGTTGGATCACTTGCATCATGGAATGGAAAAGTGGCTTTGAGCAGATTAATCTCGCGTACCATGGTTTGCTCCAATGCGGTTATATGCGTAGTTTTAAACACTCTGCCCATCGTATATCCAGCTACAATGACGGATACACCGATCAGCACCATCATAATGATGGCAAGGCGAATTCGAAACGGTCTCATCTATCTCTTCCTTTATAATCAGATTAACATCTTATGTCTTGCCCTACCTTGAATCCAGTTCAATTCGGTCCCCACGGGTGCCTGGATTGGAAATAACGAGAAACTCCACTTCTTCGTTGCTGCGATTCATCATTTGATGCGGCATTCCGGGGGCAATCTCTATTCCTTCATGGTTTTCCAGCACGAACATTTCACCATTAAGTTCCATACATGCTTCACCGCTGAGGATGAAAAAAAACTGACGGCTTACCGAATGGTAATGTCGTGTTTCAGCCGTTCCTGCAGGCATTCGCTCATGAATGATGCTCAATTTATCGTTTTGAACAAGGTGCCAGCCATCGCACTGTGCACCCCATATATAATGCGCTGCATTCTGTTTGCTCATTTTCATATGACTTATCCCTCCGAGTATAATTGCTCGATCTATCATATCACAGATTAGGGAGATTCCAGTCAGCAAGGCTATTCGTACAATATCATATATGTATCAACGCAGATGCAGACTTTTGTAAACAGCTGCTAACCGCATCTTAAACTTGCACATTCCCCTGATATAAAAAAGACGCACCGCTCAGCCTTGCTGAATGCGATACGTCTCTCTATATATTCAATCCTATACGAATTCCGAAAGCATCTTAAAGAATTACCCGTTTACCACTTCACCGCCGTTCACATGCATTACCTGTCCGCTCACATACGAGGAATCATCTGAAGCAAGATATACATAGGCTGGAGCCAGTTCATCCGGTTGTCCCGGTCGCTTCATCGGTTGCGTTGCACCGAACTCGCTTACCTTTTTCTCATCAAAGGTGGATGGAATGAGCGGTGTCCAGATCGGACCTGGTGCCACGGCATTCACACGGATCCCCTTCTCAATCACATTCATCGACAGAGAACGTGTGAACGAAGTGATAGCTCCTTTGGTAGAGGAATAATCAAGCAGGGTCGGGCTCCCGCGATAGGCTGTGATGGATGTCGTGTTAATAATCGTACTGCCCTTCTTCAGATGTGGCAGGGCTGCCTGCGTCACATAGAACATACCGAAGATATTAGTACGGAATGTTCGCTCCAGTTGTTCTGGCGTAATATCCTCCAGATTCTGTTGTGGGTGCTGTTCTGCAGCGTTATTCACGACAATGTCCAGTTTGCCCAGTTCATCCACTGTCTGCTGAACCGTCTTCTTCGCAAAGGCATCATCACCAATATCTCCGGCTATCAAGATGCACTTGCGTCCTTCCTGTTCGACCTGACGCTTCGTTTCCTTGGCATCTTCGTGCTCGTTCAGATATACAATGGCGATATCCGCGCCTTCCTTGGCATACGTAACAGCAACAGCACGTCCGATCCCACTGTCCCCCCCTGTAATGAGCGCTACCTTACCCGTCAGTTTACCTGCTGCCTTGTATTCAGGCTTTTCAAACTCCGGTCTGGGATGCATCTCCGATTCAATTCCGGGGCGTTGATCCTGGTGCTGTGCTGGCATTGTTTTTTGATTTTGTTGTGTATTGGTTGACATCTAACATTCTCCTCTCAAAATGTGAACATATTTGGATTACAGAAGACATGGACTTCAACTGTGTCGTTCCTTGTCTTTCGTTCTCTGAAAAAGTCTCATTCTGTAGGATGGCATGAACAGTTCAGATTATTCTTCTGCGATGAACAGCAACTTAAGCCTCAGTGTGCTGTCTCTATCAGCGTCCTACCTTCTATTCGTTATTTACCACTCTCTTTGGATATCAAACAACCGATTTTCTTCAATGCCTGTTTTGCCAAAATTCGAAATTTATTCGAAATTAGACTGTTTCATGATACAAAGTGTATTCCTAAGCTGCTTGGGCTGATGTACAATGTACAGTATACTGATGTGTTTTAACTCTCATTTTTATTGGTTTGATCATTCTACCTAACATGGAGACCTGACAATGGAATCGCATATTAATTCATATATAACACTCGTAGCCACTTCAGCCGTGCTGAATGTCTTTTTGTGTTTATATACCTATTTCAGAAGATCCGAAATCCCCAGCTCCAAAATATTCATTCTCTACACAGCAGCACTCTCCATTTACACTTTTGGTTATGCGATTGAGCTGGCCAGTAACACACTGGAGCAAATGAAGTTCTGGACTACCGTGGAGTATATAGGCATGCCTTTCTCCGCATCCCTTGGTCTCATGTTGATGATAAAGTACACAGGAAAAACGTTATCCAAAAAGGTAACTGCCGCATTGTTTGTAATCCCTTCCATTACTTTAGTTATGGTTGCAACCAATGACTATCATCATCTTTTCTATAAAAAAGTATGGCTGAGAGTAGATAGTCCAGTTCCTCTGATGGATATTGCAGTAGGTCAATGGTATGTTGTACACGGTGCATTCACGTTCTCCTGTCTGTTATGTGCCTGCCTCATTCTGATTGCACAATGGAAACACACCAAGAAAATGTACCGTCGTCAATTGCTGACTCTGATTACTTCACAGATTATTCCTATGGTCGCAGCTTTTCTGTATTTGCTTGGTTTGACTCCTGGCGGGATGGACCCCGTACCCGTACTCATGTGTATTACCTCTGCCATGTATATTTGGGCCATTCTATCCTCTCGTCTCCTGACCATCGTACCCATCGCCAAAGACAGTATTTTCGAGAGCATGCGTGAAGGGGTTATTGTACTGGATAGTTCCAATCGACTCGTTGATTACAATAGATCTCTGCGTGACATGTTGCCAGAGCTTAATACAACCATGGTTGGCCAACTCTTGGATGATATATGGCTTAATCTTGCTGGAGAGACGTTCCCAGTTGATTATCACAAAGAAGGATTGCAAACCGATCTGTACTGGCAGTTAAATGGAGAAACCGTCTGTTATCAGGTCAGGACATCTTACGTGTATAACAAGGATGCACAGATTGTAGGTAGTCTGATTATGCTCATTGATATAACGGAACAACGCTTCTTGCAAGAACAACTCAAACAACTGGCTTATTTTGATGGTCTGACCAAAATCTATAATCGCACTCAATTTTTGCATAAGGGGCGGAAAATGTTGAGCGAAGCTCAACTTAATCTGCAACCTGTTTCATTTATTTTATTTGATATTGATTACTTTAAACGCATCAACGATACGTACGGGCATGATGTTGGCGATCAGGCCCTCATTCATGTAGTCTCCGTATGTAATCGTTTTTTGCGACCTGAGATGTTGTTCGCTCGTTATGGAGGAGAAGAGTTTGTCATCGCTCTTCCGAATACCTCGCTTCAAGAAGCCGAGAATCTTGCCGAGCGACTGAGAGTTGCCTTATTGAATGACCCCCTGGATGTTAAGGGAGTGCCTATTACACTGACCTCAAGCTTTGGTATTGCCCAGTACAATGGAGGGTCAGATTCGCTGGAGTCCTTATTACGCGACGCTGATACTGCCTTGTACGAATCCAAGCGCAATGGTCGAAATGCAGTGCGTGCGTATACTGTGAGTTCAACCTAACCAATGTAGACCGTGTCTGATGGAATATGCATGCTGTTATGTATGGTAGTGATTCCTATAGTTCCAGTTCAAATAAACCGAGGACTGCTAATTTCATCATCCTGGTAATAACAAAAAAATAGACAGCCAATGAGGCTGTCTATTTTTCATTTGTTTCAATGAAACACCATCTTATATATCATCCAGCTTGTCCTAATTACGTCTGCAAACGCTTAACCAACGACTAACAATACATCTTAGTAGGGTGGATTAACCGTCCACAACGCACTTAGATCACCTGATTATTCACCATCAGGTACACCATGATTAGCAAGAATACAGCCAGAAGTGTACTGAACATACGGATCTTGCTTTGCTCAGGACCGACATCACGCTTGTTTTTCACGCCTTCTGCAGCGAGTCGCAGCGGTTTACCCATAATTCCTCCAATAGCCGCAATAGCCAAGAGCAGAACAACAACGACAGCCATCCAGACATGAGAATACTCACCTTTTGTCATCAGGTAACCACCCGTTAAAAGTTGGATTACAAGTCCATACTGCGCGACTTTGTTCAAAGAACGAAGCGATGCAAAGGCTCCCTCTTGTGCTGCAGCATTCAAGGTACGGATTTTACCGACCACAAATGGCAGAATCAAATAGAATCCCATCGCCAGTGCTCCAACAATATGGAGCAGATACATAATCATTGTCAAAATTTTCATCCTCCTCAACATTTTCGGTGTGCTATACATCACATCCCATTATACTGGGGATCTTATCCAAAGAAAAGAAAACCTCCGGGTTTACCGGAGGTTTTCTTTTACCTTCTGTTCAAAAAGTTTTCAAACTTACAGGTTTACTACCGAAATGACGTTGCGAACCGAATCAGCCGATTTGTCCAATCCTGCTTTTTCTTCCGCAGTCAGGTCAAGTTCGAATATTTTCTCAATGCCGTTACCACCCAGAATGGTTGGTACACCGAGGAACAGATCATTGTAGCCATATTCACCTTCAAGATAAGCGATCACTGGAATGATACGTTTCTTGTCTTTCAAAATCGCTTCCGTCATCTGAACAAGTGAAGCTGCCGGTGCGTAATATGCACTGCCGTTACCAAGCAGATTCACAATCTCACCACCGCCTACACGTGTGCGTTGAACAATGGACTCAATGCGGTCTGCAGGAATCAGTGTGTCAATCGGAATACCACCTACGCTCGAATAACGAACGAGTGGCACCATGTCGTCTCCGTGACCACCAAGAACGAATCCACGAACATCTTCAACAGATACGTTCAACTCTTGCGCAATGAAAGTACAATAACGTGCTGTATCCAGAACACCTGACTGACCAATAACACGGTTTTTAGGAAAACCAAGGGTCTGATAAGCTGCATAAGTCATCGCATCCACCGGGTTGCTTAGAATAATGACGATGGAATCAGGGCAATATTTTTTCACATTTTCACAAACGGACTTCACGATACCCGCATTCGTATTGACCAGATCGTCGCGGCTCATACCCGGTTTACGGGCGATACCAGCGGTGATGATTACAATCTCAGAACCTGCAGTATCTTCGTAGTTGGAAGTACCGACGATATGACTGTCAAATCCTTGAACAGGACTTGCTTCCATCATATCGAGTGCTTTCCCCTTCGTCGGGTTCTCCAGTTGAGGAATATCAACCAGCACAACATCCCCGAGTTCTTTTTGGGCAAGCATTAATGCGGTCGTAGCACCGGTAAAACCGGCGCCGACTACTGTGATTTTTTTGCGCTGAATAGTCAAGATTCACATCTCCCCTTACAGGTTTTTAATGATTTGATCCGCGAATTCAGAACATTTCACTTCAGTAGCGCCGTCCATCAGACGTGCAAAGTCATACGTTACTGTTTTATTGTTAATGGATGTTTCCATACCTTTGTAGATCAGGTTAGCTGCTTCTTGCCATCCCAAGTGCTCAAGCAACATTACTCCGGACAGAATAACGGAACCAGGGTTCACGACATCTTTGTCAGCGTATTTAGGTGCAGTACCGTGAGTTGCTTCGAAGATAGCATGTCCTGTTACGTAGTTGATGTTCGCTCCAGGAGCGATACCAATTCCGCCAACTTGCGCTGCAAGTGCATCGGACAGATAGTCACCGTTCAGGTTCAATGTTGCGATAACATCAAATTCGCCTGGACGAGTCAATACTTGTTGCAGAGCGATATCGGCAATCGCATCTTTTACGATGATTTTACCAGCATCTTCAGCAGCTTTTTGTGCTGCATTCGCTGCATCTGTACCTTCGTTTTCTTTGATGATGTCGTATTGTGCCCATGTGAATACTTTGTCAGCGAACTCTTCTTCAGCCACTTCATATCCCCAGTTTTTGAAGGCACCTTCTGTGAATTTCATGATATTACCTTTGTGTACCAATGTAACCGTCTTACGGTTATGGTCAATTGCGTACTGCACTGCTGCACGTACCAGACGTTTCGAACCTTCGGAAGAAACTGGTTTGATACCAATACCGGAAGTCTCAGGGAAACGGATTTTGTTAGCACCCATCTCCTGTTGCAGGAACTGGATCACTTTTTTCACTTCTTCAGAACCTTCAGCATACTCGATTCCTGCATAGATATCTTCCGTATTCTCACGGAAAATGACCATGTCTACCAACTCAGGACGTTTAACCGGAGAAGGTACACCGTCGAAATAACGAACAGGACGCAAGCATGTGTACAGGTCAAGCTCTTGACGCAGGGCCACGTTCAGGGAACGAATACCGCCACCGATTGGCGTAGTCAATGGTCCTTTGATCGCTACGATATACTCACGAATGGCTTCCAGTGTATCATTCGGCAACCACTCACCGTATGTATCGAATGCTTTTTGTCCAGCAAACACTTCATACCATGCGATTTTTTTGTTGCCATCATAAGCTTTTTCAACAGCTGCATCCAATACACGTTTGGAAGCTTTCCAGATATCACGGCCTGTACCGTCACCTTCGATAAATGGAATGATTGGATTACTAGGTACTTGAAGAGTACCGTTATCAATTTGGATTTTTTCGCCTTCAGTTGGGTGAGCAAATTTTTCTAATTTCATAGTTAAAATTCCTCCTAGGTTTCGTATATGCAGTATTCATCATACCACTAGTCTTGTTGAGAGAAGGGTCCTGAGAGCTCAAGCCAATAACGCCTCTGCTTTCCAACCCTTCACCTCGTCTATATTATTATACTGTTTTTGCGGCTATTAGCGAAGTTCAATAGAAACGTATTTCTGTTCTGTAGGCCCAGTGTACTCCGCACGTGGACGAATAATACGATTGTCCGCAAGCTGTTCCAAAATATGAGCAGTCCATCCAGAAACCCGGCTGATCGCAAAGATCGGAGTGAACAATTCCTGTTCGATCTCCAGTTGGGTATATACAGAAGCAGAATAGAAGTCTACGTTAGGCTTCAGTCCTTTTTGTCCTGTTACCAGTTCCTCGATCTTCACAGACATATCATACAAACGCGTATCATTGTTCATCTCGCCAAGTTCCTTGGACATCTTCTGTAGATGTTTGGCGCGTGGATCACCGTTTTTGTACACCCGATGTCCAAAGCCCATGATTTTTTCACGATTATTCAGTTTTTCCTGAATTGCCGCTTCAAGACGATCAGGCGTACCGATCTCATTCAACATTTTCATAACGGCTTCATTAGCACCGCCATGCAGTGGTCCCTTCAGTGCGCCAATGGCGGAAGTCACACCGGAATAGATATCTGACAGCGTAGCAACCGTTACACGGGCTGCAAATGTCGAAGCGTTTAACTCGTGATCCGCATGCAGGACAAGGGCTTGATCCAATGCTTTCACGGCGGTCTCGGATGGTTCTTCACCAGTCATCATATATAAAAAGTTCTCTGCGATGGAAGCGCCTTCTTTTGGAGCCACAGGTTCTTTGCCCTGACGGATACGGGCGATGGCTGCCACAATCGTTGGCAACTGTGCTTGCAACTTAACCGCTTTGTTCTCATTCGCTTCCGTTGTCATCTCATCCGCTTGCTCATCGTACAGTGCAAGTGCAGAGACAGCGGAACGAAGTGCTGCCATGGTACTGACGTTTTTCGGATACAATTGGATTTGTGCAATCAACTCGCTCGGAATCGGCGCGTAATCGCTCAGGCTTTTACGAAGGGATTTCAGTTCATCTGTTGTTGGCAATTTACCAAACCACAACAAATAGGCAACTTCTTCAAAGCTGGCATGTTCAGCCAAATCGTCGATATCGTAACCACGGTATGTAAGCACACCGTCTACAATAGAACTGATCGAAGAGGTTGTTGCAACGATGCCTTCGAGACCTTTGGTAGCTGTCATATACATCTCTCCTTTAATAAGCGAAATCAGGAACCATTCCAGAGTGTCATATAAGTGCCAAAATGCACCTATTCTCTTTTTGTAAACATTTTCATTTTAAAATTAACAAATATTTCAAACTACGGTTTTCCTATCTGTCAATCGGTATTTACTTATAACATCATACTGGATTTTGTCGTTTATGTGAACATGATGAGAGTTCATTCGCACATCAAACTTCTTTATCGGACTGATAAAGCATTTTTGAAAGCCTTTACAAAAACAAGGTTGACATTTAATGTTTTTTAACCAATCCTGTCGTATGAAGAACTTTCTATTGCTATATTCTGTAATACTAAGGCATACTCTAGGCAAAAGAAAGAATCCTCGTAGATCTTGTTCAAAAGTCCGCTTTTGAACAAGATCTGGTAACATCCCGGCGTTTCAAAACCTTGTAAATGCTCTATATTAATTAAGATAGCCATCTATTTTTAATACTGCTTCATGGATCATACATAGGTCGGCTTAATTGAACTAAGGAGAGTTGATGCTTGGATAGAATAATAATGAAACGCCTGCTCCGGGGCTTATGGGTTATCATTGCGGCCGTTCTGATCGCCGTTGCCATATACTTGCTGTTCCCGCTTTTGTACCCTTTTGCGATTGCCTGGATTATCGCATATGCCATGAACCCTTTAGTGAAACTGCTTCAGCATCGAGCACGATTCCCGCGCTGGCTGGCTGTAACTCTTTCATTGATCCTTTATTTTGGAGCCATTGCGGTGGTGCTATCTGCGGCGATTACCCGTATGGTAAAAGAAGTCATTTCACTTACGACAAGCTTTGATCTTCATATTGATGAGATCAAGGACACGTTTGTGCGCTGGACCCAGAATGACACCATTCAAAGTTTGACTGCGCAGATCAATGAATTTTACAAGGAAAATCCCAACTACCAGGAAACCATCAACAGCAATATTAGTAAAACAACTGAAACGGTGGGTACAGCCGTCACAGATCTGGTCACCGGATTTTTCAACATGATTCTGAGTCTGCTGACTTCCCTGCCTAACATGGGCGCGGTATTAATCGTTGTTCTGTTGTCTACATTCTTCATTAGCAAAAGCTGGACCAGGCACAACATCACCGTATCGGGATGGGTACCCTCTTCCATTCGCAAGCCAATATCCGACATATGGACCGACCTTAAGAAGGCATTGTTTGGATACGCAAGAGCACAATTGATCATGATCTCGATTACAGCACTATTCGTCATGATTGGACTGCTAATATTGCAAGTTAATTCAGCCTTCACCATCGCTCTGATGATTGGTTTGGTCGACTTGCTTCCTTATCTGGGTGTTGGCCTTATCATGGTGCCTTGGGCAGCGTACCTCTTTATGAATGGGGATCTGTATCTGGGTATTGGCATTAGTATTATCTATCTGATCTTACTGATCGCCCGTCAGATTATTGAACCGAAGGTACTTGCAAGCAGTGTAGGGCTCGACCCACTTGCCACGCTGGTTGGCATGTTTGTAGGTTTGAAGTTGTTTGGTGTTCTGGGCTTGATCATTGGCCCTGTCAGTCTCGTGATTCTTGATGCGTTCAATCGGGCTAACGTATTACGCGACCTCAGAACGTATATCATCAACGGACGTGTCCGATGAGGCATCATCTTATGAGCACCCAGGAAAATAGAAAAGGCTTCGTTCAACAGAAATCATCTGGTGAGCGGAGCCTTTTTCCATTATGCATAACAACTGGTGTTTCATTTCGGACGACGATAAAACGTAATTTTTCCACTTTTCATTTTTTTCTCAAGCCATCCCAGGAAGAACAGACGGTAAACCGGACGTGTTAATGGAAATATCAGTGTAAACCCGATCAGATCCGTTACAAAACCTGGAATCAAGAGCAAGAAACCACCGACAAAAATAAAAAGACCATCGACCATTTTTCTGCCAGGTACCTTGCCACGCTCCATCTCGGATTTGGCGTCCACAAGTACCTTTCGCCCTTCAAACTGCAACATTGCTATACCAATCAAGGACGTGAGAATCATGAGAAGCAATGTCTTTCCGGCTCCGAACCAGTCACTCATCAGAATAAAACCAAATAATTCAATCACCGGAATGATTAAGAGTAAAGCCCACATCCATTTTCGCATTGACGTATTACCCCTTTCCCGAAAGCCACACCTTTTCAAGCGCGCTGTATAGCTCAGAGGCTGCCTTATCCAGCCGAACTGGCTTCCAGTCTCCATTTACCCACACATGCTGGGTAGAACCTGTAACTAGCCGTTCTCCAGGGAGCGATTCATCAGTTGACCATACCCGTTCTCCAATCGCCATATGCTCATCAGGTTCTTCAGACATGCGTCTTACGTCATACTCATAATTCAGTCGCAGACCACTAAATGCAGCAATACGGGTGAAAATGATAATCTCATCATCATATCGGGCAGGCTTGTGATACTTCACATCCAGTCCGGTTACGGGAAGCAGTAACCCCTGTTCCTCTATTTTACGATATGTATACCCCATTTGGCGAATCATCTCAGTTCGACCGATTTCAAACCAATTCAAATAGTTCGCGTGGTAAACCACGCCCATCTGGTCACTTTCTTGATAGCGTACACGAAGACGTGCCGCATACCAGCTGCCATTGCTCTGTTCTCGCACGTGATCGGCCTCCTTCGCTCTAACATTCATACGTGTTACCTCGCTGCAAAGTGTCAATAAGATGGAAAAAAAGCAACGGGACAAGAACGCCCCATTGCTTCTTTCCTGTTGCTTCTCCATCCAAGACGCTATTAAGCGTTGTTTGGAATTTGGCTTACTTTAATCAGGTTGGTAGAACCGGAACGACCCAAAGGTACACCTGCTGTGATCACAACCAGGTCTCCTTCTTTAACAAGTCCGGATTTTACGCCGCCTTCAATTGCGTTTTCGAACAAAGCATCCGTTGAATCAACCAGTCTTCCTTTGACAGGAGTTACACCCCAAGCCAGAGCCAAACGACGGGAAGTTCTGTCTTCCGTTGTCACAGCGATAATCGGAGATTCTGGACGATACTTGGAAATCATGCGTGCAGTGTGTCCTGATTCAGTCGAAGTGATGATCGCTTTTGCGTTCAAATCTTGAGCTTGGAGAGCAACCGATTGGCTGATTGCTTCTGTAACTGTTGTTTGTTGAGCAACACGTTGTTTCAGGTACAACTCTTGGTAAGGCAGAGCAGATTCTGCTTTTTCAGCAATACGGGACATAGTCAGAACAGATTCAACCGGGTATTTACCCGCAGCTGTCTCACCGGACAACATGATTGCGTCCGTACCGTCGAAGATCGCATTCGCCACGTCACTTGCTTCCGCACGTGTTGGACGCGGGTTACGCTGCATGGAATCCAGCATTTGTGTTGCTGTGATAACCGGTTTACCTGCAACGTTACATTTTTGGATCATGCGTTTTTGTACCAATGGTACTTCTTCCGCAGGAATCTCAACACCCAGGTCTCCACGAGCAACCATCAGGCCGTCAGACACTTCAAGGATTTCGTCGAGGTTATCGACACCTTGTTGGTTTTCGATTTTGGAGATGATTTGGATATGTCCAGCATTGTGTTTTTCAAGCAATTCACGAATCTCAAGTACGTCACTTGCTTTACGTACAAAAGAAGCCGCGATGAAATCGACACCTTGTTCGATACCAAATACGATATCGTTAGCGTCTTTTTCGGTGATACCCGGCAGAGAAATAGCAACGCCCGGAACGTTAACACCTTTTTTGCTTTTGATCGATCCGCCGTTAACGATACGGCATTTGATCTCGGTGCCTTGCACTTCCACCACAGTCAGTCCGATCAGACCGTCGTCGATCAGAATTGTAGATCCCGGTTCAACATCATTCGGAAGATCTGTATACGTAATGGAAAGACGTTCTTTGGTGCCCAGAATTTCTTCTGTTGTCAAAGTGATGTACTCGTCTTGAACCAATTCGATTGGTTCAACTTCGAGTTTACCTGTCCGAATTTCCGGTCCTTTGGTGTCCAGCAGAATCGCTACTGTTTTGTTCAACTCTTCGCATGCTTGGCGAATCGCAATGATCCGTCCGCCGTGCTCATCGAAATCACCGTGGGAGAAGTTCAGACGGGCCACATTCATACCGGCCATAATCAATTTTTTGGTATTCTCCAGAGATTCACTGGATGGACCAATGGTACATACAATTTTTGTTTTACGCATTTTGGGTTTCCTCCGATTTTAAAGGTATTACTCTTTATCTATTTTTCTTTTTCCAACTATTAAATTTACTATACTTTTGCTCATTTGTATAGGAAATTCGTCACATTATTCAGCATTTCCCGACAAATTACTCGCAACATCGACTTCTACAAGCTCTTGAGGGGTTTCAATGGATGCTTGAGGTTCAAACGTGACCGATCCAATTTTACGGAATTTCTCATAACGATCCTGTTTCAGCTGATTCCCGCTCCAACCCTTCATATCGTCGAGATGACGGACCAAAGCTTCACTGATGAAAGCAGCAGACGCTTCATAATCCCGATGAGCACCGCCGCGTGGCTCAGGGACAATCTCTTCAATGACTTCCATCTCCAGCAGGTCTTTGGCTGTTATTTTCATTGCTTCAGCCGCCTGATCTGCCTTGGATGCATCCTTCCAGAGAATAGAAGCAGCGCCGTTCGGAGAGATTGCAGAATAGATCGCATGTTCCAGCATCAACACACGATTACCCACAGCCATAGCGAGGGCACCGCCGCTTCCACCTTCGCCGATGACCACAACAATAACAGGAACCGATAGCTTCGCCATTTCCATCAGGTTGCGAGCAATCGCTTCCGATTGACCTCTCTCTTCTGCAGTATTACCCGGATACGCCCCTTTAGTATCAATAAACGTAATAATAGGACGGCCAAATTTGTTCGCTTGTTTCATCAGACGCAGTCCTTTTCGGAAACCTTCTGGATGAGCGCTACCGAAAAAGCGGGCGATATTATCCTTCGTGTCTTTCCCCCGCTGTTGTCCGATTACCGTTACTGTCTTTCCATTCAACTTGGCAAGTCCGCCAACAACCGCAAGATCGTCTCCGAACATGCGATCACCGTGCAGCTCAATGAAGTCCGTAAATATCAGCTGGATCAGGTCCAGCGCCGTTGGGCGCTGCTGATGACGGGCCAGATGCATCTTCTGAGCTGCTGTTATGCCAGTGTAGATCTCTTCTTCAAGTCTATGGTAACGTTCTTCCAGGCGGGCAATCTCGTCCGTGAAGTCGATCCCTTTTTCCTGTCCAAACTGTACGAGTTCATCAATCTTTTTGCGCATCTCAACCAGAGGCGCTTCATATGGCAACTCACCCGCCATTTAGACCCCTCCTTTTTCACTATGCATATCCAGAAGCTTGCCAAGAGTGGCCCGAAGCTCTTTCCGGTGCACAACCATGTCCAACTGACCATGTTGCATATTAAATTCAGCCGTTTGGAAATCATCAGGTAACTTCTGACGGATGGTCTGTTCGATAACGATTCTGCCGGCAAAACCAAATACAGCGCCAGGTTCGGCAATATTAATATCGCCCAGGCTCGCAAAACTTGCCGAGACTCCACCTGTCGTTGGGTCCGTAATGACCGAAATGTACAGCCCGCCCTGTTCATCCAAACGGGATAAAGCTGCGCTTGTTTTGGCCATTTGCATGAGACTGAGAATACTCTCCTGCATCCGGGCACCACCTGATGTTGAGAAAATAATCAATGGTAACCGTTTCTCTGTGGCATGCTCAATGGCACGGGTAATTTTCTCCCCTACAACAGAACCCATGCTGCCTGTGAAGAAATCAAAGCTCATGACAGCCACAACTACAGGCAGGCCATCAATGGTTCCTTCCCCCGTAATTACAGCTTCCTTAAGACCTGATTTCAGGCGCTGTTGTTCCAGTTTGTTGCTATATCCAGGAAAGCCAAGTGGATCAACCGATATCATATCAGCATCAAATTCAACAAATCCTTGATCATCAAGTACCATAGCAATGCGCTCCATAGCGTTAAGACGCATATGGTAACCGCAGGCAGGACATACTTTCAGATTTTTCTCCAATTCCTTGCTATATTGAATCGTGCCGCATTTGCTGCACTTGTTCATAAGCCCTTCAGGTATTTCACGTTTTGGGCGTTCTAGGACTTCCTGGCCTTCGCCGGGAAGTGCACGCTCGGAAGGTATGGTAGCGTACTTCCGTTTCTTCTGGAATATATCTTTGAACACAACTACACCTCTCCAGCCGTTGATTTGATGGCCGCAACCTGCAGATCGCTGCTTGTGGCAGCTTCATCCGCGTGCTACGGTAAACCGCTTACGACCCACACGCTGCCATGGGCCTTGTCCAGCATTCACAACAAAAAAATCCGCCGGTACAGGGCAAGGATCACCGGCTTCTGTCAGCACGATTGATGTTACCTGCAAAAACCGAAAGATTGTTGCGCCGATGTTTGAATCTATCTTGGTAGGGTCTCCGGGAGCAACCAGGTCGGTCCTTGTCCTAACAAAAAAAGAAGGAAGGACAGCAGCATACAATACATGCAAGTCGATTCCTCTCTCCGCTTACGCGATTAGTCCCTTATGTACCGATGGTACTTCTTCATCTGCCAAGGCACGTTGATGTCGAACAAATCAGGAATGCAAAATGGAATTCAGCACTTCCTGGACCTCTTCCAATTCCCCAGAAGGGACGCGAATCTCAAATTGCTGCTTGGATAAACTGATGGGACGGGTCTGTACCAGAAAACCTTCTTCCGAAAGCTTGGTCTTGATCTTGTCCGCAACCTTTGCTGTCGGTGCAATGTAAATCACCGTCCACATGCCTTGTCCGCCCCCTAAGCTAATGTTCAGAGCCCGTATATTGGACTAATGATAACATACCTCACTTTTTTTCTGCAAGAAAGGGTTCGGGACCTTTGGGGAGAATTTGGGATCATGAGGGACATTAGTCCCCCACGAATAACTCATATGGTTGACGAAATCTTCTTGTTCATACCTCTTCCATAAGCAGCCGCAAGCTTATCAGGGCAGCGTCAGCCGCCCTTGAAGACCTTCATATGAGCCATTAGATTGACCATAACAGACAAGCATGGAAATACAGGGGGTTAAAGGTCTGAGGGGTATTTTTTGGCTTTAATATTTTTGTGTGCAATCCGGGCAGAAGCCGCAGCGGCCACCCCTGCGACCAGATCATCCAAAAAGACATGAATGGCTGTTGTGTGTTCGTTCAAATCATGAATTACACCTATTTTTTCTTTATCCAGGTAACCAAAGCTGGTTAAACCAATCATACCATACACATGAGTAATGCCGAGGGCCAGAGTCTCGTCCACTCCATACAGGGATTCATCCGCTTCCATAATAGCCTGTAACGGTTGGGGCAAGAGCTTTTTCTCTGCAAGTTCGTCGAGAGCAATACCCGTATAGAGCGTATATTGCACCTCTCGTTTCTGCAGAACGGATTTCACGCTGGTTACACAGTCGTCCAAGGTCAGTTCGGGGTGGTACCCTTTTTGCAGACGGTATACAATTGCTGCGATTGCATCAATCCGTACACCCCGCCGGGCCAGCATGGCTTCTACGATTTCATATGACATATCTCGACCTCCCGCATCAATCCCCCGAGGACCGCGAGGTCCTTCGGTGTTCTCAAGTGTATGCAGCAACCTGTTAAAATGTTCATAAAATGTGCGGATGGTTAAGACCAGTCGCACCCTGGATATGTTGCAGGATTGTACATTCCGCTCTGGTCTGTAGCTGGCCTATAAAAAGTCTGTAATTTGTTTGTTTAAACCCTGTCGTCAGTGAACCGCGCTCGCACTAAAATAATCAAAAAAAACCTGTTCAGCATTGAGCTAAACAGGTTTCATTTTATGGAATAAGAACCATCAATTACACGGGACAGTCTTTTATTTAATCTTGACCGTACCTTCACCTAGCATTTTCTCCATATCGGAGAACAAGGTTGGTGATGGCTTAATCCGGTAGTCATCACTCAGCGCAAGCAGCTTCTGCTGCTGCTCATAGAAGAGCACTGTCGCCACAGGTCCGGGATGCTCCTGAAGCAGCTGCTTCAGACGTGCCAGAAGCTCAGGCTTCTCCGCATGCGGGGCAATCTTCACGAACACCCGCTGCTCCACAGCCCGCGGTTCGCGGCTCTGCGCCGGGCTGCCTGCCGCCTCAGCGGCACCGCCAGGGCGGGAAGCCGCCGCCGTGGCTGCGCCC